>NZ_NBTM02000001.1:1335840-2003760 GCF_002083135.2 Aerococcus viridans | reverse complement strand
ACCTTCCGTTATATAGAAGAAGACTATGACCAACCGAGTTTCTTGGCCAGAGAACAAGCTGTCACACCAACAGCTATTGGGTCAGCGGCCCATTTGTTAATGCAGAAGGTGAACTTAAGGGCTAAACCAAGTGAAGCGACCTTTAAAGCCCTCTTTGATGACCTATGCCAAAGAGGAGTTTTAAGCCAACAACTTTGGCCCCATATTCAAGTGGATAAACTAGTAGCCTTCTTCGATACGGCAGTGGGGCAATTGATTTTGAAACAAGTTGACCACGTATATAGAGAAGAAACATTCTCTCTGATGGTTGCTGGATCAGAAATCTTTACGGATATGGCAACAGATGATGACTTGTTGGTCCACGGGACAATTGATGGTTTTATTTTGTTACAGGATGAAATCTTCCTGTATGACTTTAAGACTGACCGGATTGCTTATCTAAATGAAAGCCAGCAAGAACAAACCTTGATCGACCGTTACCAAGGGCAAATGGATCTATATGCCCAAGCCCTTGAAACCATTTGGGGACGGCCGGTTACACAGAAAATGATTATATCTTTAGATGCATTAAAAACTTTTTTTGTCTAAAAACACTTGCAAAAGTAATACAGAAGGTGGTATACTATCTCTTGTATTAGTTTTGCATGCGGGTGTAGTTTAGTGGTAAAACCATAGCCTTCCAAGCTATCGTCGCGAGTTCGATTCTCGTCACCCGCTTATAAAAAAACAATGAACGCTGGTGGTATTTCAAAAGCCAGTGAAGGGAAGTGGGGCTTAGGTCTCACTTTTTTTGCTAAAATTATTAGAGAAAGTGAGAAAGTAAGTCTGAGAATCAGTATAATCCATTCAGATAGATATAGTAATATCACCATTCTACAAGAATAGAAAGCGAGCGGTTGAATAACCATGGCAAAATTTTATGCAGTGAAAAAAGGAAAAACACCAGGAATCTACAAGACCTGGCCTGACTGTCAGAAACAAGTTAAAGGCTTTTCGGGTGCAGTCTATAAGTCATTTACTAGCCTAGAAGAGGCAGAAGCCTTTATGGGTAATGGGGCACGACCGGTGTCTAAAACGAGTCAAGGGGAAGAAATCCGCTGGCTAACAAAAGACGGTAAAAACGGCCAGGTTGATGCTGATACCATGTCCGTTTATGTAGACGGTTCTTTCGATAAAAATTCTGGTTATTTTGGCTACGGGGGTGTAGTCTTATACCAGGATACAGTCAAAACTTTCAAGGGTGGTCGTAACACAGAAGGTTTAGCTAAAATGCGGAATGTAGCCGGTGAAATTATCGCTGCGATGCATGCGGTTAAAATTGCGCAAAAATCAGGGGCTAAAAATGTCGTAATTTACCATGATTATATGGGGATTGCTGAGTGGGCCTTAAAATCTTGGCAGGCCAAAAACAATTATACCAAGGAATATCAGCAATATATGCAAGAACAGGCCAAGAACCTAGCTATCGGCTTTGTGAAAGTCGCAGCCCACACAGGTAACCAATATAATGAGCACGCTGACCAATTAGCTAAAGACGGGATTCGCCAAGCCAAATCAGCCAATAAATAAACTAGAATAATGGTATAATATATTTAAATAATATCAGCCGTGTGGCTCAGGAGGATTTATGTTACTGAATTATCTATTAATCGTAATTTTAGTTGGTATTGACCAAATCGTGAAGTATTGGACAGTGGCCAATTTTGCTGTCAATGAAGGACAAGATTTCATACCAGGCATTCTTTCCTTCTTTTATATCCAAAATGATGGAGCTGCTTGGGGAATTTTCTCAGGGCAAATGTGGCTATTTTATATCATTACTGTTGCTGTTGTGGCAGTCCTCGTCTATATGCTCCATAAGGAAGCTAAAGGCGCGCCGCTACTGGCTACAGGCCTTTCCTTTATGATTGCAGGAGCATTGGGTAACTTTATCGACCGCCTGCATTTAAACTACGTGATCGACATGTTTCGATTAGAATTTATGGATTTCCCAATATTTAACATAGCGGATGTTTGTTTAACCATTGGTGTCATTATGATGATTGTCTACATGATCACTACCCCCGAAGACCAGTTGGAAAGAAGAACCGCTAACAAGTGAGGAGTGTCATTTTGACAGAAGAAAAGACAGTATTTAATTATACTTATACGGGTGAAGACGGCTTGCGTTTAGACCAATTCGTGACTAACCAATTTACAGACGAAAGCCGGACAACAATCAAAAAATGGATCAAGGACAAATTGGTCACAGTAAATGGCAAGGTGGCAAAAGCCTCACAAGCCTTGGTTAATGGAGACTTAGTCGGAGTTGAAAAACCGACCCCTGCAGAAGCGGAAGAATTTAAACCAGTAGCCGAAAAGATGGCTTTAGATATCGTATTTGAAGATGATGACATTTTGGTGGTCACTAAACCAGTCAATTTGGTCGTGCATCCTTCAGTCAACCACCTAACCAATACCCTAGTGAATGGTTTGTTATACCATGTACAGGAAAATGGGTCGCAACTAGCGGTTGGTCGCGAGTCTTTTAGACCAGGTATTGTCCACCGTTTAGACAAGGACACCACCGGATTATTAGTGGTCGCTAAATCACAAGCAGCCCTTGAAAATCTTACTGAACAAGTGGCTAACCACCAAATGACACGAATTTATACAGGTTTAGTATATGGTGAAATTTTTGAAGCGGGCGGGACCATTGATGCGCCAATCCGCCGTCATGAAAAAGATCGGTTGAAATTTGAAGCCAACGAAGCTGGTCGTCACGCAGTTACGCATTTTACGGTCAAACACCGGTACGTTGGTTATACCTTAGTCAACTTCCAACTGGAAACAGGTAGAACCCACCAAATTCGTGTTCATGCTAATTTTATCAACCATCCAATCGTGGATGATCCTTTGTATGCAAGGCAATATAAAGAGCGGTTCTTCAGTGAAAACGGCCAATTATTACATGCCCACCGCTTAGAATTAGACCACCCGATAACTGGTGAACATATGGTCTTTGATGCGCCAATTCCTGATAATTTCCAGGACGTATTGCACCAGTTGACTTTTAAGGGTGTATAGTTAATGAAAAGCTTTGCAAAAGGGGCAATACTTTAGTAAAATTTTATCTTGTAAACAGATGAGAGGAGTGTAGAGACTATGCTAAGTACAGGAGCTTGGATTTTAATCGTAATTATCGCAGCTATTTTAGGTGCTGTTGGGGGATTCTTTATCGCCCGTAAATATATGGTGAACTATTTTGAAGAAAATCCACCAATTTCTGATGACATGATTCGTTCAATGATGATGTCAATGGGTCAAAAACCTTCAGAAAAACGTGTGCGTCAAATCACACAATCTATGAAGAAATCGAACAAAAAATCTAAATGATGAGATTAAAGCGCCACCAAGCGCTTAATATCAACAATAGCCTCCGTAGCTAATAAGGCATACGGAGGCTGTTTCGTTGTCTAATCAAATTTTTTATCTATATGCGGGTATTAATTTTCGCAATTGGTCAATATTTGTTAGATAATAGGTGAGAATTTATTTAGGAGGGAAGAAATGTTTTCAATTTTTAAAAAATTGGGTTGGTTTTTTAAATTGCGGTGGAAGAGCTATGCCTTTGGGATAACGGCATTGGTTACCTGTGCGATTCTATCAGCTATGACCCCTAGAATTGTAGGGAATATGGTTGACCAGTTGTCAGCAGGCTCTTTAACTGGGCAATTATTAATCACTCAAACCGGCCTTATATTGTTATTGGCTATTATTATGTATGTACTTCGCTACGGTTGGCGGACAATTATTTTTGGGAATTCGACTTTACTAGAATCAATTATGCGTAATCGTTTGTTTAGTCATTTCACAAAAATGGACGCTACCTTTTACCATAAATATCGGACGGGTGACTTGATGGCCCATGCCACAAATGACTTAGCGGCCTTGCGTTTTGTTGCTGGTGGGGGGATTCTGACCTTAACGGATTCTATCTCCATTTCAGTCGTGACCTTGTTCTCTATGTTTGTCTTAATCGACTGGCAATTAACCCTAGTGACTATTCTGCCATTCCCATTTCTAATTGTGGTGGCCCGTGTTCTAGGTCGAATCATTAACAAGCGGTTCCGTAAATCGCTTGAAGCTTTTTCAAGTTTAAATGACGAAGTCCAAGAAAATGTTTCTGGGATGAAAGTCATCAAAACGTTCGGTGAAGAAGAAGACTACTACCAAGACTTCGTTGAAAAAACAGACCAGGTTGTCGAAATGAACCGTAAAGTTTACCAAGCAGATGCGGCTTACACGCCAATGATTGAGATTATCACTGGTTTAACTTATGTATTGACCATCTTCTTTGGGACTTACTTTATCCAAAACGGTCGGATAACAGTCGGTGACTTGATTGCCTACATTTCTTACTTGTCTATGATGGCTTGGCCTTTAATTGCGGTCGGTCACCTAGTCAATACGCTTGAGCGTGGTAACGCATCGTGGGACCGGGTGTCTGAATTATTGAACGAGCAGCCGGCTATCGTTGAAGCTGATCAAGCTATTACAACGCCGATTCAAGGGGATATCCATTTTGACGTTCAGAAATTTGCCTACCCAGATGATGGCCGGACGAAATTATCGGATACGCGTTTTCACCTGAAAGAGGGCAATATGCTTGGTGTAGTTGGTCGTACTGGGTCTAGCAAAACGACAATCTTCAAGTTGTTGATGCGTGATTATGACCAATACGAAGGTCAAATTACCTATGACGGCAAAGATATCAAAGATTTCAGTCTAAATACACTATCTTCAGCAATCGGATATGTACCGCAAACGAATTTCCTGTTTTCAAATACGATTTTAGAAAACATTCGTTTTGGGAATCCAAACCTATCTGAAGAAGAAGTCATTCACTATGCCAAAGTAGCGGATATCCACGAAGACATCATGAAATTCCCTGAAGGCTACCAAACGGAAGTTGGGGAACGTGGGGTGTCTTTATCAGGAGGGCAAAAACAACGGATTGCTATCGCTCGTGCCTTAGCGGTTGACCCAGAATACTTAATCATGGATGACTCGCTTTCAGCGGTAGACGCGCAAACAGAAGAAAATATCTTGACCAATTTACGGCAAGAACGTGCCAATAAAACAACGATTATTGCTGCTCAACGTCTATCTTCAGTGATGCATGCAGAAGAGATCATTGTCATGGACAAAGGGACGATTATTGAACGCGGTAAACATAACGAATTAGTCCTTGAAGACGGTTGGTATGCCCATACTTATAACCAACAACAATTACAAAGAAAAATTAGCGAAGGTGGTGCTTCTAATGGAGAATTCTAGTCAAACAAAGTTTTCACTAGCAGACCAGGTGCGGATCTTCAAAGGAATTATCGGATTTGGTAAACCGTACTGGCTACCCTTTGCCTTGTCCTTTGTGGCAACAGCAATCGTTGCAGCTATTTCAGCTTACCTACCCATTATTATCCAACGATATTTGGATGAAGTGTTGGGGACCAATTCAGCAACCCTACAAGTGACAATACAGGTCACAGTTTTTTATTTTGGCTTAACCTTATTAAAAGTAGCCACTTATTATTTTAGAGACTTTACCTTCAAATTGACGGCAGAAAAAACAGTGGCCAATATGCGAAACACTGTCTACCAAAAAGTAGTGCACTTAGGTATGCGGTACTTTGACCAAACACCGAACGGGTCAGTGGTTTCACGGGTGACTAACGATACCGAAACCATTAAAGAATTTTGGCAGGTCTTTCTATCCTTCTTTGACGGTTTACTGAATATTGTGGCTATTACTTATGCCATGTTTACGCTAGATGCTGGCTTGGCCCTTGTCTTCATGGCCTTTGTACCTGTAATGTTTATTTTGATTTATATCTACCAACGTCAATCGACTTTTATTTATGGCCGGATGCGGGTAGCGCTATCTACTTTGAACGCGAAATTAAGCGAGTCTATTTCTGGGATGAATATCATTCAAAACTATGGTCAACAAAAACGTGTAATGCAAGAATTCGATGACGTTAACCAAACTTATGTAAGAGCGCGTGTAGGTATGTTCAAAATGAATGCCTTGTTACTACAACCAGCCATCAACTTACTTGAAGCCATTGCCTTGGTCCTTGTCTTGTATATTTTTGGTTTCCAAGACTTGCAAGGGGTAGCCATTAATGTCGGGGTTGTATATGCCTTTACTTCTTACGCGAAATCCTTCTTCCAACCGATGGGTCAAATGATGGATTCTCTATCAATATTCCAAGATGGTATGGTATCTGGATCGCGAGTATTAGCCTTGCTAGACAATCCGGAAATGGCGCCAGTTTCTAATCCAGGAGCAGCTGGTAAAGTGGCTGAAGGGCATATTCAAATCAAGGACTTGTCATTTTCATATGACGAGAAAAAACAAGTGCTACATGATATCAATATCGATATTAAACCGGGACAAACAGTGGCCTTTGTTGGCCAAACTGGTTCTGGTAAATCGTCGATTATCAATGTCTTGATGCGGTTCTATGAATTCAATCAAGGGGACATTTTAATTGACGGCCAATCTATTAAAGATATCCCGCTAAAGCAACTGAGAGAAGATATCGGCTTAGTCTTACAAGATTCTTTCATGTTCTACGGGGATATCGCTGAAAACATCCGTCTGCACGGAGACTATTCTGATGATATGGTCAGAGCTGCAGCCCAATTCGTAAAAGCTGATGACTTTATCGAGTCCCTTGATGACGGCTATCACGCCAAAGTAATTGAAGGCGGGGCTGCATTCTCGACAGGGCAAAAACAATTGTTATCATTTGCCCGGTCAATCTTACGAGAACCTAAAATCTTGGTATTAGACGAAGCGACAGCCAATATCGATACCGAAACAGAGCAGAAAATCCAATCTGGTTTAGCTAATATGCGAATAGGTCGGACAACCATTATCATCGCCCATCGTTTATCAACAATTAAAGATGCAGACCAAATTATTGTCCTTAAAAATGGCCACATCATCGAGCACGGAAACCATGACGACTTGATTGCACAAGGTGGCACATATTATAATATGTATCAGTTGCAGACCTATTCGGATGCACATCAAGATATAGATGAAGGGGAAACCGATGATTTATAATATTTTACTGACTTTAATATCCTGGTTTATCCAGTTAATTAATGGTCCAACCAAGATTGATATTGATGAGGCCTTCGATCCAGAAGCCAATTACTTAGTAGTTGGCCCTCACCGTTCAATCCTTGATCCAATCTTTATTGCCATGGCATTACGTCCTAAGCAAATAGCCTTTATGGCGAAGAAAGAATTATTAGCCAATAAATTTTTAGCCTGGTTCTTCACAACCATCAACATCATTCCAGTTGACCGTGAAAATCCTAGCGCTTCAACCATTAAACAAGCCGTTCGAACCATCAAAGAAGGCGAGAAATATGTTGGGCTTTTCCCAACTGGCTCTCGTTATTCAGATGAAATCAAAGACGGTGCCGTTTCAATGGCTAAGATGGGCAAGGCAGAAATTTTGCCTGTTACCTACCAAGGCCCAATTGGTATTCGTGATTTATTCACTTGGAAAACAACCAACCGTGCCAAAGTGCGTGTAGGTAAACCAATCCAATTACCGGATGTTAAACGATTAAGCGATGAAGACAACAAGGCAATCAATCAAGCCATAAAAGATGCTTTCATCGAAAATGACCGTATTCTAGATCCAAATTATACTTACGATCTAGCCGGTGTAGTCGCTAAACGCGAAGCTAAAGAAGCTAAGAAATAAGTTTAGCGGTCAAGGGATGCGTTCTACATAGGCAGGAAGATTTCTAAGAAAGGATGATAAGATGACAAGAGCCACATTTTGGAAACAAGTTTTCTTGCACACCATTCAAAACATTAAATTGTATGTGGGGCAGAAGCCAAATTATTACTCTTAACCGTCATCATTTATGGTGTAGGCTTTTGGGTCTTAGACATTCACTTGGCCTGGTTAATGGCTATTGGGATTAGTCTAGTAGCCTTACTACCAGTCATTGGTGCAGGGGTTGTCTTTATTCCATGGATATTGATTGAGTGGTTGCAGGGGGATACCCAAGTAGGTTGGTGGCTATTTGCTATTTACCTGGGTGTTGAATTATTGACCGAAATCTTGCAGCCATTACTCATCGGTAAAGATTTAAAATTACCTTTTTGGTTGCCGATAGTCGTAACATTAATGTGTACTGTCGCCTTTAACTTATTTGGGGTCATGGTTGCAGGGATTGTCATTCCCTTGTTATCAGCCTATTTTCAAGTAAAAGAAATCGAACGCGCTGAAATCTATGACAACAATTAATTAAAACGAGAGATCTGTATAAAAGCAGGTCTCTTTTTTATTTGGGCTCTTCGTCAAATAGGACTGATGAGTAATATCTGCCAGGTAATCATTAGATTGCCTGGTTTTTTATATACTCTTTTCCATTATTCATTTTCATCTTTATACTATGCTTTCAGAGCAGCCCTTAGGCTGCTTGTACTACCGGTATTTCATTTAGATATAGCTTGTTCGTCATTAATATTCTAGTTCTAAAATTTTGGAAGTTTCGGTATCCATAGGCTATCCGTTTTAAGACCTTAATTTTATTATTCAAACCTTCTATTCGGCCATTCGTTAAGTGTTTATATTTAAAAGTATGCCCAATATATCTTTGAAGTTTGATAAATGTACGCAACACTCGTCTTAGTCCGCTTGGTAAATTAACTAACTTGGACTGCGCTAACTGAGCTTTAAATGCTTCAGAATCATTCTCTTGGAGCGACTCACGCAAGTTATGGATAAGATTATAGGTGTCTTTTAATAATGGATTCTTGTCCAGTAAATAATCTAAAATACCACCGGTATTCGTAAGCCAATCGAATAACTTGAATGATTGATAATCCCATGAGCTTAGGCTTTCTCGGGGCATTAAGAATAGTCGCCAATATCTTTTATATTTGTTGTACAATCTATGGTCTGGAATTCTAAAGGCATTCATTACTTCAATACGTAACTTATTCAATTCTCGATTTAACGCTTGAACTAAGTGGAAGCGATCAATAATAATTTTGGCATTGGGAAATACCTCTCTAACGACTTCCATATAAGGCATGTACATGTCCATTGTAACTGTTTGAACTTTCTGACGAGTTTTCAACGGATAGGCAAAAAAGTAATCACGTAGCTTGAATTTTCTGCGATCTCCTAGCACATCTACAATACGTGAATCCGTATTATCTATAAAGACAAAGCTCATATTTCCTTCGGCATGCTTTACACCTTTGAATTCATCGAAAGCAATATGCTCAGGTAACGCATCGAAGATGCTAGGTTTAAGGTCTTTACCAGCACCATTAATTACCCGTTGAACTGTATGATCAGAAACGTTGCATGTCTCTGCGATATGTTTAAGTGTCAACGCATTGGTAGCAAAGTCTAATACCATCCGTTTAACGCGCTTAGAAATAAAACAGTTATCACCGACTATCTCTGATTTAGCAGTGAAGTAGCTATTACATTCTCTACAGTGATATCGTTGTTTTCGTAATTCAAGGTAGGCAGGTAACCCTGATATCTTTGTTAGCGTGATTCTTGATTTTTTAGATCCATTCTTAACGATACTATTTCCTTGTTTAGCGCAGCCGCAGGCTGGACAATACTGAGGATTTACATCTAACCTGCCGAAATAAATCAGTGACTTTACATTCTTAACTGTCATTTCTTCAACTTTATCTTCGAAAATTATATTTTCATCTTTCAATTGCAACGTGGTATTGATAAACTTATTCATACGGGGAATCTCCTATCTTATCATGGTTGTCGTTAACTTTATGATAATGGAGATTCTTCTTTTTTTGTAAAAAAAATAGAACCAATGACTTTCTTTAAAAAGTCATCAGTCCTATATATTGTAGAGCCTTTATTTGTAAAGGGCGTTCAGCAACATGTGAGAATTTTCCTATCATGCCTTAGCGGAGAAAAAAGAATGAATAGTCAGACACGAAATTAAAGCATAGCTAATTCCGTGCCTAATGCCTCGAAGATAATGATAGGAAAAAGCATAGCAGAACGCTTATTCACTAACTATAATAATACTTCTCGCCTTATACCCTGACTCACATCCTGTGGCTTAGCATATGAATTTCTTAAGAAGTTTGATATAATAAATTAATTAATGAGCGACAGATTCAGAATTTTGGGGTGTATGATATGAAGTGGAGTATTCCAAGTAAGATAATCGAGCAAGGACGCGCTTTGGTAAAGGAAAATCGGGTGCTTAAAGTAGTACCAGATGAAGAAAATACTGTTTGGCGTGCAGAAGTGCTTGATGATGACACGTATACCGTGATCTTAGATGGAACTGCTAAAGAAGAGGATGTTTGTCAGTGCCAAGTTTTCCAGAAAAAAGGCTACTGCGAACATACAGTTGCAGTAGAACTTTTCTTAAGAGAAATGGGCATGACGCGTGTCCACCAATTTAATGAAGAATTGAAACGTTATCCAGAAGTAGATGATGAAGCAGAACTACAAGTGAATGAAGTCCTTGAAGGTTATTTAAGTCATCGTCAAGTAACCAGTCCTGTGAAACGTTTGCCGCGAACTAGTCGAGTGAAAGTGACACTAGAAATTCAATTTGATGAAGTAAGACCTTATATTATTTCTTACGAAGATATGGCTTACTTACGAATTCGCGTAGGTGTCAACAACCTGTACTACGTGACAGATATGGATAATTTCTTCCAAGCTGTTGTCCAAGATACCTTATATATTTTGCCAAACCGTGACCGTGAAGAAATTTGGTTATCACCTTCAACACTAGGCCAAGATACCTATGACTTGCTGGTTGAATTAGCCAATGCATACAGCTTACGAAATAAATGGCTTTTACTAGTCATGAACACACCAGAAAATAAAAAAAATACCCAACGCTTCTATTTAATGAGTGAGGAATTGAATCGCTTGAAAGATTTATATCTTGCGGATAACCGAATTTCTATCCGCTTTAAATTAGACGGTAATGCTATAAAACCGACCTTTTCAAATGATAAAGCCTTGGTATTTAGTCTGAAGAAAGACAATGACCTGTATCAATTAACTTGGGATCAATCAGTCAATTGGCTGGCGCAATATGGTTTACTGATTCAAGATGAAACATTATATGAAACCACTCAAGACAGCAATTTCTATGACGATTTGCGCTTCTTACAAGGATTCTTTGCGGAGAATGACTATCAAATCACCTTGCCAGAAGAAGAAATGACCTACTTTATCAGTTTATTTGGCCGGACGCTGATGGCTTACAGTGAAATTGACCAATTAGACCAATTCTTTGATTTATACCAAGAAGACTTGCAAGTGCATGTGACACTTGATGTTGAGGAGGCAGATTTGTATGTGACCCCTGAATATCAGTACGGTCAGTTTTTAGTATCAGATGAGGCAGAAAATCAAGTATTACCAGATGATGACACGATTTTAGTCCGCGACTTCTCGAGCGAAATATCGGTTGAAAACACCTTGAAAGCTTTAGGCTTTGTCTCAGAAAAAGGTGCCTTCGTCCAACGTTTCGACAACTTGACTGACGTCATGACCAATATTGAAAACTTCGGCCATTTATTCATCGACCAATGGGACATTAAATATGGTAAGTTCCTGCGCAATGTCTATGACAACAAAGTCAATGCAACTGTGAAAATGACACCAAGTGATGGTAGTCGATTCTTGTCAGTAGATTTTGAATTATCTGACGTTGAACCGGTTGAAGTAGACCGTATTTTAAACGCTATTATGGAAAATGAAGCATATATTCGTTTACGTGACGGTCGTATTATCGACGTCCAAAATACTATGGACGACGAACAAAAACGTATGCTTCAACAAATCTCTGCAGCTAATAACGAATGGCAGAACGGGGATGTGGTACCCATTTTCCAAACGCTACGGTTCCAAACCTTGGTGGACGGTAATGAGGTATTTGAAGAATTCTACGACGATATCGTACGAGCTAAAGATAAAGACTACACGCCATCTGCTAGCCTAAAGGCTACCTTGTCTGACTACCAAGAGACGTCAGTGAAATGGTTTAGAGGACTGGCAAAATACCAATTAGGCGGCCTATTAGCAGATGAGATGGGGTTAGGGAAAACAGTTCAAACAATTTCCTTCGTCCTAGACTATATCGAAAATAATCCGCATGAAAAATCACTGGTATTAGCGCCAGCGTCTGTTTTATATAACTGGGCCCATGAGTTTAAACGGTTCACGCCTTCATTAAATGTGGCCGTGGTAGATGGGACGATTGATGAACGGGAAGCGATTCGCCGAGATGATACTATTGATGTATGGTTGACCTCTTACCAGTCGTACCGAAATGACCAAGAGGCATATCAAAAAGTGAATCTGGACATTTTAGTCTTAGATGAAGCGCAAGCCATTAAAAATGACAACACCATCCTATATAGATCGGTGAAGAAACAAGTGGCGGCGATGAGGATTGGTTTATCAGGGACACCAATGGAGAATAATTTGAATGAGTTCTGGGCCTTGATGCAGATTATCGTGCCCGGATTATTACCGAATAAGCATGAGTTCCAAAAATTATCAGTAGGAGAAATTGCCCGAATTGCTAGTCCATTCGTCCTACGTCGTACTAAGAATGATGTGGCCTTACAATTACCGACGAAAACTGTTACAGATAGATTTAGCATGCTGGACCCTGAACAGAAGAACATTTACCTGGCTTACCTGAAGAAAATTCAAGACCAGTTAAACAACGATTCGTCGGATGCAGGACAAATGCATATGGAATTATTGGCGGGGATTACACGATTGCGTCAAATTTGTTGCCATCCTCGTTTAGTGAAAAATGATTACACTGGTCAATCTGGTAAGTTCGAATACTTCAAAATCATGTTGAAGCGTGCCATCGAATCAGGCCGTAAAGTATTGGTATTCTCTCAATTTACGAGCATGTTAGATGTGATGGCTGAGTACCTTGCTGAAGAGGGTATTGACTACTACATGATGACTGGTCAAACCAATAAAAAAGTCCGTCAAGAACAAGTAGACGAATTCAATACCGGCGATAAATCAGTCTTCTTGATTTCATTACGTGCAGGTGGGGTAGGGATCAACTTGACTGGTGCAGATACCATCTTCTTATATGATTTATGGTGGAACCCAGCGGTTGAAGAGCAAGCTATTGGCCGTGCCCACCGGATTGGTCAGAAGAAAGATGTTGAAGTGGTTCGCTTTATTACTGAAGGGACGATTGAGCAACGTATTGCTGAACTTCAAGAAGAGAAACGCTACTTATTCGAACAATTATTTGATGGCGGTGACCAAGCGGGTAGTCAAAATTTAAGCTTGGACGACCTAAAATTTATCCTTGGTGTGAGCCAAGCCTTATAAGTATAAATATCAGCCATGACTGTTTCGCCCTTTTTCAAATAATGGCTTGAAAAGGGTGTTGGATTATGGTAATATGTTCGAGTGTCAAATGACACATATTTCACACCTTATGGATGGAATCGCGTGGTGCTAGTATTTGCTAGTGGCGAGTCTTTAAAATAGGGGCGGAAAAATAAAAACCAAATGGAGGAATTTAACATGCCAGTTATTAGCATGAAACAATTATTAGAAGCTGGTGTTCATTTTGGACATCAAACACGTCGTTGGAACCCTAAAATGGATAAATACATCTTTACTGAACGTAATGGTATTTACATCATTGACTTACAAAAAACTGTTAAGTTAGTTGACCAAGCTTACAACGCTATGCGTGATTTAGTAGGTAACGATGGTGTCGCGTTATTCGTAGGTACTAAAAAACAAGCACAAGATTCAATCGCTGACGAAGCGACTCGTGCAGGTCAATACTACGTAAATCACCGTTGGTTAGGTGGTACTTTAACTAACTGGGAAACTATCCAAAAACGTATCAAACACTTAAAAAATATTAAAGAAATGGAAGTAGACGGTACTTTTGACGTTCTTCCTAAAAAAGAAGTTGTTGGCTTATTGAAAGAAAAAGAACGTCTAGAAAAATTCTTAGGCGGTATCGAAGATATGCCACGTATTCCAGATGTTATGTTTGTTGTTGACCCTCGTAAAGAAAAAATTGCGATCCAAGAAGCACACAAATTAAACATCCCTGTTATCGCTATGGTTGATACTAACTGTGATCCAGATGAAGTAGATTACGTAATCCCTTCAAACGATGACGCTATCCGCGCTATCAAATTGATCACTGGTGGTATGGCTGAAGCTATTCTTGAAGCTAAACAAGGCGCTCAAGAAGAAGCTGAACAAGATGTAACTGTTGAAGACTTCAAAGGTGACGAAGTTTTAGACGAGGTTGCTGAGTAAGCATTGCTATAGTTGAAGATTACTTCAATTAGTAGTAAAATATAAACAGTAGATGGCTATCTGATTAAGTTTGTCTAAGCTATATTCGGCTTTCCTTCTTAGTTAAGATAGCCTTTTTTTAAAGAATGCATGCAATTAGGAGGAAAATTTTAAATGGCAATTACTGCAAAACAAGTTAAAGAATTACGCGACCGCACTGGTGTAGGTATGATGGATGCTAAGAAAGCCTTAGTTGAAGTTGACGGAGATATGGACAAAGCTATCGACTTCCTACGTGAAAAAGGTATCGCTAAAGCTGCTAAGAAAGCTGACCGTGTTGCTGCTGAAGGTTTAACTAAAGCTGTAGCTAAAGGAAACGACGCTGTAATTGTAGAAGTTAACTCTGAAACTGACTTCGTTGCACGTAACGATCAATTCGTTGAATTATTAGAAACTGTTGCATTAGCTATCTTAGAGCAAAAACCTGCTACTGTAGAAGCTGCTTTAACTGATGTAACTGTTGAAGATAAAGACTTAGATACATACATTAAAGAAAAAGCTGCTGTAATCGGAGAAAAAATCTCATTACGTCGCTTTGAAACGTTAACAAAAACAGATGACCAAGAATTTGGTACATACTCTCACCAAGGTGGACGTATTTCTGTTCTTACATTAATTGACGGTAACAACCCTGAATTTGCTAGCATGGTATCTATGCACATCGGTGGTATGAAACCTCAATTCTTAAACGAAGAATCTGTACCTGCTGAAGTTTACGAACATGAAAAAGCAGTGCTTACAGAACAATCATTAAACGAAGGTAAACCAAAAGAAATCGTTGAAAAAATGATTACTGGTCGTTTACGTAAATTCTTCGCAGAAATCTGCTTAGTTGATCAAAAATACTTATTAGATGACAGCAAAACTGTTGCAGAAGTTGCAAAAGAAAACAATGCTGAAATCAAAGATTTCTTCCGTTTTGAAGTCGGCGAAGGTATTGAAAAACGCCAAGACGACTTTGCTAGTGAAGTTGCTGCTCAAATGGGTAAATAATTTAACAACATCCCGATATACACTTTTTGAATTTGCTTAAAATAGAGAAGTAATGAAGAGGGAATTTAAAATAGGTTGGGAAAGGTTTCTTTCTCAACCTTTTTAGTAAGGAGAATAGAATGACAGAACCTAAATACAAACGCGTAGTCTTGAAACTTTCAGGTGAGGCTTTATCAGGTAACAACGGTTTCGGTATTGATCCAGAAACCATGAAGGGTATTGCTAAAGAAATCAAAGAAGTTCACCGTTTAGGCGTACAAATCTCAATCGTCGTAGGTGGCGGTAACATTTGGCGTGGTAAAACTGGTGAAGAAATGGGTATGGAACGTGCACAAGCAGACTACATGGGTATGCTAGCAACGATCATGAATGCCCTAGGTTTACAAGATGTTTTAGAAAACATTGGTGTGCCAACTCGCGTACAAACTTCAATTGACATGCGTCAAATCGCGGAACCATATATCCGCCGCCGTGCTGAGCGTCACTTAGAAAAAGGACGTGTCGTTATCTTTGCTGGGGGTACTGGTAATCCTTACTTCTCAACAGATACAACTGCGTCACTACGTGCTGCAGAAATTGAAGCAGATGTGATTTTAATGGCTAAAAACGGGGTAGATGGTGTATATTCTGACGATCCTCGTAAGAACGATGCTGCTGTTAAATACGATAAATTATCACATTTAGAAGTTATCAGCAACAACCTACAAGTAATGGACACTACAGCTTCATCATTAAGCATGGACAACAATATTCCTTTAGTTGTATTCAATCTAAATGAAGAAGGCAATATCCGCCGTGTTATCCTTGGTGAAGAAATTGGGACAACAATAGAAGGGTAAAGGAGAAATTTCAATGGCTATTGATAATTTACTAAAAGAAACTAAAGACCGTATGGTGAAATCTGAAGAGGCATTTACACGTACGCTAGCGCGCATCCGTGCAGGTGTAGCAAACGCTTCTTTATTAGACGGCATTACTGTTGAATATTACGGTGTACCAACTGACTTACGTCAATTGGCAACTGTCACTATTCCAGAGCCTCGTATGTTACAAATCTCTCCATACGATAAAAGTTCTTTAAATGATATCGACCGTGCATTACAACAATCTGACTTAGGTATCCCACCTACAAACGATGGTTCAGTAATCCGTTTGATTATCCCAGCTTTAACGCAAGAACGTCGTAAAGAGTTAAGTAAAACAGTTGGTAAAGACTTGGAAGATGCTAAAATAGCTATCCGCAACATCCGTCGTGACGCGATTGATGAAACGAAAAAAGCTGAAAAAGCAAAAGAAATCACTGAAGATGACGTACGTTCATACGAAAGTGATATCCAAGATTTAACAAACGCTGCAATTAAAAACGTTGAGAAAATCGCCTCTGATAAAGAAGACGAAATCATGAACGTTTAATCTAGCATCTGTTCAGACAATAATACAAAGAAAGCCAGCAGGCATCCTATTAGATGACCTGCTGGCTTTTATTTGCCGTATGCTTTGAGGATGGTTGTCTTTTTCCAAATCTCAATGGTATTGAACTTGTCTCACTGCTAACAAATTTATGGACTTGGTCAAGAGATAAAGAACTGCCAAGCTAGGGGATAAGTATAGGTTTTTCTCCAGATTTTTGATACAATTGTCTAGAATTACAAATGGAGGTTCAATATGGTGACAGAAGTAAACTATAATCCAGCATTACCTATACCAAATCACATCGCAGTGATTATGGACGGAAACGGTAGATGGGCACAGGCTCGTGGATTAAAACGAACAGACGGACATTCAGAGGGATTAAAAGCCCTAAAACGTGTGGTCATTGCAGCACATAAAATGGGCGTGAAGGTACTGACAGCATATGCCTTCTCAACTGAAAATTGGAAGCGACCAATTACCGAAGTAAATTATTTAATGGGCTTACCCAAAGTATTAAACGATGAAATCTTACCTGATTTAATCGACAACAATGTACAAGTTCGCATGAGTGGGAACTTCGATAAAGTACCACTAGGGACAAAGAAATATATTCAAAATGCCATGGATCGTACTAAAGACAACACTGGTTTAATTTTGAATATTGCCTTTAACTATGGCTCACGTGATGAAATCACCAAAGCCGTCCAAAATATTGCCACATCTGTAGCAAATGGCGACTTGAAAGTGAAAGATATTTCTGAACAAACCATTTCAGACAATTTATATACAGCACAATTAGGTGAATATGCCGATCCGGATTTATTGATTCGTTCAAGTGGGGAAGTTCGTTTATCGAATTACCTATTGTGGCAGTTGGCCTATAGTGAAATGGTGTTTACTGACACGAAATGGCCAGACTTTGATGAAGCTATTATGCAGGAGTGTGTTGGCGAATTTCAACGTAGAAACCGTCGATTCGGAGCGATAGATACCAAATAGAAAGAGGGGTTCTCATGACACAAAGGGTTATCAGCGCTGTTGTTGCTCTTGCCATTTTTATACCACTTTTATTTGTAGGTGGTCGTCCTTTTGACTTGATGGTAGCGCTTATTGCAATGGTTGCTTACTATGAAATTTTACAAATGGCAAAAATTCCATTCCCCTCATGGCGGGGGATTATCGGTTTAATCACCATGATGTTACAACTACTGCCGTCTTATTATCTAGCACTACTGCCACAAGAAATCGACTATATGACGCTTTACTTCGCTGGTTTAGCCATGTTATTGATTATAATGGTCTTCAAACCAGAGGATATTAACTTTGAACAAGTAGGGGTCATTAGTTTAGCGGCTTTATACGTTGGCCGTGGTTTTCACTTATTAATTGAGACGAGATTAATGGGGCTCTTGCCAGTTATTTACGTGTTAATCATTATTTGGGGGAACGATACCTTTGCCTATTTAGTCGGTCGCCAAATTGGCCGAACACCCTTAGCACCAAAAGTCTCACCTAATAAAACCATTGAAGGATCATTAGGCGGCATCATTGGGGCCTTTATTTGTTCAAGTATTGTCCTTTATTTTAACAACATCTTTGGCATATCAATCATGGATAATTTGATTTTAGCCCTGATTTTAGGCTTTTTAGGACAGATGGGCGACTTAGTAGAATCATCCTTAAAACGGACTTACGAAGTCAAAGATTCAGGTAATATTATGCCCGGTCATGGCGGTTTCCTTGACCGTTTTGACAGTCTATTAATGGTATTACCCATGTTTTATTTCTTGATTCCATTCCTTGGAGCTTAGCAAGTATCCTAGCTAATCATATAGCTATAAATTTAGTAAGGAGCACATTATGACGACTATTATCGCATTTATATTTATTTTTTCAGTCATCGTTATTGTCCATGAATTTGGGCACTATTATTTTGCCAAGAAAGCTGGCATCCTAGTCCGTGAATTCTCAATCGGTATGGGACCGAAAATTTTCCATTACGAAGCTGAAGAAACGACTTATACTTTACGCATCCTTCCAATCGGGGGTTACGTACGTATGGCAGGGTTGGAGGAAATGTCTGACAGTCTAACGAAAGGCATGCAAGTCGTCATTGAACAAGGTGAAGACGGCCTTGTAAAGACAATCTCTTTGGAAAATGAGGGCCAAAATTTTGCCGGCTTACCGCTAGAAGTTTGGGCAGCAGATTTAGAAGAAGACATGTTCATCGAAGGGATTCCTTACGGTAGCGAGGAAAAAGTACGCTACCAAGTGTCAAAAACAGCAAACATCGTTGAATCTGACGGAACAATCGTGAAAGTCGCGCCAATAGAACGTCAATTCCAATCTGCCAACATCTGGCAACGACTAATCGTTAATCTCGCTGGACCAATGAACAACTTTATCCTAGGTGTTCTAGCTTTCATACTACTAGCCTTCATGCAAGGCGGTGTTTGGTCAAACGAAGCTGAAATCGGTGCTGTTCAAGAAGATTCTGCAGCTCAAGCAGCAGGACTAGAGGCGGGTGACCAAATCTTGTCAATCGACGATCAACCGGTCGAATCATTCGACGATATGCAAGCTATTGTCCAATCAAACCCAGACCAATCACTTACTTTTACCATCACTCGAGACGGGCTAGAGCAAGATATTTCAGTAACTCCACAGGCAACTGAAACTGAATCGGGTGAAACAGTTGGTTTAATTGGCGCACAAAGAAGTCAAGATAATTCATTTATGGCTAAAATTACTTTTGGTTTTACTAGCGCGTGGACCATGATTACAGGTATTTTCTCTATAATTGGTAGTATGTTTAAAACTGGCTTTGACATCAACAATTTTGGTGGACCAGTTTACATGTACCAAACTACCTCGCAAGTCGTTTCCTTTGGGATGACAGGTGTTATTTCTTGGTTAGCTTCTTTAAGTATTAACCTAGGAATTGTCAATTTACTACCCGTACCAGCTTTAGATGGTGGTAAAATAGTTTTGAACCTGATCGAATTGGTCCGAGGTAAACCACTACAAGCTAAAACAGAAGGTATGATCAATATTGTAGGTGCAGTGCTTGTCATTGTGCTAATGATTGCTGTCACTTGGAACGATATTATGCGTATGTTTGGCTAGGACACTTAGCAAACACGCCACTTTTAAATGCACGTCAAAAGGCCATAGCGATGGCCTTTTGTTATTAAATTAGGAAAGGAAATGTGTATGTCAGAATCTAAAGAAGCCTTATTCCAGGCCCTACTAGGACAAATTAATTGGACAGAAGAAAACGCGGCTATCCAGAACGGCTGGTTAGAGAACGTTGTGGTCCACACAAAATCTCGGTTATGGCAGTTTAAAATTGGCCTACCAACACGATTAGATGCCGCCACTTTCTTAACCTTTGAAGAATACCTGAAAAAGGGATTCGACCATGTTGGGGCAGTAGATTTTTCAATTGAGGTCGCTGACCAAAGTCAACCAGCTAATCAAGATGTCTTGGATTACTGGCCAATCATTGTCAAACGGTCAGGCATTTCAAACGGGATTGCCAAAGCCACTTTCCAAGGACAATTACCCACATTTGAAAACAACCGGTATTACATTCGGGTCGACAATCATCCTTTAAAACAAATTATCCAAGAAAACTATCTTGAAGTGATCAAGCAAAATTACCAAATGGTCGGCTTTCCAAAAGTGCCATTTGAAATTATCATTGACGATGAAACGGCAAAAGACCGGCGCGATGTCTTTATGGAACGGGCTAATGAATTAGCTGAGCAACAGCAAGAAATGGCAAAAAAAGCAGCTGAAAAACAGAAAGAGATGGCTGCTGCTGGTAATAATGCCCAAGCAATTAAGGTAGATAAAATTCAATTAGGGAAACATATCCCGGTAGATGATAAATTGAGAGCCATGAATACTTACGTTGAAGAGCAACGGTTTGTATCCATGGAAGGTGTCGTTTTCGATGTGGAGGTCAAGATTTTAAAAACTGGCCGCCGAATTTTAAACGCTAAGATTTCAGATTATAGCTCAGCATTCTTGATTCAAATGTTCTCTAGAACTGACGAAGATATCGCCATTTTTGAAGCGATACGCAAAGGCATGTGGTTACGGGTCCGCGGTGATTTGCAAATGGATGACCGTTTTGCCCGTGACTTAGTCCTAAATGTTCGCGACTTGGAGCAAATTACCAAGACAAAACGCCAAGATAACGCTGACAAGAAGCGGGTTGAATTACATGTTCACACCAATATGTCTATGTTGGATGCGACCAATTCAATTTCCGATTTCACCAATCAAGCTAAAGATTGGGGCCATACTGCTATTGCGGTCACTGACCATGCAACCCTGCAAGCTTATCCAGAAGCATCAGGGGCGGCTAAATCCACTGGTTTGAAAATGATTTACGGTGTTGAAGCGAATATCGTCGATGACGGAGTCCCTATCGCCTACAATCCGGACCATATCGAATTAAAAGAAGCAACCTATGTCGTGTTCGATGTGGAGACTACTGGATTATCAGCTATTTATGATAATATTATCGAATTAGCGGCCGTTAAAATGCAGAACGGTAATGTGATTGACACTTTTGAAGAGTTTATTAATCCAGGACGGCCACTTTCAGCAACGATTATTGATTTAACAGGGATCACTGACGCCATGTTAGCCAATACCCGGACTGAAAAAGAAGTGATTACGGACTTTAGAGAATGGGTTGGGGACGCTATTTTCGTGGCCCATAATGCCAGTTTTGACATGGGCTTTATTAATACCGCCTACAACCGACATGGTTTTGACAAGTCCCATAACGCCGTGATTGATACCTTAGAAATGTCTCGTTTCTTACATCCAAACCTAAAATCGCATCGTTTGAACACCTTGGCCAAACGCTACAATGTGGCCCTAGAGCAGCATCACCGGGCCGTATATGATGCGGAAACCACAGGGGCCTTAGCCTGGATTTTCATCAAAGAAGCAGCCGCTGACCATGAGATTTTCTACCATGACGAGTTGAATAAAGACATTGGTAAAGGGGACGCCTACAAGCAAGGTCGACCATTCCATGCTATTTTGCTAGCTAAAAACCAAACAGGGTTAAAAGACCTATTCAAATTGGTTTCTGCGTCAAATATCGACTATTACTACCGAGTACCTCGAATTCCTCGGTCACTCTTATCTAGTCACCGAGAAAATTTGTTGGTCGGTTCAGCCTGTGCAGGCGGTGAAGTATTTGAAGCTTTAATGCAAAAAGGGAAAGTCGAAGCAGAGCAAAAAGCTGGTTTCTACGACTACTTGGAACTCCAACCAAAAGCAGTTTACAAACCTTTGATCTTAGATGAATTGATTCAAGACGAAGCGACGCTTGAAAAAATCATGAAAGATATGCTTGAAATTGGGGAATCGGTCAACAAACCTGTTGTTGCAACAGGAGATGTCCATTACCTAAATGAAGAGGATAAATTGTACCGGGAAATTTTAATTAATTCGATCAAATCTAACCGGACCAAAAACTTTCCAGAAGCCCATTTCCGCTCAACTGAAGAAATGTTGCAAGAATTTGCCTTCCTAGGTGAGGAAACGGCATACCAAATTGTCGTTGAAAATTCCAATGCCATTGCAGACAGCATTGAGTTTGTGGAACCTTTGAAAGACAAATTGTATACACCAACTATTGAAGGGGCCGAACAAGAACTGACAGATATGTCATTTGAAAAGGCCCATGAAATCTACGGAAAAGAACTACCAGAAATCGTTGAAGCCCGCTTAGATAAAGAATTGAAATCCATTATTTCCAATGGGTTCTCCGTTATCTATCTGATTTCGCAAAAACTGGTGAAAAAATCAAATGACGACGGCTATATCGTAGGTTCCCGTGGATCAGTTGGTTCCTCATTTGTAGCGACCATGTCAGGGATTACCGAAGTAAACCCGTTGGCGCCGCATTATGTGTGCCCGAATTGCCATTACAGTCATTTCTTTACAGATGGCTCAGTTGGTTCAGGATTCGACTTACCGGATAAACCCTGTCCTGAATGTGGGACAAATCTAGATAAAGACGGGCAAGATATTCCATTTGAAACCTTCCTAGGATTTAAAGGGGACAAGGTGCCCGATATCGATTTGAACTTCTCCGGTGAATACCAAGCGCGTGCCCATGCCTATACCAAAGTCCTTTTCGGTGACGACCACGTTTTCCGGGCCGGAACAATTGGTACGGTAGCAGATAAAACAGCCTTCGGATACGTATTAGGTTACGACCAAGACAAGAATTTAAACTTGCGTAAGACAGAGAAGGAATTCTTAGCCAAGGGTGCAACAGGAGTGAAACGGACGACCGGACAGCATCCAGGGGGGATTATCGTTATCCCTGAAAACATGGATGTTTACGACTTTACCCCAATTCAATTCCCGGCTGACGATGTGGAATCTGAATGGAAGACGACCCACTTCGATTTCCATTCCATCCACGATAACGTGTTGAAACTAGATATCCTTGGTCATGATGATCCGACCATGATCCGTAAGTTGCAGGATTTATCGGGTATCAACCCAACCGAAATCCCAATCGATGACCCAGAAGTTTATGAGTTATTCAACGGGACAGAGGTTTTAGGTGTCACAAAGGAACAAATCTATTCAAACACTGGTACATTAGGGATTCCCGAATTTGGGACCCGCTTCACTAGACAAATGCTTGAAGCAACCAAACCTTCTACCTTCGCCGAACTCCTACAAATCTCTGGACTATCGCATGGTACGGACGTTTGGTTAGGCAATGCCGAAGTACTTGTACGGGAAAAAGGGCTACCGCTAAGTGAGGTTATCGGTTGTCGTGATGATATCATGGTTTACTTAATCCACCGTGGCTTGCCGGAATCAGATGCCTTCCAAATTATGGAAAAAGTTCGTAAAGGTAAGGGGCTTTCTGACGAGCACAAGGCCATCATGCGGGAATACGACGTGCCGGAATGGTATATGGATTCATGTGAAAAGATTAAATACATGTTTCCTAAAGCCCATGCCGCTGCCTATGTATTGAACGCCATGCGGGTAGCTTGGTTTAAAGTAAAACACCCAATTTGGTACTATTGTGCCTACTTATCAGTACGGGCGAGTGACTTTGACCTAGTATCCATGTCGAACGGGAAAGAATCGACTAAGGCCAAAATTAACGAAATCAATGCCAAAGGAATGGAAGCTTCTACTAAAGAAAAACAATTGCTAACAGTCCTTGAGATTGTAAACGAGATGTGGGAACGTGGCTTTACCTTAAAAATGGTTGATATCAATAAATCTCATGCAACTGAATTTATTATTGAAGAGGACAATACGTTGATTGCACCTTTTAGAGCCATTGACGGTTTGGGTACAAACGTGGCCAAATCCATTGTTGCAGCACGTGAGGAATCACCATTTCTATCAAAAGAAGACTTACAAACTCGTGGTAAAGTGTCTAAATCATTGATTGAATACATGACCGAAAACCATGTATTAGATGGTTTACCAGACCAAAACCAATTATCACTATTTGATTTTTAAAAGCGCAAAACAGGATTACCTATCATTTTGGAAGGTAGTCCTGTTTTTTTTGAGTGTTATTTTTGATGTGACTATTAGGTATGTTAACATAATATTGTATCTTTTAAGTGAATCCGTTCGCTTAAAAGCAATACTCGCAACAAATCATACGCTGATATTTAATTTATTTGTTGCTTTTTCTATGTAAACTATTTATTAAAAAGGAGGAATTCTATGCAGTTATTGCTAGATAAGTTTAAAGAAGTGATATCTTCTGTCTTACCTATCGTCATCCTTGTATTCGCCCTAGCATTTACCCTGGTTGATGTGCCAGGAGATATGATGGCGAGATTCGCAATTGGTTCAATCCTATTAACAATAGGACTGACCATCTTCCTATTCGGGGTAGATATTGGTATGACGCCAATTGGGAATTATTTAGGTGATTCGATTATTCGATCAAGTTCCCATTTAATCGTACTATTATTAACATTCTTTATAGGGTTTTCGATTACCGTAGCCGAACCAGACCTATTAATTTTGGGCCAACAAATTTCTGATGCAACAGGTGGCGTGTTAGGGTCACAAACCATTGTTTTCGTTGTATCAATAGGTGTGGGGGTTATGATCGCCCTTGGTGTTTACCGGGTAATGAAAGATGTCGCATTGAAGTGGTTCTTCCTAGCCGTTTATGCGGTCATTATCTTATTATCAATTTTCGCAGATTCTACCTTCCTAGCGATGTCATTTGATGCCTCAGGTGCAACGACCGGTGCCTTAACTACACCATTTGTATTGGCCTTAGGCACCAGTGTTTCTGCTAAAAAAGGTGGTAAAGGGGCAGAGGACGATTCCTTTGGTTTAGTAGGTGCTATGTCAACTGGGCCCATTTTAGCCGTATTGATCATGTCACTGATTCAATCATCTACCTTCGAAAGTTCAGATGAAGCTTACCAATATACTGAAGGGATTATCCATCCGTTCATCGCAAATATTGGTCATACTGTTCAAGAATCAGTAGTTTCACTTATTCCAATTTTAATCCTATTCGCAATTGTGATTTATTTTTATAGAAGAATCAATAAAGGTGAATTACGCCGTATTGCTGTTGGGGTTGTCTATGTCTTGATTGGTTTAACTTTCTTCCTTATTGGGGTTAACCAAGGGTTTATGGATATGGGTCGTTACTTAGCGACTGAATTAGCCACTAACCATGAACCGTTAGTTCTATGGATTGGTCTTGTAATGGGACTAGTAGTTGTATTAGCTGAACCAGCTGTACACATACTTGGAGACCAAGTTGAAGACGTAACTGGTGGACATATCCCTAATAAGTTGTTATTATTCTCCTTGTCGATTGGTGTAGGTTTAGCTGTAATGATGTCAATGCTTCGTATTATGGTACCAGGCGTTGAATTGTGGCACTTCCTATTGCCAGGATTTGGTTTATCAATCTTATTAAGCTTTTACGTACCCAACCTGTTTACAGGTATCGCCTTCGATGCTGGTGGGGTAGCATCTGGTCCGATGACAGCGACATTTATCTTGGCCTTTGCTCAAGGTGTAGCCGATACGTTACCGCAAGCAGATGTATTAGTAGATGGTTTCGGTATCATCGCAATGGTGGCAATGACCCCAGTGTTGATGGTTCAAATCCTAGGTTTAATCTATAAATTACGCGTTAAAAACAATAAAGCAATTGGTGAATAAGGGGGTTAATTGATGACTGTAGAATCAGTGGCGTTTTTCGCTATTGTAAACCATGGTATTGGGCAAAAAGTACTTAAAACTGCCAAAGAGCATGGAACCGGTGGTGGCACCTTAGTCCTTTGTGATGGCACCATTTCTAATAAATTTCTTAACTTAATGGGTCTTGATGAATCTAAGAAAGAATTGATGATTACATTAGCTCCTAAGGAATTTGAAAGTGACATTCACGAAAAAATCACTGAGAAAATGAAATTAGACAAGAAAGGCTTGGGTATCCTGTTCTCAGCAGATACATCAAGCGTTTGTGGTAGTCGTTTATTTAATCGGACATTTGAAGAAAAAGGTGAAAATATGAGTGAGTATCAACTGTTAGTATCAATTGTCGACCGCGATTCAGGGGATGATGTTGTTGCAGCTGCCCGTAAAGAAGGCGCTAAAGGTGCAACCATTCTTCACGGTCGTGGAACAGGGACCACTGAAATCTCTAAACTATTCAATATTGAAATTCAACCAGAAAAAGAAATCGTTCTGTTAGTAGTCGAATCTGAAAAAGTCAATCCAGTATCTGAAAGCATTCGTACCGCCATGGACTTAGATCAACCTGGTAGCGGTGTTGTCTTTTCAATTCCAGTTAACCAAGTTACAGGTTTGGTTCAGAACTTGTAAAAATCGCTTGATAGCAACAATTATTGCGAATCAAGCTCGCATATGTTATACTGTCTAAGTAGAAAGAAGACAGTGGTGGAGTGAGCGGTGACGCTCACTTTTTTCATGGTAATAAGGTAAAAATAAGAAAAGCGAGGGGAAATATGGCTAAAGTAACAGACCAAATGCAAGAAATCGTTCAACCAATAATCGAAGACTTAGGCTTTATATTGTTTGATATCGAATTTGTTAAAGAAGGGAAATCTTGGTTCCTAAGAATTTACGTGGATAAACCAGGTGGTGGCATCGCAATAGAGGATTGTGTCACAGTTAGTGAACATATTTCTGAAGCTGTTGATCAATTAGAAACAGACCCAATCCCACAAGCTTATTACCTTGAAGTATCTTCTCCAGGTGCAGAACGTCCATTGAAAAATGATGACGATGTGCAAGCTGCAATCGGTGAATGGGTATTCTTGTCATTCTATCAAGCCATTGATGGTCAAAAAAATATTCAAGGCCGTCTACTTTCTGTATCAGATGATGCATATGAAGTTGAAACAAAAGACAAAACACGTAAAGTGGCAGTCACTGTAGAAAAATCAAATGTATCGTTAATCAGATTAGCCATTGAATTTTAAAATTTATCATTTTTGAAAGAGGGAATTTAGATGAGTAAAGAAATGTTAAGAGCCTTCGAAGCGCTTGAAGATGAAAAGGGCATTTCAAAAGAAGTCATTTTGGAAGCTTTAGAAGCTGCTTTAGTATCAGCTTACAAACGTAACTACCAACAAGCGCAAAACGTTGAAGTAAACTTCGATGCTAAAAAAGGTGTTATCAAAGTCTTTGCGGTAAAAGAAGTAGTTGACTTGGTTATGGATTCACAACTTGAAGTATCTCTTCAAGATGCCCATGATTTAAACAACGCTTACGAAATTGGTGACAAAATCAAATTTGAAGTAACACCAAAAGACTTTGGTCGTATTGCTGCTCAAACAGCAAAACAAGTAATCATGCAACGTGTGCGTGAAGCAGAACGTTCAATTACCTATAACGAGTACATTGACTACGAAGATGACATTTTGACAGGTATTGTTGAGCGTCAAGACCGTCGTTATGTATATGTTAGCTTAGGTAAAATCGAAGCTGTTATCCCACCTGAAGGTCAAATTCCAAATGAAACCTTCCAACCACACGAGCGTGTACAAGTTTACGTAGAACGTGTTGAGAATACGACTAAAGGGCCACAAGTCTATGTTTCTCGTAGCCACCCAAGTCTATTGAAACGTCTATTTGAACAAGAAGTACCTGAGATTTTCGACGGTACTGTTGAAATTAAAGCCATCGCCCGTGAAGCTGGTGACCGTTCTAAAGTAGCGGTTGTTTCTAACGACGCGAACATCGATGCAGTAGGTACTTGTGTTGGACCTCGCGGTTCACGTGTACAACGTATTGTAGACGAATTAAAAGGCGAAAACATGGATATCGTTCAATGGTCAGACGACATGGCAACCTTTATTTCAAATGCCTTAAACCCAGCCGATGTATTATCTGTACACTTTGTACCAGGTGAAACGTCATGTGTGGTTGTCGTACCAGAAAACCACTTGTCATTAGCTATTGGTAAACGTGGCCAAAATGCGCGTTTAGCAGCTAAATTAACAAACCACAAGATTGATATCAAATCTGAAGCTGACTTTGAAGCGTATATACAAACAGAAGAGTATGCAGAACGTTTTGCTGAAAAAGTATTAGTCGACGAAGACGTTGATCCAATTCTAGCTGGAGATATTGAATCTGCTGAAGAATATGAAGCAGTTACAGAAGGATCAACTTCAATTGATGAAGAAGATTTATTAGCCATGGATGACCTTGAAGAAGGTAATGTTGGTCCAGAAGCAATTGAAGATCAAATTGATGATGTTGAAGGCGAAGACAACGATATTATTGATGATGAAGAATTAATTGGTGAAGAAGATTTAGACCAACAAGAGCGTTTAAACCAAGAAGGCTAAGATTAGGTGGGGTTAAACATGAAACAACGAAAAATTCCTATGCGAAAATGTGTTGTGACAAATGAAATGTTTCCTAAAAAAGAATTAATTAGAATTGTTCGTAATCCTGAAGGTGTCGTTGAAATTGACCCGACAGGTAAGAAAAATGGGCGCGGTGCATATGTATCCCTGGATCCTGAAGTTGTACAAAAGGCTTGGGACAAACACATGCTAGATAGACACTTAAATGTATCCATTCCGGATGATTTTTATAGTGAATTGAAAGCTTATGTAGCCCATCAAAAAGCCAGAAAAGAGCTTTTTGAAAATGAACAATAACAAGTTGAATTTGTTAGGTTTGGCGCAAGCAGCGGGTAAAATCGTTTCAGGTACTGAAACCGTCATGAAAACTATCCAGCAAGAGACGGCTGTTTTAGTGGTCATGGCTACTGATGTCAGCGAACAAACCAAAAAGAACATAGAGAATAAATGTGCTTTTTATGAAGTGGAATATGTTCAGATGTTTACAACTGAAGAAATTTCAATTGCCTTAGGTAAAAAGAGATCGATAGTCGCTTTCTTAGACCGCGGGTTTGTGAAAAGCTTTAAAAAATAATTTAGATTTTTACGTATATTTTTACATCAAATAGGAGAGTAAAAAGTATGAGAGATTAGTAGAATAAGGAAGGTGATGACATGTCAAAAAAACGTGTCTACGAAGTTGCTAAGGAAATTGGCGTATCAAGTAAAGAGTTATTGAGTATTGCAGAAAAAGCAGGTTTTGAATATTCAAGCCATATGGCATCAATGACTGATGACGAAGTAAACAAGCTAAAAAGTAGCTTTGCAAATAAATCAGTAGGTAAGAAAGACAACAATAAACAGCCAGCGAAAGCAGCTGAAAGTCAACCAGCTAAGAACGCTGAAAATAAACCTACGGAAAAAGATTCAGCTAAATCAGAACCTGCTAAAGTAAACGCTAAGCAAAACCAGCACCAAAACAAGTCGCAAAATCGCAATAACCCAGCAAAAGAGAATAAAAATATGAATAATCAAAATAACAATTTTAAAAATAATAGTAATAACAAAAATGGCGGATTTAAAGGTAAAGGCAAAAAAGGGAGAAAAGGTCGTTTTAACAATGACCAAAACCGCCCTCAAGGCAACCCAGTACCACCAAGAAAGAATAAGCCACTGCCAGAAAAAGTGGAATATACTGAAGGTATGACTGTTGCGGATATTGCTAAAAAAATTCACCGTGAGCCAGCTGAGATTATCAAAAAACTATTCTTGATGGGTGTACCAGCTACACAAAACCAAGCGTTAGATAAAGATGCTATCGAGTTAATTCTTGAAGAATATGGTGTAAAAGCTGAAGAGAAAGTTATTGTTGACCAAGCAGACTTTGAACATTACTTTGAAGAAGCTAAGAGTGCAGACGAGGAAGATTTAGAAACTCGTCCAGCAGTTGTAACCATCATGGGGCACGTTGACCATGGTAAAACAACTTTACTTGACTACTTACGTAACGCTCAAGTTGTAGACGGCGAAGCGGGTGGTATCACACAACATATCGGTGCCTACCAAGTACGTGAAAATGACCGTTTAATTACTTTCCTAGATACACCAGGACATGCGGCCTTCACGACAATGCGTGCGCGTGGTGCTGATGTAACGGATATCGTTATCCTTGTAGTAGCAGCAGATGATGGAGTAATGCCACAAACTGTTGAGGCGATTAACCATGCCAAAGCAGCGGGTGTACCAATTATCGTTGCAGTAAACAAAATCGATAAACCAACAGCTAATCCTGATCGAGTAATGCAAGAGTTAACTGAATATGGCCTAATTTCTGAAGAGTGGGGCGGGGACACAATCTTCGTAAATATCTCAGCTAAATTTGGTCAAAATGTAAGTGACTTACTAGAAATGATCTTATTAGTTGCAGACGTAGAAGAATATAAAGCTGTACCAAACCGTTTAGCTTTAGGTTCTGTAATCGAAGCGCGTCTTGACCCATCTAAAGGTGCTATTGCGACATTATTAGTCCAAGAAGGTACATTACGTGTTGGGGACCCAATCGTTGTTGGTGATACACATGGACGTGTCCGTGTAATGACTAACGATACTGGTCGTCGTATCAAGCAAGCTGGCCCATCAACGCCAGTTGAAATCACTGGTCTACAAGAATCACCACAAGCTGGTGACCGCTTTGTAGCCTTTGATGACGAAAGAACAGCCCGTGCTGTCGGTGAAGAGCGTGCGAGCCGTGCCTTACAAGAACGTCGTCAAGCAAACCATGCTGTAACCTTAGACAACTTATTTGAAACGCTACAAGAAGGCGAATTGAAATCAGTTAATGTCATTATCAAAGGGGATGTTCAAGGTTCTGTTGAAGCCTTAGCTGGAAGCTTGAAGAAAATCGAAGTTGAAGGTGTTAAAGTAAACATCGTCCACCAAGCTGTAGGTGCAATCAACGAGAGTGATATTACTTTAGGTCAAGCATCACAAGCCTTAATCATTGGTTTCAACGTGCGTCCTACACCACAAGCTAAATTACAAGCAGATGCTGATGAAGTAGAAGTACGTCTATACAACATCATATACGATGCAATTAATGACGTAGAATCAGCGATGACAGGTATGTTAGACCCAGAATTCGTTGAAGAAGTAACTGGTACTGTACAAGTTCGTGAAACTTACAATGTATCTAAAGTAGGTACAATTGTTGGTGGTTACGTATTAGATGGAACAATCTACCGTAACTCACAAGTTCGTATCATCCGTGATTCAATTGTCATCTATGATGGACAATTAGGATCGTTACGTCGCTTTAAAGATGATGTGAAAGAAGTATCTCGTGGATTCGAACTAGGTCTAACAATTGAAAACTACAACGATATTAAAGTAGATGACGAAATTGAAGCATACCGTATGGTTGAAGTGAAGAAAAAATAGAGGTGATGCACAATGGCAAAATTTAGAGCTGAACGTGTAAGTCAAGAGATCCTTCGCGACGTCAATGACATCTTGAGAAAGACTGTCAAAGACCCTCGCGTTGAAGGTGTTACAATTACTGATGTAGCAGTTACTGGTGACTTACAACAAGCAACTATTTTCTACACTACATTGAGTGAATTAGCCAGTGAACGTGAAAAAGCGCAAAAAGGTTTGGAAAAATCTAGTGGTTTAGTTCGTTCTGAGATTGGTAAACGCCTAAATATCTATAAAACACCAGAAATATTCTTTGAACGGGACCGTTCAATTGAATATGGTAACCATATCGATCAATTGCTAGCACAATTAAACAAAAAAGATGATTTTGATAGCATGTCTGACGCTGAGTCAGATAAATAAGTCGATTAATTTGAAGAAAGGCCTCAGGGAGTACAGCAAGTATGCTGTAATTCTGGGGCCTTTTTTTATTGTCAGTGGGGTTGATTTTTATATTGAATCTTCGAAATATGGGGGTGAAAATGCTGATATATAGACTTTTAGCGTGGTGAAATATACCTATTTTTCAAAAAATGATTATTACATACAATGTCATAAATATAACTTATTAAAATATGCAAGAAATAATGTAAGTGTTATAAATGTTGTTAGACTGGGAATGTGGTGATTTGTAATAATTGAGACGTAAATATTAAAAATTACAAAACATTTCAGTCCATTTAAAGCCCCTTAACGAATGGGTTTATAGGGTTTCTTTTTGAATCCACACCGTGTAGTATATTGCATGTAGTCGAAACAGTGGCTAAATAAACAACTTAGCAATAGCTAAACAAATAAGGAGTTTTACTTAACATGAAATTTAACAAAACGATTTTAGGAACAACTTTTGCATTGTCAGCACTATTTGCGACAGCAGGATTTAACACTGAAGAAGCGAAAGCAGCGGAATGGACAGCGCGTAGCGTTGAAGAAGTTTCAGCTGATATGGAAGCAGTTGATGAATCAACATCTGAATACACTGTCGTATACGGTGACACTTTATCAGTGATTGCTAACGCTGCAGGTGTAAATGTGAACACTTTAGTTCAAATCAACGAAATTGAAAATGCTGATTTAATCTTCCCATCTAACTCTATTTCGTTCACTAAAAATGATGAAGGTGAAGTAGATGAAGTTGTAGTAGAAGATGCTAACGAGAAAAAAGAGACTTATAAAGTAGAAGAAGAAACAGTTGAAAAAACTGAAACTGAAGAAGTAGCAGAAGAAACAACTGTTGAACCAGTAGCATATGAAGCAGAAGAAGAAACAGCAACAGTAGAAGCGACTTCATATGAAGCAGAAGAAGAAACGACAACTGAAGAAACATCTTCAACTTCTTCATACTCAGCAGCAGAAGAAATCCCTTACCAAGTATTACAAGTAGTAGAAACTGAAGCTGGTCCAAGCTACTCTGAAAAAGCAGCAGTATTCTCTGTAATCCTTAACCGTGCAAACTCAGGTAACTGGGGTGGCACTTCATTATCAGCAGTAGTTAACGCATCTGGTCAATTTGAAGTTGTTTCAAATGGTATGGCAGCTAGCGCTACTGTATCAGAAGAAACTTACCAAGCTGTTAACGATGTATTAACTAACGGTGCAACTACATCAGCTGAATCATTCCGTGCCTCAGGTGATGGCGTGACAAACGTATTCTTCTAATCTAAAGATAAATAATAAACAAAGAAATCGGGACTAAATCCCGATTTTTTTGTCTCTAAATTTATAGAATATAATGAAAGGAAGTGTGTGAGGAGGTATAAACAACAAAAAAGCCACTACCTGTTAAAGTAGCAGCTGCTCATATTATGATTGTAAAAAGTTAAAATTGATTTCATTTCTTGAATGCAGGGTGAGCGATATTTTCCCTTGCTCATGTATCGTGAATGTCCAAAAAGTTGCCCCACAAGTTTCCCAATTTGTGCACCATTTTTTGCCTTAAGATGAAAGTAAAAATTTAAAAACTTTGTTATACCAGCGTTTATAGCATGCTTTGAAAGCACTTAAAATACTTAAACGCGCCCGTATGGAGTGCATACACGAATAAACTCATGAAATACGATGATTATTGCGAAATGGTGGGAATCACTAGAAAAGAATTTAATAGACTAATGACACAAGTTTGCTTACTGATGTATGAACATTATTTTGAAGAAACCAAAGAATAATATACGAGCAGATAATAAGGAGGGTTAGTCATGGAGAGTGCAACTGACAAAGAGATTAAGTATCATATTAGATAGCATATGGCTTTGCCGTATAAGATTATGCGACCAGAAACAAAACGCCTTAAATCGCAATTATATGCGTATAGTATGCAATCATTTACTGGCACCTCACAGTATGGGTTTTCAATTGATGATTATACTCACGCTATGAATATTGAGCGGTTTGTCATTCGTTTGGTATTAAATCAAGAATCATTAGACAGGCAAAATAAATGCCCTTAGATTGCGTTATAAGCTATTTCAAGAGATGTTGCCTACACTTTTGACTACCCAACACTTAAAAACCTTTTAAAACACGAGTATTTAAGCGATTATGAGGTTATGGTTTATAATGAAATACAAGAAATCGACTACTATATTGACCAGCATAAAAGGGCAGAAAAGCAGCAGCAAGCGGATAATGAAGTGACTAGCCTAGATTTAACCGAAAAGGATATTAACGCTATATTGACTAGTGATGATTGGGAAAGCACCAAAGAAACAAAAATCAGTGTATTGAATGCCGTTGAAGATGAGCTAATGGCTATGCTGGAGTAAAGGCTAAGGCTTGGCTATATAAATGTAGTATTTAATAGTAGAAAGATTTAGATTAGGGCAAAAAGATGAGCATATAGGGTGGGTGGCAATATGGAATTAGTATCTAAAATGAATGTAGAGCAAGGGTTTAGTATTGATAGTTGGTTAAGGTCAAAAGGTTATTCACTAAATTTTGATTATATTCGATATGCTGAACATCCAACCGATATATACACTTTGTTCATATCCAAAGGACTTAGACAGGAAACGTTTATTATATTTGTACTGGATGCAGACCTTTATATTTATGAAACTGGAGGGCGGAAGGTGGACGATGTTTTAAATGATTTATTTGCATAAAAAAAAGGACTAACAAAATTGTTAGCCCTCATATTACACCCACTACTATTAAGAAAAGTGAGCCGTTACCGAATTCTCGGCACTGTTTCCTCATAAATAATGTATCACTAAATGCTATAAAATGTCAATTAGATTGTTCAAATATTCAAAAAAATTATCAAGATCTTCAGATTGACCTTTATACTTATGATAATTTTTATGAACCCTATCAAGCACTTTTTGACCTTCTCTTTTTCTTCTATTATTTAGCTCTTGAGAACATAGGCTTTTATGCAAGTTAAATAAAACTAGTAAATCATGAGGTTTTACATAAAGTATATTTATTATATCGATATTATAAAGCCCTCGAATGGAATTAGCATATTGAGAAGGGGTGTTGATTTTATTATCTTTTCTACTATATAAATTAATCAAAAATACATTGTTATGCGCACACGTATTTCTGATATTCCTTACGTATCTTAAATTATCTGATAGCTGCTTTAATGGTTTGTAACTAATGTTGTAGATATCTACATAAAGCTCCAGCAAAAGACTTAAATCGCCTAAAGACATTATTTCTAAAAAGACCCATATAGGTTTATCTCGCCTTTTGTTATACATATCTTTGAGATATAAGCTTTTACTAAAGTTAGAGTTTATCTTTTGATACCTCTCAAAATATATATTCGAAAAACGTTCTACAATCTTGTAACCATCTTCTTCACTATTATATGTGATATCTCTCATGAGTAATGTTTTAGTTATGTGTTCGATATCAATACACAATGATAATAAATATTCTCTTAAATAAACATCAATAGATGCCAAATCTTCGAGGGTTGAAAAATCGAGATTTATATATTCATTATTGCTATCCTTTCTAAAATTCTTGCGATAAGAAGCGATTCTATAGTAATAGTTTCGATCTTGTAGAATCTCTATAACTCTGTCTTTGCTTATATTATTAAAAGTTATCCCTTTTTCTGCTAATTTGTAATAAAGATTTTCAAAAGAAAGTTTATGTTTTTCATTTTCTGACATAATTACTCCTAAGATAAAAAAATAGTTTTATATATTTTATCATGTTATTTAAGTTGGTAGGGATATTAAATAAATTAAAAAAACTAATTGATTTCACTTAGCACACAAAAGGGGCAAAGAAGAATGACCATTCTCCTTTTTTCGCTGCAATAAAAAAAGCCTTACTCATAGAAGTAAAAGCCAACAATTATATTCCATTTCCTTTAGAACGGGAACACGTATATTTTTAAAAAAAGTTACGCTATATGTTACGCCATTTAGTACGGAACATTACAACTCAATAGAATTCAAACTTCTTTAAAAACCTTATCATACTAACGTTTATAACACCTTTTATAGACCTTTAAAATGCTTGAATACGCCCGGAGGGAATCGAACCCCCATCATAAGAACCGGAATCTTATGTGATATCCATTACACTACGGGCGCAAAGTTTTGTATATTTTGCCTAAAAAACAATAACAGAATTATTATAGCCTAGTTTTTAGTCAAATTCAAGCGTTTATAGGAATCTGGTAGTGTCAATTGTTATTAACAAGTAATAACGTCTTAAGTATTAACAAAGGAAAATGTCTCATTTTAAAACCAATGAAGGCCAGATATTGGGCAGAATGAACCTTGTATGCTAAAATGATAGAGCAAATCAAAAGGGTTATATTTGTTGACCAATTTTGACCATAAAGGTATAATAGCCATATACAAGTCTAAAAGGAGGACATTTAAATGAACTTAGTACCAACAGTTATTGAACAATCTTCTCGCGGTGAACGTGCTTACGATATTTACTCTCGTTTATTAAAAGACCGTATTATTATGTTGAGCGGGGAATTTAATGATGATTTAGCTAACTCAATTATCGCTCAATTATTATTCTTAGACGCTCAAGACCCAGACAAGGATATCTACCTATACATCAATTCACCAGGTGGCTCTATCACTTCTGGTATGGCCATCTACGATACAATGCAATTCGTACATGCAGATGTACAAACAATCGTAATGGGTATGGCAGCATCAATGGGCTCATTTATTGCAGCTGCAGGTACTAAAGGTAAACGTTTTGCCTTACCAAATGCTGAGATCTTAATTCACCAACCATTAGGTGGCGCCCAAGGACAAGCTACTGAAATTGAAATCGCTGCGCGCCACATCTTGAAAACAAAAGAAAAAATGAACCGTCTATACTCTGAAATGACTGGTCAACCTGTAGAAGTGATTGAACGCGATACAGACCGTGATAACTGGTTAACAGCAGAAGAAGCGTTAGAATATGGTTTGTTAGATCAAATCATGACTAAAAATGATGAATTAGAAAAATAATGAATGCATTTTAAATCTGTAGAAGTGGGGTAAAACCTGCTTCTTTTTTAATAATTGTTGTAGCCAAAACCTGCTAAACTATGTATCAAAATATATGTTTTTTTATAGGCTTGAAGCCTGTCGCGGCGGTGTAGGAGAAAAGTGGGCTTAAAAGCTTGCAAGCGGATAAATTTATTGGTATGATTACTTTTGTAAAGAGATATGATTCGAAGGAATCAAATTTTTTTACCGGAGGGTGGTCAAAAAAAGACACGCTGGACAATAAAAGTCCAACTGTTTTTAAACTCGACGTTTTTGTACTAGGAAAGTGGGGACTATGGACGAATTATTTAAAAGTATTACTGAAGTAGTGCCTGAAGTTCAGAAGATCTATTTTGAGAGAATTAGCGTATTACAGCGGATTTTCAAAGATGGTCCGATTGGTCGGAAGGGACTAGCTGAAAAGTTAGGAATTACCGAACGACCGCTACGTACAATTACAGATGTTTTGAAACAACAAGGTCTCATTGATTCTTCCCCGACGGGTATGACTATTACGCCAAAAGGGGAACGAGCAATTGCTACAGGTCAAGACTTGTGGCGTGATACAAATAAAATTCACCTTCAAGAAAAACATTTGGCTGATGTGCTCAACATAGCAGATGCTCGAATTGTTTCAGGAGATATCGACCAAGATCAACATATTTTGTTTGAAATGGGTCTACAAGTTTCAAAATACTTAGACAAGAATTTACCAATGGGGAATCATACGATTGCTGTTACTGGTGGTTCAACTATGCTAGAGGTGAGTGAACATGTTCAATTATCACCGTCTGCTGACAGACACTTTACTGTGGTCGCAGCCAGGGGTGGGATCGGAGATGCTTCGGCAACCCAAGCCAACACAATTAGCGATATTCTAGCGCAAAAGTTAAACGGTCATAATATTTCCTTATATGCTCCTGAGAATTTATCTGAAGTGGCAAATATGGCTTTAATGAATGATCCCGTGATTCAATCAACTTTAAAGCGGTTAAAAGAGGCTAACGTTTTGCTTTTTAGTGTTGGTAATGCTAAAATTATGGCAAGGCGTAGGGGACTAGATTTAGAAAGTTCATCTAAGATTAAGAGTAACCACGCTGTAGGGGAAGTGTTCGGGTGTTTCTTTGATAAAGAAGGAAACATTGTACATCGAATCCCTAGAATCGGTCTTCAACTTGAAGACTTGGCAGATATTGATTTGCCAATTCTGATTGCTGGAGGCAGTGTAAAAGCAGAAGCAATACAGGCTTTTGCGAAACTCGCACCTAAACAGTTAGTCATTATAACTGATCAAGGTGCCTCAAATATGGTTTTAAATGGGGAATCCCATTAAAATAATTTTGTATTCCATTAAGGAGGAATTTTGTAGTATGGCAATTAAATTAGCAATTAACGGTTTTGGTCGTATCGGTCGTTTAACTTTACGTCGTATCTGGGAAGAAAATGAATCAAATGTAGAAATCGTGGCAATCAACGATTTAACAGACAACGAATTCTTAGCTTACCTATTAAAATATGATACAGCTCACGGTACTTTCAACCACGATATCGAAACTACTGAAAATGGTATTTCAATCGATGGTAAAGAAATCACTGTATACTCTGAACGTGACGCAAACGATTTACCTTGGGGTGACTTAGGTGTTGATATCGTTCTAGAATGTACTGGTTTCTACGCTACAAAAGAAAAATCTCAAGCACACATCAACGCTGGTGCTAAAAAAGTTATCATCTCAGCTCCTGCTGACGCTGAAACTAAAACAATTGTTTACGGTGTAAACGAAGACGTAATCGAAGCTGAAGATACAATTATCTCTGGTGCTTCATGTACTACTAACTGTTTAGCTCCTGTAGTTAACGTGTTAGAAAAAGAATTTGGTATCAAACATGGTTTAATGTCAACAATTCATGCTTACACTTCTACACAATCATTACAAGATGCACCTAACGGTAAAAAAGGTAACTTCCGTAACGGTCGTGCAGCTGCAGAAAACGCTATTCCAGCATCTACTGGTGCAGCTAAAGCTGTAGGTCGCGTTATTCCTTCAGTTAACGGTAAAGTTGACGGTACTGCTATCCGTATTCCTATCGTTACTGGTTCAATGACTGAGTTCTACTCAACATTAAACACTAAAGTTACAGTTGAAGAAGTTAACGCTGCTATGGAAAAATACGCTAACCCATCATTCTTATACAACACTGATGAAATCGTATCTTCTGACATCGTTGGTGTTCCAGCTGGTTCAATCTTCGACGCAACTCAAACTAAGGTTATCGAATCTGAAGATGGCCAATTAGTTAAAACTGTTGCTTGGTACGACAACGAAGCTGGTTTCGTTTCTCAATTCGTACGTTTAATCGAATTCTTTGCTGCTAAACAATAATTCATTGTTTAAAAGTAAAATCAGTTGAATTTGGGCGGGAAGCTTCGCGCTTCCTGCCCTTTTTTATTGGTTAACAACTTAAGATAAGGAGTGCTATTTTAATGGCTAAGAAAACTGTAAAAGACATCGATTTAAAAGGTAAAGTTGTTTTAGAACGTGCTGACTTTAACGTTCCAATGGACAAAGACCTTAACATTACTGATGACAACCGTATCGTTCAAGCATTACCAACTATTGAGTATATTCTTGAGCAAGGTGGCCGTTTAGTGTTATTCTCTCACCTTGGTAAAGTGAAAACTGAAGAAGACAAAGCTTCTAAATCTTTACGCCCAGTTGCAGAACGTTTATCTGAAAAATTAGGTAAAGAAGTTACTTTCGTAGCGCAAACTCGTGGTCAAGAATTAGAAGATGCTATCGCTAACCTTAAAGATGGCGAAGTATTAATGTTTGAAAACACTCGTTTCGAAGATGTAGATGGTAAGAAAGAAAGCAAGAACGATCCTGAATTAGGTAAATACTGGGCTTCATTAGGCGACGTATTTGTTAATGACGCATTCGGCACTGCTCACCGTGAACATGCTTCTAACGTCGGTATCTCAAACAACATCGAAGCAGTTGCCGGTTTCTTAATGGAAAAAGAAATCCAATTCTTAGGCGACGCTGTTAACGAACCAAAACGTCCATTCGTTGCAATCTTAGGTGGTGCGAAAGTATCTGACAAGATTTCAGTAATCGAATCGTTACTAAACAAGGCTGACAAAGTCTTAATCGGTGGTGGTATGGCTTATACATTCATGAAAGCTCAAGGCTACGAAGTTGGTGGCTCTTTACTTGAAGAAGACAAAATTCCATTGGCTAAAGACTTAATTGAACGCGCAGGCGACCGTTTAGTATTACCAGTTGACTTTGTTGTAGCTGACGCCTTTGACAACGACGCTAACACTGATGTTGTTGATGTTGATGGCATTCCATCTGACTGGCAATCACTTGACGTAGGTCCTAAGACTGTTGAGTACTACGCAGCACAAGTTGCAGACGCGAAAACTGTTGTTTGGAATGGCCCAATGGGTGTATTTGAAATGCCAAGTTTCGCAAAAGGTACTAACGGTGTTGGTGAAGCTATCGCTAACTTAACTGATGCTACAACTATCATCGGTGGTGGGGACTCAGCTGCAGCTGCTTACCAATTAGGTTTAGCTGACAAATTCTCACACATTTCTACCGGTGGTGGGGCATCATTAGAATTCTTAGAAGGTAAAGAATTACCTGGTATCGCTGCAATCGCGAACAAATAATTTTCGTAAATAAATTGAGTAAAACTTTTCGTAAAGGAGTTTTTAATATATGCGTAAGACATTAATCGCTGGTAACTGGAAAATGAATAAAACAGCTACTGAAGCCCACGAATTCGTTGCTGCACTTAAAGAAGGTTTCCCACAAACGGATGCTGAATCGTTAATCGCACCACCAGCAATCTACATTGAAAAATTAATCGAAGAAGTAGCAGGGACTGACATCCAAATTGGTGCACAAAATGTACACTTTGAAGATGACGGTGCCTTCACAGGCGAAATTTCTCCGCTAGCTTTAGAAGCATTAGGCGTACCTTATGTTATCATCGGTCACTCAGAACGTCGTGAATTATTTGGTGAAACTGATGAAGATGTACGTAAAAAAGCAGCAAGTATCTTTAGTCACAACATGACACCAATCATTTGTTGTGGTGAGACCTTAGAAACTCGTGAAGCTGGCCAAGAAAAAGAGTGGGTTAGTGGACAAATCCGTGCTGCTCTTGAAGGTTTAACTGCTGATCAAATTGCACAAGCCGTAATCGCTTATGAGCCAATCTGGGCAATCGGTACTGGTAAAACAGCTTCTGCTGATGATGCACAAGACATGTCAGCACACATCCGCGATTTATTATTTGAAATCGCTGGTAAAGAAGCAGCAGACCAAACACGTATTTTATACGGTGGTTCTGTAAAACCAGCTAACATTGCTGAATTGCTTGAAAAAGAGGACGTTGACGGTGCGCTCGTAGGAGGAGCTAGTCTTGATGTTACTTCTTACATCGCATTATTAAATGGAGGTAAATAACACATGTCTAAATCACCCGTAGCTATTATTATCTTAGATGGATTCGGTTGGAGAGAAGAATCATATGGTAATGCTGTAGCACAAGCAAACAAGCCAAACTTTGACCGTTACTGGAATGAATTTCCACATGCTACAATGAAAGCTTCTGGGTTAGACGTTGGGCTACCTGATGGACAAATGGGTAACTCTGAAGTTGGCCATACAAATATTGGTGCTGGCCGTATTGTATACCAAAGCCTAACTCGAATCGATAAAGCTATTGAAGATGGTGAATTTGCTGAGAACGAAGCATTAAACGGTGCTTACACTCATGTAGCTGACAACCATTCGGCTTTACACATCTTCGGATTATTATCTGATGGTGGGGTACACAGCCACTTACGTCATATCGAAGCATTGATTAAAGATGCTAAAGCTAAAGGTGTTGAAAAATTATACCTACACGCTTTCTTAGATGGACGTGACGTGGATCCACATGCAGCGCCAGGTTATATTGAATCACTTGAAAAAGTAATGGCCGAAGAAAACTTAGGTCAAATCGCTTCAATTTCTGGACGTTACTATGCAATGGACCGTGATAACCGTTGGGATCGTGTACAAAAAGCATATGATGTTATCTTTAACGGTAAAGGCGAAACTGGCGAAAATGCAATTGAAGTTGTAAATGCTAACTACGGTAAAGACGTTACTGATGAATTCGTTGAGCCAACAGTAATTGTTGATGCTAACGGCAACCCAGTAGGCCAAGTTGCCGATAATGATGCTATCATTTTTGCTAACTTCCGTCCTGACCGTGCTATTCAACTTTCAGACGCTGTAACAGCAACTGAATGGGATAACTTCGATCGTGGGAATGTACCAACAAACGTTAAATTTGTATCAATGACTAAATACAAAGATACAATTCCAGCTGATATTGCTTTTAAACCAATCGCCTTGAAAAATGTTCTTGGCCAAGTGTTATCAGATAACGGCTTAAATCAATTACGTATCGCTGAAACTGAAAAATACCCTCACGTTACATTCTTCATGAATGGTGGGGCAAATGACGAGTTTGAAGGCGAAAAACGTATTTTGATTAATTCACCTAAAGTAGCGACTTACGACTTGAAACCTGAAATGTCTGCTTACGAAGTAACAGACGCATTAGTTGATGAGATTGAAAATGACCGCCAAGATGCGATTATCTTAAACTTTGCTAACCCAGACATGGTAGGTCACTCTGGTATGTTAGAGCCTACTATCAAAGCGATTGAAGCTGTTGATGAATGTTTAGGTCGTGTTGTGGATGCCTTATTAGCTAAAGACGGTAAAGCCATCATCTTTGCTGACCACGGAAACGCGGATACAGAATTAAATGAAGATGGTTCACCAAATACAGCGCATACGACAGTACCAGTGCCATTAATTGTCACTGAAAAAGGTATTGAATTACGCACTGATGGTCGTTTAGCCGATGTTGCGCCAACAATGTTAGATTTATTGAACGTTGACCAACCAGCTGAAATGACTGGTGAAACTTTAATTAAGCACTAAACAATGAATATCCGTACCTACCAATTGGTGGGTATGGTATAATATGAATGTAACAAATTTAAAAATTATTTTGAATTTAAAGGAGAGAAATTATGTCTGCAATTACTGATATTTATGCACGCGAAGTCTTGGACTCACGTGGTAACCCAACTGTAGAAGCTGAAGTTTACACTGAAGCTGGAGGTTTTGGTCGAGGAATCGTTCCTTCTGGAGCTTCAACTGGTGAACATGAAGCCGTTGAATTACGTGACGGAGACAAAGAACGTTACTTAGGTAAAGGTGTTCAAAACGCTGTAAACAACGTGAATAACGCTATCGCTGATGCAATTATCGGACTTGACGTAACTGATCAAATCGGTATTGACGCTGCCATGATCGAATTAGATGGTACAGCTAACAAAGGTAACTTAGGTGCTAACGCTATCTTGGCTGTTTCAATCGCTGCTGCCCGTGCTGCTGCTGATGAATTAAACATCCCATTATACAACTACTTAGGTGGTTTCAACGCTAAAGTATTACCAACACCAATGATGAACATTGTAAACGGTGGTTCTCACTCAGATGCACCAATCGCTTTCCAAGAATTCATGATTATTCCAGCTGGCGCTTCTTCATTTAAAGAAGCTTTACGTTGGGGTGCTGAAACTTTCCACGCATTGAAAAAAATCTTATCTGGCCGTGGTTTAGAAACTGCTGTTGGTGATGAAGGTGGATTCGCTCCTCGTTTTGACGGTACAGAAGATGCTGTTGAAACTATCATCCAAGCAATCGAAGCAGCTGGTTACAAACCAGGTGAAGACATATTCTTAGGTTTCGACTGTGCTTCTTCAGAATTCTACGAAGATGGCGTTTACAACTACGCTAAATTCGAAGGTGAAGGTGGAGCTAAACGTAACGCTGAAGAACAAGTAGCATTCCTAGAAGAATTAGTTGCTAAATACCCAATCATTACTATCGAAGATGGTATGGATGAAAATGACTGGGACGGTTGGGCATTATTAACTGAAAAATTAGGTGAAAAAGTACAATTAGTCGGTGACGACTTATTCGTAACAAACACTGAAATTTTAGAACGCGGTATTACTAACCACGTTGGTAACTCAATCTTAATTAAAGTTAACCAAATCGGTACTTTAACTGAAACTTTCAACGCTATTGAAATGGCTAAACGCGCTAACTATACAGCTGTAGTATCTCACCGTTCAGGTGAAACAGAAGATTCAACAATCTCTGATATCGCTGTTGCAACTAATGCTGGTCAAATCAAAACTGGTTCATTATCACGTACTGACCGTATGGCGAAATACAACCAATTATTACGTATCGAAGATGAATTAGGCGATTTAGCTGAGTACCAAGGTCTAAACGCTTTCTACAACTTAGAAAACAAATAATTTCTCTTAAATTAGGGCAATTGCTTGCACCTATTTAAGTCTCCATGACACTTTCGAATATTCAGACAGTTAGTACTTTTACCCCTTATTTACTAATAAGGGGTATTTTTTTATGGAAACAATTTTTTTATGGAAACAGACACATTTATTGAACGTTCAAAAATAACCAAATTAGAAGATTTATAGATGCTACATGTTAAGTGTATGATAGTTTCAATGCAGAAAAAGTATTACAGTGCAGGTTTACATCAAAACAATTTTGAAATAGGATACAATTCAAAACTAAAAAATAGCAAAATTCAAAAAAGGAATAATACTATAGTAACAATATCAGGTGAATTTGAAAAAAATATTTTAACTAAGGTACAACTGGAAGTATCAAATAAATTGAATCAATACCGATTACAAGAACTTTCTACAGAAGATTGAAGACACTAAAGATAAAATTAATAAGGGTTTAGAAGGAATTTCAAAAGAGAGTGTTAAGAAGATATGAGGAGACACAGAGAAATCAAATGACTGCAAATGAAGCTGACTTAAAGAACAAACTAATATGAATAAAAGGAATTATTATCATTTCAATGGTGATAATTTTGAGGTTACGAATAAAAGTATCTGGAATCAATTAGTAATGTACTTAGATGTGTTAGATACAGTGATAGGACTGAACAGTACAAAATACGATAAGCTTGCTTTTAATGCTTAAGTTTGTGAAATATTGTATAAAATTTATGGCAAATTAATTTCTTACTTTGAAAAAGGAATAGAGTAGTTGATTCAATCGAATTTAGCTACTAATTTTATGATTAAAAATAAGAATTATATGATCATAAAAGCAAACAGAGATTTCAAGCAAGAAACTTATATTAATTACACCAATTTACATAAGTTATCGATTTTAAAATTTAAAAAGGATTTTTAGGAGCGTAATTAATAGTGAGGATATTCATGGTGTATTTTTTAATAGCGTTTATGATTTTTCTAGCAAGAAATTGATAAGTTTCTCTGATGGTAGAAATTCATTAGTTCGAATAAAGTTTCATATAAATAATTTTTCCGTAATTATGTACGGGTCTAGTCCACATTTTTTGTTTTATTCGGTATACATAATGCAGTTCAAAAATTCAGAATTGGCAAACTATTATTAAAATCATAATTTTTGTGTAAAATAAAGGATGAATATTTGGGAGGAGTAATTATGTTTATAGTAGATTTAATTTCTAACATTCTCACTGGAATTGGAGCTATTCTATTCTGGCTATTAGCAATTTGTTTTATTCCTGTGATAATAGTAAGTCTTGATGATAATTTAAAAGTTAAATACCATAGCTTTGTTAATTTCTATAAGAAAACCTTTATGTGGTTACTTTTAATATTTGGAGTCTTTTTTGTTTTTATTATAATAATTTGGCTAGTTTCATTAACTATCGCTATTTTCGAGGGTATATTCCTCTTTTGGCTATAGTAACAGATTTGAAAACAAATAATTTCTCTTAAATTAGGGCAATTGCTTGCACCGATTTAGTCTCCATGACACTTTCGAATATTCAGACAGTTAACATCCTAGCGCAGGTACTTCGGTATCTGTGCTTTTTTTGCCTCCATCAACTTCAACTTAAGTGAAAACTGCGCATGTAATGTTGCATAAAATTTTAGAAATTCGGGCACGATTGTTTTTTCTGATAAATATTATAGCTTGATACCATTGACATAATAAAATAATGAGATAAAATGATATTTATATTAAAAATATGTTAGAAGTGGGAGATTTCAATGAAAATAAAAAAAAGTTTTTTGGTTACGCTAGCAACTGCGACTTTATTAGCTGCTTGTGGCAGTAATGGGGGGAATACCGAAGCAGCAGATGGGCAAGCGAGTGCAGTAGTTAATTACGTAGCACCAACTGAAATTGCTACGATGGACTCAGTATTAGTAACAGACATGAACAGTGCCAACTATATTGGACATGTTCAAGACGGCTTATACTGGGAAAGTGATGTAAATGAAATCCAGCCAGCCTTAGCTGAATCATTGCCTGAGGTTTCTGATGATGGGTTAACTTACACGATTAAAATGCGTGAAGATGCGACTTGGTCAAATGGCGATCCAATTACAGCACACGATTTCGTATATGCTATTCAACGATTAGCTAATCCAGATACGGCAGCACCATACTCATACTTATTAGCAGGATTTGAGAATGCAGAAGGTGTTTTAAGCGGTGAGCAAGCAGTTGAAGAATTAGGGGTAGAAGCATTAGACGATTACACAATTGAAATTCGTTTAGAAACACCAATTCCATATATTGAAAACCTATTAGCCTTCACACCATTATACCCTCAAAATCAAGCCTTCGTTGAAGAAGCAGGGGATGCATACGGTACTGATTCAGAAAATCTTGTTTTCTCAGGTCCATTTACAATGATTGATTGGGATGGTACAGGTTTAACTTGGTCATTAGTGAAGAATGACGACTATTACAATGCTGATGATATTGCCATTGATGAAGTAGATGTTCAAGTTGTCAAAGAAGTTTCAACTAACGTCAACCTATTTGAAGCTGGCGATGTTGACAACTCACTATTAACAGGTGAGTTAGCTAAGCAATATCTAAACCATGAAGATGCTGTACAACAAGCTAAAGCTAGAAACTACTGGGTATCCTTTAACTATAATAACGAAGTATTCCAAAACAAAAACCTTCGTGAAGCTATCGACTATGCAATCAACAATGAAGAATTAGCAACTAATGTTATCGGTGATGGTTCAAACCCCGTATCTACATTTGTACCAGAAAACTTTATCTTTAACCCAGAAACAGAAGAAGACTTTGTTACGGAAGTTGCAAGTGAAGATAAATACGATCCAGAAGAAGCAACAAGATTATGGACATTAGCACAAGATGAATTAGGTGTTGAAACGTTAACACTGAATTTACTAGGTGATGATGACGAGAAAAGTAAAACAACTGCTGAATATATTCAAGGACAAATTGCAAATAACTTACCAGGCGTCACTCTAACATTACAAAATGTACCTAAGAAAAACCGTTTAAGCCAGGAAGAAGCACGTGATTACGACCTAGTTATTACAGGTTGGGCTGCTGACTTTGCGGATGGTATTAACTTCTTTGAATTATTTGAAACTGATGGGCCATACAATCGTGGTGACTACTCAAATGAAGCTTATGATGCAGAAATTACAGCCGCTAAAGGTGAAAATGCCAATGATCCTGTAGCACGTTGGGAAAATTTTGTTGCCGCTCAAGAAGTATTAACTGAAGATGCAGCTTGGATTCCTTTATACCAAGAAGTAGAAACACAATTAAGAAATCCTAACTTAGAAGGCATTACTTTCCGATCTGTTGGTAACGAATTTGATTTACGTACAGCCACTTTAAACAATGCAGAATAAATACAATAATTGAACAAGTGACAAGACAACCGTTGATAAGATATCAACGGTTGTCTTTATTTATGAGTGGATTATGAATATTTTATGAAAATAATGAGAAGAAAAGATTGACAACGTATTCAAAATCTAGTAAATTATCTCCATGTTGTAATAAATATCTAATTAAGCAATTTGCTTAAATATGGAGGATGTTCTTATGGAAAGAAAAAGTTTATTTAAATCACTTGCAGTGATTGGTTTATCAGGTTTAGTACTAGCAGCCTGTGGTAATAGTAGTGACAATTCAGGTTCAAATGGTTCAGGCGAAAGCGAACAAGTATTGAACTGGACGACAACTTCTGAATTACCAACAATGGATACAACAATGGTAACAGATACAGTTTCATTTGATATGATGAACAACGTTAATGAAGGTTTATACCGTCAAAACGCTGAAGGTGAATATGAAGCTGGTGTATTAGACGGCGAACCGGAAATTTCTGAAGACGGTTCTGTATACAGATACAAAATTAAAGAAGATGCTACATGGTCAAATGGGGACCCTGTAACAGCTAATGACTTTGTATATGCATGGCAACGTTTAGTTGATCCTGATACAGCAGCGCCATACTCATACTTAGCGGACGGTATCATCCAAAATGCAACTGAAATCATCGCTGGCGAAATGGAACCTTCAGAATTAGGTGCTGTTGCAGTTGATGAAAAAACATTAGAAGTAACATATGCGAAACCCGTGCCATATTTGGAAGGTTTACTATCAATGGCACCATTCTACCCACTTAACCAAAAATATGTGGAAGAACAAGGTGATAGCTATGCAACTAACTCAGATACAGTTTTATATAATGGACCATTTGCCTTATCTGATTGGGATGGTACAAACTTGAACTGGTCATTAGTGAAAAATGATAGCTATTGGGATGCAGATAATGTTCAGTTAGATACAATTAAATACCAAGTATTAAAAGAAACTTCAACAGCACTAAACCTATTCGATTCTGGGGAAATTGACTATACAACAGTTTCGGGTGAATATGTGGCTGCTCGTGAGGGTGATCCAAACATGGATAACTCACCTGAATCATCAGTATTCTTTATTAAGATGAACCAAGAACGTAACGGTGAAGAGACACCATTAGCAAATACAAATATTCGTCGTGGTATCTCACAAGCGATTGATAAACAATCATTTGCAGACCAAGTGTTACAAAATGGCTCACTACCTGCTGACTATTTAGTACCAGAAGGATTAGCAAGTAACCCATCAACAGATGTTGACTTCCGAGAAGATTCAACTGAAGGTACAGGATTTGTTGACTATGATGTAGAAGCTGCTCAAGAAGCTTTCAATGCTGGTTTAGAGGAGTTAGGTACTGACTCAATTACACTTGAATTATTAGTAGATGATACAGAAAATGCGAAACGTTCAGCTGAATATATCCAAGGACAATTACAAACAAACCTACCAGGTTTACAAGTTCAAATTGTATCAGTTCCATTCAAGAACCGTGTAGCAGCTAATAACAGTCAAGACTACGATTTACAAATCTCAGGTTGGGGTGCTGATTATTCTGACCCAATTAACTACTTAGAATTATTCGTAACCGATGGAAACAACAACAACTCTGGTTACTCAAACGAAGAGTACGATGCGCTAATTCAATCAGCTTCAGATGAAACTGAAGACTTAGATAAACGTTGGAGCGATTTAGTCGCAGCTGAGTCTTTAATCTTAGAAGAAGCTGGTATCGCACCATTGTACCAACGTTACGGTGCTTACTTAGAGCAACCAACAGTTGAAGGCGTTGTTCACCACCAAGTTGGTGCATCGACTTCATTCAAATGGGCTTCAAAAACAGCAGCAGAGTAATTTGAGCTGATATTTGAAACTTATTGAAACAACCTGCCAAGCCTTGGCGGGTTGTTTTTATTATGATATGTGAGTAATGTTGACGCTAAATGATAATTGTGTTAGAATTTGTACTGCTTTTGGTGAATATTTCTAAGAGATTGACTAGAATATAAATAATTCTAGATATGTCACCAAATGGATTTATTTGCGTTTTAAGGCGCGTTAAGCTTGTAAGACCTGATAGTACTAAATGGGTAATAAAAAGGGCCTTAATCGCAGATTAAAACCAAATTGAAGGTGGGTTGATAGAGTTTTGCTTACTAGAAGTTAGGTAAGAAAATTAACATGATTAGGGAAGTTATGTTTCATCGCAATGATAACTAGAATAACATGTCAAAAAAAGGGCGGATAATTTGGTCCACCCCGGGTAATTCTATATAATGTAATAGGCGATTAGGAAGATTAAACTTATTGCTAATAAGCTGCCACCAATTTTTAGAAAGCCGATGTACCAGTTGCCAATTGATTGGGACAAAGTTTGTACATTTCTTTCTGAGTCATCATCATTTTTTGAATTATTTTGTGAGAAAACACTTGATTTCCACTTACGCCAGCTGTACTGAAACAGGTCAAAAGTCCCGTCTTTAAAGATTAATCCGAATAAACCAAGGATTAAAAAAGGCGCTGACAAGTAAAAGTAGCTATTGCTCAAGTAAAATAAAGTGATACCCTCTTGCAAAAAAATTGATATAATGAACGGTATCGTGGCAAAAAGCAAAAGGATGCTTTTCCAACGTTTATAAATCATTGATAGATCAAATCCTTTCAGATATGTCAATAATTTAACACAATATAGGAGGTGAAGCAATTTGAAATCGTATTACAAATATCTACTTCGAAGAGTATTTTATATGTTCTTAACAATATTTCTAATTGCAACAATTACATTTTTCTTAATGAAACTGCTTCCAGGTACACCTTTCCAAAATGAGGACCGGTTATCTGCGGAACAAATCATTATTATGAACGAACGTTATGGTTTGAATGATCCAGTGATCGTTCAATACGCACGTTACATGTTAGGTATTTTTACAGGTGATTTAGGTGTATCTTTCCAATTCTCAAATACACCAGTTACTGAATTATTAAGTAGCCGTATTGGACCGTCATTACAATTGGGTGGTCAAGCAATCTTGTTCGGTACATCATTTGGTATCATACTAGGTGTTATTTCAGCTATGTACAAGAATACTTGGATTGACTCTACTGCTACATTCGTAGCTATCTTGGGGCGTTCAATTCCTAACTTCGTTTTCGCGGTATTACTACAACTAGTATTTGCCGTACAACTAGGGTGGTTCCCAATCGCTTTATGGAACGGTTCATTTGTAGCAACAGTCTTACCGACATTAGCATTGGCCATTTCGCCATTAGCCGATTCAAGTCGTTTCATCCGTACCGAAATGGTCGACGTTTTGAATTCAGACTATATTGAATTAGCGCGTGCGAAAGGTTTGAGCAAAACAGCCGTAGCTTTCAAACATGGTGTACGTAATGCCTTAATTCCTCTATTAACATTGTTAGGGCCATTAACTGTTTCCTTGATGACAGGTTCAATGGTAGTAGAAAACATTTACGCAATTCCTGGTATTGGTGAGCAATTCGTTAAATCAATCCAAACAAATGACTATCCAACAATCATGGGTATCACAATTCTATACTCATTCATGTTAGTGTCAATGTTATTAATTGTAGATGTGTTATACGGTATCGTAGACCCACGTATTCGTGTAAGTAATGAAGGAGGGGAATAAGATGGCTGAAAACAATCAATCATATAAATCAATTGCAGCTGACAAATTCCGCCCAGCTACGCAACATGACCACGTCGCTGAACGTGAGCAAATTGCTGGAGAGTCATTGAACTTCCTTCAAGATTCTTGGCGTCGTTTAAAGAAAAATAAAGTAGCGATTGTGTCCCTAGTGGTATTGATCATTATCGTCATTCTTGCTATTTTGGCGCCAGTGATTGCACCTGCAGATCCAAATGCGCAAAACGTAGCCTTTGCTAACCTACCACCAAAGATTCCTGGATTGGAAAACTTTGCTTGGTTTGATGGTAAATCAGAAGTAGCCGGAACAGCTATTGACCAATACGCTACCAATAATGTACCAGAGGGCGTTTACTACTACTTAGGTACTGACGCTTTAGGACGTGACTTATTATCACGTGTCTTATACGGTACACGTGTATCGCTATTTATCGGTATGATGGCTGCCTTATTCAACTTAGTAATCGGTGTACCTTACGGTATTATTTCAGGTTGGAATGGTGGTCGTATTGACAACATTATGATGCGTTTCTTAGAAATCCTATCAGGTGTACCGAACTTGGTTATCGTAATCCTAATGTTATTAGTATTACAACCAGGTATCATGTCAATCATCATTGCATTAGCAATTACAGAGTGGATTTCAATGGCTCGTGTAATTCGTGCGCAAACAATGAAAATTAAAAACCAAGAGTACATCTTGGCTGCCCGCTCTTTAGGTGAATCTGCATGGAAAATTTCTTTCCGTCACATCTTACCTAACCTGTCAGGTATTATTATTATCCAAACAGTATTCTCAATTCCGTCTGCGATTTTCTTCGAAGCGTTCTTGAGTTTCATCGGTTTAGGTATTCCAGCACCAAATGCTTCTCTAGGTACATTAATCAATGATGGATACAAGACATTTAGATTCTTGCCTCATTTAATGTGGTACCCAGCGGGTGTAATCTGTATCGTCATGATTGCATTCAACATGTTAGCAAATGGTTTGCGTGATGCTCTAGATCCAAAAACGAATGATTAAGGAGTTGAGCAGAATTGAGTAATAAAACAGAAAACATTTTAGAAGTAAAAGACTTAGAAATTAATTTCAAAACGTATTCTGGTGATGTTCAAGCCATTCGTAAAGTGAACTTTGACTTGAAACATGGGGAAACGTTAGCAATCGTAGGTGAGTCTGGTTCAGGTAAATCTGTAACTGTTCGTACCGTAATGCGTTTATTAGCCAATAACGCTGATGTTAAAGGTGGCCAAATCCTTTTTAACGGCGAAGACTTATTGAAGAAATCTGAAAAAGAGATGCAGGGTATTCGTGGTAAAGATATCGCTATGATCTTCCAAGATCCGATGACTTCATTAAACCCTACAATGAAAATTGGTAAGCAAATTGCTGAACCAATTATCTTACACCAAAATAAATCTAAAAAAGAAGCCTATGCAAGAGCGGAAGAATTACTAGAATTAGTAGGTATTCCAAAAGCACACGAACGTATGGACCATTATCCACACCAATTCTCAGGTGGACAACGTCAACGTATCGTTATTGCGATTGCCTTGGCATGTAACCCACGTGTCTTAATTGCGGATGAGCCAACAACGGCCTTAGATGTAACCATCCAAGCACAGATTCTTGAATTAATGAAAGAATTACAAGATAAAATTGATACATCAATCATTTTCATCACTCATGACTTGGGTGTTGTTGCAAACGTTGCTGACCGTGTTGCCGTTATGTACGCTGGTAAAATCGTTGAATACGGTGATGTTGACGAAATCTTCTTTAACCCACAACATCCTTATACATGGGGGCTAATCGGTTCAATGCCAACATTAGATACTGCAGGTAAATTGGTTTCAATCCCAGGTACACCACCAGACTTATTGGACCCGCCAAAAGGTGACGCCTTTGCCTTACGTTCTGAATACGCGATGGAAATTGATTACGAGGAAGAACCACCGTTGTTCCAAGTATCGCCAACACATGCCGCTGCAACTTGGCTATTACACCCAGATGCACCAGCAGTAGAAGCGCCAGCTGAAATTCAACGTCGTCACAAAATCTACGAAAGCCTATCAAAAGGTATCGTGCCAGAAGGCTACAACGATGGTGCACCTCGCGTAGATTTAGATGAGCATACTGAAGTGGTTACATCAGCTGATATTGAAGGTGTGGTTGCTACAGGTGGAGTAGATATGGAAGGAGATGACGCAATTGGCTAATGAGCAAGAACCAATTTTAAAAGTTAGAAATTTAAAACAATACTTCAATGAAGGCTCAAAAGGTGAAGTACGCGCCATTGACGATATCTCTTTTGACATTTTCAAAGGTGAAACATTTGGTTTAGTTGGTGAGTCTGGTTCTGGTAAAACAACTACCGGACGTGCTGTTATGCGTTTATACCAACCAACTTCAGGTGAAATCATCTTTGAAGACAAAGATATTGCTTCATTAAAAAACCGTCGTGATATGTTAGACTTCCGTAAAGACATCCAAATGATTTTCCAAGATCCGTACGCATCTTTAAACCCTCGTATGAAGGTTGAAGACATTATTGCTGAAGGTCTAGAAATTCACGGTTTAGTGAAGACAAAAACTGAACGTAAAGCGAAAGTCGCTGATTTACTAGAGCAAGTTGGGTTAAACCCACAGCATGCTACCCGTTACCCACATGAGTTCTCTGGTGGACAACGTCAACGTATCGGGATTGCACGTGCACTTGCAGTGGCACCAAAAATGATTGTAGCGGATGAGCCAATTTCAGCCCTTGACGTATCGATTCAAGCCCAAGTAGTTAACTTGCTTGAAGAATTACAAAAGGACTTTGGCTTAACATTCCTATTCATCGCCCATGACCTTTCAATGGTGAAATACATTTCTGACCGTATTGCCGTAATGTATATGGGTAAAATAGTGGAACTTGCTGATGCTGACGAATTGTATTACCACGGTCTACACCCTTATACGAAGAGTCTTTTATCTGCAATTCCTTTGCCAGATCCAATCTACGAACGCAACCGCCAACGTATTACTTACAACCATGAACCTTTCAAAGGTGACGAATCAATGGTTGAAATCGCACCAAACCACTTTGTATACTGTTCACCAAATGAAGTTGAATTATATAAAGAAATGCGTGCAAACCAAGGCGAATAATCAAATAGAAAAGGTGACTTCGGTCGCCTTTTTTCTTTGTCCACAATTGTATGTCAACCATACTTATGGTAGAATAACTAGGACAATAAAACGGAGGGGTATCTTTTGTATAATATATTATTAACCATTCTAATTATTATCGCCTTTTTACTAATTCTAGTAGTTGTTGCACAACCTTCTAAAGGAAACAGTGCAAGTAACTTAACTGGTGGTGGCGATGCAATGTTTGGTAAAAAGAAAAAAGCACGCGGATTTGAAGCTGTTTTAAATCGATTTACAATCATCTTAGGTGTAGCCTTTATGGTGATTGCCTTACTATTAGCAAACTTATCTTCATAACATTTGGGCGGTTCTGCTAGGGGACCGCTATTTTTATGCCTTTCGTTTGCTGATGACAATGCAATTAATTGATTTAAAAGCGAATAAAACTTACAATGGAATAGCGAAGTCATTATGTATAAAGGATGATAATATATTAAGATTGAGAGTGGATATGCATGCAAGCAAAATTACCAGAACCATTTTTTTTTGAAGGTGATGAAAGGGCAGTAATTCTTTTCCACGCCTTTACAGGTACTTCGAACGACGTGCGGATGTTAGGACGTCGGTTAAATCGTGAAGGTTACACTGTTTATGCACCTCATTTAACAGGACATGGCACTATGAACGTATTCGATTTAATTAAGGAAGGCAATCCAGCTGCATGGCTACAAGACGGTCAAGATGCCTACGATTTTATGGTTGAAAAAGGCTATAAGCAGATTGCAGTTTTTGGCTTGTCATTAGGTGGGACAGTGGCTACCTCAGTGATTTTAAATAATCCGGCAATTGGTGGGGGCGTATTTAATACACCTGTTGTCACAAATCAAGCTATTACTGATTCCAATGTACCAACATCCTTTATGACCTATGCCCGAAAAGTCCAAGAATATGCTGGTAAGAGCGAAGCAGAAATTAACCAGTCGGACGACAAATTAGCCCAGCAATTACATACAACCCTTACTGGTGTACATGCCATGAACCGTGATTTGAGCGCACGACTAGATGAACTGAAAGTGCCATTCTACATCGCAGCCTCTGGTCAAGATGAACTAGTTGACCCAACCGCTGGTGAGCAGTTTGCAGATGCCATTACCACTGCACCCGTTCATCTAAATACCTTTATTTCAGCAAGGCATGTGATCACGGTCGGTAAATACCACCACGAATTTGAAGACACAGTATTAGAATATTTAACCAACCTAAATTGGGAGTGAAATAGTGAGTAGAAAAATTAATTATATGAAAAAAGAAATCCTTGCCGAGTTGGCGAGTTCAGAAGAAAATTACACAGCACAAACTTTAAGCCAAGCCTTGTCTTATGACCAAGCAGACGATTTTGCCGATTTGGTGAAAACCCTCGCTAAATTAGAGCAAGCTGGTGACATTGCCATTACAAGTAACGGCACTTTAAGTATCAAACAAGACAAAACCACTTATACAGGGGTATTTACCCAGAATGCACGTGGATTTGGTTTCGTCAAAACTGATGAACTTGAAAAAGACATTTTCATCGGTAAAGGCAAAACCAATGGTGCTTTGCAAAATGACGAAGTGCGGGTAAAAATCACCAGAGAAGCTCATCCTGCCAATGATAAGTCAGCTGAAGGTGAAATCGCTGAAGTATTAGTGCGCCATACGACACGTCTTACAGGTGAGTTTACGCCCTTTAACGATAATGATAAAGCGTCAACAGGTTTTATCGGTAGCGTGAAACCCCAAAACCATGGTTTAGACAACTTAACCGCCTTGGTAAGACCAGACGGATTACATCCAGTAGAAGGTGAAATCGTTGTTGTCGAATTAGTGGATTATCCAGATGACCAACACCCATTTGCAGTAGTGGGTAACGTCATCCAACAAATCGGTCATAAAAACGAGCCAGGTGTAGATATCCTCGCCATTTTAAACATGTTTGAAATTCCGCATGAATTCCCTAATGAAGTTTTAGATCATGCCAATGAAGTGCCTGAAACCATCTCAAATGATGACTTAAAAGGACGTAAGGACCATCGTGACCTGTTAACTATTACAATTGATGGAGCAGATGCAAAAGACTTGGATGATGCCATCTCATTAAGTAAATTGTCAAACGGGAACTTTCAATTAGGCGTTCATATTGCTGACGTGTCTTATTATGTGACAGAAGATTCAGCTATGGATAAAGAAGCCTATGAACGCGGGACGTCAGTTTATCTAACAGACCGGGTAGTCCCAATGTTACCGCAACGTTTATCTAATGGTATATGTTCATTACATCCAGATGTGGACCGTTTAACAATGACAGCTATCATGGAAATTGACCATAACGGCGGTATTGTTGATTATGATATTCATCCGTCAATTATCCACTCAGATTACCGAATGACTTATTCAGATGTGAATGCCATTATCACAGATAATGATCCAGCATTACGGGAAAAATACAGTGAAATCACTGATATGTTGGAAAATATGGCTGCCTTACATGAGATTTTATACAATAAACGTGTTAGCCGTGGTGCCATTGACTTTGATTCTCGTGAAGCGAAAATTATAGTTGACGGTGAAGGTCATCCCACAGCGATTGAAATGCTTGATCGTGGCGTTGGGGAGCGGATGATTGAATCGTTCATGTTATCAGCCAACGAGACAGTTGCTGGCCATTTCACAAGGAAAGTATTGCCATTCATCTACCGTGTCCATGAGCAACCGGATGAAGATAGGATGCAACGTTTCCTAGAATTTGTGACGGCCTTTGGTATTGTGCCACAAGGGACAAAATCTTCTATCCGTCCAAAAGATATTCAAAATGTCTTGCGCGAGGTTGAAGGCGAGACTTTCCAACCGGTTGTATCCATGATGTTACTGCGTTCGATGAAACAAGCAAAATACGATATTGAACCAATCGGCCATTATGGTTTGGCAGCTGAAGATTACACCCACTTCACATCCCCAATCCGTCGTTACCCAGACTTGATTGTTCACCGTTTAATTCACTTCTATGAAAGTCATGCACGTCCAAATGCAGACAAACAAGAGAAGATGAAGATGAAATTATCTGATATCGCAGAACATTCTTCCAAGATGGAACGTCGTAGTGTGGATGCTGAACGTGAAACGGATAGCTTGAAGAAAACAGAATTTATGCTGGATAAAATCGGGATGGAATTTGAAGGAATCATTTCGTCGGTTACTGGTTTTGGTTTATTCGTTGAATTATCAAATACAGTTGAAGGTTTAGTCCATATTTCTATGCTAAAAGACGATTACTACAACTTTGTAGCTAGCCACTTAGTAATGATTGGGGAGCATACTGGTAAAACTTACCGTATTGGGGACAGAGTGACTGTTAAAGTGATGGATGTTAACACAGATACACGTGACATCGATTTTGTCATTGTGGAGCGTGAAGATAACAGTGAATCAACTAGTTTACAGCGTCAAGAGAACCGTAAAGGTGGCCGTGGCAATAAGGGCCGTAAAGGCAACAATAGAAGCCGTAGACGTCAACAAGATAAAGAGTCAAATGGTGGCAACCGCCGAATTGACCAATCTGGTGCTAGCAAGTCCCATAATGGGAATAAGAACAAGCACACAGGTAAACCAGTTCAAAAGAGTAAAAAGTCCGCTAGCAAGCCACAGAACGGAAAAGCTAGCGGTCAAGGGCAAAATAATAAGCAAAATACCAATAGTAAGAGCAAAAAATCAAATCAAAAACGAAGCTTTGTCATTCGTCAAAGTAAACGCAAATAAAAGATTTGAACAGTTAGAAGGTGATTAAATGGCAAAAGGCAAGAAAGTGCAGAAAAATGACGATAACGTCGTTGCACGTAATCGAAAAGCCAATCATGATTTTACGATTTTAGATACAATCGAGTGTGGCGTAGTCCTAACGGGGACTGAAATTAAATCTGTCCGCCAATCACGCTTGAATTTAAAAGATGGGTTCGCAAGAATCGACCGCGGAGAAGTCTGGATGTACAATGTCCATATTTCCGAGTTTGAGCAGGGGAACATGTTTAACCATGACCCACTACGTCCACGTAAACTTTTATTGAAGAAGGCTGAAATTAGTAAGTTACAAAAAGAGACACAAAGGGAAGGTCATACCCTAGTGCCACTAAAAGTCTATATTAAACGCGGTTACGCAAAAGTCCTATTAGGTGTAGCCGAAGGTAAGAAAAAATATGACAAACGTCGTGCTTTGAAAGAGAAAGATATGAAACGAGAAGCGCAACGAGCATTGAAAATTTAATCAGGAAGCATACCTATGTTAAAAACTGCAAAGTTTATGGGTATGCTTTTTTGCTATTTTGTTACTATTTAACGATAGCAAGTTTATAGATGATTTAATATAATTATAAAAACGGAAGTGAGAAGTACTTAAATAGTCAATTTTTGAAAAATACTCATGACTTTGTTAGAAATAGAAATATTGCAATTTTTATATTCTACGAAACATGGTATGATGGTTGAAAGAAAGTGAGTGAAGTAGTGATGGACTACAATGAACGTTATTTGTTATTATTATCTGAGCAATTTCCCGATATTGCCTCAGTAACAACTGAAATCATTAATCTAGAAGCGATTATGGAATTACCAAAAGCCACAGAACATTTTATTAGTGACCTCCATGGCGAGTACGATGCTGTTGCACACGTGTTACGGAATGGGTCGGGGAATATTAAAGAAAAGATCCGTGAAGTATTCCAAAACAGGTTATCTACGAATGAAATGAACCAGTTGGCAACCCTTGTCTACTATCCTGAAGAGAAGCTAGACCGTGTGTTAGCGGATATTACAGATGTAGAGGAAGAGCATGAATTCTATACGTTAACAATTTCTAGAATGGTGGAGTTAGGACAATTTGTTGTGTCTAAATACACTCGTTCAAAGGTTCGTAAAGCTATGCCAAAAGACATGTCTTACATTCTTGAGGAGTTGCTATTTAAGGATTCTGTCTTGACCAACAAGGGGTCTTATTATTGGAACATCATTCAAAATGTAATCGAATTAGGGGCAGCAAACCGTTTAATTGAAGCCTTGTCTGAATTGATGCAAGAACTTGTTGTCGATCATTTACACGTTTTAGGGGACATCTATGACCGTGGGCCGTCACCTGATAAAATTATCGACTTGTTGGCTACTCAGAAATCCATCGATATCCAATGGGGGAACCATGACGCCATTTGGATGGGGGCTGCTTCAGGGTCACGCGTCTTGATCGCCAACGTATTACGGATTTGTGCCCGTTATGACAACTTAGAAATCATCGAGGATGGCTATGGTATTTCACTGAGACCCTTGGTGGCATTCGCGGAGGCTACATACCCGGATGACTCTATCGCAGAATTCATGCCTAAGATTGACGAAACGGTAGACCATTTTCCAGAAGAAGTAAAACAAATTGCCAAGATGCAGCAGGCAATCACGATTATTCAATTTAAATTAGAAGCGCAAGTCATTAAACGCCACCCTGAATTCCAAACCGACAACCGCCTATTCCTTGATAAATTAGACTTGGAAAAAGGGACTGTACTCGTTGGTGGGAAGGAATATGACTTGAAGAATACGACGTTCCCTACGGTAGACCCGGCAGATCCGTTCAAACTAACCGAGGATGAAGAGTTTGTGATGGCTAAATTGCAAGCTGGTTTCTTAAACTCTGACCGTCTGCAAAAGCATATTGCCTACCTATATAGTAAGGGGTCATTGTATAAAGTCTACAATGAAAACCTGTTATATCACGGTTGTATTCCGATGAATGAAGATATGTCATTTAAGGCGGTTGAAATTCACGGCCGTTCATATGCAGGACGGGAATTGTTGGATCAATTTGAGAAGTCTATGCGTCAAGCTTTTGCGGCTCAAGGACCAAATGAAGACGAAAACCCTGATTTGGATTACATGTGGTATATCTGGCAAGGGGAAGGGTCGTCGCTATTTGGAAAGACCAAGATGACGACGTTTGAGCGTTACTATATTGAGGATGCTGAAACACATCATGAGCCAAAAAATATTTACTATAGTTTACGTGATGACAAAGAGTGTGCTGAATTGATTTTAAGCGAGTTTGGTATTCATCCAGATCGAGGGCACATTGTAAACGGTCATACACCGGTAAAAGAGCGTAAGGGTGAAGACCCAGTTAAAGCGGACGGTAAACTCTTAGTGATTGACGGCGGTTTTTCAAAAGCTTATCAACCAACCACAGGCCTAGCAGGTTATACCTTACTATATAATTCGTTTGGTATGTTATTAGTGAGCCACCAGCCATTCTCTAGTATTGAGGATGCAGTGGAACATGAAACAGATATCGTATCTACACGTCGAATTATCGATAAAGAGCTAGAACGATTACAAGTGCGCCAAACCGATGTAGGGGTTAAACTGGAAGACCAAGTCGCCCAGTTAAAAAAATTACTTCATGCCTATAGAAATGGTACAATAAGACCAAGAGTAGTGTAATTTGAGGAGGAATTTATTCATGTCAAAAGGTGTGACGATTTACTTCATGCGTCATGGAGAAACGTATCTAAACTATTATGGACGTATGCAAGGGTGGGCTGATGCGCCACTAACGCCACGCGGAGAAGAAGATGTACGTAGCAGTGGTCGTGGATTGGCCGATGTAGAATTTTCAGCAGTATATACCAGTGATTTACAACGTACGGTAAAAACAGCAGAACTTATTCTAGACGAAAATAAGGCAACTGCTAAAGATATTGAAATTGAGAAACGTCCAGAGTTTAGAGAAGTCTTCTTTGGTTCTTTTGAAGGATTAGATGCAAGAGGTTTATGGGACAAAGTAACAGAGATTGTTACTGGTAAAGATGGTTCCTATACTGGCGCAACTTCAGATGAAAGTGTGCGCTTAGAATTGAATGCCTTCAAAGAAATGGATCCATACCATGATGCGGAAAACTTTATGGAATTTTGGATGCGCGTGGAATTAGGTTTGATCGACGTGATCACTAAACACAGAGAAACTGATCAAACGATTCTAATTGTGAGTCACGGGATGACTATCCGTAATATGATCCACGAATTAATCCCACAATTTAAAATTGATTCAATGCTAGATAATGCTAGTGTGTCCGTGGTTAGATATCAAGATGGTTTATACCACCTAGAAGCTTTTAACCAAACAGACCACTTTGCCCGTAAAGAAATTAATGACCAAGAAACTGATCTTGATCATGAGGATATCTCTTAATCATATAAAGTCAAATGGTGAGTACACAAGGAAATTGGTTCTTTTACAAATAGTGTTGGTAAATAATTTCAAATATCGCGAATACGTTATTTAGTATTTATTAATATGTAAATGAGCTTCAAAGAGAAAAGCTATACACGATTATGTGTATGGCTTTTTTTTGCCCTTAGGCAAGAAGATTATTATGTTGTAGCAACAAGGTCTACGAAAATAGTAATAGTTTGGCAGGCCTTAGCTTGCCATTGCTTCATAAGTGGATGGTGCTGGGTTTGAAGGTTTGTATTTTAGTTTGAATTGGACTAGTATTCTAGCGCGTAAATTAAAGAAATTAGCATATCCGAAACCAGTACGCTTAATTAATTTAATCTTATTATTAATACCTTCGGTAGGTCCGTTTGAGACGGTATAAGTTAATGAATTATGGATATATGGTAAAAACTTCTGTAAAGTTCTGATAGTTCTTCTCGCACGTCGAGGCAAGGTTATTTTCCTTGTGCTCTTCAATATTTCATCAAATAGCTCAATGTTATGCGTAGAAATTGCGTACTTAAGCTCATTCATTAGAGTATATGTTACTAATAAATCCGGCGAAATATTCAATAGGAAATCAACAATGCGCTGTTCCGAAATTTCTTCACCAAATTGGCGAACATAATATGTATCAGTGAAATTTAAGTCTTCAGCATTTTTTAGCAACAACTTCCATTGTTTTTTAAGTTTTCTGTAGTCAGATGGTCGGCTATTTTTCACGATATTCATAGCTTTAATACGAACAGAATTAATTGTCTCATTTAGTAACTTCACGATATGGAATCGATCAATTACAATCTTAGCATTAGGAAAACTAGTACGTATTACTTCAAGATAGGGTGTATACAAATCGATAGAAACAGTTTTCACACTACTTCTAGCAGCCCAAGTAAAGGAAGCAAAGTAATCGATTAGAGAAGCTTGTTTCCGATCAACAATAATATCAATCAACCTTCTATTATGGGTGTCCACAAGGACAGCACTCATCGCATTGGCTACTCGATTAGTAGATTTAAACTCATCTATACCAAGGTTACTAGGCAGATAGTTTCCTTTTGGTGATAGTCCTTTACCAGCTTTCAGTAGAATCCTAGCGACTGTTGGAGACGACACGTGATATCGTTTAGCGATTAATCGCATGGATTGTGTTTCAACTAATTCTGAACTTATCTGACTTTTTATTGAGTTTGAGATACAGCAGTATTTCTGTACTAAAGGTGTTTCAGCAATAAAGGTTTGCGCGCAATGTTTACAATAAAATCGTTGCTTCTTTAGTTTTAGCAATATCGGATTTGAAACTGAATTAGGTAATCTTATAATTGTAGGCTTAAACCCATGTTTAATCAGATCATGGCTTCCTGTATTCTTTACACCACATTGGATACAAGCCTTAGGCTTGAAGGTTAAGATGCCTTCAACGACTATATAATTCACATCTTGATACTTTTCAGTTGGAAGCATAGTCATTCCCTCTGGTACACCAATTTGAATATTATTGTCGAGAATTCCGCAAAGTTGTTTTATAATAGTTATATGGGACATGGATTTTCCTTCTTTCAGTATTCGTCGAGGTTTACTTGAAATAAGGATATCATGTCCTTCTTTTTGCGTACACAAAAATAGTGCCGATGAGACTCAATTGAATCTCACCAACACTATTTATTATAGAACCAGGAAATTTACCTTGTCTGCGCTCGCCATTTTTTATTATCGATAAATTCTATATTATAGATAAAAGCCGAAGAGAATGGGATACAACAAGCTTTATTTTACCTGCAAAATTATAAATTATGATATACTATATTGTGTATTTTTTTAAAAAAACTTAACAAAAAGAAAGGAATACTTACAAGTGGATAAAAATAGTAGTAGGTGGCAAACGATCATGGTTGTGGGTGGTGCAATGATGGCATCACTCATTGGATCTGGTTTTGCAACAGGACAGGAGCTTATCCAATACTTTGTTTCAAAAGGTTGGATGGGGCTTCTTTCAATTTTTGTTATGTTTTTAGGCTTTGCTTTTATGGGGTATACCTTATTTACAACTGGATATCGGCACCAAGATAAATTAGAAAATACCAATGATATTTTTGAATTATATTCAAATAAAATGATTGGTAAATTCTATGAATATCTTTCTATAGTAGTTATTTTCTTAACTTATACGGTAATGATCGCGGGAGCCGGTGCGACACTAAACCAGCAATTTGATACACCTATCATTGTTGGCTCAATACTGATGTTTGTAGTGGTTGCAGGTGTTGTAATGCTTGGATTAGAAGCCTTAACCAATATCTTAGGGAATTTAGGGCCTATGATTGCTATCGTTGCCATGTTGTTAGGTATATATGGTTTAATCGCTCACTTTAATGAATTACCAAATGTAGCCAATTCTATCGAAAGCGCCTTGGCGAATGGAGAAATTCAAACATCTTCAGGAAATTGGTTTGTGTCAGGTCTTAATTATGTAGGGTATAACCTTATCTTATTCGCAGGTTTTCTTAGCCAAACTGGGGGAGAAGCTAACAGCCGCAAAGACGCCGCATATTCGGGTCTAATTGGTGGGGCCTTCTTTAGTGTCGCAATCCTTGTTTCCTACTTTGGTTTCATGGCATCCTTCAATTTAGTTGGTACATCAGCTGTACCTACCTTATCCTTAGCTAATGAAGTTCATCCTTATCTGGCATATTTCTTTGTTATTATTATCATGATTGGGATCTTCACTACTGCTGTGACCTTACTTTGGAATTCAGTATCTAATTTCTCAGATGATGGTACTAAAAAGCATAAGGTTCTTACATTAATTATCGGCCTTATTGGTTTGATTATCGGTTCAATGATTTCATTTGGTTCTTTATTAAACATTGTTTATAACGTTGCTGGTTATTTCGGGATTGCCTTTATGATTCTAATGCTAGTCCGTCACATTCAATGGGGTAGAGCTACTAAAGAAAAATAGAAAAAGTTTCAAATAAAAAAACCGCTTATGACAAGCGGTTTTTCTTTATTCTTTTTAGGAATTATTCTTCGTCTTTTTTAGTAAAGCCATCTAGACGACCTTGAGCATCATCTTTTGCATCGCTAAATCTATCTTTAGCTTCGTTGACTTTTTCTTCAACTTCGCCACGAGCTTGTTGGCCTTTACCTTTGCCTTCTTGCTCTTTATCACCAGTTACTTTACCAACTGTTTCATTTACTGCACCTTTAATTTTATCGAAAGTTCCATTGTTTTCGTTTGACATAAGATCAACCTCTTTCATTTAATTATTTAAAGTATATATATATTTTACCATATATGATATTGAGTACAAATTTAAACACTTATAAACCATTGAAAGCATGAGAATGTAGGCTAAGCTAGGTCATGCACCAATGTTGACCAAAGACTGAAATATATGATATAATAAAGGATACATTCACGGGGGTGTTATTGGATTCGACAGGCATGGCCCGGTGTACAACTACTGCTCGGAGGTTACGGCTTCGCAACAACGTTACCAGTTTAAAATTAACTGACAAACAAGAAACAAACACTTTAGCTTTCGCTGCGTAAAAACAGTGAGCTAAGATTCGCCTAGCGTCACCTATGCGCTAGTTCCGAGTCCTATTATAGTAGGTTACGTTCTAAGCTTCCGTCTGGAGTAAGGAAAAGAGATTAATCAGACTAGCAATCTAATTGGTTTGTTTATTCACCATTAGTGCGCGAATCCGAGAATGAACTATAGTGGTAAAAGTTGTATAATCGGAGTGTTTGGACAGGGGTTCAAATCCCCTCACCTCCATATTATTCAACAAAGGCTTCCTAACAGTTGTAAAGGCTGGTAGGGAGCCTTTTTTAATATCTGAACTTTGCTTACAACTGCTATAAACCATTACTAACCATTACTAACCATTACCACTCGGAAAATGGTAATGGTTTTTGATTCTGTATCTTTAACAGTAGTAATTTAGGCAATAAATTTATGGGTAGATAATTTTTAGTTCAAAACCCTTTATAAAATAATCTATAACAATTGCTACGGAAGTAGATTTTATTGTTATATATGTATCTGTTTTGCTTTATAACATGACTCAGTGAAATAGATTTTCACAAGAGCCTCAATAGCGAAAGCTATTGGGGTTTTCTCTTTTATACGTTAATGCTTAAGAATGCTATAATTAATTTAATTGTATTTCTAAAGAAGGGAGAAAATAAATGATTACTTGGGATCATTTTAACGTGAATAATAACCATAAAACAAGCTCTTTTGAGAGTTTAAGCAGACTGTTGTTCAAAGAAAACTATTGTGTAGAAGGTACTATTTTGCGATCTAATCCAAACCATAAAGGAATTGAAGTTGACCCAGTTACTGGAAAAGATGGATTAATAATAAGTTTTCAGGCTAAATATTTTTCAAAAGGAATAGACTATTCTCAAATTAAAAAAAGTTTTCAAATCATTAGAGCTAATTACGAAGGTAAACTGGATAGAGTATATCTTTTTAGTAATGAAGATGTAAGTACTAATAATTCAAGTTATTTAGAGTGCGTTAAGATTTTAGAAGAAGCATCTATAGAGTGTATTGCAATAACCAACACAGAATTGCTAGAGCAAGCAGCGACATCAAAACATGCTAGTGCATTATTTTTTAATCAACATAAGTTCGATATTGAATGGTTTCAACAACAAGTACAATTGAATTTGAATTCGCTATCGTATCGCTATAATAAGAAATTTAATGCAACTACTGATATAGAAAAATCTATTGGCTTATTTTGTCAAAGTGAATTATCCGACGAATTATTGCCTACTCGTGTTTCAAATTATCTGAAGGAAATTAAATCCTATTATAAACAAAGGGGGCGAGAATTATTAGATAACATTGCCGAAGACATTCTTAAGTCAGGTGAGATAGAAAATACAAATGATTATTACAAACTAAATGAATATATTAAAAATAAATATGCAGATGCTTTTTTACGACTTGGAAATTCTTTAAATGAACTAAATGATAAAATATATTCTGCAGAACTTGAAAACGATGAAAGGGATAAATTGCTTTCTAAGAGGCAGGACTTAGAAAAAATAAAGAGCTTACTAGATAATTTATTGCTTTCAAATTTTGAAGAGAAACTAATAGATAATAAAATTCTATTGTTAAAAGGGAAAGCAGGAGTTGGCAAATCACATACTTTCGCCATCTCCGCTAATAATTTAATTTATGAAAACAGGCCAACAATTTTACTACCAGGGTATTCATTCATAAAAAATAACCCTGTTAAGAATCAATTAATCGACCTACTTAATATACCTAATATAGATATAAATAACTTATTAGATAGTTTAGATGCTCTTGGAAAATTAATAAATAAGCCGATTGTTGTTTTTATTGATGGAATAAATGAAACTAATGACAACATTATTTGGAAGAATACTATTGAAGAAATCTCTCAAATTTTAGATAATTATAATTATGTAAAATTTGCTTTTTCATTTAGACATGGATTCGAAGAGAAATTAATATCAGATTATGCAGAAGAATTAATATCAAAAGAAAAAATATCTGTACTCAACCATGAAGGACTTGATAGATTTGATTATGAACAGATAAATATTTTTCTAGACTATTACAATATAACCTTCTCGCCAACATTGTATTTTAATGAACAGATGTCGAATCCTTTATTTTTAACATTATTTTGTGAAAACTTTGCAGGATATGATATGGACATTCAAGAGATATTTAATAAAACGCTAGAAAAAATTGATCAATCATCTAGAGAAGAGATTGAATTTGATGAAGACTTTAATTTATTAAAAGAATTTCTTACTCAATTTGTATCTAAAATGCTAGCAGGAAATGGATGGACTGTTTCTAAAGAAGAAACTTTTTCGATACCATTTTGGGAAAACAACGGATTAGTATTTAAAAAGCATGATTATATTGGCTCACTAGTAAGAAATGGATTAATAAATAAATTTGAAAATTCCGACGAAATATACTACACATTCTCTTATAACTTAATACGAGATTATTTACTTGGAAGTGAAATATTCAAAAAGAGCACTAACTTAGATGAACTTGAATATAATATTTTAGATGTATTAATTGATGATGATAATCTTAACTATTCCATGGTAGATCCCTTATTGTTTACTTCAGAAATGGGATATGAAAGTTACGGAAGAGAGATAATTATACCTGTATTAGATTTTATTTACGAAGAAGATATACATTTGGCTAACAATTTAGCAGATCGTTTCATAGAATCTTTTACTATCAGAAAAAATATAAATACGAGTGTTGAAATATTAAGGAAGATACTTAATAACTACGAAGTTTCAATCGATACTTTCTATAATATGCTTATAGATAACAGTATTAAGCTAAAAAATTCAACAAATGCATATTTTTTAGATAGCCATCTTTCTCAAATGTCTATGGTTACTCGAGACTCACTATGGACAAATTTTATAAATGGCATAAGTAGTGATTCTAGTCTAGGTCAGATTATTTCTTCTTTTGAGTCTGCGAAAGTTAATACACACTCTCTAAAAAATGAGCAAATTAGACTAATGCTTATATTGTTTAGCTGGACTTTGACATCTAGTAATAGAAAGTTAAGAGATCGTTGCTCAAAGGCTATGATTGTAATTCTTAAGGATAATTATCAATTATGTTTAGACCTACTAAAAAAGTTTGAAAATACTAACGACCCATATGTAGTTCATAGATTATATGGTGTAGTTTTTGGAGTATTAGTGCGTACGAAGGACAGAACTCCTGAAACTTATAAAGAGTTAGTAAATTACGTATATAAAACAATCTTTCAGGCAGATGAAGTGTACCCAGATATCTTATTAAGGGATTATGCACGATTGATTATAGAGCTATATTTATATGAATATCCCGAAGAGTTGGACTTTTCAAGAGAAAAAATCAGACCGCCTTATAATTCTTCTGATATTCCTGAAATGGAAAGAGTGGAGTATGATTCTTTCGGAAAAAATGATTCTTCTATAGATGCAATTATCTCTTCTATGAATACTGAGAATAGTGGCCCAGGAATTTATGGAGATTTTGGAAGATACGTGTTTGATTCAGCACTAAATCAATTTAAAAACTTCGATAATGAAAATGGCTATTATTATGCTATGGATTACATTTTTAATGTTATAGGTTTTGATGGCAGGCTATTTCCACACGACATTAATAATTATTATACTGAAAGACATGATACACGGAAAGTTGAACGCATTGGTAAAAAATATCAATGGATTGCTTTATATAATCTTTTAGCTAAGGTAGCCGACAATTATTTAGTAGAAAACGATTACGATATTTCAGAAGATTACAGCGGTCCATGGAGTCCATATGTTAGAGATTTTGATCCAACACTCAATAATAGATTTAAACCTGATAAAAGTCTAATCGAATTCAACCCTAAAGACGAGTTATATTCGAAAGAATTTTTAGACGATTTTGATCGAGAAGAAACAGATATAATAGACTGGGTAAATAAGACTTCCACACTATTTGATGATATTGAAAATGAAATTAAAATAAAAGATTCTCGAGGAAATAATTGGATAATTTTAAACCACATAAAAGAAATTGAAAAAAATGAAAATATATTACGAAAATACGATGGAAAGCGACAAGAAATTTATAACATTATCCAGGCATATTTTGTTAAAGAAGAAGATTATGAAAGGTGTTTGGAAGATATAGAGACTAGGAACTTCTATGGAAGAAACTATCCTGAGGGTAGCCGTTCATATGAATTTTTTAATAGAGAATATTATTGGAGTTCTGCATTAAAAAATAATGTATTAAAAAATGAATGGTCTGCTATAGAGATTGAGACAGGAGAGTACTATGAAGAAGAAGTACGGGATTATAGTTCATCAAATTTGGAAGATTTTATTTTAGGTATCGAGAATAATGAAGAAGTAAAATATAAAAAAGTAAAACGTCCGGTAAAGGAAATTGGTTATTATGTCTTGCCAGCTAGTAATGATTTTTTATATGAGTCTCAATACGATGGTACACTTGAGGAGAGTTCAATTTCTTTTAAAATACCGAATTCAGAAATTATAAATATTTTAAAGTTAGAGCAAAAAACGATTGATGGATTTTTCTATGTAGAAGATGAGCTAGTGGCATTTGATACAAAATTAATAGATGAAGATTATGGATTGATTATAAAAGAAACTTATCTTCATAAATTCTTAGAAGAGCAGAAATACAGAGTGTTTTGGACCTTAATTGGAGAAAAAAGCTTTAGAACATCAGATAGAATGCAAATATGGAGTCAGTGGAGTGGTTATGCGTATCTTAATGAGAAATTTGATATTGCTAGTAAAATGAGATTAGAAACTCCTGGTGAGTCAAATAGATTTAATAACAAAGTCTAAAAACGAATACTACAAATCATTTCATAGTAGTTATCACAATAACATAACTTATATCCAAAACCCACAATAAGTTTTGTTAATTTTATGGTGATTTATCACTCATAATGACTGGTGTATTAGACAACGATTTACAGATGTTTTAACGGACATTGATATGTCTATCGCTTTAAACTCTGCTCTAAATGACTGTCACATCAAGATGTAAAGCTAAAAAGCTTTGAAGAAAGACACTGTCTTCTTTAAAGCTTTTTTTACATTCTTAAAAATTAATAGATTACTCCTGAATAATTCATAGTTTTTCTTTTAACGCTAACTAATGTTGATTTAACAAACTTTAACTCCGTCTTGTCCATCACCCATTAGGTGATGAAAAAAGAACCCCTTTCTGATATGGTTAATTCACGACAAACAACCAATAGAAAGGAGTTCTCTCAATGGTTACTTTACAAGAAACTGCTGCAAAATTCAATAATGATTTACATGTCTCTCATACAGGTGGTCGTTTATCCAGTGATTTTGGCTTAGTTCTTATAGATGAAATGATGGATGTTTTCCAATTTACTCAACTCGCTGAAAAAATAGTTACCTTTCAAGACGATCGAAAATATTGGACACATACAAATCATAAACTGTTGAAGCAATTAATTCTGCAGATTATAGCAGGTTATGATACAGATTCTGCGACAAATATTCTGCAACATGACCCAGTTTTACAGACTCTTTCAAGTGACGAGCCATTAGCTTCTCAGTCGTCTATCTCACGATTTTTTAATCGAGTGGGACAAGATACAATCCTCACACTTCAGGAGCTCAATCAAACATTAATCGACAAAGCCCGTCTAGTGCGTAATGATACAAACATGATTATCGACTTGGATTCTACGCATTCGGATACCTTCGGTAACCAAGAACAAACAGCTTACAACGCTCATTATGGAACGAATGGCTATCATCCATTAGTCGCATTTGATGGGCTGACCGGTGACTTCTTAAAAGCTAAACTCCGTTCAGGTAATCAATATACTTCCAATGGGGTTAAAGCATTTCTTAAACCACTGTTAGAACACTATAACCAAACGGTTCCAACGACTGATATCCTAGTACGTGGAGATAGTGGATTTGCAACGCCGGCTGTCTACAATCTATGCGATATACATGACAATTACTACGTCATTCGACTCAAAGCCAATCGAAACTTATACCGCTTGGCAGAAGAATTTGTGTTCTATGATAATAATCATCCTTGGGATGAAAAAGAAGTTTACTATCACTCAGTTTCCTATCAAGCTTCTTCATGGACAAAGCCTCGTCGTGTTTGCATTCGTTCGACACGAGAAGTCGGTGAATTACTTTTTAGCCATGCCTTTATTGTGACCAATCTTTCTGAAAACATTTCAGCGAAAAGCGTGTTTGAAACTTACAATAAACGCGGCACCATGGAAAATTACATTAAAGAAGCCAAGAACGGTTTCTTTTTCGATAAAACTGATAGTCCAGGATTTCTAGCAAACGAATCCCGTATGATGATTAGTCTACTGGCTTATAATTTGGTGAATTTCTTACGTACAAGCTGTTTTGATTCTAATTGGAAAGGGCTCCAAGTGAATACCATCCGACTTCGGTTATTCAAAGTAGCAGGAAAAATCGTCCGTACAGCTAGACAAATGTATTTGAAGCTCTCAAGTTCGCACGTTTATCAGGCCGAGTTTTATAATACATTCAGGCGAATCCAAGGGATTCGACAGTATATTTAATAAATATTCATTTTTAAAAAAATGAACAATGCCCAGGGAGAAGTGCGCCCAAAATTCAAGTTATCCTGGAATTTCTCGAGTAATCAACGAATAGAATCAAAAAATTGAAATATCTCAATGTATATAATAGAAAAACTGCAAAATATAACAGAAACATAATAAACTGGCCTCTGAAATTAGAGGTATGAATTATTCAGGTCGGACTATTAAACTTAACCGAAATACTATAAACAAAATGTCTACATGGCATACGATGCAGCGACTCCAAAAAGATGTTTACTGTTAAAAATAAAGAATAGACAAGGGGCTTGAGATGTAAAACTATATCATTTTCGATGTGGATGGAACTATTTTAGACACGGAAAAAGCAGTCTTAAATTCTCTGCAACAAACTCTAAAAGAAGAAGGACGGCAGTATAAACTAGGGAATTTACGCTTTGCTTTAGGTATTCCGGGCAAAGAGACTTTGAATCGCTTGAATATCCCAGAGGTTGATCGCGTTCATTCAAAATGGGCTCAATTGGAAACAGAGTATTCAAAGGATGCAACATTATTTCCAGATTTAGAAACTGTCATTGACCATTTAGGAAAAAGAAAAATCAAATTAGGCATTGTTACATCTAAAACTAAACAGGGAATGGTTGATACCTTTGATCCGTTAGGGCTTAGTTCGTATTTTGAAGAGATGATTACTGCGGATGATACAACGAAACACAAACCACACCCTGAACCGTTGCTGTCATGCATGGAGCGGCTAAATGCTCCACCAAGCAAAACAATATATATAGGTGATTCAATCTACGATATGCAAAGTGCGAAAGCAGCAGGAATCAAATTCGGACTTGCATTATGGGGTGCAAAAACAACAGAAAAATTTGACTCAGCAGATTATATTTTCAAACAACCAATAGATATTATAGACTGGATACAAACATAACAGACTTTCTAAAGAGCTTTATGATGACAAAAAAGATAAAGACAAAAAGAAAGGCTATAAATATACAGGTGCTGGAATGGCAATCGGTATAACCTTGGGCGTCGCTCTAGGTATTGCATTAGATAATATGGCATTTGTGGCGATTGGAATTACCATAGGCGCTGCATTTGAAGGGGCCAATAAAAAAGAAGTAGAAAAGAAAGAAAAACAATAAAAAAATAAAGACGAAGAATAATATTTAATGGTGTAGAAATAGACTTTTTCTTAAGAATTTCTTGAGAAACGAAAACAGTTGTGATATATTATGAATACATTACAACAGAGGAGCGTTGAAAAAATGATTAACTCAATGAGATTACGTTAAGGATGGCAATAAGAAGCAGATCAATCTTATCGATTAGATTGGCCTTTTTGTCATGCTTAAGTTTTCTGTATTGGGCTTTTCATTAAACGTACAGTTGTTTGACCCATAGAGGGGTAACTGTCTTTTCATACGCTCATAATAAGATCATTTATGCAGATTAAAGCCGATAAGACTTTGACCTGTATTTTTTATTGCCTAAATGAAGTTGCTATAACAGGTATAAAATATACAGGAGTGAGAAAGCATGAATAAATTAGTATTAGAATTAAAGAATGTTGAAAAAAGTTTTATGAGTCGAGATATTTTAGCGATTGATGAATTGAAGGTCTACGAAAATGAAAAAATAGGAATCGTTGGTGGAAATGGAGAAGGTAAGAGTGCTTTGCTTAATCTTATTTGTGGAAAGTTAAAACCTGATATTGGTACAGTTCATCGTACGATTTATTTTGAATATTATGAACAAATTCAAGAAGGAATGAAGCCGGATTATGAGAAGATTGACCCCGAGTATTTATCGCGCTTAGATCTCCCAGAACATGAAGTTGAAAATTACAGTGGCGGGCAACAAACACGGCTGCGCCTCGCAGAGTACTTTTCGACGTACCAATTTGGCTTATTAATGGATGAGCCTACTACACATTTAGATACCGATGGCATTCAATTTCTAGTGGATCAGTTAAAATACTATTATGGTACGCTGATTGTAGTTAGCCATGATCGTTACTTTTTAGATCAAGTCGTGGACACAATTTGGGAAGTGAATAACGGGAAAGTGACCGTTTATCCAGGTAACTATTCTGCTTATCAAGCATTAAAAAAACAAGAATTAATTGAACAACAAAATGCGTTTGAAAAATTCACAAAAGAAAAACAACATTTAGAACAGGCGGCGAAAGAGAAACAAGCGCAGGCTGAAAAAATGGCCAGCGTAAGTACTAAACAGAAAAACAAAGCTGTAAAACCTGATCGACTGGCTTCTTCCAAACAAAAAGATACGGTTCAAAAAGCAGCCCATAAAGCTGCGAAAGCCATACAAAAAAGAGCAGAACAACTGGATGAGGTTCAAAATGTTGCGGAAGAAAAAGTCATCAACTTTCCACAACCTAAAAATTTAGAGATGCATAATGACTTCCCGATTATGGGACACAAAGTTACGATTCAAAGGGGCTCTAAGGTATTATTTGACGAAGCGAGTTTTCAACTGCCATTAGGAAAACGAATTGGTATAACTGGTCCAAATGGGTCTGGGAAATCAACGTTGTTAGAGTATATTGTAAATGATGGGGAAGGTATTACCTTATCGAATAAAATCGTCTTTTCCGTTTACAAACAAAAGGCTTACCAACTATCACAAGACAAAACAATGATAGAGTATTTAAAACAAGATTCACATTTGGAGGAACCGGTTATTCGAAGCATTTTAAATAACTTAGGTTTTGATCAAACAGAAGTTGTAAAGAAATCAGTGGTCGATTTGAGTGGTGGAGAAGTTACTCGGTTAGTCATTGCGAAGTTATTTACAGATCCAAGTAATGTCCTTATCTTAGATGAACCGACGAATTTTATTGACGTACAAACAATTGAAGCCTTGGAGTTATTGATGAAAAGTTACAAAGGTACGATTCTGTTTACCTCACACGATAAATATTTTATGGAACGAGTGGCCGAACAGATATGGGAGATAAGAGATCAACGATTAAACTTGGTTGAGTACTAAGCTCATGATGCCCTTATTTTGAATGAGGGGCTATTTTTAAGCGTCTGGTGTTAAAAGGAAAAAATCTGAATAGGAGTGAATGGATATGGAAAATAATGTTTTGAAATTAGCTAGACATCATCATTTACAAATCGATGAAACGTCACTAGAATTTATTAATATGGGATTAGACTTCCAAGTTGTATTTGGAACAGATGAAAATGGTACAGAATGGGTACTTCGTATTCCTAGAAGAAAAGATGTATTTGAAAAAGTACAAATTGAAAAAAGTATTCTTGATCTTGTAAATGAGTTGGATAGTGATTTTCAAGTTCCAAATTGGGAAATTTTTACAGAAGAATTGATTGCCTACAAGAAATTAGAGGGAAAACCAGCAGTCACTACGGATATAGAAACACAAGAACAGGATTGGGTCTTCGATATTAAAAAGGTTCCAGAGAATTATATTCAAAGCTTAGGAAAGGCGCTTGCTACTTTACATGGCGCTTCTAAAGAAAAAGCCAAAGCAGCAGGACTTCCTGTTCAGTCTGCAGCAGAACTTCAAACATCCATGAAAGAACGGATGGATACAGTAAATAATCGATATAAAGTGAATAAGTCTTTGTGGGAAAGATGGCAGAAGTGGATTGATGATGAAGAAATGTGGCCAAAAGAAACAGGCTTTATTCATGGGGACCTGTTCCCTGGACATACACTGGTTGATGAACAGTTTAAAATTAATGGAATAATTGACTGGACTGAAGCAAAAGTTGCCGATGTATCCAATGATTTCACAGCATTTTACATGTTATTCAGTGAAAATCAACTGGAAGAGTTAATTGAGGCTTATAATAAAGCGGGCGGTTATACATGGCCGAAGATGAGACAGCATATTATGGAGCTTCTTTCTACACAAGGGATTACAATTGCAGAATTTGCGATGACATCTGGTTTAGAAGAGTACGATCAAATAGCTAAACAAATGTTTAGTCATGAGCAATAAAGATTTTGAAATAGAAAAGTAGACAAATCACCGAGTATAACGATTAGACAAGAAACTGAAAAAGTGGCTGAGACAACAGCTACTTTAGTTTGTTCTTACGAGGTTCCAATGAATCGATAAAATAAAAGAGGCGTCACAAAATCATTTAGATTTTGAACGCCTCTTTGTTTATTCAGAAACTGAAAATTTTTGTCCCAGTTCTAACAATATTTTATTTGTTATTCTCCACGATCCACTGTACCTACAATAGGTACGTTATCTAATACTTCTGTACCATGTGGAGATTCTTCGAAGTCTTCTTCAGCATAAACATTTCCAGCTTCGATTCCACCTTCGTGGACACCGTCTTCCCATCCTTCTGCATCTGTAACATCGTAAACAACGTCGCCTACTGCTACGTAAGCTTGACTTCCATCTTGTCCATCACCCATTAGGTGATGAAAAAAGAACCCCTTTCTGATATGGTTAATTCACGACAAACAACCAATAGAAAGGAGTTCTCTCAATGGTTACTTTACAAGAAACTGCTGCAAAATTCAATAATGATTTACATGTCTCTCATACAGGTGGTCGTTTATCCAGTGATTCTGGCTTAGTTCTTATAGATGAAATGATGGATGTTTTCCAATTTACTCAACTCGCTGAAAAAATAGTTACCTTTCAAGACGATCGAAAATATTGGACACATACAAATCATAAACTGTTGAAGCAATTAATTCTGCAGATTATAGCAGGTTATGATACAGATTCTGCGACAAATATTCTGCAACATGACCCAGTTTTACAGACTCTTTCAAGTGACGAGCCATTAGCTTCTCAGTCGTCTATCTCACGATTTTTTAATCGAGTGGGACAAGATACAATCCTCACACTTCAGGAGCTCAATCAAACATTAATCGACAAAGCCCGTCTAGTGCGTAATGATACAAACATGATTATCGACTTGGATTCTACGCATTCGGATACCTTCGGTAACCAAGAACAAACAGCTTACAACGCTCATTATGGAACGAATGGCTATCATCCATTAGTCGCATTTGATGGGCTGACCGGTGACTTCTTAAAAGCTAAACTCCGTTCAGGTAATCAATATACTTCCAATGGGGTTAAAGCATTTCTTAAACCACTGTTAGAACACTATAACCAAACGGTTCCAACGACTGATATCCTAGTACGTGGAGATAGTGGATTTGCAACGCCGGCTGTCTACGATCTATGCGATATACATGACAATTACTACGTCATTCGACTCAAAGCCAATCGAAACTTATACCGCTTGGCAGAAGAATTTGTGTTCTATGATAATAATCATCCTTGGGATGAAAAAGAAGTTTACTATCACTCAGTTTCCTATCAAGCTTCTTCATGGACAAAGCCTCGTCGTGTTTGCATTCGTTCGACACGAGAAGTCGGTGAATTACTTTTTAGCCATGCCTTTATTGTGACCAATCTTTCTGAAAACATTTCAGCGAAAAGCGTGTTTGAAACTTACAATAAACGCGGCACCATGGAAAATTACATTAAAGAAGCCAAGAACGGTTTCTTTTTCGATAAAACTGATAGTCCAGGATTTCTAGCAAACGAATCCCGTATGATGATTAGTCTACTGGCTTATAATTTGGTGAATTTCTTACGTACAAGCTGTTTTGATTCTAATTGGAAAGGGCTCCAAGTGAATACCATCCGACTTCGGTTATTCAAAGTAGCAGGAAAAATCGTCCGTACAGCTAGACAAATGTATTTGAAGCTCTCAAGTTCGCACGTTTATCAGGCCGAGTTTTATAATACATTCAGGCGAATCCAAGGGATTCGACAGTATATTTAATAAATATTCATTTTTAAAAAAATGAACAATGCCCAGGGAGAAGTGCGCCCAAAATTCAAGTTATCCTGGAATTTCTCGAGTAATCAACGAATAGAATCAAAAAATTGAAATATCTCAATGTATATAATAGAAAAACTGCAAAATATAACAGAAACATAATAAACTGGCCTCTGAAATTAGAGGTATGAATTATTCAGGGATTACTAAACGTATCTAAAGTATAGTAAAAGTAAGAATTAAATATGACAGAGGTGATTCTGTGAAAATAAAGAAATTTTACCGTACCCAACGGGAAGTTGCAGCTATTATTAATGAAATAGTTGATGAATATTGGGTAGATAATCTAACAGATGAAGAGTTAGAAGAAAATATAATCATAATTTATAAAAATAACCAACGTAAAATAATAAAAAACGATGATTTTACTACGATACTTAAGCAACAATGCGGTAAAAATCGTTTAACAGTAGTAGAAAATATAATAACTAACCAAAAAGCTAAGGAGGTGGCTTCTTGAGAGAAGATAATAGCTTGTCGCTATCAGATTTAAGTGATTCAACTAATATAAGAGAAAATGAATCACTATTAAGTTTACTGCTTAAGGATCATACCACTGGTAAGAATATAAAGTGGGGAACAGATAGCTATATTAATCATGGATATTCATTCCGAGATGATCAAGAGATTAAAATCAATCTAATTACTGGTTGGTACGAAGGTTTCATTCGACCAAGAGTAGATAAAGATATAGATCTCCAACTTGAACGTCAACGTAATAAAGCAGAAGTGTTCACACCCTCATGGGTAATTAAATTACAAGTAAATGCTGCACTTAAGGATATGGAAAAATTACCTTTAGCTGATTTTATTCAAACTAAATGGCTAGAAATTACATGTGGAGAAGCTCCATATATGGTAAACCGCTATGATATGGAAACAGGCGAAGTAATACCTTTAAAAGACCGATCAGGATTCATAGATATAAAATTTAAAAAATTGAATAAAAAAATAGAATTAGAAGAAGAATGGCTGAAGCTAGCTGTTGAAATCTATAAAGCCAGTTATGGTTATGAATATCAAGGAGACTCACTTCTACTAGCTAGAGAAAATTTAATCTTAACATTTATCGATAATTATTTTTATATGTTCGGAGCTTTCCCAAAAGAGAAAATACTATTAGAAATTACTAAAATAATAAGTCTGAATGTATTTCAAATGGACGGCTTAACATATGAAGTACCATATTCGGTTGGGGGCCTTGAAGAAAGTGGGACTCAACTTAATCTATTTGAAGAGATAGAAACTGAAGAATATATCACACCTAAACTAGCTAATATTAAGTTGTGGGGAGTAGACAAGACAATCGAATTCAAATTGCTCTCGGAAAGGAATGACACAGAAATGAAGTTTGATGTTGTAATAGGGAATCCTCCTTACCAAATGACAACTGAAGGAAATAATAGAGATGTTCCAATTTATCCTTACTTTATGGACGAAGCATATAAAATTTCAAATAAAGCTCTCTTAATTACTCCAGCAAGATTTTTATCCGATGCCGGACAAACTAAAAGCAGTTGGAATCAAGAAATGCTGAATAATCCACATTTAAAAGTTTTATATTTTGATCAATACAGTGGGAATATTTTCAAAAACACTGATATAAAGGGTGGAGTGGCAATAACATATTATGATAATGAGAAAGAATTTGGCCACATTGAAGTATTTATTCGCAGCAAAGAATTGGAGAAAATTACTAGCAAAGTATCATCAATAATGGAGAAATCTATCAACTTAATTCATCATAATCGTAGTAGCTATAGACTGTCAGATATGGTTTATAAAGATTTCCCGGAGATGAAAAATAAGGTTAAAAAATCTGAACGCTTATCAATTACATCAAATATTTTTGATAAACTTTCTGATATATTTCTGGATGAACATCCAAAGAATTTAAAGGACTTTATTGGAATACTTGGTCGCCAAAACCATAAAAGAAAAGTTAAATGGATACGTAGAAAATATATTCAAGATCATCCAACAATTGGAAAATGGAAAGTCTTTGTTGCTAAATCAAATGGTACAGGAGCTATCGGAGAGGCATTAAGTGAACCCTTTGTGGCCGAACCACATATGATACCTACTCAAACCTTTATTACTCTCGGGAATTTTGACACAGAAAATGAAGCTATAGCATTAAATAAATATATTAAAAGTAAATTTGCTAGAGTAATGTTAAGCGTTAAAAAAGCTACCCCTGATAATGCTCGTAAAGATGTTTGGAGCTATGTACCACTTCAAAACTTTCAATCAGATTCAGATATTGATTGGATGGGATCTATTTCTGATATAGATAGTCAGTTGTACAAAAAGTATAATCTTGATAATGATGATATTAATTACATTGAGACCATTGTTAAGGAGATGGAATAATATGCAAACACCGAATATTAATACCAAGACACGTATTATTCCAAAAATATATGCCTATCGAACACCAAGCAACCTGGAGAAACAGGGCTGGTTTAAAATTGGTTACACAGAGAGAGACGTGGATAGACGTATTCGTGAACAAACCCATACGGCAGGTATAACTCCTGAAAAATTGTGGGACTATGTCGCACGGTTTAATGATGGTTATTATTTCAATGATCATGATTTCCATGCTTACTTGGTTCGTAAAGGTATTCCTAGAGAGAGCGGTACTGAGTGGTTTGATTTTGAGAATGATGTAAGTAAATCAAAGAGAATGTTTTCTGCATTTATGTTAAAAGAAGACATTCATGAGTTAGAAGATTCTATACAATCTGAGAGTTACGTTTTAAGACAAGAACAAAGAGAAGCTGTTGAAATGACTGCTGGATATTTCAAAAGTCGTGAGTCAGGGGAGTTTTTGTGGAATGCTAAACCAAGATTTGGAAAAACTTTAACTACTTACGATTTGATTAAAGAAATGGAATTTTCAAATGTTTTAATATTAACAAATAGACCAGCAGTCGGAAATTCATGGGTGGATGATTACGAGAAATTTATTAAGTATGATAAAGAACATACTTACTATTTTGTAAGTGATAGTCCTGCGATTTCAAATAGGGATATATTAAGTCGCGAAGATTATTTGGACAAAGTGATAGACTCTGATAATCCAGCTCAAATTGCCTTTGTAAGTTTACAAGATTTGAAAGGTTCTGAATTTTTTGGAGGAAATATTCCGAAGTTGCGTTGGGTTAAACAGTTACCTTGGGATTTAGTAGTCATTGATGAAGCTCATGAGGCTGTAGATACAAATAAAACTGAGTTTGCTTTAGATAGAATTCAAACGGACTACATATTGCATCTTTCAGGAACACCATTTAAACAAATTGCTAGTGACAAATTTGAACCCAATCAAATATTTAACTGGTCTTATATGGATGAACAAGAAGCTAAAGCGAACTGGGATGAAAGCGAAACTGATGAACATAATCCATATGAAGAATTACCTACTTTAAATATGTATACATATCAAATGTCGAACATGATTGTTGAACAAATTAAACAAGGCGCAGATTTAGATGAAGAGACGAATGTGGATTATGCTTTTGATCTGAATGAATTTTTTGCTACTGATGATAAGGGTAATTTAATTTATGAAGCAGATATCTTAAATTGGCTAGATTCTTTAACAAGTAATCAAAAATATCCATTTTCTACTCCAGAATTAAGAAATGAATTAAAGCATACTTTATGGTTGTTGAATAGAGTTGACAGTGCCAAAGCCCTTGCTAATATTTTACGAAATCACCCCGTATTTGAAAACTATGAAGTTGTTTCTGTAGCTGGAGATGGAAGACTCGAACAGATTAACGGAGAAGAGATAGAAGTTGATGAAGAGAATGTTGACGGTCGAAATAGTGCATTAGAACGTGTAAAAAATGCAATCGCTAATAATGACAAAACGATTACTCTAACAGTTGGCCAATTGACAACAGGTGTAACCGTCCCTGAGTGGTCTGGTGTTCTGATGTTAAGCAACGTGAAGTCACCGGCACTCTATATGCAAGCTGGATTTCGTGCCCAAAATCCTCATAAATGGTCGGATAGAGATGCTGAAGGTAATCCAGTAACTTATCGAAAGCAAAATGCTTACATTTTTGATTTTGCACCTGAGAGAACTTTGGATATTATTGATGAATTTGCGAATAATTTAAATAGTTCAACCTCCGGCGGAAGTGGAACAATGGAGGAACGTGAAGAGAATATAAAGCGTTTGCTAAATTTCTTTCCAGTCATTGGTGAAGATACTGACGGTCAGATGACTGAGTTAGATGCAAAACAAGTCCTGACTTTACCAAAAAGAATAAAATCAAGAGAGGTTGTTCGTCGTGGATTCATGAGTAACCTATTATTTAATAATATTGCTGGTATTTTCCGATCTAAAAAGGCCTTAGATATTATCAATAAGTTTGAAAAAACAGAGCAGGGTAAATTAACGACAGATAAAGATAAAGTAGATTCGAAAGATGTAAAAGATTTAAACGTAGATGAAGAAGGAAATGCATTTGTAGAAGATGAAGTTGTCGAAGAGAAAAGAGACAGACTTTTTGGTGACAAGATTTACGAGAGACAAGAAATCGAGGAGATTGTTCAACCTACAGACATAGGTCTTACAACCAATATTCAAGTTCGAGAAAAGTTAAGTGATGCCCTAAGCAAAGAATTAGAGCCAAGCTTTGATAAAATGCGCACGGAGTATGGGCTGACTATTAACCAACGGAAGCAAAAGGAACGTGCTGCTAAAGAAAAGATCGATAAAGCAACCGAAACATTCGAAGCAGAGTTAAAAGTACGTCAAGCAGACCGTAAAGCACAATTAGAAGATGACGGTGCATTAGAAGACCCTGAAAAAGTTGAGGAAGAAAACAAAACCTTTATTGAAGAAACCTATAGTGATTTGAAAGCTAAAATAGAGGAAATAGTTTTAGAAACGACTACAGAAATCATTGAAGAACATGAAGTAAAACAAGAAGAAAAGAAAAAGAATACTGTTGAAGATGATATTCGATCTAATTTACGTGGATTTTCTAGAGCGATACCTAGTTTCATTATGGCTTATGGCGATGAAGATTTAAACTTAATGAACTTTGATGAGTACGTCAGTGATGAAGTATTTTATGATGTTACAGGTGTTACATTAGAAGAGTTTATTTTCTTACGAGATGGTGGTACGTATGTTGATGATGAAGGTGAAGAACAACAATTTAATGGTAACTTGTTTAACGAAGTAGTATTTAATGAATCTCTACTTGAATTTTTACGCAAGAAATCTGAGTTATCAAATTACTTTGAAGAGACCGAAGAGAATATTTATGACTATATTCCACCTCAAAATACCAATCAAATTTATACGCCTAAATGGGTAGTTCAAAAGATGGTACAACAATTAGAAGATGAAAATCCAGGTATTTACGATGATTCCTCTAAGACCTTTATTGATTTGTATATGAAGTCAGGTTTATACATCACAGAAGTTGTTAAAAGGTTGTATAACAGTGAAGTAATCAAGTCAGAATACCCTAATGAGTATGACCGTCTAAAACATATACTAGAGAACCAAGTGTATGGATTAGCTCCCACAGAAATTATTTACAGAATTGCGACGAGTTTTATCTTTAGTGAATTGACCGAAGGCATTAACCAAAAGAACTTTGTAGAATTAGATGCTTATCCATATGCAGAAGATGGAACATTAGAAGAAAAATTAGATGAAGTGTTTGAGTGATCCTGTATAGCTAAACCCCCATATCCACCAGTGAAGGATATGGGGTTTTCTTAAAAATTAGATTAAATATGAAAGTAGGTAAAATGTTAATGACAATTGGAAAATTAATTGAAGTAGATATTAGAGATCTTTGGGAACACGAACAGTATGACTTTTCTAACTGGCTTTCAAAATCAGAAAATATAGAAGAACTTAATAATATTGTTGGATTAACTCTCACAGATATTGAAAAAGAAGCTTATGTTGGTGCATATCGTTGTGATTTAGTAGCAATTGATGAGCCTACAGATACAAAAGTTATTATTGAGAATCAACTAGAGGACTCAAATCATGATCACTTAGGTAAGATAATTACCTATGCCTCTGGTTTAGATGCAGAAGTTATTATTTGGATAGTCAAGAATGCTAGAGAAGAACATAGAAGTGCGATTGAATGGTTGAATAATAACATGGTAACGGAGATAAATTTTTTCTTAATTGAACTTCACGCATATAGAATAGGTAATTCTTTACCAGCACCAAAATTTGAAATTATAGAAAAACCTAATGATTTCATAAAGAGTACTAAGTCAATAAAATCTGATATTGAGATGAATCGATCCCAGGCCGAACGATTAAATTTCTGGACAAAATTTAATGATGTAGTTACTAAGAAAGGTAAACCATTCAATACTAGAAAAGCTTCCATAGATCATTGGTATGATGTTTCTATTGGTACAAGCGAAGCACATATTAGTATTACACTAGTTAATAAAGGTGGATATATTGGTGTAGAATTATATATCAGAGACAACAAAGAGGTTTTTGATGAATTATTTACTGAAAGAGATGAGATAGAAAGACAGTTGCTATTTTCATTGGACTGGCAAAGATTAGATAATAAAAAAGCAAGTAGAATCATTACAAAAATTGAAGATTTAGATTTCGATAATCAGACAAATTATCATGAGTTAATGGATGAAGTAATTTCAAGAGTAATTGCAATGCGGAGTATTTTCAAAAAGTATTTAGCTATGAATTAATTTTAGTTAAACAATACGATGACGACTTCGGCGATTAAGTCCAGTTTTTTAAAAAAAGCACTGTAAGAAAAGGAGGAAGAAATGTTAAAAATAGAGGCTTTTAAATTCCATAGACTAACCCCAAGGCTTGTTGATACAAAACATCCTTCTTATAAAATATCAAAAAAAGCATTAGATGAGGCTTATTTAGAAGAAGATGTTAAAAACATAGCGATAACAGGGATATATGGTTCTGGTAAAAGTAGTTTTCTTAAAACATATTTTAATAAAAAAATTGAGTTTAAGAAGGGAAATATTATAAATGTTGCAATTGCAGACTTTGAAAATAACGGTGATTCATCTAATAAAATCAAGATTGCGGAACGTCAAGTTATAAACCAAATATTATACCAAATACCTTCTCATAAGATTCCATTGAGCAAGTTTAGAGTTAAAGATAAGCGAAAATGGTGGCAAGTATTATTTTTCGCGGCATGTTTATGCATGTTTGCTATTGGATTATACTCTCTATTTAATAGGGATTTACTAGACTATTTCTACTCTGATTTAATACAAGTAGAGAAAGTCATTTTATGGTCTAACTCATCAATTCTAATCTTTTTATTAATTTCATTATCTATAGCTGCAGTATGGCTATCAAGAAGGATATCTTTAAAATTTACGAGATTTAATTTTAAAGGGGCTGAGTCTGAATTGATGGATTATGATGCTGCTGAAGTATTGGATTTAGAAGCACAAGAAATTGTGTATCTAATTCTTGCATCTGATGTGAATACGATAATTTTTGAGGATTTAGATAGATTTAAAAATATATCTATATTTATTAGACTTAGAGAAATTAATAGTCTCGTAAATGCTAAATCTAGTGAAATTGTACGATTCATTTATGTAATCAGAGATGATTTGTTTGAATCAAAAGATCGAACAAAATTTTTCGATTTGATGATTCCAATCATACCAGCAGTTACTTCTTATAATTCCCGAGGGAAAGTATTAGAAATTTTTTCTGATATTGAAGATGATAAATTAAAATTAAATCCTAAAATATTAGAACAAATATCAATATATATTGATGATATGAGGCTTTTATATTCTATTAGAAATGAATACGAAATCTATTCAAAAAGTATAGAAACAGATGTTTACGCTAATGAGCTTTTTGCCTTAATAGTACTAAAAAATGTATTCCCAAAGGAATTTGAAGATTTAGAATACGATAAAGGATATTTATATGAAGTTTTAAATAAAAGAGATACTTTAATCGTTAAATATGAAGAATCATTCAAAGAAAAAATAACAGAACGCGAGGAGCTAAAAAATCAGTTAATAACTAGAGTTTCGGATTTTTTATCTGTTAATATTCCAAAAGGTTACAATTTTAATGTCAATGAGTCAACTGGAAAGTTGATGTATAATTGGTATCGGAATAAAGAAGCAAGTAGACTTATATATTATGGTAGTACTGGTAAAAATTATACATTTAATACCTTTATAGAAGAGTTAGGAAAAAGAGATTCTAGTCTGAAAGAGAGATTAGAGCAAATTAATTATGAAAATCTAGATCTTAAGATAAAAAGTTTAGATAATGAAATAGATAAACTAAATGAAGAACTAGGTAGAAGGCATACTGCTAAAACAAGTGAACTTCTTTCTGAATTAAATGAAGAAGGATTAAGCAAGTATTTTTATGAGAGCAAAGAAGAGTATAAACAAGTTATAAATAATCATTATTATTCCTTGATAAGATTCTTATTATTATCAGGACTAGTTGATGAAAATTATTGGAGATACAAAGGATATTTTCACAAAGGTTCTTTGGGGAAAAATGATAATACATTTATTAATAGAGTACTGTCGGGTAAAGAGATTAAAAATGATTTCAAACTAAATAACCCTGAAACTGTGACAGAATATTTTGAAGAAAAAGACTACCTAAGGAAAGATATCGTAAATTATGACCTAATGGATGAATTAATTGAAAAACAAAAAGGAAAAGAAATAATAGATATTTTTAGCGTTATTGTATCAACAAACGATATTGAAGCAATTGAATATATAAATGGTTATGATTATGACAAGCTTAAAAATTTAGTAGATATATTATTAAAGATAGGGTTTAATAGTTTTTATGAGGTCTTTAATGCAGGTTCTATATCATCTGATCTTAAATTAAAATTTGCAGGAATTGCATGTGAGTATAAAAACATTGAATCAAATACAGATTTTAATAAATATATGGCAAATAATAGTAAGATAATGGAGTTGGATTTTTTTGAAGATAAAGAAGCAATATTAGAGGGATTAGATAGAATAAAGATTAAATTTAATGATGTTTCCGATTTAGAGATATCTTCAAATATCACTAAAATTTTAATTAAAAAACGACTAATTGCTATTAATTTAGAAAATGTAATAAATATAATCTATAGATCTGGAATTACGACTAACAAATCAAAAAGTGATATTTTAAGTAGGTTTTTTAAATATTTAGATAGCAAATCATTATTTGAATTAAAAAAATATGTAGAGGAAAATTTAGATGAGTTAATTAATGAGTATATAGTAAAAATAAAGAATAGTGATGTTTATGCTTTTTCTGGAGAAAAAGTATTTAAAAGCATTCTAAATTCGGACTTGGAAACAGAAACTAAAAGAAAATTTATAGGTATTGAAAGATCTATCATTAGTGACATAAATTATGTTGAAGATGACAAGTTGTTAATTGAATTGTTTAACAATAATTTGGTCAACTACAATCAAAATAATCTTAATAATTACTATGAAAGATGTGGAGAGGTCTCTCCTATAATAAACTTTATAAATGATAATTATGAAGTAGAATTTTCTTTGAGCCAAGAGATGTATAAAGACCTTTTGAATTGTGTAGAAACTGAAATTAATCTATTTAAATCAATTTCTGAAGAGGTCAGTAGCCAAATTGAATTAATTAACTCTGATTTAAACTTAGAGAAATATATGATTCTTTTATCAAATAACTTAATTAAATTTAACAAGCAGAATTTAGTAACATTACTTGATACAAATGACGATAATTTAATTGTTAAATACTTTGCGGTTTTAAGTAAAGAAATTGCTTCTGAAGAAGCTTTATTATTAATTATGGATAGTGACATTTTTGAGGAATTATCTGAAGTCGTAGTTGAGAATGTACTAAACATGAATGTTTTAGAAGATAGTGATAGTATAAAACTTATAGATCAATATGATAAGAAAATTTCCCTCTTTAAGATAAATAATGCTGGTAATCAAGTAAGAAAACATGTACTAGAAAATTATTTCTTACCCTCAGATTATCAAAAAATAATAGAGGGTTTTAAAGAGTTTGATTTATGGGAAGAAATTATTTCTAAAATTAATTTAGAGTCAAATGCGTGGAGTGAGCTAATATCTAATAAAATGTCTGAAGAGTTTCTTGATAAACTAATAAGAGATGAGAATTTAAAAGAGACATTAAAAATTGAGCTTCTAAAAAAAATTATAGAAGACAGAACTCATATGTATAAATGGAAAGAGTGGATAAAATCAATAGGATCTATCAGTAGAATATCCAAAGTATTTGAAAACGGTAGACCTAAAGTTGAAAATGAAGCTGAGGATAGAGTAGCACGAACATTAGAAAAAACTGAAGTAGTGACTATTGGGAAAGATAATAGATTAAATTTTAGACCGACTAAATTTGAAGAGTTACACCACTTAAAATCTACATCTTATTGAAGTATATAAATATATTATCTAGTAAAACGGTTCTTTTACAAATAGTGTTGGTAAATAATTTTAAAGCACACGAATACGTTTTTTAGTTTTTAATAATAATTAAGAAATCAATAAAGTTAAATGCCATGCACGCTGTGATGTGTTTGGCTTTTTTCTTGCCTTTAGGCAAGGGAAGTGACCAATGGGATAACATTTCTAACAAATGGTGTTTTGTCCTTCAGTGTACGTTCCTTAAAAGCCGTGGCACCAGCGAGAGCCAAGGTCTCTCTGCTTTGAAATCGAGCCTTAGTCTCGATTTCATGCTTGTTCACGGCTAAGGACGTACACTTTCAGTCCTCTTTATTCAAAAATATACCACTATCCCTGGGTTAGCTTGCCATCCCATCAAATGTATAAGGTTTAGGATTGGATGGTTTGTAATTTAATTTGAATTGGACTAAAATTCTTGCACGTAAATGATGGAAGTTCGAATATCCAAAACCTGTTCGTTTAATTAATTTAATTTTATTATTAATACCTTCGGTAGGACCATTTGATACAGTATATTTTAAAGCGTTATGTATATAAGGCAAGAATTTGGCTAATGTTCTGATAGTTCTTCTCGTACGACTTGGCAAAGTTTGGTTCTTAGTCCCACGTAGGATTTCATTGAAAATATTGATATCATGAGTTGAAATGGCATATTTTAGTTCATTCATCAGGGTATAAGTAACTAAAAGTTCGTGTGAGATACTCAAAAGATAATCAACAATACGTTGTTCTGATATCGCTTCACCAAATTGACGAACATAATGTGTATCCGTGAAATTTAAATCTTCAGCGTTCTTTAACAACAATTTCCATTGTTTTTTGAGTTTATTGTAGTCCGATGGACGGCTTGTTTTGATAGCATTCATCACTTTAATACGAATAGAATTGATTGTTTCATTCAACAGCTTTACTATATGGAATCGATCAACGACAATCTTCGCATTAGGGAAACATGTGCGGATGACCTCTAGATAAGGTGTATATAAATCAATCGAAACTGTCTTCACGCTGCTTCGAGCAGTCCAGGTAAAAGAAGAAAAGTAATCGATGAGCGACGCTTGTTTTCTATCAACGACAATATCAATTAGCCTTCTATTATGCGTGTCCACAAGGACAGCACTCATCGCATTGGCTACACGATTAGTCGATTTAAACTCATCTACACCGAGGTGATTCGGGAGATAATTTCCCTTAGGTGATAGTCCCATACTTGCTTTCATTAAAGTTCTGGCCACTGTTGGAGAAGAGACATGATAACGTTTAGCGATTAACCGCATAGATTGCGTTTCAACCAATTCGGAGCTAATTTGACTTTTAATGGTTTTAGAAATACAGCAAAATTTTTCAACTAATGGTGTTTCAGCGATAAAAGTTTGTGCACAATGTTTACAATAAAAGCGTTGCTTCTGTAATTTAAGTAAAACAGGATTAGTAGCTGTGTTCGGTAATCGAATGATAGCTGGTTTAAAGCCATGTTTGATGATATCTCGATTACCAGTATTCTTTACACCACAGTGCATACAAGCCTTAGGCTTGTACGTAAGAACCCCATGTAAAACGAAATGATTTATTTCATGATACTTTTCAAGTGGCAACAGATGCATAGATTTTGGTATTGTAATATCAATATTATTGTCGTAAATACCGCAAAGTTGTTTTATAATAGATGTATGGGACATGATTTTCCCTTCTTTCTGTATTCGTAGTGGTTTACACGCATTAAGGATATCATGTCCTTTTTGCGTACACAAAAATAGTGTCAATGAGATTCAATATGAATTCTCACCAACACTATTTATTATAGAACCAGTAAAACTTACAATCATAAAACATAGGCGTATGCGTGAAAATTTAGTATAAACCATTACTATATAACTATAAACGTTGATGTGAAGGGGTTCAGATGAGCCCCCTCAACTCCATCAATATATCAAGGAAGTCCTCAAATTCTCATTTGAGGGCTTTTTTCTTTATATAGTAAATTGATGCATCATATATAATGCTAAATTGAGCTAATTTTTCAATTAGAGTTATCTTCATCTCATCATATAGGCTATAATTTGAGATAGAGAAGTGAAATATATTAGGAGGTTTACGGATGAGAAGAGTAATTATTGATTCAGATACTGCTGGGGACGATACAACAGCGATTTTGATGGCTTTAAAGTATTTTAAGGTTGAAGGTGTGACAATTGTTGCTGGAAATGTAGCTTTTGACCAAGAGGTTGAGAATGCCTTGACCACTATTGAAACCTATAATCCTGGTTACAAGGTCCCTGTTTATAAGGGTTACCAAAGTCCAATGATTGCCCTACCTAACGCGAAACACGATACGGTTGAAGAAATTCAAGGTGGTAATGGTATGGGGGATGCTGTTTTTCCAAAACCTAAACAAGAACCGGAAAATGACCATGCCGTAGACTTTATTATTGATACTATTAAAGCAAATCCAGGGGAAATTGAAATACTAGCTTTAGCGCCATTAACCAATATCGCGATGGCTATTAAGAAGGCACCAGAGATTGCAGCGGATATCAAGCATATTTGGATTATGGGTGGGGTAAACAACCGCTTAGGAAATATGAATGTCTCGGCTGAATATAACTTCTATGTGGACCCTGAGGCGGCTAGAATCGTTTTAAATGCGTCGACAGCAAAAACCATGGTGACTTGGGATGTTTCATTAGACTTTGGTGTTATGTACGAGGAAGATATCGAAGAAATTCAAGCTTTGAACACTAAGGGATCGAAATTCTTTTTGGATATCAATATGTTTGTCCGTGAGTTTGAACTGGCAAAACGAGGAATCGACGGGATTACTTGTACAGACTCATTATTGGTTGCAGTTGCTGCGGTACCAGAATTGATGCTTCAAGCGACTGAATATTACGTGGATGTTGAAACACAAGGTCAATTTGCCCGTGGCTACAACATTGTCGACTGGGAAGAGGAATTCAAACGTGCGCCGAATTGCCGAGTTGCAGAGAGGATTTCTAGCCAAGGATTTAAAGACCAATTGGTGAGCTTGTTAGCGGAAATTCAATAGGGAGAATTCGATGGTGAATTGGCAGTACTTAATTGAAGAAATGTATGATCATGCAAGCGATGATGCTGAACCGATGGCCAAGTACCAACGTAACCAGTTTCCATTTCTTGGTATCAAAAGCCAAACGCGCCGGGATATTTTTAAACCCTACCTAAAGGAAGCGAAAGCAGAAGCAAAGTTGCGCTTCATGGAAAATCCTAATCAAGCAATCATTGACTGGGCTTTTGTTGACGAATTTTGGTCATTTTCCGAAAGAGAATTTCAATATATTGTTTGTGATTATTTGAAAGAAATGAAGAAATATTTGCAGCCGGATGATTTACCCAGATTAAAAACATTGATTGTCCAAAAATCGTGGTGGGATTCGGTGGATGCCTTGGTTAAAACAATCGGTTATTTAGTCCATAAGAATCCTGATTTGAAGTCGGAAATGGCGGCGTGGAGCTTATCTGACAATGTCTGGTTGAAGCGGACTTCAATGATCCATCAACTGGGGATGAAGGGGCAAACAGATACTATTTCATCAATAAGGGGATGGGTTGGATTTTGCGTGATTATGCGAAAACCAACCAAACTTGGGTGGAAAATTTCTTAAAAAACCATGAGAGTGACTTGTCTAACTTAACCTGGCCCGAGGCCAAAAAGCACTTTTACCTAGAAAAAAACCAGATATAATGCGATTTTCAAGGGTCAAGTCTTTAAATTATTATTAAAATACAAAATATGGTACAATGGTAATTAGAAGGCGCATGGTTAACTAGGAGGCTATATATGAGTATTAAAGTCACAGATGAAATGCAAGAACTAGTCGGAACTGAATTACGTCGTGGTACAAGTAAGTCGAGAATTGCATCATTACTAGATTTACCCTACGATGAGGCAGTAGAAGTTATTAATACTGTAAAAGAGTCTGTACGACCAGATATAGGAGACGAAATACGCTTCACCTTCCGTGAACGCAACATGGTAGGAAGAATTGAAAAATTATTAACAAACTCAGCAGTTGTTAAAATTTATTGGGATTATTCTGATGAAGAGGTGCGAGAAATTTGCGAATCAAAAACAATTGTCAATTTTAAAGATATCGATGAGTATGTTAAAGTGCCTTCTAGCTAACATGCACGTATGAATAGTCATAAATAAAAGTCGAGATGAAAATCTCGCTTTTTTTTTTCAATGACCATCTCATTCTCCTTGTTTTCATGGGTATCTCAAACTTTTTAGCGTATATGGATATGATAGGGTATATCACTGCTTTTATATCGTATATCTGTATTGGTTATCTATTACCACCCAGATTTTTTAGCAAAAAATCCGCAAATCAAATTTGTTGTGATGATCATTCTAGTACAGCATGTCCTCCATTTTGCCTTTGAGGCAATAGGTAATTTGTTTGTTACCTAAACAATGCTAGATGATGGCCTTGAAAACAACCAGTAATATACTAGAGAATATTGAAACACAGCAGAAGTTTTAAAAGCTCTAAGACAAACATTTTCTTGTCTTAGGGCTTTTTTGCGTATTTAGTACTTTACTAAAGAAGTTACTTAGACTTTTGCGTGACAAACTCTTCTTTCTTCCTGTCTTTTAAAGATGGCAATATTTTTAGAGCTGATGATAGGAAAGACATTCCGGTTTGTTTGTCAGGGGCAAGTACCCATCCGACTTCCATCAAATCACTAAACAAATAGTCCGAATACAATTTTTGTTTCACAAAAAAACAAGTTTTTACGCACCTGCTATAAACTTAAAGGCATTAACGCTCATTTTATAGCGCTTACAAATAATTTGTTTTTTAAAAATGATAAAACTAGTTTTGATAACTAGTTGACAAAGTTATATGCATAATCTAATATCTTGTTATTGACTTTATTACATGTCAAACAAAATTAAACTTTATCGTATTTATAAATCGATATCCTTTTTATAGGGATAGGCGACCTAATATATGATTACGCAAATTATGGAGGAATATAAAATAATGACAACTTTTGAAAAAATCCAAGAATTAATCACTGAACAATTAGACTTAGAAGCTGGTGAAGTGAAAGCAACTACAAATATTCGTGAAGATATTGACGCTGACTCTTTAGACTTATTTCAAATCATTAATGACATCGAAGACGAATTCGATATCGAAATTGAAGATGAAGAAAAAATTAACACTGTTCAAGATTTAGTTGACTACGTAGAAGCAAACAAATAATTTCTGCCTACAAACTAGTCGATTAAGAGAGGAAGTAGTCCTTTAGTGAAAACAGATTTTTGGGAACGCATAGGTGTTGAATACCCAATTATCCAAGGTGCTATGGCTTGGGTTGCCGATGCGGATTTAGCATCAGCAGTTTCCAATGCTGGGGGACTTGGTGTAATTGGTACTGGACATGATCCTGTAGACTTAGTACAAGCCAAGGTTGAAAAGATGCAACAATTAACAGATAAACCATTCGCTGTAAATGTCATGTTGTTGAATGAACATGTCGAGGAAGTGGTGGATTACATTTGTCAATCTGGTGTGAAGACAATTACAACTGGTGCTGGATCCCCAGGTAAATATATGGATAGATTCAACGCAGCTGGTATTTCAGTCATTCCAGTGGTCGCTTCTGTCGGACTTGCAAAACGGATGGAACGTGAAGGCGTGCATGCCGTAATTGTTGAGGGGATGGAATCAGGTGGTCACGTGGGTCGACAAACTACCATGGCTTTATTACCACAAGTTACAAAATGTTTGGATATCCCAGTCATTGCGGCTGGTGGTATTGGTGACGGTCGTGGAATGGCAGCTGCATTTATGTTAGGTGCAGTAGGTATTCAAGTAGGGACACGTTTTGTTGTTGCAGACGAATCAAATGCCCATGATAATTTTAAAGAAAGAATTATTAAGGCGAAGGATATTGATACTGTATTAACTGGCGAATCTACTGGCCATCCAGTCCGTGTATTACGGAACAAATTGACCAAAGAATACCTTAAAGTAGAAAAAGAAGAAGCAAGTAAGGCTAATCCTGATTGGGACAGACTTGAAGCGCTTGGATCAGGTGCTTTACGTCGTGCTGTTGTTGAAGGGAATTTAGACACGGGTTCATTTATGGCCGGCCAAATTGCCGGATTAGTGGATAAACGTGAAACAGTTTCAGAAATTATTCAATCATATATGACGGAATGTAAACAAACAATTGCTGCTCGAGCAAGTGAATGGCTTTAAAGCTGAGAATTAAATTGACATATGTGAGCAGTGGGATGGTTTGTGCATTTCACTGCTTTTCTATTAAGAGGAGACGAACATGGCAATAGCTTTTTTATACGCTGGTCAAGGCGCACAGTATACAGGGATGGGGCAAGACTTACTCAACCATCATCCTGAGATTGCAACTTACTTTGACAAAGCCTCAGAAGTTCTAGGCTATTCAATGAAAGACCTATGCTTTCAAGAAGATACACAATTAAATCAAACAGAATACACACAACCCGCTATTTTAACCGTATCAACAGCCTTTACAGCTCTATTAAGGGAGGCAGGCATTACAGCCGACTACCTAGCTGGATTAAGCCTAGGCGAGTACACAGCCCTTGTTGAAGCGGGCGTATTGTCCTTTGAAGATGCGGTTGATTTAGTGAGCCATCGTGGTCGTTTTATGCAAGCTGCTGCGCCTATAGGTGCCGGCAAAATGGTAGCCGTGATGAAAGCTGAACGCGCTTTAATAGAAGATATCTGCGAGCAAGTGTGCGAAGCTTCTGGTCAATACGTTGCACCAGCAAACTATAATACACCAAAGCAAATCGTAATCGGTGGTGACGCTTCGGCAGTAGATACTGCAGTCGCTAAGTTGACTCAAGCAGGCGTGAAGAAAATGGTGGAATTAAACGTTTCTGGTCCTTTCCACACGGCCTTATTATCACAAGCAAGTGACCAATTAGTTGATTATTTAGACAAATTTGATTTTAAGCCACAAAGAGTACCGGTTATTTCAAATACAACAGCTACAGCGCACCAGGATGGACAAGTAAAAGACTTGTTAATCCAACAAGTGATGAAGCCAGTTAAATGGTCAGATTCAATTGAATACTTAATTGAACAAGGGGTAGATACGGTCATTGAAATTGGCCCTGGTAAAACCTTGTCTTCATTTATGAAACAAATCAATAAAGAGATTAAGATTTACCGAGTTGAAGACGAAGAAACCCTGCAGGCAACTATCGCAGGATTGAAAGGATAAGCTATGACTGAGAATACACAAGAATTAAAGAAAACAGCCCTTGTCACAGGCGGTAGCCGTGGTATTGGTGCAAGCATCGCTCACAAGTTTGCAGACCAAGGATACAATATTGTCATTGTTTCCCGCTCTGGTTCTACTGAAAACCATATCCAGGCTTTAGAAAGCAAAAATGTTGTGGTGAAGGATTTCAAGGGTGACGTAACGGATACCGATTTTGCCAAAGAAATCATGACTTTCATCAAAGCAAATTTCCAAACCATCGATGTATTAGTGAATAATGCTGGTATTACCCGCGACACGCTACTAATGCGTATGAAAGAAGCAGATTTCGATGCAGTGATCGATATTAACTTAAAAGGGACATTCAATTTCATTCAAGCAGCTAGCAAACTAATGATGAAGCAACGTCAAGGTGCCATTATTAATATTGCATCAGTGATTGGTCAAATGGGTAACGTTGGTCAAGCTAACTATGCAGCTTCAAAAGCTGGGATTCTTGGTTTAACGAAGGCTGCAGCACGTGAATTAGGTATGCGTGGTGTCACAGTTAATGCCATTGCACCAGGCTACATTGAAACAGAAATGACAGATGAAATTCCAGAAAAAGCCAAAACGGCTATGCTGGAAAATATTCCTTTACAGAAACTTGGACAACCATCGGATATCGCTGAAGCCGTGTACTTCTTAGCTAACCAAAGCTATATCACAGGTACAACGCTTGATGTCAACGGTGGCTTGTATATGAATTAGGAGGCAATAAATATGACAAACAGAGTAGTCGTAACAGGTATGGGTGCTATTACACCTATCGGAAATGACGCAAAAACATTTTGGACCAATTTAAAAGCCGGCGAGCACGGTTTCGGGCCGATCACAAAATTTGATGCCAAAGATCTAAATGCGAAATTAGTGGCTGAAGTAAAAGACTTCAATCCAAAAGATTTCATGGACCGTAAAGAAGCAAAACGTATGGACTTATACAGTCAATACGCAGTAGCTGCAGCCATCGAAGCTGTTGCGGACGCGAATCTAGACGTTGAAAATGCTAACGTTGACCGTATCGGAGTTTACTTAGGTACTGGTATCGGTGGTATTCAAGAAATCGAAAAAGGTGTGTTAAAAATGCAAGATAAAGGAATCAAACGAGTGAATCCTTTATTCGTGCCTGTTTCTATTTCAAATATGGGTGCTGCCAATATCTCTATGCACTTTGGCTTAAAAGGGCCAGCTTTAACTATGGTTACAGCTTGTGCTTCTGCTAACAATGCTATTGGTGAAGCTTTCCGTTATATTAAACACGGTTATGCAGATGTCATGATTGCTGGTGGTGCTGAGGGTGCGATTAACGAAATCGGTTTAGGTGGTTTCGACAACCTAACAGCGACAAGTGATTCAACTGATCCAAACCGCGCTTCAATCCCATTCGATAAGGACCGTAATGGTTTTGTGATGGGTGAAGGTGCTGGTATCTTGGTATTAGAATCCTTAGAATCAGCGCAAGCTCGTGGCGCAAACATCTATGCTGAAATCGGTGGTTACGGTTCTACTTCAGACGCTTACCACTTAACTGCGCCATCTGAAGATGGTTCTGGTGCAGCGAAAGCGATGTTAAACGCTTTAGAAGAAGGTAACATCGCTAAAGAAGAAGTTTCTTACATAAATGCTCACGGTACAAGTACCCCAGCAAATGATTCTTCTGAAACAGTTGCGATTAAACGTGCATTTGGTGAAGAATTGGCTTATAAAATTCCAGTTTCTTCTACAAAATCATCAGTTGGTCACTTACTAGGTGCTGCTGGTGCTGTTGAAGCCATTGCAAGTATCATGGCTATCAAAGATTCATTTATTCCAGCTACATTAGGCTACAAGAATCCAGATCCATTATGTGATTTAGATATCGTACCGAATGTTGGACGCGAGCAAGAAGTGAACGTTGTTGTCAGCAACACTTTAGGTTTTGGTGGACACAACACAGTTATTGCCTTTAAAAAGGTTGGTGAATAAGGCTTGAAACACGAAGAAATTAAAGATTTAATCAGCCAGATTGATTCGTCTACAATTCAAGAGTTTTCATTCCAAACACAAGCGGATTCTTTATACATTTCAAAAATTAAAGAACGTCAAACACAAACTGAAAACACTGTAAACACAAGCACTAATCAACATGCTATCACAAACGCAGAAGCTACATCAACTACAGCAGCCAAAGAGACGACTAGTCAAGAAACCACAGCGCCTGCCACAGAAAAAGCAACACCTAGTGCACCTACTATGTCAGCTGGCAAAACGATTGACAGTCCTTTAGTTGGTGTTGTTTATCTAGCTAAGAACCCTGATCACCCAGCCTTCAAGAAAGTAGGCGACAGCGTTGAAGCTGGTGAAACTGTTTGTATCGTTGAAGCGATGAAAGTGATGAACGAAATTCCAGCTGATATTTCTGGAACAGTCGTGAACGTCTTAGTTGAAGACGGCCAAGTTGTTGAATTCGGCCAACCATTATTTGAAATTAGCGAATAATTATTCTAAAGGAGTATTAAAAAATGACTGAATATGCAGAACGTAAAGAACCTGTTCTAACAGCTATGCAGGTACAAGAAATCATCCCTAACCGTTTCCCAATCTCATTTGTGGACCGAGTGGATGAAATTATCCCAGGTGAAAAAGTTGTTGCCCGTAAAAACGTGACGATCAACGAAGAATTCTTTGTTGGTCACTTCCCAGGAAACCCTGTAATGCCTGGTGTTTTACAAGTAGAAACAATGGCACAAGTGGGCTCAATTCCATTATTATCTCAACCAGACTTTAAAAATAAAATCGCTTATTTAGCTGGTTTAAACAACGTGAAATTCCGTAAAAACGTTGTACCTGGTGACGTACTTGAAATCACAGTTGAAATTGTGAAATTGAAGAAACGTATGGGTATCGGTAAAGGAACTATCCGTAATGAATACGGCGAGGTTTGTTCAGAAGCAGAAATGACCTTTATCATTTCTAACGTAGATAAAGTCGACTAGTTTGCTGGTCCAACCTGAAATAGGGCAAACGGCATAGAATAAGAGGTATTTGATGATTAATAAAGTATTAATAGCGAATAGGGGCGAAATTGCCGTCCGCATTATTCGTACATGTATTGAATTGGGAATCGAAACAGTGGCTGTGTATTCAACCGCTGATAAGGATGCCCTACATGTGAAATTGGCTGACGAAGCAGTCTGCATCGGAGGGCCAAAATCAGTCGATTCTTATTTGAATATGCAAGCCATTCTTTCGGCAGCTGTGGTCACGAACGTGCAAGCTATCCACCCAGGTTTTGGTTTCCTAGCAGAAAACAGCAAATTTGCTAAATTATGCGCAGAAATGAATATTGAGTTTATCGGGCCAAGCCCAGAAGTGATTGACTTGATGGGTGACAAGCAAAATGCTAGAGATACCATGAATGCAGCCAAAGTGCAAACTGTACCTGGTTCTGACGGTATCTTGGAAAGTCCTGAAGATGGAATTGAGATTGCCAAAGAAGTTGGCTACCCAGTCTTACTGAAAGCTACTTCTGGAGGTGGGGGTAAAGGAATGCGGATGGTACATGAAGAAAGCCATTTTGTAGATGCTTACTATGAGGCATCACGTGAAGCAAAAAATGCTTTTGGTGATGACCGTTTATACATGGAGAAAGTTATTTTCCCAGCCCACCATATCGAGGTTCAAATCTTAGGGGATAAATTCGGCAACGTCATCCATTTAGGTGAACGTGAGTGTTCAATGCAACGGAACCATCAAAAGGTGATTGAAGAGACGCCAAGTCCCTTTATTACTGAAAAGACGCGGGCCCAAGTGACTCAAGCAGCGGTTCGAGCGGCTGAGCAATTAAATTATGAATCTGCTGGTACCATTGAGTTTTTAGTGGATGCAGACCAAAATTACTATTTCATGGAAATGAATACGCGTATTCAAGTTGAACATCCAATTACGGAGATGGTTACGGGTGTTGATATTGTAGCTCAACAGCTACGGATTGCTTCTGGCTTACCTTTAGCCTACGAACAAAAAGATATTACCTTTACTGGTCATGCCTTAGAGTGCCGGATCAATGCAGAAATGCCAGAAAAAAACTTTATGCCATCTTCAGGTACGTTTGACTTTGCGCATTTTCCAGCGGGCGGTTTAGGCATTCGTGTGGATTCTGGCATTTATGCTGGGTACAAGTTGCCACCTTACTATGATTCTATGGTAGCGAAACTGATTACGCATGGTGACAATCGTCCACAAGCCATCAACCGTATGCTACGTGCGGTTTCAGAAATGACTATTAAGGGTGTGGCGACAAATCAACAATTCCAATACGACCTACTATTTGATGAGGCCTTTGGAAAAGGGAACTATACCAATGATTACCTGGAAGCTAAATTCTTACCTGAATGGGCGAGGAGTCATCAAGCATAAATTAGTACGAAAGAAAGTAGATGAATTATGGCATTAAAACGCAGAAAAGCATATATTCCTATGCCAGAGGAAGATCAAGCAAAATCGAGCTTTCCTACAGATCCAAATAACCAAGCCTTCGTGCCAGATGGCATGTGGCAAAAGTGTCCGCAATGTCACCAAACGATTCTAACCGACGACTTGGGTGCTGAAAAAATCTGTCCACATTGCCAATACCACTTTAGAATTTCATCTAGTGAGCGATTAGCAAACGTGGTGGACAAAGGGACTTTTGTTGAAATGTTCCAACTAAAGGATAACCGCAATGAAGATCCTCTTTCTTTTCCAAAGTATCTGGAAAAGAAAGAAAAAGCGCGCGCTACAACTGGTTTAGACGAAGCTGTCGTAACTGGGGTGGGTGAAATCTTCGGCTACCGAACTGCTATTGGTGTGATGGACTCATTTTTCATGATGGGGTCTATGGGGACTGGTTTAGGTGAAAAAATTAAAAACTTGTTCAACTATGCAACTGAACACCAGTTACCAGTCGTCCTATTTACCGCTTCTGGTGGTGCCCGGATGCAAGAAGGCACACTGTCTTTAATGCAAATGGCTAAGATTTCCATTGCTGTTCAAAATCATTCTAAAGCTGGTTTATTATATATTCCCGTCTTAACTGACCCAACGACTGGTGGTGTAACGGCATCATTTGCTATGGAAGGGGATATTACCATTGCTGAACCAGGGGCCTTAATCGGTTTCGCTGGTAAACGGGTAATTGAACAGACGATTAGACAACAATTGCCTGAAGGTTTCCAAACGGCAGAACACCAACTGCAACACGGTTTTATCGATATGATTGTTGAACGTTGGCGCCAAAAAATCGTAATTGCTGAGCTATTACAAATGCACGGTGTCGCTAAAGGAGGTGCTCGATTTGAGCGTTAGTATGAAACAATTATTAAAAACCGTTGAGCAACCTGATGCGAAAATTACGCAAAAAATCCCTGCAGAAGTGGTAACAGCTTCACGTGATATCAACCGATTAACCACGTCTGAATTGGCTAAGAAAATCTGTGACGTCTTTTATGAGATGCATGGTGACCGTCGTTATGGTGATGACGGCGCGATTGTTGGTGGTGTCGGACAAATTAATGGCCGCGCAGTTACAATTGTTGGAACTGAAAAAGGCCACTCGGTCCAAGAAAATATCAAGCGTAACTTTGGGTCGCCTCATGCTGAGGGTTACCGTAAAGCCATTCGTTTGTTTGAACAAGCTGAAAAATTCAACCGTCCAGTGATTACCATTGTTAATACCTCCGGCGCCTTCTGTGACGTTGAAGCAGAAGACCGGGGGATTGGACAAGCGATTGCTGAATCTATGCAAACAATGGCTGGTCTAACTGTACCAACTATCACGATTTTAATGGGTGAAGGTGGGTCTGGTGGCGCGTTAGCTCTAGCTGTTTCAAATAAGGTGTGGATGATGGAGAATGCCATGTATTCAGTCTTATCGCCAGAAGGATTTGCAACAATTTTATGGAAAGACCCGAGTCGTGTACCAGAAGCTGCTGAATATATGAAATTCACGGCGCCTGACTTGCTAGATTTTAAGGTTATTGATCAAATTATCCCAGAGCATTACGGGAAAAAGGTCTTAGACCACGATGTTCAGGCCCAATTGATTAAAGAAATGGTCTTGAAAGAAATTGACCAGCAATTGGCCATGTCAAAAGCAGATTTAATTGCTGCCAAAGAAGCACGCTTTAATCAATTCTAGTCAACTGACATTTTGAATAAATAACCACTTTTAAAGGAAGGTGTGACCTAAGGTCGCATCTTCTTTTTTTGAATTATTGGATAAAAATATTCATGGATATGATATTGTGATAATATAAGCATAGAAGGAAGGGCGTTTACAGCCTGCATTTCTACCAGAAAATAAGATTTAAGAGGATGTATAATGAGAAACCAAGACAATGATTTTGAACGATCATTTAAATTAGATATTGAAGAAGCGATTCAGCGTATTAAAGCGGGCGAAATGAGTGAATCGCTGAAATTATTGCTGATTGCCCGTAAGAAAAGAAAGAGTGTCGTTGATTTTAGAAATTATATCATCGGCGTTTTATATGAAGAAGAATTAGAAAATGATTTAGTGGATATTTTCTCATTATTGATTGAATTTTATGGGGAAGGTGTAATGGCTAATCCTGATTTAATCGATGTCGAGGCAGAAATTGACTGGAAGTCTTTCTACCAATTTGTGCAAAAAGCCATTCAGGGACAAGTCAAATTGAACCTCCCTCAACACGGTCAAATGACACCCATTATGCAAATTATCATTGTGCCAGAAATGATGGAAAAGTTGGCCCAATTTGAGGCGACTTCAGATGATGATGCTAGTAATGTGGAGGTTTTACAAGGTCTACAAAAGTTATTCGACCAGTTAGTGGCCAGGGATAAACCCTTGACTATCCTTGAGAAGGCGCAGGTCAACCATCTGCTGGAATTGAGCGACAAGGTATCCATCGATAAATTGTTAAGTCTCTTAAATCGGGACCGGGATTTTGTCTTCCAATCGGATATTTTGCTTTATATTTTCCACCATCCACACGAGAACCAGGAAATTACCTTAACCAATATTTACGATGAGGCGACGACCATTTTACTCAGTGACTTATTTGAGATTGAAACCAATAGTCACTTCTTAGACTTGGTTTCCTATGTGGAGGAAGTGTATATCCACGAACCCTATCGCGTAGCCTATTTGATGGAGAATATTTATGATATATACACCGTCATGTACCCATTTGTCGATGATTTAAACCAAATTGACCAAGAAGATATGGTAGAAGCCATTGGCCAATTAATGGAAAGTGGCGACCCACTGGCGATTGACAATCAAGTCGTACAAGATATTTACCAATATTGGTTTTATGAGTATATGCAGAACTTTGCGAGTTTTGAATAAGAAGATGTAATGGATGATTAAAGGGTGATTGGATGTTAAAAATAGCCATAGACGGATCAGTGGACGGGCAATTTGGGCCGGCAGGCGTTGGTATGGTCATTGTGCATGACGGGCAGCAGCGACAAGAGAAATACCCTTTAAGTGGAGAAATGGACAACCATGAGGCCGAATTCCATGCCTTGCTATTATTGTTAGAAAAATTGCAGGCTGAGGGACTGAAAAATGAGTGGATCTTGTGTCAAACTGACTCCAAGATCGTCTTTGATGCCGTTAATAAGAGATTCCATAAACGAGACCCCTATAAAAGTTTGTTAAAGGTCATTTTAAATAAACTAGACCATTTTCCCATGTTTAATTTAAAATGGGTGCCGGACCAGGCCAATAGGGGGGCGGATAATTTAGCCCGCCAAGCCATGCACCAGGCCAAGAGAATAAGCAACCAGCAGGACTAATTAAGGGATAAATGCAGACCGTCAATCGCATAAACTGATTTTAAATTCGAATAACAGACACAAAAAAAACCAGGTAGCAGGCGAATAAATCCGTTTACCTGGTTTATTTATTATGATCGTAAATAACTTATTCCGCGTCTACATTTTTAGGACGTGGTTTGCGCGCGCCCCAGTATTGGAATAGGTCAGTACGGATAGCCCCATTGTATAATTTACGTTTCTTAGTAGCTTTCTCACCGTAGTATTCTTCAAAGGCTAAGTCAGAGGTCAGGATGTATTTACTCCAAGTTTTCATTGGACGGTAAAGATCACCCATTTGTCTGTATAACTTATGCACGTAATCTTCGTCATTCAAACGCTCACCATATGGCGGGTTGGCTACGATAACGCCGTATTCTTTATTCGTTGTAAAGTCAGATAATTGCATTTGTTTGAATTCAATTTGATCGCCGACACCAGCTGCTTCTGCATTGGCTTTTGCGATTTCAATCATCCGGTGGTCAATATCTGATCCCATGATATCTAATTGAATGTCATGACGGATAGCCGCTTTAGCCTCTTCACGGGCTTTTGAATATTCACGGTTATTGAAGATATCCCATTCCTCAGAAATGAAGGCACGGTTAATCCCTGGGGCAATATTTTTCCCGATTAATGCCGCTTCAATGGGTAGGGTACCTGAACCACATGTTGGATCGTAAAATGGCTTGTCAGGGAACCAGTTAGTTAATTTAACTAGGGCTGCAGCCATGTTTTCTTTAAGTGGTGCGCCACCTTTTTCAGTACGGTAACCGCGTTTAAATAGGGAAGAGCCAGAGGTATCAATAGTAATCAAGGCTTCGTCCTTGTGGATGCTCACTTCAATAGGGTATTTAGCGCCTGTTTCAGGTAACATACCACGGCGGTGGTAGTGGTCGCTCAGACGGTTAACAATCGCTTTTTTCACGATTTTTTGCACGTTAGGAACAGAATGCAATTTTGAATTGACTGATTTACCTGATACTGGGAACTCTGCGTCCATTGGTAGAATATCTTCCCAAGGGATAGCCTTAGTCGATTCAAATAATTGGTCGAAGGTGATAGCTTTGAAATCGCCCATGACGATTTTGATACGGTCTGCAGTCCGTAAGTTAATATTTGTTCGGGCTACGTCATCAAGACTTCCTTCAAAGCGGGCACGGCCATTTTCTACTTGAACCTCGTAACCCATGTCACGTAATTCTTTGCCGACTAGGGCTTCAATCCCTGCGGCAGCTGTTGCGATAAGTGGATATGTTGTCATATTGTACTCCTTTTGGGTGGTAAAGCTTCGTCTTATATTTAAGACTATTTTACCATGATTTCATCTTAATAAAAAAAGGTTGGAAAAGAATCCAACCTTTTGCCTGTTTGTAAATTTCGATAAGCCATGTTCTGTTCCCCGGTAATACAGGTTTAATACCGGTTCGGTAATCATCTGTCTACTAAATAATTAGTCTCTTATTCCGTTTGCTTCCAGTCAAAGAGCGCCCCTACCAATGTTTGGGTTGCTCGCTCGAGGGGTTTACCGCGTTCCATTTAACTACTTTCATAGTTGACTCGTCTCTGTGGCACTTTCAAACTTACTAGCACATAGTCCAAAGACCTTAGTGGGTTCTGTTGCCGTCAAATTAATGCTTTAGCTTATTTTTTCGCTAAACACGAACACTACAAGCGTTGCAGCTTGTGCGAGCATGGACTTTCCTCAGGTATAAGTATATACCCGCGATTACCTGAAATTTACAACTCCTAATGATAACACGAAAGTGACCAAATGACTAGTTATTTTCAAAAATAATAGTATGATCTTTCGTATCGCCTTTGTTCTCTTCGCTAGCATCTATTGTATTTTCGGCTTTGGCGTTTTGGCCACCGAATACAGCTTTTTCTAACTTGGACAAGCGACGTAGAATGTCGTAGTTGGTTGTCCCTTTTGATTGAGGTACTGTTGTAGATTTTGAGCGTTGGTTAGTGGCTTGACGTCCACTTTCACTTGTACCAGTTGAGTGTTTTGCACGTTCTAACTCATTCTTAAGTGAGGCAATTTCTTTTTCATATGACTCATAGTCACGAATAATTAAATCTAAGAATTCGTCTACTTCCTCTGTGTTGAATCCACGAAGAGCAGGTTTAAATTCCTTCTGTAAAATATCTTTTGTCGTCAAATTACGATCGGCCATTTAAATAACACCTCATCATTTATATTTCTAACTTCTATTATAGCACAGCTTTCATTATTTGTAATAAATGTAATATAATAATAGTTTAAGTTTCTATCAAATTCAACAGCAAGTAATAGCAAGTAATAGCAAGTAATAGCCTAATTGAATCCGTCAGAACATTGGTGCGGTAGTTATTTTTGTGTGGGTATATTATAATAATTAAAAAAGACGAAAGTGGGGAATCAACAGATGCAAACCGTATACACTTTTCTTGAAGAAATGTTAGAGAATAGCCATATTGATATTCCTTGGCGTTTATCCTATGTATCAGTAGCCAAACAGGTGGTATTGCAAACATATCTGCCAGTGGTTGCCAGTGATGAAATCACTTTTTTAGACAAAGATAACCAGCCTTTAGAAGGCATCGATTACTTAGAATTGAAGTTTATTTTTACAGCTGATCAACGTGCTAATGAAACAGAGAATGGGATTTTTATCATTCAACCAAAAGACACTGAACAGTTTCAAAAGGGGCACTTAGATATTCTATCCCAAGAAATTAGCCATCTTTTATATGAAGCCCGTTTGCAAATTAAAGAATTAATTAAAGGGGAAAGGATGGCGGTTGATTTGAAATGGCCAGCAGAAGAAGTGGACCAAATGATCACAACAAGAAGAGCTATTAAGCGCTATGATGACAGCTTATTATGTTTAGGAGATGATACGAATGACTTGGTATGAGGTAACAATTGAAACAGATAATAAAAGTGAAAATCTATTAACTGAAATTTTGTGGGGCTTAGACTCTGCTGGGGTGTCCATCAAAGACGAGCAAGACTATATTGACTGGTCAGATGACGGCTTTGGTTCAGTGAAGAATGACCAGCCGGCACCAGGAACCTATGAAATTAACCCGGTAGTTTTAGGTTACTTTTCAGACGATAAAAATATCGAAGACATCATCTCTGAAATCAAAACCTACCAAGCAAACTACAATAAAGAATTAGCAGCAGACCAACAAATTGTTATCCATGACATCCGCTACAGTCCCTTAGAAGATAAGGACTGGGAAACAGCTTGGCAGGCCTACTATGAACCAATCCATGTATCGCGCTTTATGGATATTGTGCCAATTTGGGAGAAAGACGACCAAGTAGCTGATTCGAAGAAAACCACTTTATTCCTAGATCCAGGTATGGCCTTTGGGACCGGTTCACATGAAACCACTAAGCTGGCATTACGTTTACTGGAAATCGCTATGGCTGGCGGGGAAGATGTCATTGATGTGGGGACTGGGTCTGGTGTCTTAGCCATCGCTGCGAAGAAATTAGGCGCTAATGACGTCGCTGCTTATGATTATGACGGGTCCATTTTAGATATTACCCGCAATAATTTTGCTTTAAATGATGTAGAAGACGCTATTTCCGTTGCCCAAAACAACATCCTAAATGGCATCGATACTCAAGTAGATATTATCACAGCCAATATCCTATTTGAAATCCTAGAACCCCTGATCCCGCAAGCATACACCAACCTAAAAGCAGATGGGCAATTGGTGCTATCAGGTATTTTCCATGACAAGAAAGACGACATGTTGGCCTTACTTGCCGCCAATGATTTTACCGTTGAAATCGTTATGAACATGGGTGAATGGTACGGTATTTTAGCCCGTAAAGGACAAGATTAAGATGCAAAGATATTTTATCGAAGAGGAAACCGCCCAATTAAATGACCAAATAGAGATGGATAAAGAGGCTTACCATCATATGCTCAACGTTATGCGGATGCAGATTGGGGACCGGGTAATTCTAGTCACCCAAACTGAACAAGTATTCATCGGTGAACTTGTTTCTGATGAAGGGAAAAAGGCAGTTCTTCGCCTAGTTGAATTGCGGGAAGAAAATAAAGAAATCCCCGTTGATACCACACTCTTTGTCGGCCTACCTAAGGGAGACAAGCTTGACTTAATCGTACAAAAGGCCACCGAATTAGGGGCCCGTCATATTGTGCCAGTTGCCATGCGGTATTCCGTCACTAAATGGGACCAAAAGAAAGCGGGCAAAAAAATTGACCGTTTGAAAAAGATTGCCAAGGAAGCTGCTGAGCAATCTCATAGAACTTTTGTCCCAACCATCGAAGACTTGCATAGTGTTAGCATGGTAAAAAATAGACTAGGTGAATTTGACCAAGTTTGCGTGGCTTATGAAGAGGTGGCCAAGTCGGGTGAAGCGGCCCTTTTGGCAAAGACTTATGCCTCACTAAAAGCCAAAGAAAGTATTGCCTTCATTACCGGACCTGAAGGGGGCATTCATTCAGATGAAATTGCCGACTTCACTGACGGATTCGATCATGTGCACTTGTGCGGGTTAGGGCCACGGATTTTACGGACAGAAACAGCACCCTTATATTTATTATCAAGTCTGTCATTTGCAACAGAATTATTAGGTGACTAAGAAGGGCTTGATAGGGTTTCTAGTCCATTTATATGGTAAGATAGGAGAAATATACAATCTAAATATGATGCCAACCATATAAGTTATACCAAGGAAAGTAGGTGGTAACATGCCGAATAAAAAGAACTATACAAAAGCAGAAGTTTTAGCCTTATGTGCTAGCTACATGTCTGAAGCGAAGGTGGACTATGTCCAGAAGGCAGCAGACTTTGCTGAACGTGCACATATTGAGCAAATCAGAAAATCAGGCGAACCGTACTTTGTACATCCAGTTCAAGTAGCAGGTATTTTAGCCGAATTGAAAATGGACCCGGATACAGTCATTACTGGGTTCTTGCATGATGTTGTGGAAGATACCGGTATCTCATTAGACGATATCGCCTACTTCTTCTCACCAACAATTGCCACCCTAGTAGATGGCGTCACCAAATTAGGGAAATTTAAATATAAGTCACATGAAGAGCAATTAGCTGAGAACCACCGTAAAATGTTGTTAGCCATGGCCAACGATTTACGAGTCATTATGGTGAAATTAGCCGACCGTTTGCATAATATGCGGACCCTAAAATGGCATAAGCCAGAGAAGCAAGTGATTATCTCTACAGAAACGTTAGAAATTTACGCTCCCCTAGCTGACCGCTTAGGTATGAACCAGATTAAATGGGAATTGGAAGATACAGCGCTTCGCTATATGGATCCAGAATCGTATTACTCAATCGTTCAACTAGTAGATTCAAAACGCGACGAGCGAGCAGAATTTATTCAAACGACTATTGACGAATTGGAATCACAAATAGAGGGGGCTATTACTGGTAAGTTTGAAATTTACGGTCGACCTAAACATATTTATTCTATTTACCGGAAGATGAAAGACCAAGGCAAAGAATTCGACCAGATTTTCGATCTGCAAGCTATCCGGGTGTTAGTGGAATCTGTTCGTGACTGTTATGCAGTACTTGGGATTGTCCATACTAATTGGAAGCCATTGCCAGGCCGATTTAAAGACTACATTGCCATGCCAAAAGCCAACATGTACCAGTCCATCCATACGACGGTTGTCGGTAACCAGCCAAGCCCAGTAGAAGTGCAAATTAGAACCTACGAAATGCACGAGGTTGCTGAGTACGGGGTTGCTGCGCATTGGGCTTACAAAATGGGTAACCATGAAAAGGTGGAGGCTTCACCTTTAGACGCCCAGCTAGATTGGTTTAACCAAATTGCGGAGTTGCAGGACGAATCTAAAGATGCCACCGATTTCATGGAAAGCGTGAAAGAGGACATTTTCCAAGATAATGTCTATGTATTCACTCCAACTGGCGACGTGACTGAGTTACCAGCGGGTTCCTACCCATTAGACTTTGCTTACTCTATCCATTCAGAAGTCGGGAATAAGACGATTGGAGCTAAGGTTAATGGCAAGATTGAACCTTTGAATTACAAATTGAAAAATGGTGACATCGTGGAAATTCTAACGTCACCGAATTCGGCAGGACCATCGCGTGACTGGGTAAACTTGGTGAAAACTTCGCGGGCCCGCAACCGTATCAAGCGATTCTTTAAATTGCAGGACCGTGACCAAGCGGTAGAACAAGGTCGACATGCGCTTGAAGAAACCCTTGATAATCTAGGTTTCAAATTAAAAGATGTCTACAAAAAAGAAGATATCAGTAAAACATTAGACCGGTTCAACTTCTCGACTGAAGAAGACTTGTTTGCGGCGATTGGCTTTGGCGAATTATCATCAACTGCAGTCGCTAACCGTTTAACTGAGCGGGAACGCCGGTTACGTGCAGCTGAGAAGAACAGAGAATCCGTTGAAGAGACCCTGAAAGAATCAGGCGAACAGAAGAAACTCAGCAAGACTCAAAAGCAATCTAGTCATGTGCGCCGTAAAGCGTCTAAATCTAGTTCTGGTGTCATTGTTGAAGGTTTAGATTCACTCCTAGTCCGTCTAGCCCATTGTTGTAATCCTGTACCAGGAGACGATATTGTGGGTTATATTACTAAGGGGAGAGGGGTTTCCGTCCACCGTAGAGACTGTAAGAATGTGCAAGTCCCTGAGGATCAACAAGACCGCTTGATTCCAGTCGAATGGGAAGATGCCAACAAGAATGTGGACAACCAATATGAAGTGGAAATTGTGGTTGAAGGTGAGGACCGATCTGGTTTCTTAAATGAAGTGCTACAGATCATTACACCGATTGCTGGATCAGTCACTAATATTAACGGTAACGTGAACCATGACGATAACTCTGTTAAAGTGAGGCTACGTTTTGTCATTCAAAACGTCAATCAACTAGATAAGGTTATCGACCGGGTGAAGAATATTCCGGATGTTTATACTGTTACCCGTGCTAAAGAATAAAGTAAAAATTGATAGTAATGAGTAATTTAATGGAGGGTTTGGATGCGAATTATCGTGCAAAGAGTTAGCCAAGCTAACGTTGCCATTGATGAAAAAGTTGTTGGTGAAATTAATAAAGGGTTCGTGCTTCTAGTAGGTGTTCATGATGAAGACACGGTGGAGACGGTGGCATATATGGCTAGAAAGATTGCTAATATGCGGATTTTCGCTGACGAGGATGATAAATTGAACCTAAACATCGACCAGGTGTCAGGTGAGATATTATCTATTTCGCAATTTACTCTTTATGCCAGAACTAAAAAAGGCAACCGTCCATCATTTATCGATGCCGCCAAACCAGACCATGGCGATAGAATGTACCAATTATTAAATGAAACATTGCGCAATGAATATGGGTTAAAGGTTGCTGAAGGTGAGTTTGGTGCTGATATGCAGGTATCATTAATCAATGACGGTCCAGTGACCATCATATTAGACTCGGATGAAGCTTAGTATGATGCTTAGAATAAAGCTTTATTAGATTAAACAGAAAAAAATACCGACTGCTAGAGAATTTCCGGCAATCGGTATTTTTCTTATTTTGGCATCAATGATTAAAAATCAATTATTGATAGTATATCACTAAAGCGTTGTATATGGCGTCGGCAACTTGGTTCCAGTATTCTTCTTGACTGAATATGGCCACGTCACTTGGTGTTGACATGTATCCAAGTTCTAGTAGGACACCTTCGCCGGCTAATTCCCGGATGACTTGGAAGTCACCGAATTTAACGCCGTTAGATTCTAATGGCAATTGTTCCATTAATTGGGCTTGAATCTCTTGGGCTACTGGGATGGAATCGTCGCCGTAGTAGTAAGCTGTTGTGCCGGATGCACCTGTTGATTCAATTGCATCATAGTGGAAGGAAATCAATAGGTCAGCATCTGCCTGATTGGCTGTATATGGAATATCAGCTAAAGCAACATCTGAATCATCATCTCGAGTTAAAATCACATTTACGCCTGCTGCTTCAAGTTTTTCCTTAACGGTTAGAGCAGTTTGTAAGGTGACTTCTTTTTCATATAGACCGTCTGTTACAGCACCTGGATCGATACCACCGTGACCTGGGTCTAATACTATGGTACGGCCAGCTAATGTACTGGTTGCTTCCGCCGCTTTTGCCTTATCCGCCATAGCAGTTGAATCACTTTCTGATAACCAGTTAACGATATAACCCTCAGTACCATCGACTGAACGAACATGGTAGTATTCATTTTCTTGACCAAGGTAGGCAAATTGTTCGTTTAGGGCACCTTTGGCTAAGATTTCAGAGTCTTTATTGGCTTCGCTACGTATATTTACCCCATCTGCAGTTGCCTTGACAGTAAAGTCATAATCAGATAGGAATACATCGTAAGTGGATTGTTCTTCTTCTGTGATTTCAGTATGCTCATCGTAGGCAATTGTTCCTGGTGTCACATCGATTCCTGTTTGTTTCACCCAACCAATTTCACCAGAAAGTTGAATTTGAGCCCAACCATCCGCTTGGTGTAAGATTTGGTATTTTGAATTCTTTTCTGCAGATGTTAAGACTGTTGCGTCCTCTGTGTTTTCTTCGTAGATTTGAATATCATCTACTAAGGTTGTGGCAATGAAATCAGAGGAATCGATATCTTGGTTATCAGCTAACCAAGTTGGTATCCAACCTACTTCATTGTTATCAAGTAGGACATAGTACCAATTATTTTCTTGTCTAAGTATTCGATAAGGATTACTGCCGTCAAGTTGGTCTTTAATATCATAAGTTATCCCAGGTCCTTCACGAAGGTTGACAACATTGGTAGATAGTTCTTTATAGGATGCTTTGTTGTATTGATATAATTGTAATGAGGAGAAACCAACGATTCCTGTTACAAAAATAAGGTAGAGTAGGTAGACTACTTTATTTTGTTGGAAGTGGTTCTCAGAATGATCTGTCAATTCGCGTACACCTCAGTAGTTCACCAGAAATTCCGGTAGAAAAATTTTATATTTTTGCTAAAATTTGGCATTATTATAACTCAGTTTACCTTTCTTGTGATAAATGAACAACTAGAAAATATACTATCTTGACACTTTTTTTGTTTTGATATAAGATAGGGAACGAATAATCCAATGAAAGAGCAAGAATAATTGTCGACATTTCTAGAGAGAGCTAACGGGTGAGAATGCTCAATGTCATTTATTTGCAAACACTCTGGAGGAGAATAGTGCAAAGCTATTCCGTCACGCACGTTACGCGTCGAGCAACAGCCATAGCTGTTGAAATTAAGGTGGTACCACGAAGTTAACTCGTCCTTATATTCCTATCGTTGGAATGTAATGGCGAGTTTTTTATTTTTATTTTAAAGGAGGGGTATTGTGATTCAACGACCAAAAGGGACTGCAGACATCTTACCTGAAGATATGAATCTATGGCATTATATTGAAGAAACTGCCAGAAGAATTCTAAACCAATATCGTTATTTTGAGATTCGTACACCCATGTTTGAAAGTTATGAATTATTTTCCCGTGGTGTAGGAGAAACAACAGATGTAGTGTCTAAAGAAATGTATGACTTTTATGACAAGGGTGACCGTCATATTGCCTTGAAACCAGAGGGGACAGCACCAATCGTCCGGGCATATGTGGAAAATAAATTATACGCACCTGAACAGGTGAAACCTTATAAAGTTTATTATATGGGACCAATGTTCCGTTATGAAAGACCACAAAGCGGCCGTTTACGCCAATTCCACCAAATTGGGGTTGAAGTATTTGGGGAAGCAAATGCTGCCAAAGATGTAGAAACGATTGCTTTAGCAATGGATCTATTTAAATCGCTAAATATCCAACATATCAAGCTAGTGATCAATTCATTAGGGGACACCAGTTCGCGACTTGCTTACCGCCAAGCTCTAATAGACTATCTAACACCATTTACGGATGAATTATCTGAAGATTCGAAAACACGTCTACATAAAAATCCGTTACGTGTATTGGATTCAAAAGATAAAAAAGATATCGAAATGGTGGCCAATGCGCCATCAATCTTAGATTACCTTTCTGAAGAATCAACTAAACGATTTAATGAAGTGCAATCTTTATTGACAGCCTTAGGTATTGAATTTGAAATCGATCCAAATATGGTACGTGGTTTAGACTACTATCAAGACACAATCTTTGAAATCATGTCTGAAGACAAAGTCTTTGGTGCCCAATCAACAATTTGTGGTGGGGGTAACTATGATGGTCTAGTTCAAGAGATTTCAGATGGTAAAGAATCTGCTCCAGGCTTTGGTTTCGGTTTAGGAATCGAGCGTTTAATCTTATTGATGAAGGCGCAAGAAGTCCAAGTACCAGCCATGCATGAACTTGACGTTTATGTAGTGAATATCGGAGACGGTACGGATGAAGCAGCAATGAAAGTCTTGCAACATGTTCGTCATGCTGGTTTTTCAGCTGACCGAAACTTCTCGGGTGCCAAACCTAAAAAACAATTTAGAGATGCCAATAAACTAGGTGCAGACTTGGTTGTTACTATTGGGGAATCTGAATTGGAAAATAACCAAATTACTATCAAACACATGGTCTCTGGTAAAGAAGCAGCCTACCCGCTAGAAAAATTTGCGGATGATTTTGCTAGCATTTACCAAGAGTTAAACCAATAATAGTCATTTTTAAAAATAGAGAAAAGTAATTTAAAATAAAAGGAGCTGCATATAATGCAACGTAGTGTGTATTGTGGAAATGTGTCTAACGAATTCGTTGGACAAACTGTAACATTAAAAGGATGGGTACAAAAACGTCGTGACCTAGGTGGGGTAATCTTTGTTGATTTACGCGACCGCGAGGGTATCGTTCAAGCTGTATTCAACGTTGAAAACTTAGGCAACCAATTCGCTGAGGCTGAACGTTTACGTTCTGAGTACGTGATTGAGGTAACTGGTGAAGTTGTTTTACGTGGTGAAGGATTAGCGAACCCAAAAATTAAAACTGGGGACATTGAAGTAATGGTTTCTGATTTAACAATCTTAAACATTTCAAAAACACCACCATTCCCAGTTGAAGATGACATTGATGTAAACGACGAAATTCGTATGAAATACCGTTACGTAGATTTACGTCGTCCAAAAATGGCGAACAACATGAAATTACGTCATCAAGTAGTATCAACAATCCATCGTTACTTAGATGATCAAGAATTTATCGAAGTAGAAACACCTTACTTAACAAAATCTACGCCAGAGGGTGCGCGTGACTACTTAGTACCATCTCGTGTACATCCAGGTGAATTCTATGCATTACCGCAATCTCCACAATTATTTAAACAATTGTTGATGTCTGCCGGTATGGACCGTTACTACCAAGTTGTTCGTTGTTTCCGTGATGAAGATTTACGTGGAGACCGTCAACCAGAATTTACGCAAATCGATTTAGAAACAACTTTCCTAACACAAGAAGAAATTCGTGATTTAGTTGAAGGTATGTTGAAAACAGTTGTGAAACGCACTAAAAACATTGATATCACTGAAAACTTCCCAATCATTACTTATGACGATGCAATGGCACGTTACGGTAACGACAAGCCAGATACTCGTTTTGGTTTAGAATTAGTGGAAATTTCTGATATCGTTGACCAATATGAATTTAAAGTATTCAACCAAGCAATTGAAAAAGGTGGCATCGTTAAAGCTATCAATATCAAAGGTGCTGGTGACAATTACTCTCGTAAAGACTTGGATAACTTAACACCATTTGCTTCTACATACGGTGCTAAAGGTGTGGCTTGGATTAAAGTGACTGACGAAGGTTTATCTGGTCCAATTGGTAAATTCTTTAAAGACAATCCTGCACCATTAATGGACCGTTTACAAGCTGAAACTGGTGACGTCTTAGTATTCGTTGCAGATAAAGAGTCAGTTGTAAACCAATCATTATCTGAAATCCGTTTGAAATTCGGTCGCGAATTAGACTTAATGGACAAAAACCAATTCAACTTCCTATGGGTAACAAACTGGCCGTTACTTGAGTATGATGAAGATACAAAACGCTTCAACGCAATGCATCACCCATTCACTATGCCTAACGAGGAAGACGTGGATAAATTAGCTGAAAACCCAGAAGACGTATACGCGCAAGCTTACGATATCGTTTTAAATGGTTACGAAATCGGTGGCGGATCATTACGTATCTACCAAAAAGAAATGCAAATGCAAATGTTCAAAGCTTTAGGCTTTACAGAAGAATCTGCAACTTCTCAGTTCGGTTTCCTATTAAATGCTTTAGACTACGGTTTCCCACCACACGGCGGATTAGCTTTAGGTCTAGACCGTTTAGTAATGTTATTAGCTGGTGAAGAAAACATCCGTGAAGTGATTGCCTTCCCTAAAAATGGTCGTGCATTTGACCCACTAACAGAAGCACCAAGCCAAGTATCAGAACAACAATTAGAAGAATTATCACTATCAGTCACTACAATTGATTTTGATTAAGTATAAAAAAATGGCCTCAGGGCCATTTTTTTAATGATCATCGGAAACTTGAATTGTCATATCTAATAATCTTGAAGAGTAAATATATGTCGTATGGTAGAATATACTTAGACATATATTTACTTTTTTATTTGGAGGAGGATTAAGTTAATGAGTAAAAAATCATGGATATTAGCAATTGTTGCTGTTATTATCCTCGCACTGGGTGCTTTTGGTAGCCAATTGACTAGCCAAACCAATATCAATAATTTGCTTTCTGAAGGATCAAATGCCTTTTCAAGCGCGCAAAATATTATTGAAGCAGGGGACGCAAACCGTCAGGTAGCGGTGTTAGAAGTCGATGGAACGATTGCGGACAACTCTGGGTCAGGTTCTTTTTCTGAAGGGATGGATTACCAAGGTATCCTGGATTCTATTGAAGAAATTAAAGAAAATGATGACGTTCAAGCACTATTATTAACCGTCAATTCACCAGGTGGTGGGGTATACGAAAGTACAGAATTATATAATGCCTTACTTGATTTAAAAGAAAGCCGTGAAATCCCAATTTATGTTTCTATGGGGCAAATGGCTGCTTCAGGTGGTTATATGATTTCAATGGTTGGTGACCAAATCTATACGGATAGTGAAACAACTACTGGTTCAATTGGTGTCATCATACAAGTGCCGAACTTCTCAGGCTTTATGGAAGAGCATGGGTTATCTATGGATACCTATAAATCAGGCGCATTGAAAGATATGGGTTCATCATTTAGAGGCGCTTCTGATGAAGAAAAAGACGTCTTAAATTCTTTCATTCAAGAGAAATACAGCCGTTTTGTCGAAATCGTAGCAAATGGTCGCGGTATGTCAACTGATGACGTGAAAAAATTAGCTGATGGCCGTATTTATTCAGGAAGTCAAGCCGTGGAAAATGGCTTAGCTGACCAAATTGGCTATGAGGAAGATGCTTTAGCAGCCTTAAGAGCTGACAACAACCTTGAAACAGCTACCGTTATGAACTATACACCTACATCTGCTACCTCATGGATGACTGATTTTATGTCACTATTAGCTGAGAAAAACTTATTTACTGGTCAATCAGAAACCAATACAGCGGATGAGATGACGCAAATTTTAGAGGTTTTAGAAGATACCTCAACACCTCAATTCTATTACATGTACGGAGGTGAATAAGATGTTTAAACGTCGTAGAAAAGCTAAGGACAATCTAGAAAGTGTTGAATTGCCAAAGCTAAATGAACGTCTTTATGAAGGGTCAGTTGAAACAGATTTTAAAGAAAAACGTCGCGAACGAAAGATTAAATCTTTGCAGGCTTCGCCGCAAGAAATCTTTTCAAATTATCGCCGTAACCTAGAATCAGATATTGCTTCAGGCTATGCTCGTAATCTATATGGCGGTTTCTGGATTCGTTTGGTTGCCTTCTTAATCGATTTACTGATGGTATATGCCCTACGTTTACTAGTTACAGGTGTTTTAAATGCAGTAACACAAGGTACTTATAGCACATTACCAGCTGCAGCAACTTTCCTAGTCGATCAATTTGTCTTAATTGCCTACTTTACCTTGTCAACATTCTTTACCAATGGCCAAACGATTGGCAAAGGTTTATTAGGTCTTCAAGTTGTAACCAACAAACAATACAAGTTATCTTTTATGACTTGTCTGGTTCGTGAAGGTTTAGGAAAAGTCATTTTAACGACAATTCCGTTTTTAGGTTTGATGGTTGTCTTCTCAAACAAACGTCAAAATTTCATGGATTACTTTACAGATACAAATGTCATTTCACTAGGACAATTTGCCATGTTATTTGAAGAAAACGCGATTTAATAATTGACAAAAGGTGTAGATGAAACGCTACACCTTTTGTGTTACATTGCTAATGAAAACCACGCCGCTTCTCGCACCCATTGAATAACGCTTGATTTTTATGTTAGGTGCGTTATAATAATGAAAATAAATGAAAACCTTTAACTTGCGTCCAGAGAGACGAAGAAGGCATGACACGTCTAGTTTTTAACCGAATGGGGAAAGACTACTTCTTTTTGCGCACGCAAGCAGGGAAGTAGTCTTTTTTCTTACTTAAGCAAATAATGGAGGTCATACCATGGTAAAAGTGATTATGAATGAAAAAGAAATTAGCCGTGCTTTAACACGTTTATCTCATGAAATTATTGAACGTTATAAAGGGATCGATAATTTAGTACTAGTGGGGATTGAAACGAGAGGGGTCCCCTTAGCTGAACGTCTAGCTGCTAAGATTGAAGAAATCGAAGGCGCTATTTCTGTCGAAAAAATCAATATCGATGGTTACCGCGATGACGCAAAAGAAGCTATTCAAGTGGCAAAAAGTGGGACAGATTTAACGGGTAAAAAAGTCATCTTAGTAGATGATGTTTTATATACTGGCCGTACAACGCGCGCTGCTTTAGATGCTTGTGTTGACCTAGGTCGTCCAGCTGAGATTGCCTTAGCAGTTTTAGTTGATCGTGGACATAGAGAATTCCCAATCCGTGCAGATTTTGTCGGGAAAAATATCCCAACTGCTCGCGAAGAAGATGTGGTTGTGGCTTTAAATGAAGTAGATGATAAAGACGAGGTTTTAATTAAATAGGCGTAGTGTATTGCTTTAAGTGGGTCCGAGAGGCTACAAGTAATTTTTCTATGTGAACTGGTTTTTGTGGTACCAGTGTATTCACCTAGCGAAGTGCTTGTAGACTTGGATCTGCAAGCACTTTTTTCGATGAAAGTAGGTATATGAATGCGACATTTCTTATCTGTAGAACAATTTACCAATGAAGAATTTATGATGTTAGTGAGGCGAGCGTCTGACTTTAAACATGGACGGGACAGCTTTAAGAGCGACCGAACGATCGTCAATATGTTCTTTGAAAATTCAACGCGAACTAAAATGAGTTTTGAGATGGCTGAACACAAAATTGGCATGCATCAGATGAATTTTGACGTAACAACGTCATCTGTTAATAAAGGGGAGTCTTTATACGACTCAGTCTTGACCATGCAAGCAATCGGGGCCGACGTTGTGGTTATCCGCCATCCTGACGCTAACTATCCTGACCAACTGGTTAACCTTGATGTGCAGGTGGTTAACGCGGGTTCAGGAGCAGGTCAACATCCATCCCAATCTTTACTTGATATTATGACTATTTACGAAGAATTCGGTGATTTTAGAGACCTAAATATCGCTATTATTGGTGATATCATGTACTCAAGGGTAGCCGTTTCTAATATGATGATGCTAAATCAACTAGGGGCGAATGTCATTTTTGCTGGGCCAGACCAATACTTTGATAAGCGTTATGAAAAATATGGTGAGTGGATGTCAGTTGACGACGCTGTGAAAAGGGCTGATGTCGTGATGATGTTGAGGGTTCAATTGGAACGCCATCCAAACGGGGACAAGCCTTTTGAAAAGGCAGACTACCATGAACAATTCGGTTTAACGCGTGAACGATTCCAAACCATGAAAGACCACGCCATTATCATGCACCCAGCACCAGTTAACCGGGACGTGGAAATTGCGGATGAATTGATCGAATGCGAGAAGAGTCGGATTGTTTCACAAATGTCCAACGGGGTATATGCGCGTATTGCAATTTTGGAATGGGTATTGAAAGGAAGATATGATGAGCTTAATAATCACAAATGGTAAACAGGTTACAAAAGATAGTCAACTAGTAGACGTTCATTTAAAAATTGACGGCAAAAAGATTGTCGCAGTTAGCGAGCAATTAGATTTCGACGTTGCGGATACTGACCAGGTGATTGATGTGGCGGGGAAATTAGTCACACCAGGATTGACAGATGTCCATGTTCACTTCCGCCAACCAGGTTTTGAAGATAAAGAAACCATTTTAACTGGTAGTCGAGCAGCAGCTCGGGGTGGATTTACTCGCGTTGCAGCCATGCCTAACTTGAATCCAGCACCTGATACGCCAGAAAAATTAACAGCTATCCAAGAATTGATTGACCAAGATGCAGTTATTGAAGTCTTACAATATGCACCAATTACAGGTAACCTTAAATCAGATGACTTAGTCGACATGGAAAATATGCCAGAAGCCTTTGCCTTTACCAATGACGGGTTTGGGGTTCAAACAGCCGGCACTATGTACTTGGCTATGAAAGAAGCGGCACGTGTAGGTAAGCCAATCGTTGCCCATACGGAAGACGAAAGTCTATTGTTTGGTGGCGTGATGCATGAAGGGATTAAAAACAAGGAATTAGGCTTACCTGGTATATTGAACGCAACTGAATCAAGCCAAATTGCCCGTGATATCCATTTAGCGGAAGAAACTGGCGTTCATTACCACGTTTGTCATGTATCTACTAAAGCATCTGTTGCTGCAATTCGCGACGGCAAAGCACGCGGTGTACATGTAACAGCCGAAGTGGCACCTCATCACTTAATCTTAAATGAACTGGATATTCCTTCAGATGACGCAACATACAAGATGAACCCACCTTTACGCGGGGAAGAAGACCAAGCAGCTTTATTAGAAGGGCTTTTAGACGGGACTTTAGACATGATCGCAACTGACCACGCACCCCATACCTTAGCTGAAAAGGCGAACGGTTTTATGCATTCACCATTTGGGATTGTGGGTATTGAAACGGCTTTCGCAGTGATGTACACAAACTTTGTAAAAACTGGCATAATATCGCTAGCATTTTTATTAGAAAAAATGGCAACTGCACCGACAGCAGTTTTCGGTTTAACACCTGCTATACTCGCAGTTGACAGTCCAGCAGATATTGCCGTTTTCGACTTAGACCAAGCTTATACAATTGATCCTGCTGACTACTTGTCAAAATCACAAGTTACGCCATTCAACGGTGAAGAAGTGTACGGTATGTGTGCCTTGACCGTTTTCCAAGGGGAAGTTGTTTACGAGCAAAAATAATCCAAGTAAAGCTTATTGAAGGAGGCTATTATGTCACGTTTAAGTGTGAAATTACCAGGTTTAGAATTGAAGAACCCTATTATGCCGGCATCAGGCTGTTTCGGCTATGGTGAAGGGTTCGCGGACAAATATGACTTAAGTATCTTAGGGGCTATAGTGGACAAATCGACAACTGTTGAAGTGAGAAAAGGGAATCCAAATCCACGCTACTTCCACTCTGGCGAACGTATTTTAAATTCAGTTGGCTTAAAAAACCCAGGTGTTGAAGGCGTCCTAGCGGAAAGATTACCCTATTTAGCTCAATTTGATGTGCCTATTATCCAAAGTGTAGCAGGTTCAACTGTAGAAGACTATGTAGAAGCTACAAGAGCCTTATCACAGCCTGAAAATGTTAAAGCAATAGAGTTAAATATCTCTTGCCCGAATGTTAAGTTAGGTGGTCTTCAATTTGGGACAGATCCAGAAGTAGCCGCTGATCTAACAAAACAAGTCAAAGCAGCAACAGACTTACCTGTATATGTAAAATTAACGCCAAACGTAACGGACATTACGGCGATTGCCAAAGCAGTAGAAGCTGCAGGTGCAGATGCTATCGTCATGATCAATACGATTACTGGTCAAACATTTGACTTGGAGACAAGACAACCTATTTTAGGTGGCATAACAGGCGGTTTATCCGGTGCTTCAGTGAAATATGTAGCCTTACGCATGGTTCGTCAAGTTGCTCAAGTAGTAGATATTCCAATTATTGGGGTAGGTGGGATTGAAAGTATCGACGATGTTTTAGAAATGATCATCGCTGGTGCAACAGCAGTCCAAGTTGGTTCAGCTAACTACGCCAACCCGATGGTCTGCAAGGAAATCATCGAAGGCTTGCCAGCACGCATGGATGAATTGAATATTGAATCTATTGAAAAATTAGTCCAAGAAATGAAAATGATGATCAAACAATAAATACATTGAAAAACAGCGCTCATGACAAGCATGGCGCTGTTTTTTTATTTTATAGTATTATTTTAAGCTGAGCGGTCTCGTTCTCACCCTAGTCGGGTTTGAGCCTCCAGACAGGAATGCATTTCAGTTTAAGTTGTAGCTGACTTCGCCATCTACTGCCTTAAATTTCCAATGATCCTGTCTGAACGTCGGCTCTCTCACCCTGGAGTTTTTCTTGAGTTGAAGAACATGATGATTAAAGTGGCAGTTTCTTCAATTGACCGGTCAGCGACGTTGATGACTGGACAATTCAACTCTTCGTATAGTTTGTTGGCGTAGGCCAATTCTTTTTCAATGCGGGCATCATCTGTATACAGACTGGCATTTTCAATCCCATATGACCGCATACGTTCGCGACGAAATTTATTTAAAACATTGACGTCATTGGTCAAACCAATAATTTTTGACCGCTCAATTTCATAAATAATATCTGGGATCCTAGATTCTGGGACTAACGGCAGGTTGGCCACCTTATAACCCATATTCGCAAGATACATACTTAATGGCGTTTTAGACGTTCTAGAAATCCCTAATAAAACGATATCCGCGTCGATAAAGCGTTTAGGTTGTTGGCCGTCATCGTTATTGACAGCAAACTCTAAGGCCTCAATTCGTTTGTAGTATTCATCGTCAAGTTGGTGGCGAATACCCGGTTTTCCGGACGGTTTCACATTTGTTTGACTCACAATCTGATCCATTAATTTGTCAAGGACATTCAAGTAGAAAATCCCCGCCATTTCACAATAATCTTCCGCAATTTTATTAAGGTCTTTATTGATGAAAGAAGCAACGATGGATGCTTTTTCAATTTTTGCCTGTTTTAAAATGGGGAGCAGCATGTCGTCGTGTTGGATGAAAGGATAATTGGTGATATCAAAATCAACGGATGGAAATTGAACGGACACGCTTTGGAAAATATCATTCACTAGCGATCCAACTGCATCCGAAATCAGGAAATATTTTGGCTTTTGTGGTGTGTCTTGGCTCATCTTTTTGCCTCCAATAATCTATATATTAAGTTTATTCTATCATATATAATGTGTCAGAAGAATCTAAGATAAAAACACTTTGAATTCGAAACAAAAACATGATATATTAATAATACTAATTCGAAATATAAAAACTTAAAAGATATTTCATTAAAAGGGAGCAATAATTATGTCAACAGATTTATTAGGCATTCACCACGTAACAGCTATTACTTCAAGCGCGGAAAAGAACTATCAATTTTATGCAGGCGTTTTGGGCATGCGTTTAGTTAAGAAAACAGTTAACCAAGATGACATTCACACCTACCATACCTTCTTCTCAGATGATGAAGGAAACGCGGGTACAGATTTAACATTCTTTGACTTCCCGGGCGTGCCAAGTGGTTACTATGGAACAAACTCAATTTCTCGTATCGGCTTACGTGTACCAAATGATGCAGCCTTAGCTTACTACGAAGAACGGTTGAAATCATTTGATGTGAAGACGGAAGAAATTAAAGAAGTTTACGGTAAGAAAGTTTTACGCTTTGAAGACTTTGACGGTCAACGCCTACAAATCTTCTCAGATGAAAATAACGAGGGTGTTGCAGCTGGTAAGCCTTGGAAAAATGGTCCGGTCCCAAAAGACAAAGCGATTTACGGATTAGGACCAATCGAAATTTCAGTATCTTATTATGAAGACTTTGGGAAAATTCTTGAACAAATCTATGGCATGAAACAATTGTCAGACGATGGCCTAGAAGCCCTATATGAAGTAGGCGAGGGTGGTAACGGTGGTCAAGTTATCTTACGTAAAGACTTAGTGACACCACCTGGATTACAAGGATACGGTGAAGTTCACCACGTATCATTTCGTGTCGCTGACCACGATGCCATCCAACATTGGGTCAACAAGTATCAACAAATCGGTCTACCAAGTTCAGGTTTAGTCGATCGTTTCTTCTTTGAAGCTTTATACGCACGTATCGGTGACATCTTGATTGAAATCTCGACTGATGGACCAGGTTTCATGGGTGACGAACCATATGAAACTTTAGGTGAGTCATTATCATTACCACCATTCTTAGAAGAAAACCGTGCGCATATTGAGTCGCAAATCCGTCAATTTGATACAACACAGCCCAATGATTATGGCTTCAAATCGTAATCAATCCGTGTTAGAATAAGTAGGAACTGGAGTGATAACTATGAATTTTGTAGACGAGTCCATGCAAGTCCTACATGAAGCTGGTTTTAAATACACCAAGAAACGCGCTGACATGTTAAACGTCTTTGACGAAGAAGGGGCCTATTTTCTAAGCGCCAAAGAAGTGCAACAACGATTAGAAAACTTATATCCAGGTATTTCATTCGATACCATTTATCGTAACTTAAAATTATTCGAAGACCACCACTTCCTTGAAACCTCTGAAGTTAACGGGGAGATGGTCTTTAGAAAACACTGTGATCCACATTTAGGACACCATCATCATTTTATATGCACAAATTGCGGCAAGACGATTCCAATCAATTCTTGCCCCATGACATTCTTCGCCGATCAATTACCAGGCTGTGAATTTGTCAGCCATACAATTGAATTACAAGGACTTTGTAGTGAATGTCAGTAAGGTAAATTTTTCTGTAAAAGGGGCTAGAGAAGAATTTCTAGCTCTTTTTTCGCGGATACAATACCGACCAAGAAAGTAAGCTTTGACCTGTTGAGGACCGGGGCATTTTCCCTTATGAATACTTAGGTCATGATCACTTGTAAATAACACAATTCTTTACAAATTTACCTTAGGATAATTGACTTTATAAATATAATGGCGTATAATTCACTAGAACGTTTTTTCAAGTATGAAAGAACGATTTGTAGTAACGAGGGGAGGGAAATGTCATGTCAAAAACTGTAGTTCGTAAAAACGAATCACTTGACGACGCTCTTCGTCGCTTCAAACGTTCAGTTTCAAAATCTGGCACAATACAAGAAGCACGTAAACGTGAATTCTACGAAAAACCTTCAGTAAAACGTAAGAAAAAATCTGAAGCGGCTCGTAAACGTAAATTCTAATCGTTTACCTTGCGATAAAGGAGGCGGATCATGGCGTTATTAGACCAACTAAATACCGATATGAAGGTAGCCATGAAAGCTAAAGATAAATTTAAGTTATCTGTTATCCGTATGTTAAAAGCAGCAGTTCAAAATGCTGAAATTAATAAGGGAAGTGCATTGTCTGAAGATGAAGAAATTGAACTTTTGGCTCGTGAGTTGAAGCAACGAAAAGAGTCGGAAGCAGAATTCCGTCAAGCAGACCATGTAGAATTAGCAGATAACGCAGTTGCTGAAATTGCGATTATCGAAGCATACTTGCCTGCACAATTATCAGAAGCTGAATTGGACGAAGGAGTCAAACAAGTCATTGACGAAGTTGGCGCTACATCTATGAAGGATTTTGGTAAAGTCATGCAAACTGCTGTGGCCAAATTTAAAGGTCAAGCGGATGGTAATGCAATCCAAACAGTAGCAAAAAAATATTTAGGTTAATCAATCTAGATCTTAAAGGGAAGTCTTCGGGCTTCCTTTTTTGTTGACCAAAATTTTAGCACTCGCACATTAAATGAGAAGACAATTAAAAATAAATTAAAAATGCCTTGCAATTACATCTTATTTTTGATAAATTGTAGTTAGTAATTTGAAAGGAGTGACAACAATGCGCCAATTTAGAATATCTTCCAAATATATCATGCATGCTGGCGTATTTGTTGCGTCTCCATTTAATCTAAAAAAAGATTTATTATTATTAGCTAAGTAGGATTCTTCTCTAGGAGAGTCCTTTTCCACGTGAAGCGGGCTCTAGCTAATGAAACGGCGGCCTGTCAACGGTCGTCGTTTTTTTATTAGGTGATAGCTAAAGTAATATAGAATAATACAAGTCTGGAAGTTGAGTGGAGCCTTTTTTCAAATCAATAAGATCTTAAAAGATGAAGGAGCGGTTTTGATGGATTTAGGACTAAAAGGTAAAGTAGCAGTCATTACAGGGGCAAGTAGAGGTATCGGATTTGAAACAGCGAAAACACTTGCTGAGGAAGGCGCACAAGTTGTAATTACAGCCCGCCACGAAGACAGATTAATTGAGGCACAAACAGCCATTAAGGAAGCAACAGGGGTTGAAGTGGATTACGCAGTAGCTGACGTCACAGATTTACCGGCTGTCCAAAAAGCGATTGCAGATACAGCAACCAAATACCGGACTATCGATATCTTAGTGAACAATGCGGGTGGCCACAGAGCGGGCTCATTTGAAGAAGTGGATAATGATGCATGGCGATTTGACTTGGAAATCAAAATTATTGGTGTGGCGAATTTTACCCGTGAAGTATTGCCTTATATGCGTAAACAAGCTTCAGGTTCAATTATTAGCGTGGTTTCTAATTCTGGTAAAACGCCAGGTCCTAAGTCTGTACCGACATCTCCGGCGCGATCAGCTGGTTTAGCGGTGATCAAAGAATTGAGTAAGGAATACGGTGAATACAATATTCGTGCAAATGCGGTATGTATTGGTTATATCCGCAGTGAACAGGTTGAGAAGATGTGGCAAAATGACCCAGAAAATCCAACTTGGGAAGAGTTTTCAAAACAAAAAGCCAAAGATACGCATACGCCAATGGGCCGTGTTGGTGAAACAACAGAAGCTGCTAAAGTGATTAGCTTCCTTGCTTCAGATGCCGCCTCATATGTAAGTGGTGCAGCTGTCAATATTGACGGTGGCGCTTCAGACGCCATGTAATTCTAAGGAGAAAAAGCTTATGATGGATCAAGAAATTATTCACGCAAGTAAGACCCTATACCAAGCAGACAATGAAAAAGTGCCGGTACAATACGGGAAATTTGGTATCGTCAACGAAGAAGACGGCTACCGAGTGCAACAAGCTGTTTTAGATTTAAGAAAAGAGGCTGGTGAAAAGGTTGCAGGTTATAAAATCTCCCTGTCAGCAAAAATTCAGCAATCATTTTTTAAGACCACAACGCCTTTATACGGCGTCATGACAGACAAAGGTGTTTGGGGTTCGGATCTGGACTTGAGCAAATTTATGGGTCCTTTGTTAGAATTTGAAATCATATTCAAGGCTGAAGAAACCATTTCGCCTGACGATTCAGTGGAAACTATTATGTCTAAATGTAAGGTGGCGACAGGCTATGAAATTCCTGATTGCCGGTATGACAATTGGTACGGGAACATTTCAAAATTTGAATTGATTGCCGATGGGGCAGCTAACGCCGGTGTAGTAGCCGGTGAATATGTCAAACGGACCTACGAAGAAATTGATGACGTGATGGGGACAGTAACAGTAGATGGTCAACCATACACCCAAGGTTCTTCAAAAGAGGTGATGGGCCACCCAGCTTATTCAGTCCGATGGTTGGCACAAAAATTAGCTGAAACAGGCCAAGCTATTGAACCAGGCATGTTTGTGGCTTCTGGTGCCGTTAATATGCCGAAAGTCATTCAACCAGGCGTTTATGTAGGCAAATTTGAAGGGCTACCTCCAGTTACGCTAAACGCTAAATAAAAGCAAAATAAAATCAAAAAAGCATTTGCTATTCCGATAATTTGGGAAGACAAATGCTTTTATTGTCTATTTGATTTGTTGTAATTTAATAGCCTTTTTCTTTTGAAACGACATTGACTGATAAATCGTCATCTTCCGTGTAAGATCTTAAGTTTGCTTGGAATATCTTGTAAGTCTCTACGGCAAAGTGTTCTACTTGACCTGTCATATGCGGGGTCACATCAATCTTGCTATGGGTCCAGAAAGGATTGTCTGCTGGCAAGGGTTCTTCTCTAAAGACATCGAGAGCCGCATAGGCAATGTCACCTTTATCGATAGCTTCAATTAAGTCTTGGTCTACAATGGCTGAGCCACGACCTACATTAATAAATAAAGGTTGCTTTTCCTGGCGACTGAAATAAGCTGCGTCAAACACGTTTTGTGTGGCAGCAGTTTCAGGAAGAACATTGACGATAATGTTGGCGTCAGTCACGTGTTCAAAACCGTCCGCTGTTTTAACCGTTTGATTAAAATAGTCTACATCGTGTCCTGATGTATTCACGCCGACTGTTTCTAAACCGAATGCTTGGCCAATACGGGCGATTTCTTTTCCTACATTACCAGCACCAAACACAACCATTTTCTTTCCAGGTAAGGACATATGTTGGGCATATTCCCATTGTTGGTTTTCTTCACGCACCTTATAAATATGTAGACTACGGTAGTAGTTCAAGATGTAACCAAAAACGGTCTCTGCGATCGGTATCGCATGAATCCCACTCATGTTAGTGATTTGAATCTTTTCATCAGTGATAATTTCTTTAGGCAATTGATTGATGCCAGCGAATTGGACTTGAATCCAGCGAAGGCTATCATAACCATTTGCTGCATATTTTTCAGCTAAATCCGCATTCCAACCATATTGGATTTCAATATTGGGGAAGTCTGCGTCGGTCAATTGATCCGCCATTTTCACCTGGTAATCGCTTGCTAAGTCTTTGATATCATCGATTTGCCAATCCTTTACAAGGTTTGCAATGGCTAATATTTTTTGCATAGTGTGTGCCTCCCTAAAACATTTTCTCTATTGTATCATTCATTATTTAACTTGCGGAAGCAAATGCCCTTTTCCGGGAAAAGGTCCATGCATTTGAAAATACCTGACCTGTTATTCGTATTTATGTCAGAATTTTGCTATAATTTATTTAATACGAAAAGGGGGAAGTTTTCATTTGACAGAATCTGCAATCAGTAAAAGTGTAGCCTTGATGAATCCAGCATTAGCCGTACAACTATTTGGTACTGAGGACCGTAATCTTTCTTTGATTGAACAAGCTTTTGAGGTGCAAATATTTGCTAGAGATGAGCAAATTGAGGTGACCGGACAAGAAGCGGATGTTGCCCAAGCGATTGATTTACTGACTGAATTACAAGTTATTCTACAATCGGGTATCACAATTGGTGACCGTGATGTGGTTACTGCGATTAAAATGGCAAAGAATGGGACTTTGAACCATTTTGTGAGTCTATATGAAGAGGAAATTGGCCGGACCTTTGAGGGGAAAGCCATTCGTACAAAAACTGTAGGTCAACGTCAATATTTACACGCTGTCAATAAACATGCCATTACTTTTGGGATTGGGCCAGCTGGTACCGGGAAAACTTTCTTAGCAGTGATGATGGCCGTTCAGGCTTTAAAACAAGGACGGGTAAAACGGATTGTTCTAACGCGTCCAGCAGTTGAAGCAGGGGAAAGCTTAGGTTTCCTACCTGGTGACTTGAAAGAGAAGGTTGACCCGTACTTACGACCAATATATGATGCCCTATATACTATTTATGGCCGGGAGCATACTGAACGCTTACTGGAACGTGGCGTGATTGAAGTGGCACCACTTGCTTATATGCGAGGTCGGACTTTGGAAGACGCTTTTGTCATTCTTGATGAAGCACAAAATACAACGGTTGCCCAAATGAAGATGTTCTTAACTCGTCTTGGTTTCGGATCTAAGATGATTGTCAACGGAGACAAGACACAAATTGATTTACCTAGAGGCGCTAAATCTGGGTTAATCGACGCGGAAAGACACTTGCAGGGGATTAAAGATATCGACTTTGTGCACTTTACAGCGACTGATGTTGTTCGTCACCCAGTGGTTTCAGCAATCATCAATGCCTACGCCAATGAAGATAAGGGAAATTAATGATAGATATGGCAAATAGAAAAAAGGTGAAAAAGTGTTAGATTTAATTTTTGAAGATAAGACGAATGAGCTATCTAATAAAGATGAAGAGATGTTGCATGAGTTGTTGGATTTTGCAGCAGATTATTTGAAACTTACTGGAGAAATTGACTTATCTTTAACCATCGTGAATGATGCAGAAATTCATGAAATCAATAAAACTTACCGCAACATTGACCGTCCAACTGACGTGATTTCTTTTGCGATTGAAGATTTAGGTGAGGATGAATTAGCAGTTATGGGCTTGCCAGAGGATATGCCACGTGAATTGGGCGATCTTTTCATCTCAATTGATAAAACGCGTGAACAAGCAGCTGATTATGGCCATTCTTTTGAACGTGAACTAGGCTTTTTAGCTGTCCATGGATTCTTGCATTTAAATGGTTATGACCATATGAATGAAGCAGATGAAAAGGAAATGTTTGGCCTACAGAAAGAGATTTTAGATGCTTATGGACTTAAAAGAGCGTAAACAAGTACCAAAACCACCAAAAGTAGATAAGAACCATAATTTTTTTGAATCAATGGGTTATGCCTTAAGGGGGATAAAATTTGCCTTTGGCCATGAACGAAACATTCGTTACCAGATTCTGGGCTTGATTTTAGTCATGTCGGCCGCTTGGTTTTTTACTTTGTCCATTGAGAAGTGGCTAATTTTAATTTTAACCTGTGCTATTGTGATCTGTATGGAAATTACCAATACCATTGCTGAGTGGATTATTGATTTAGTGACCGACAACCAATACCATCCCATTGCAAAAAATGTGAAGGATGTAGCGGCTGGTGGCGTACTGATTTCATCTACAATGGCTGTAATTATTGGCTTGTTAATTTTTGTACCTGAGATTTTACTTTTTTTCAAATGAATATAAAAATAAGGGAGACTATTTTTGAATATAGAAGATTTTAATATAAATGATTTTGACAATATTGAGGATTTAGAAAAATTACTAGAGGACGACGGCGACCAAGCTGGCGATGACTTTGGTGGTTATAAGTCAGGGTTTGTGGCAATCGTTGGCCGTCCTAATGTTGGGAAATCAACCTTTTTAAATCGCGTTGTGGGGCAAAAAGTAGCCATTATGTCTGACAAGGCGCAAACGACGCGTAACAAAATCCAAGCGGTTTATACAACAGATGAAGCGCAAATTGTTTTCATCGATACACCAGGTATTCATAAACCCCATAATGAGTTGGGCGAGTTTATGAATAAGTCAGCTTACCAATCACTTGAAGAAGTAGATGCCATCTTAATGTTGGTGAATGCGGAAGAACCGATTGGCCCTGGTGATAAATTCGTCTTTGAAAAGATTAAAAACTACAAGACCCGTAAGTTCTTGGGTGTGAATAAAATCGATAAAGTGTCACCAGAGGCACTAGCTGAATTTATGCAAACTATCCCAAGCCCAGAATCTTTTGACGGGATTATCCCACTATCTGCTTTAAACGGGAATAATGTGGAAACATTAATCGACACTTTGGTTGATCTATTACCGACTGGTCCGCAATACTACCCATCTGAATTTATCACTGACCATCCAGAATACTTCGTAGTTTCTGAGTTAATCCGTGAGCAAATTCTACTAAATACCTATGAAGAAATCCCGCATTCAGTTGCTGTTCAAGTAGACTCCATGCAAAAAGATGAACTGGGCCGCGTGCATGTGTATGCGACCATTATCGTTGACCAAAAGAGTCAAAAAGGAATCATCATTGGTAAGGGCGGTAAGATGATCAAGAAAATTGGTGTTGAAGCGCGTAAGGAAATTGAAAACTTACTAGGCTCAAAAATTTATTTAGAACTTTGGGTGAAAATTATCAAGAACTGGCGTAACAACAAGGCCAACTTAGGTGACCTTGGCTACAATCATAAAAACTATAAGGGTTAATGACAAGCAAAAGTCAGTTCTAGCTATCATAAAAATCGAAACACATTGACATGAGTATTGAAAGGGGATAAGACCATGCGAAAGGAACAATACGCGCGTTTCGATGGGATTGTCCTTTTTACGCGTAAATACAAAGAAAAAGACCTACTGATTAAAATATTCACCAAGGAATTTGGTAAGCGGATGTTTTTCATTAAGAATATTCAACGGCAGAATAATGGTTTAAGGGAAATTGCCTTTCCTTACATGCGGGCCTCGTTTGTGGGAACCATCAACGATAAAGGTTTCTCCTTCTTAAATGATACGGACGATGTTCTATTTCCTAAGACAACCATCTCAGACATCCAGGCCAATGCCTACGCAGCCTACATGACAGGTTTGACTGATGCCGCCTTTGAAGATTTTATCAAAGAAGACAAGGTTTTTGACTTGCTCTGGCGCGGTCTAGACAAAATAGAAGCCGGTGTCGATCCGTCAGTCGTGGCCAATATATTTGAAATTCAATTGTTGCCGAAGTTTGGGGTGGCCCCCAACTTTAGGTCTTGTGCTATTTGTGGCCGTGATCAAGGTCGTTTTGACTATTCCATGCGATATGCTGGCGTTTTGTGCGAACAGCATTTTCATATGGATGACAGACGTCTCCATTGGTCACCACGGGCGAGTCATTTTGTTCGGCTGTTTAGTCAAATTCCTTACGAAAAATTGGGACAAGTGGATTTGCAGGCGAAAACGAAAACTGAAATTCGTCAAGCCTTGGATGATCTTTACGAAGAGTATGTAGGAATCCACTTAAAAAGTAAGCATTTTATCAGTCAGATGGAAACTTTCGTCAATCCGCTTGACGACAAAAGAGAAAAAAAGTATGATAATAGCTGAATAAAAGAAGTGTAGTGAAAATACTAAGTAAGAAGATGTAGATTCTAAAGCGAGGCCGGATAGTGAAAGCGGCTGGAGTGAAACCTTTTGAAGGCATATTGGAGCACTTAACAATAAAGCGCTAAGGGATTTTATCCGTTAGAAGTAGGGTGGAACCGCGAGATAATCGTCCCTATGTGTTTGTCTTTTCAAATACATAGGGGCTTTTTTGTGTCTTCTGATGTATTTGACCACTATCACAATAGATTAAAAAATGAGGAAGTGAACATCTTGGCAACCAATCATAAAACATTTCAAGATATAATTTTAACTTTACAAAACTACTGGGCTGAACAAGGTTGTTTAGTTTTAAACGCATATGACACTGAAAAAGGTGCTGGTACCATGTCACCTTATACTTTCTTGCGTGCAATTGGTCCTGAACCATGGAACGCTTGCTACGTAGAACCATCTCGCCGTCCAGCAGATGGTCGTTACGGTGAAAACCCTAACCGTCTATACCAACATCACCAATTCCAAGTAGTGATGAAACCAAACCCAGATAATATTCAAGAATTATACATTGAAAGCTTGAAACAATTAGGGATTGATCCATTAAAACATGATATTCGTTTTGTAGAAGACAACTGGGAAAACCCATCACTTGGCTGTGCTGGTTTAGGTTGGGAAGTTTGGTTAGACGGGATGGAAGTCACCCAATTTACTTATTTCCAACAAGTTGGTGGTTTAGAATGTAAACCTGTTACATCTGAATTAACATATGGTTTGGAACGTTTAGCATCTTATATCCAAGAAGTAGATTCAGTTTACGATATTGAATGGGTTGAAGGCGTTAAATACGGTGAAATTTTTGGTCAAGCAGAATACGAGCATTCAGTTTACTCATTTGAAGAATCTGATGTAGACATGTTATTTTCTGCCTTCAATAAATATGAAGCAGAAGCCTTGAAACAAATCGACAACGAATTAGTCCACCCAGCTTATGATTACATTTTGAAATGTTCACATGCATTTAACTTACTGGATGCTCGTGGTGTGATTTCAGTTACTGACCGTGCCGCTTACCTTGCACGTATTCGTAACATGGCTCGCCGTGTAGCAAAAATGTTTGTGAAGAAACGTGCTGACTTAGGTTATCCATTGTTAGACCGTGAAACTGCAGAAGCGTTATTGAAGGAGGAAAAATAATGAGCCAACATACATTTTTATTTGAAATTGGTTTGGAAGAAGTACCTGCTCAATACGTACGTAATGCCGTGAACCAATTAAAATCGCTAGTAGAAAACTTTTTGTCAGATAACCGTTTAATTTTTGACGATGTCGAAACGTTTGCGACACCGCGTCGTTTGACTGTGCGTGTTAATGGCTTAGCAGATAAGCAAACAGACTTCTCTGAAGTAGCTAAGGGACCTGCTAAACGTATTGCTCAAGATGAAGAGGGTAACTGGACGAAAGCTGCTCAAGGTTTCGCCCGCGGTAAAGGTGCTTCTGTTGAGGATATTTACTTTGAAGAAGTCAAAGGTGAAGAGTACGTCTTCATTAATATTTCGCAACCAGGTAGCCAAGCGGCTGACATTTTACAAGATGTGGTTTCAGTTATTGACCAAATGTCATTCCCTGTTTCTATGCACTGGGCTTCATATGATGTTAAATACATCCGCCCAATCCACTGGATGGTTGCCTTATTAGATGACCAAGTCTTACCGTTAACCTTCTTGAATCTAACAGCTTCAAATATCTCACGTGGACACCGTTATTTAGGTTCTCAAGAGGTCGTGATTGCGGATGCCAATGCTTATGAGGCAGCCTTAGCTGACGAATTTGTTATTGTAAAACAAGACGAACGAAAAGCATTAATCGAACAACAAATCGAGCAATTAGCGAGCGAAAACCAATACCAAATCGACATCGATGCTGACTTACTTGAAGAAGTTACCCAAATTGTTGAATACCCAACTGCCTTTATCGGCAACTTTGACAAGAAATACCTTGAATTACCAGATGAAGTATTGATCACTTCAATGAAGAACCACCAACGTTACTTTTATGTTAAAGACCAAGCAGGCAAATTGTTGCCATTGTTCTTAGCTGTTCGTAACGGTAATGCTGAACACTTAGATAATGTCCGTAAGGGTAATCAAAAAGTCCTAACTGCACGATTGGAAGATGGTTTCTTCTTCGTCAATGAAGATAAAACTAAAACGATTCAAGACTTCCAAGACCGTTTAGCTAAAGTAACTTTCCATGCTGAAATTGGTTCTCTACAGGAAAAAATGGCCCGTACTGGTCAAATAGCCCAATATTTAGCCGAAAAATGGTCTGGTCAGTTAGCTGAAGTCCAAATTGCTGACGTCACTCGAACTGGTGAAATCTACAAGTTTGATTTAATGACTGGTATTGTGGATGAATTCTCTGAATTACAAGGGATCATGGGTGAAAAATATGCCTTAGCATTTGGTGAAGCACCTGCAGTTGCTACTGCTATTCGCGAACACTACATGCCAATTTCTGCTGAAGGTGAATTACCTGCTAGCCAATTGGGTAAATTATTTGCTGTGTCAGACAAACTAGATTCAGTGATTTCATTCTTTAATATTGACCGAATTCCTTCTGGTTCAAACGATCCGTTTGCTTTACGTCGACAAACATCAGGAATTGTGCGTATTCTAATCGAAAATGAGTTAACTTTTGACTGGAAAACTGATATCATTAGTATCTTGCAAACTGTTTATGGTATTGAAGACCAAGAACGCCTAGTTCACTTGCAAACAGCTTTAAGCCAATTTGTGAATGACCGCTTGAAAGCTATCTTAAATGACCAAGGAGTTCGTTATGATATCGCGGATGCTGTTTTGCAAAGCCGTTCAGCGGATATCTTAAGAAAATTAGCGGCAAGTAAAGTCTTACAAGCAGCTAGTGAAAAAGCGTCATTTAAAGAAACACTTGAAGCATGGAACCGTATTTTGAACTTGGGTGCGAAAGCCCGTGAACTTAATGTCCAAGATGTTACAATAGAAGAAAGTCGTTTTGAATCAGATTCAGAAGTTGCATTGTTTAATGCTGCTAAAGGGTTAGAGATGACAAATGACATGCAGAACAACTATAATCAACTTGAGGCATTAACACCAGTTATTACCGAATTCTTTGATAACAACATGGTATTTGCTGAAGACCAAACGGTACAAAACAACCGTTTAGGCATCTTAAGCATGATTGCGCAAGCAATTTTGACGCTTGCTGATACAAACCGTATTAACACGAAATAAAAGCAAAATAAAAGAAATTGAAAGGAGGGGTAACACATGTCAACATTTTTTGATTATGCCAAGATCTGGGTAAAAGGAGGTAAGGGTGGCGACGGTATGGTTGCCTTTTTACGAGAAAAATATCGTCCAGATGGAGGTCCAGCTGGAGGAGATGGCGGTCGCGGAGGCGACATCATCTTCAAAGTTGACGAAGGGTTAAGAACCTTGATGGATTTCCGTTACAACCGTCACTTTAAGGCAAAACCAGGTGAAAATGGTATGCCAAAAGGTATGTACGGTCGTGGTGCAGAGGATATGTATGTCGCTGTACCCCCTGGAACTGTTGTCAAAAACTTTGACACTGGTCAAATTATTGGTGATTTAGTGGAGAACGGTGAAGAGCTCGTCGTTGCACATGGTGGTCGTGGTGGCCGTGGGAACATGAAATTTGCGACCCACAACAACCCGGCACCAGAAATCGCTGAAAATGGTGAACCAGGTGACGAAATTACCCTACAACTAGAATTGAAATTGATTGCTGATGCTGGATTAGTTGGTTTCCCATCAGTTGGTAAATCAACCTTATTATCGGTTGTCACAGCGGCAACACCTAAAATTGGTGATTACCACTTTACGACCATTACACCAAATTTAGGTGTGGTAAATACTCGTTCGCATGAATCTTTTGTATTAGCCGATTTACCAGGGTTAATCGAAGGGGCTGCTGATGGTATTGGTTTAGGATTCCAATTCTTACGCCACGTTGAGCGTACCAAGGTGATTTTACATGTGATTGATATGGGTGGCTTTGAAAACCGTGACCCATTTGATGATTATGTAGCCATCAACAAAGAATTGCATAATTATGATGACAATTTGATGTCTAAACCAACGATTATCGTAGCCAATAAAATGGATATTCCTGAAGCTGAATTATATATTGAAGAATTCAAGGAAAAACTTGCAAGCTATTTTGCAGAAAACTATCCAGACTTAGAATTGCCAGAAATTTTCCCAATCTCAGCTTATACTAGAGAAGGTTTAGATCCTTTAATGGACCATACGGCTGAATTGATCCGTTTAGAAGAAGAGCGTATTGCTGAAGAAGGCAAACAAGCGTCTACTGAAACAGTGGTTTATGAAATCCCTGAAGACGAGGAACCACCATTCTATGTGGGCCGTGAGTCAGATGGGACCTTCTACTTATACGGTGACAAAATTGAGAAAACATTCAAGATGGCGAACTTGGAATATGATGAGTCGGCATTACGATTTGCTCGTCAGTTGAAAAATATGGGTGTTGATAAAGCCTTGGCTGCACGTGGTGCGAAGCAAGGGGATATTATCCGTATCCTAGATTACGAGTTCGAATTCCAAGAATAGTAGGTGTGACAAGAGTCGTTTAGGATCAACGCACTTCCCAAAAGTCGAACAACTACTGTAAAGTAATTGGCGCATTTTTGGAAGTGTCGGAAAATGCTGACTTTTGCAACCTGATATCATGAGTATTGTTGGTGGGCATGCGACGCTTTAGTCTCAGACCCACTGAAAGACGAGCGCACATTGAACAGGGAGACTTGGATTTAATGTGCGCTCTTGATTTTTTACGAATATATAAAATAGAAATGAGCGAAAAAAAGTGGAGATAACTTTTTTGGGAACAGGTGCTGGCGTTCCAAGTAGAAGTCGTAACGTGACAAGTATCATGTTAAAACTATTAGACGAAAGTAATGAAATGTGGATGTTTGATTGCGGAGAAGCAACCCAACATCAAATTATGAAAACCACATTGAAACCGCGTAAAGTCACTAAAATTTTTATCACGCATTTACACGGAGACCATATCTTTGGTTTGCCAGGCTTTTTATCGTCAAGAAGTCATCAAGGTGGGGAGTCTCCGGTGACCATTTATGGACCTAAAGGCATTAAAGCCTATATTAATAACTTTCTTCAAGTTACCCGTACGACCTTAGGCTATGATCTAACCATTCAAGAATTAGCGGATGAAGGTATGGTCTTTCAAAATGATCAATACCAAGTTAGCTATAAAACCTTAGACCATGCCATTCAGTCTTATGGCTTTAGAGTCATTGAGGCAGACCAGGTAGGGGAATTGTTAATTGATAAGGCGAGAGAAGCTGGCGTACCAAATGGGCCTTTACTAGGTCAACTAAAACAAGGCAAGACCATTACTTTAGAAGATGGTACCCAGTTAGATGGTCGTGACTTCATTGGACCTGACAAAAAGGGCCATATTGTCACCATTCTAGGTGATACCCGTTATAACCAAAATGCAGTAGCACTTGCAAAAGATGCGGACTTTTTAGTACATGAAGCGACCTTTGCTGCTGGCGAGGAACGGATGGCACGTAATTACTACCATTCAACCGCTAAACAAGCCGGTCAAGTGGCTAAGGAAGCCAATGTCAAACAATTATTACTAACCCATATCTCAGCTAGATATGTAGGAAAAGCCTCACAGCAACTAGAGGCAGATGCTAGGAAAGTGTTTGCCAACAGCCAAATTGTAAAAGATTTTGATTCAATCAGTCTCGGATAAGTAGCCACATTTATAGGAGTGATGAAAATGTCTCAAACATACACAGTCATTACAGGTGCATCTTCAGGAATCGGTCAAGCTTTTGCTTATAAAATGGCCAGCGAAGGTAGAAATATCATCATCAACGGTCGAAATGAAAAGCGATTGTACGAAACAAAGAAACAGGCCAAGGAATTAGGTGCAGGACAAGTTTTAGCTTATACAGCGGACTTAGTGACTGGTGACGAAGCCGAGAAATTCGCCCAATATTGCTTTGACAAAGGACAAATCGAAAATTTTGTCCATTGTTTAGGGTTCGGTGATTTTTCTGCAATTAGTGACCAAGCTTATTCGCAAATCGCTAAACTGACCCATACTAATTTATTATTAACCATGTTCCTTTCAAAACGCTTTGCAGCTGGGATGTTAGACCAAGATACGGAAGCCAATAATATCACCTTAATTGGGTCAGTTGCTGGCTTAATTCAAACGCCTAAATCAGCTGTATACGCAGCTAGTAAAGCGGGCGTTCATGCCTTTGCCAACGGCTTAAGACAAGATTTGTGGTCAACCAAGATTAAGGTGACTTGTATCTTGCCTGGTCCAGTTGACACTGCCTTCTTTGATATCGCGGATAAAGATGGGTCATACTTTGAAAATGTCCAATCTTTTGCCACCACACCAGAGATTGTTGCTGACAAGATGGCAACCGCGATTGAACGTGGCCAGTTTGAGGTAATCGTGCCATTTTACTATGACATTATGAACCGTCTAATGAGATTGGCGCCAAGCCTAGCCTATCGTTTGATTCATATGACCTATGAAAAAGGCCAATTTAGAGACTAATTTTCTACGAAACTTAGAAATGAGGACAAATTTTGTTGCAATCAGTTTATGAATGGATAGAACCTGAATACTTAAGCAATGCAGATGATACAGCTGCAGCCTTTATCCAGCAGCTAGCTGAAGACCTATCCTTACCAAAGATGGTCGTACAGGTCATTTATGATAAGGGCTACCAAACAGCTGAAGCGATTCAAGCTTTTATCGCTAAAGAGCCCGTATTTCATGATCCATTCTTATTAAAAGATATGGAAAAGGCCGTTTCGAGGCTACAACAAGCGGTGGAAGACTATGAAGAGATTTTAATCTACGGGGATTATGATGCAGATGGGATCACATCAACGACGATTTTGTATGAAACCCTAGAAATGCTTGGGGCCAATGTATCCTTCTACTTACCTAATCGGTTTGAAGATGGGTATGGGCCAAACAAGGATGTATATGCTTATTACATCAAGAAAGGGACGCAACTGATCCTGACTTGTGATAATGGGGTAGCAGGACACGAAGCCGTAGCTTACGCCAAAGACCAAGGTGTAGACGTGATTATCACCGACCATCATGAAATCGGGGACAGCTTGCCGGATGCCTATGCCATCGTCCATCCACGACATCCAGAGGGTCAATATCCTTTTGGTGATTTAGCAGGTGCAGGTGTCGCTTTGAAATTGGCCACAGCCTTACTTGGTGAAACGCCAAGTGATTTACTGGATGTTGCTGCTATTGGAACCGTTGCTGACTTGGTGCCACTAACTGACGAAAACCGGGTCATTGTGGCGTCTGGATTAGACCAAATGAAGCATACCGAGCGGTTAGGCTTACAGATGTTCTTTGAAAAAGAGAGCATTCAGCCAGACCAAATCGATGAGCAAACGATTGGTTTTATTCTCGGACCGAGATTAAATGCCTTAGGTCGTTTGGGCGATCCAAACCCTGGTGTGCGGTTCTTAACCTCTTTTGATGACCAAGAAGTTAGCGAACTGGTTGAGTTACTAGACTCAGAAAATAACGCCCGTAAAGCTATCGTTGATAAGATGGTGACAGAAGCGGAAGCCATAGTTAACCGTGAAAGTCAATTACCGCAAATGATTATCTTGGGCCAAGAGGGTTGGCATGAAGGGGTGCTAGGAATAGTAGCCAGTCGTTTGGTTGAAAAATATCACCGACCAACCATTCTACTAAGCAAGAAACCTGAAAATGGCAGCTATAAAGGGTCTGGCCGTTCAATAGAAGGGATTGACCTTTTCCAAGTATTACAAGCCGGTAAAGACTATGCGGACAAATTTGGTGGTCATGAAATGGCCGCTGGGATGACCGTAGCTATTGACCAGTTTGAAGCTTGGAAGTCGGCTTTACTTGACCGAGTGGCAGAATTTGAAGCGGTATATACTCAGCAAACACCGCTGAAAATTGATGGGATCATTGGGATTACAGACATCACCCTTGAAAATATCAAAGCCCTTGACCCAATTAAACCCTTTGGTACCGATAACCGACAACCCTTGTTTTTAATAAAGGACGTCCAATTATCACAAATCCAATTGATTGGGAAGGACAAGAATACTTTGAAACTGACAGTAGCAGATGCAGATGTCAAAACAAGTATGATTGCTTTTAAATCTGGCGCCTTAGCCAAACAATTAGTAGCGAACGAACCAATCGATGTGGTAGTCACCTTGTCCATCAACGCATGGAACGGGAACCAATCACCGCAAGCTCAAATCAAGGATATTCGCCAGTCTAGTAAAAGTATTTTTGACTTGCGAAATATGCGCGAGCGTAATCAAATCATGTCGATTGAAAATGCCACTTATATCTTTGAAAATGCGCCGTTTTTCAAGGCTTATAAAGACGAAATTCCTTTTACAAGTGAGGCCATCATGACCAGTGAGATTGGTCAAATACTTGAAAAAGAATCGGTGCTTGCTAGTAAGGAAAGCTTGGTCATTTTCGATATTCCAAAGGACTTATCAGCAGTTAAAGACTTGATAAACCAAGCGGCAATTGATAATATTTATGTTTATGCTTATTCTGCAGTTAATGCCTACATGGTTGGAAAACCAACCCGGCAAGAGTTCGGCCAATTATATAAATACTTACAAGGCCACGGAACTGTTCCACTCGCGGGTAAGGAACAGGCGCTGGCGGACTTCTTCAAGATTTCTAAGGTGAAGCTTGATTTAATGGTGAAAGTCCTAGAAGAAGCGGAATTGGTTAAATGGCATAATACGGATTTAGTGACCTTACCGGTAAATGAGAAGGTAGACTTATTGGCAACTCAAACCATGGCCGATTGGGAGACCCAAATCAATAATGAACGACTTTTACGGTATAATGATGTTAAAATGATTAAAGATTATTTCTATTCAGGAGGAAAATAATGGATTTTAAACAATATATTGCAGACGTACAGGACTTCCCAGAGAAAGATATCTTATTTAGAGATATCACACCTTTGATGGGGAATGGCCCAGCCTTCCACGAAGCAATTAATGAAATCGTGGAATTTGCACGTGAAAAAGATGTAGATGTGGTTGTCGGACCAGAAGCCCGCGGATTTATTGTTGGTTGTCCAGTTGCTTATGCATTAAATATTGGCTTCGTTCCTGCACGTAAAAAAGGTAAATTACCTCGTGAAATTGAATCAATCGATTACGGTTTGGAGTACGGTCAATCAACCCTACAAATCCATAAAGATGCGATTAAACCGGGCGATAAAGTTCTAATTGCAGATGACTTATTGGCAACTGGTGGTACCATCGAAGCTTGTGTGTCATTAATTGAAAAATTAGGTGGCGAAGTTGTTGGTGCAGCCTTCTTAGTAGAATTAGATGAATTCAAAGCCAGAGAAAAAATCGCTGGTACTGACGTATTCTCATTAATGCACTACTAGTATGAAGTAGTAAAATAACAGAAAACATGACCAAATCCCCATAGGGCGAGATTTGGTCATGTTTTTTTTGCATAAAGAATAGCATTTTGGTCGAACAATCATCATTAGGCGGTAATATTCAATTCAGATTCAGCTCATAAGACGGCAGCCCCGGCCAAGGTGACCTGATCTTCACTAACAGAACATCTTACGGTCCCGCCCAAGCTTCTTTAGGACTTACGCCTAGTACAGCTACCATTGCTTCACTTACAGGGATAGATTGCAATTTATAAGACGGGAAGGCCATGACGTATTGATCACCATCACGTGTTACTGTTAATTGGCCACTAAGTGGATCAAAGGAAACTTGCTTTAAACTTGAATCGATATAGTTCATGATGACGAAAGCTGTCGCAAGTGTCGCATGTCCATAAAGGTCAATTTCACCGCCGGGGGTAAACCAACGTAAATGGTAGTTGCCAGCTTCTTTAATCGCGAAGGCTGTTTCTGACAGGTTATTTTCCTTTGTGATGTTAATCATCAAGTCTTCTGGTAACCACTTGTCTAAGATACAGACAGCAGCAGGATTATCTTCAAATAATTGTTCTGCAAATGCATCGACGATATATTGCTTCATATACTTTGCTCCTTCAATTTGGAATATCTCTTCCAATTAGTATAGCGGATATTTCAAAAATGCAAAAAGGTGATTGTCGTATAGGCATCGACCTGGTTAATTTGAAGGCACAAAAAAGCCATGATGATCATCGGATAATGGATGCCACCATGGTATAAGGAATTAATAAGTATGTTCTCTAAATAAACTGATTACGCGTCCTAAAATTTGCACGTCTGGTAAAATAATAGGCTCTAAGCTATGGTTTTCTGGTTGTAGGCGAATATACCCATCCTCTTTAAAGAATCGTTTACAGGTAGCTTCACCTTCGTCTGTCATGGCGATTACAATATCACCATTTTTGGCAGATGATTCTTGACGAACGATAACGAAGTCGCCATCTAAGATACCTGCTTCAATCATTGAATCACCACGTATTTTCAACATAAATAGGGAATCTGATTGGTTCTTCAAAGTAGGTGGAATAGGGAAATAATCTTCAATTTCTTCAACGGCAGTAATTGGTTGACCGGCAGTTACCGTACCAATCATTGGAATACCTTGACTAGATACACCTAGCAACTCCAAGCCTTTGTCTGTGATTTCCATAGCACGCGGTTTAGTCGCGTTCCGAAGTAGATAACCTTGCTTTTCTAATTGAGAAAGGTGGCCATGGACTGTAGAAGTTGAAGATAGGTTCACGGCTTCACAGATTTCCCTTACTGTTGGGGGGAAACCTTGACTTTGAATGTTTGAATAGATGCATTTTAGAATTTGTAGATGACGCTCTTTCATTAGCTGTACTCCTTTTTTGTGGGTTATGAGTTCTAACTATTCACGCTTTATTTATAATCAGTATAGCACATACGTTCGGTCAACACAAACGTACATTCGATGAATGTGAAAATTCTGACCAATATTCGTCTAATAGCCTAGTATTTGGTATAATAGAGGGCACAATCATACACGTAATAAGATAAATGAGGTGTCAAACATGGGAAATAAGGGTTTCTTATTTATTTTTAACCAAGCTGCTGGGAAAAAGAAGAAGGCCGATATAAATGCATTGGTATTAGACCGGGCTTCAAAAGCAGGATTGAATAAAGACGATATCTTTTTAGTGTATTCGACATCAAAGGCGTCTAGCCAATTTTTGATTGACCGTTTTTCAGAAAAATATCGAGATGGGATAGCTGTTGCCTGTGGTGGGGATGGAACTGTCCATTCAATCGGGAATTTGATGATAGATACTGCGCTTACTTTTGCTATCTTGCCCTTAGGTACTGGGAATGACTTATATACTGGCTTATATGGCAACCGTTCGGTTAAAGACCAGATTGACCATATTTTTAAGGGTAAAACGAGCAAAACGGATGCTATTTATATTCCTGAATTAGACTTGTATACTATGAATATTTTGAGTGTTGGCGCCGATGCGAATGTTGTTTTTCAAGCCAATGACTTTAAAGAAAAGCATAAATTCTTGCAAAAATTCGCCTACATGGCTTCGGTTCCAAAGGCCTTACAAGCAGGTACGGCATTCGATATTCGCCTAACAGCCAGAAAAAAAGGGGCAGAGTTGAAGCTGATGGAGGGACCATATATTCTGGCCGCATTATGCAATGGGGTTATGTATGGTGGAGGTTTCAAGATCAACCCTGATGGTCAAGTGAATGACGGCCTTCTAGAATTGGTTTATGTAAAAACTATGCCTATGCATAAAATATGGACTGTCCTATACAAGTTTTTCGCTGGAAACCATGAAGATTTGGAAGAGCTACGTAATGTATTATGTGATGAAGTGGTTTATGCCAGTAAGGATGGCAGCCCGATGGTTCTGAACTGTGATGGGGAAATTTATCAATTACCAAAATTTACCTGTCAGGTGAAGAAACACGCTTATAAACGGATTATTTAGAAAATATATGTAGAAAAAAGACCGACTGGTTTGATGACTACCCTTGCGAGCTAGCTAGGGGGTGAGCAATCTGCCAATCGGTCTTTTTGCATATTTAGTGATGAGTTTTTAATATCGACACTTAAACGATTTTTGTTGGTGTGACAAAGATCGTTTTTTGTTCAAAATAATTCACGAATCCAGGTTTACTTCCATTTGGTTTTTTCACGTGTTTTACTTGCGTGTAATCAACGGGCACATTATTGGAGTGGCTATATTTTGAAAAGGCTGCGGCTAATTCAGCTGCTTGGGTGATTTCAGCTTCACTAGGGTCACTGGTTTCTAAAATAACGTGTGAACCAGGAATATCCTTGGTATGGAACCAAAAGTGGTTTTTATTGGCCTGACGCATGGTTAATTGGTCGTTTTGTTTGTTGTTTCTTCCAACTAAAATCCGGTTACCCTCCGCAGTTTCATATTCACGCGGTTTAGCTGAGGCATTATTTGACCGTTTTTTCTTATCTTGCTTTTGCTTTTTAAGATAACCTTGGTCAATTAATTCATCCCGTATATCCGCTAATTCGTTTGGTTCCGCGAAGTTCAATTGGGTTTGGATAGATTCCAAATACTGGATTTCAGCTTCAGCAACGGCTTTTTGTTTTTCGATATGATTAATAGCATTCCGTAGTTTATTATACTTATGGTAGTATTTCTGCGCATTTTGTGACGGTGTCAAGGCAGGGTCTAAACTAATGGTAATGGGTTGATCATTGTCGTAGTAGTTGGCTAATGTCACCTCAGTTTGACCTTTTTCAATTTGATAAAGGAAGGTTGTCAATAATTCACCTTTTAACTGGAAAGTATCGGCCTTAGCGGATTTCTCCAAGTCTTGGTTTAAATTTGCCAACCGTTTATGTTGGTGAGCCAGATTCTTCTCAACGACTTGAATAATAGCATTACCCACTTGCCGGACATAATCTTGCTTACTTTTCTCTGCATAATAAGCTGTTAATAAGCCACTCAAATCGTCATAATGACTTTCTTCCCCTGAAATTGTCGTGTAAGGGAAGGCTAAGAAATGTTGCTTATCCTCTTGAACTACTAAGGTTGGATTTGGATTTTCAAAGCCTGCACAGAAGTCTTGAATCACTTGAAAAGGTTTGCGTTGATCTTTTTCAATTAAACTTGCTAATTCAATTGCTGAGTCACGGCCTAATCCCATAAGTTGACTCTGTAAGAATTTAGCTGTCATTAAGGACTTGTCAGATTCAAAGTTTTCGCCAACCTTAAAGGGGTTAACCTGGTTTTGATTTGGCGGCAGTTGGTAAGTCGCCCCAGGTAAAATCGTTCTAAAGGTATTTTGATACATGGGTACATGTTTGATGGCATCAATAATTTTTTTATCCTTATCTAATAAGAAGATATTTGAATGACGGCCCATAATTTCAACGATTAATTGTTGTTGGCTGGCGTCACCTAATTCATCTCGTCTAGTTAAATTGAAGAGGATAATTCGGTCATTATCGTACTGTTCAATGCTATCAATAATGTTCCCTTCAACGTACTTACGCAATACCATAGTAAAGTTTGGTGGGGTTTCCGGGTTATTATAAGCTTGTTCTGTAACTTGGATACGCCCAAAACTTGGATGGGCTGAAATCAATAATTTGTGGTTTTTGCGATTTGCGCGGATTGTTAAGACCAATTCCATCTCGTATGGCTGTTGGATTTTATGAATGCGTCCGCCCGCAAATGTTGTGTTTAATTCTTTAATTAATGCATGGGTAAACATACCGTCAAATGACATGTAAGCACCACCTTCCTAGCATTTCATTATAAGGGTAATTGGCAATTTTGGCAAAAAAGGCGATTTTTCGCTGACAAAATTTTTTCTAGGCAGAAATTGTCATTTTTCAGATATTATGCTTGTCATTTTTCTCATGATTTGTTAATATTTGTTTAACGAGATTTCAAAGACGAAGGGAGCCACTCAAATGTTAACTACTGTGCAAACAATGAAATACTGGCAAAGCCACATGAATTAGTTGTATCTGCACGAGTGCGCATAGATACAACTTCAGTTTTCTGGACTGTATTTATGTGGAGAAAAATTTGAGCCTTTCAAAATAACCCCCCACATAGACATGATAGTAATGATTTACCAATCAACTATGTGGGACCTAGCGTCCTACAGTTTAGAGTAGGACGTTTTTTATTGTCAAAATTAGGAGGAAAGACATGAAGAAAATTTCAAGTATGGGTGCGGTATTAGTGATTGCCCTTTTTGCATTATATCTTGTAATGCCAACCCTTATTGCAAAACGAGAGGGACTAGAGGCCGCCAGTCAAGAGGTAGATGAATCTCAATTAGTGGAAACAGAAGAAGACATCACTATCGGTTTATTACAATTCATCCAACATCCTTCATTAGACCAAATTAGAGACGGTTTCTATGATGGCATGGCTGAACGTGGCTATGTAGATGGTGAAAACATCACAATTGATTACCAAAATGGCCAAGGAAACCAATCTGATTTAGCCATGATTGCGAATGCTTTTCTTGCTGAAAATGCAGATATTTTAGTCGGCATCGCAACCCCAGCTGCGCAAGCTTTAGCCAATGCCGCTAACGGCGATCGTCCGGTGATCTTATCTGCGGTATCAGACCCAGCTAACAACGGTTTTATCGCCTCTGATGAACAACCAGGGGCTAACGTCACAGGGGTTACAGATATGGCACCAGTTGCAGAACAATTTGATTTAATGGAAGAAATTTTACCAGATATAGAAGATGTCGGCATTATTTACAATTCTTCAGAATCGAATGTAACGAAAACGGTTAGTGAAGCCAAGGCTGAAGCAGAATCAAGAGGGTTGAACGTAGTAGAATCTACCATTACTTCAACAAATGATCTAGCGTCAGTCGCTGAACAATTAGCTGGTCAAGTGGATGTTATCTGGGTACCAAATGACAATACAATTGCTAGTGCTATGGATACCTTAATTCAAGTAACAGATGCAAAAGGCATTCCAGTTATTCCAGTAGTTGACGCTATGGTTGCTGACGGTGGGTTAGCGACTGTTGGTATCAACCAATATCAATTCGGTTTAGATACAGCTAAAGTAGTAGCAGATGTCATTGAAGGCGCGGATACGGCAACTTATCCAATTGTCTACAATGATAAGACAGATACTTACATCAATACGGCTAAAGCTGAAGAATTGGGCATTCAACTACCACAAGCATTAATCGATGCGGCAATTGATGTTAACAGTGACGAATATGCTGAATTAGTTGGCAAATAAGGAGGAGACCATATGGACATGATAATTAGTGCTTTTTCTCAAGGGACAATCTGGGCTGTAATGGGTCTCGGCATTTATATCACTTTTAGAATTTTAAATGCACCGGATATGACAACTGAAGGGTCGTTTGTACTGGGTGGTGCCATTGGTGCCCAAATGCTTTACTTTAATATAGATCCTTTCACATCATTGTTGATTTCATTTTTAGCAGGTATGGCTGCAGGAGCAGTTACAGGTTTTTTAGTAACCCGCTTGAAAATTAATCCGTTATTAGCAGGTATAATTACCATGACAGGGATTTACTCAATCAACTTGAAAATCATGGGTAAGGCCAACATGTCTTTATCAACGGTGACGACTTTAAAAACTGCGATTGCTGGTTTATCCTTGCCACGTAATGTAGATACCATTGTGATTGGTTTGATCATTGTAGCAGCAATTATATTCCTGTTAACTTATTTCTTTAAAACCGAAATGGGGCAAGCTTTGATTGCAACAGGTGATAATATGCAAATGGCTAAATCACTAGGGATTGAAACGTCAGAGATGACTATGCTTGGTTACATGCTAGCCAATGGATTGATCGCTGTGTCAGGTTATATTGTTTCTACTGATAACGGCTATGCGGATATTCAAATGGGTGTTGGTACTGTAGTGATTGGTTTAGCTTCCATTATTATTGGGGAAGTCCTATTCCGTAATGTGAAATTAGGGGTTCGTTTTATTACAATCCTAGTGGGCTCAATTATTTACCGCTTACTATTAACGATTGTCTTAATGATGAACTTTGAAGCGAATGATTTCCGTCTATTCTCAGCAATTATCGTTGCTTTATGTCTGGCTATTCCAACCATTCAAAATAAAGTAGCCGACTACCGTGAATACAGAAAGGTGGCTAAATAATGACGACCTTATTAGAAATTAACCAAGCGAGAAAAGTATTTAACAAACGAACACCGGATGCCTTCGCAGCCTTAGATGACTTATCATTAACAGTGGAAAAGGGCGATTTCATTACCATTGTCGGGGGTAACGGGGCAGGAAAATCAACCCTATTAAACGCCATTGCTGGCACCTTCCTGTTAGACTCAGGTGCCATCACTTTAAACGATAAAGATATTAGTCGTCTTGCTGAAGAGGACCGGGCTAAATTTGTTTCCCGCGTATTCCAAAACCCGTCAATGGGAACAGCACCACGAATGACGGTTGAAGAAAACTTATCATTAGCTTTGAAACGCGGTCAAAAAAGAGGTCTAGGTTTAGCTATTAAGGATGATAACCGCAAACAATTCCATGAGGCCTTAAGCCAATTACATTTAGGCTTAGAAAATCGATTGGATGCTGAAATCGGCTTATTATCCGGAGGGCAAAGACAAGCGATTGCTTTATTGATGGCAACTATCACTAAACCAGAAATTTTATTATTAGATGAACATACAGCAGCCTTAGACGCAAAGACATCTAAACGCATTTTAGAAATTTCATCTGACCAAGTAAAAGACCATAACCTAACAGCCTTAATGATTACTCATAATCTCCAAGATGCCTTGTTATATGGTAACCGGATGATCCTTTTACACCACGGTAAAATCATTAAAGACTTTAGTAAAGAAGAAAAAGATCAGTTGACAGCAGGTGATTTATACCAAATCATGGCCGACTTGGCTGAATCAGACTATCAAGAACAAGAAAATTCTATTTAAACAAAAAAGCGCCACAGTCCAAATCCTAAATCATGATGATGAGGGAAAGGGCGTGACGCTTTTTATATAAAAACGACTGAAGGTCAAACTTCAGTCGTTTCATTTGATTTGATTAAACTAATTTTGCTAAACGGTCTGGTTGGAAACCGTAGAAAGCTTCTTCGTTTTCGGCAACGATTACAGGTACAGCTTGGAAGCCCATGCCTTTAACTTTAGCTAATGCTTCTTCTGATTCTGTAATATCGATTGTTTGAAATTCGATTTCTTTTTCAGTTAAATATTTTTTTGTGAAATTGCATTGCATGCAATTTGGTTTTGTGTATACAGTTACCATTATTATCCCCCTAAATATGCCACATATAGTTGTGATTTATCTTATGAACACAATATATAGGGTTTATAGTTCTGAGTCAAGTTGTTTAGCTTAAATTCTTTTTTTCATCAATAGGACTTGAGCTAAAAGGCTGATGTATGGGAATTTCCAAATTTTTAAAAAATTCATGAGGAATTATAAGTGCAAATTTGGTACTTCGTTCAATAAAAATATTGAAACAACCAAGTTAAAATTTTACCAAAAATAAAAGTGCCTGTCACTTGTAACTTGAAATCAGGGGGGACAATTGTATAATGAATCAAATGCTATCAAGAAATTTGGGAGGTAAAATGTATGAAGAAAATAGGGTTGGGAATAGTGTCAGCGGTAATGCTTGCGGCTTGAGGCACTAATGAAGAAGCTACAGAAAAGGTCTTAAATATCCAATCCACGGATGAAATTCAATCAGCTGATACGGCTTTTGCGGCATCGAATATTGCAACAATCACAGCCAATATGAACTTTTATAACAGTTTGTATACTTATGATTTGGATAACCAATTAATTGCGGCGGATGCAAACGACATGCCGACAGTTTCTGAGGATGGGACTGTTTACACCATCAAATTGAAGGAAGCAGCGACCTGGTCGAACGGCAATCCCGTGACAGCCAACGATTACGTCTATGCATGGCAACGAATGGTGGATCCCGACCTGGGTGCACCTTATGCCTATATGTTTGACGGCACAATCAACAATGCCACAGAAATCATGGCTGGCGAATTAGATACCAGTGAATTAGGTGTTCGGGCAATGGATGATAGAACTTTGGAAATCACCTTAGAAAATCCAACAGCTTACTTTACCGATCTTTTGACCGTACCTGCTTACTACCCGCAAAATCAAGAGGTCGTTGAAGCAGCAGGTGACCAATACGGGTCTACCAGTGACTCTGCTGTCTATAACGGACCATTTGTTTTGAAAGAATGGAATGCAGCGACTGGAAACACTTGGACTTTTGCGAAAAATGACCACTACTGGGATGCTGACAATGTCAATTTAGATGCGGTTATTTTCCAATACCTACCTGAAACAGCCACTGCACTAAATTTATACGATTCTGGCCAATTAGATGTCATCGAATTAACTGGTAATTTTGCAGTCCAAAACCAAAATAATGAAGACTACCAGACTTATCCAATTCCGCGGACGAATTATATCGAAGTTAACCACGAAACACCGGGTCTAGATAACTTGAATATCCGCCGTGCTATTTACGAAGCCATTGACCGGGAAGCCTTTGTAGATAATATTTTACAAAACGGGTCGGTTGCGACCAATGGTTTTGTATCACGTGAGGTGGCCTGGAACCCTGAAACAGATGCTGATTTTAGAGATGATGCGACGATTGAAACAGATTACGATTTAGAAGATGCCCAGGAAAATTGGAAAAATGGTTTGGCGGAGGCTGGCTTAGATTCCTTATCATTGGAGATGGTTGTGGCCGAAGACGAGGAAAGTCAAATTTTTGCGGAGTATATTCAATCACAATTAACAGAGAACCTGCCAAGTATCGAAGTTACTGTAAAGACTATGCCGTTATCTGCTCGATTTGCAGCTTTATCTGATGGGGACTATGACTTAGGTGCCACTTTCTGGCAAGCTGATTTCGGGGACCCAATAAACTATTTAGGACGGTTTGATTCTTCTATTACCCGCGGAAATTATCAATATGATGAATTGGATGAATCGGTGGCTAAAAGTCTGGCGCAAGCACTTGACCCAAGTGGTAGATGGGAAACGCTGATAAATCTTGAAAAAGCTGACTTAGATGATTATGCTGTTCAGATTCCAGTGTATCAGTCCTATCAAGCAATTTTAGAAAATCCACAAGTATCTGATATCAATCGACCAGGTCAATCTTATATCAACTATAGATGGGCCGATATTCAGACAGCAGAGTAGGGTAATGACAGATAATCTAACGTAAAAGACAGTACTTTCAAAATTCCGTGTAAAAATGTTTATCATTTTATCACAAAAAAACTTTTATTCTTTGGTGATTTTGTATATAATAAGTACTGTTCTCATTATATTGTAATAATTAAGAACAGAAAGTAGGAATTAACATGAATGCACAAGAATATATTAAGGTCACTCAAGAAAAATGGCACAAGCAATACGAAGCTGAACCAGAATTCATCCAAGTTTTAGACGAATTCTTAGATTCTGTTGCGCCAGTAATTGAAGAGCATCCTGAATATGTAGAAAAAAACATTCTACAAATTCTAGCGATTCCAGAAAGAATCATTTCTTTCCGTGTTCCTTGGACTGATGATAAAGGAAATGCTCAAGTAAATACTGGTTACCGAGTACAATTTAACTCAGCGCTAGGACCTTATAAAGGTGGGCTTCGTTTCCATCCTACAGTAAACCAAAGTATCCTTAAATTCTTAGGTTTTGAACAAATCTTTAAAAATTCACTTACCGGCCAACCAATCGGTGGTGGTAAAGGTGGGGCTGACTTTAATCCAAAAGGTAAGTCAGACAATGAAATTATGCGATTCTGTCAAAGTTTTATGACGGAATTACAAAAATATATTGGTCCAGATCAAGATGTACCTGCAGGTGATATCGGTGTTGGTGGACGTGAGATTGGTTTTTTATTCGGCCAATACAAAAAATTACGTGGCTTTGAAAATGGTGTCTTAACTGGTAAACCATTATTATATGGTGGATCATTAGCACGTACTGAGGCAACTGGATACGGTGCTGTATACTTCTTAAACGAGATGTTAAAAGCTAAAAACGATACAATTGAAGGTAAACGCGCGATTATTTCTGGTGCGGGTAACGTAGCTATCTACGCTGTTGAAAAACTTCAAGAACTTGGCGGTACAGCGATTTCAGTATCAGATTCAACAGGTTACATCATTGATGAGACTGGTATCGACGTAGCCCTTTTACGTGATGTAAAAGAAGTTCGTCGTGAGCGTTTAACTGCATATGCAGAAGCTAAATCTACAGCAAGCTACTTTGAAGGTTCTGTTTGGGACCACGAAATTGCAGCTGACTTAGCAATTCCTGCAGCAACACAAAATGAAGTGAAAAAACCGCAAGCTGATCAATTAGTTAAAAATGGCGTGAAATTCATTTCTGAAGGTGCTAACATGCCTTTAGATGCACCAGCAACAGAAACATTATTAGCGAATGATGTTTACGTTGGACCAGCGAAAGCTGCCAATGCCGGTGGTGTAGCAGTTTCAGCACTAGAAATGGCACAAAATAGCCAACGTCAAAGTTGGACATTTGAAGAAGTTGACGGCATGTTACAAGATATCATGAAAAATATCTTCAACGAATCGAAAGAAGCTGCAAGCACATACGGTAAAGAAGATAACTTAATTGCCGGTGCAAATATTGCTGGTTTCAAAAAAGTTGCAGACGCAATGATTTCTCAAGGTTTAGTATAATTCAAATACATTACACACGATGTGTAAGTAAAAGGTTGGCTAATATGGCCAACCTTTTTGCGTGTAAAGGGTTAGGCATATGCCTTTACTAGTGCTAGAATGAAAGAAAAGGGGTGATGGTTGTGACATTATCAAAGGTTGATTTAAATTTAACAGCTATAAAAAATCTCATACCAGTTCGTGCCGTGGATGCCTATAAGAATCTGTTTGGTCATGTCCTGATTATTGCAGGGAACCGTGCCATGGGTGGTGCAGCTCAAATGGCGACTATGGCTACAGTCAATTCAGGCGCAGGTTTAACCACGATTGCAACTGATTCAGCTAACTTGCCTGCTATTCATACTGTTTTGCCGGAAGCTATGATCATCGATTGGGCGGATGTGTCAGCTATCAAGCAAATGATTGGTAAAGTGGATGTACTATTGGTTGGACCTGGATTCGGAATGAATAACCTGGACTTATGGCAGCTAATTAAAAACATAATTGCATCTGCTAAACGCTCGTTGAAGATTATCTTGGACGCAGATGCTTTAAATTTACTGGCGGCAGATTTGGCAGAAGATGAAGAGAAGACAATCCAAGAATTACTTACCCCGGACAATCAACATGAAATCATTTTGACACCGCATCAAGGAGAATGGCGTACACTGACTGCAGGAAAAATCCAGGCCGATGACCAAGCGAGCATTCAGAATTGGGTAGATCAAGCGGGTGCTATCCTAGTATTGAAAGGTTCATCAACGGAAATTTATGCGCCAAATAAGTCGGTAAGTTACCGAAATCCCGGGGGTAATCCTGGCATGGCAATTGGCGGTATGGGGGACACGCTAGCTGGGATGATTGCTGGTTTAGCAGGTCAAGTAAACAAAACGGCAGATGCAGTTAAGCTGGCAGTTTTCTTGCACTCCTACATTGGTGACCAGCTGTATGAAGACCATTATGTCGTCCTACCTAGTCAAATTAGCAAACGAATTCCTTATGCAATGAAAGAAATCTCAAAAAAAGTAATTTAGGAGTAGAATTAGAAAGTGTGATGAAATGGCAAGTAAGAAATTGCGATATACCAACCCTTCAGCGGGCATATTAATTTTAACCCGGAAATTGGGTGGGCAAAAGCAAGTCCTGTTACAACACAGAGGGCAAACGGAAATGTTAGCGAATAAGTGGGATTGTATATCTGGGCATGTTGAAGCACAGGAAACGGTACGCCAAGCAATGGTTCGAGAAGTATATGAAGAATTGGGCATTCTAATTCAAGCAGACGATTTAGAATTTGTTGGCTTAACCCACCTACGTTTAGACGACGAAACTACTTACTATAATATATATCTGACGACCGACCGATTTGTGGGTACACCGCACATTATGGAAACTGATAAGCATGATGATTTAAAATGGGTGAACTTGACTGATTTACCAACTATGGCGGATGAAATTGTTCAAAATCGTTATGAGGCCATCCAACATTTGGGGCAGCCACCGTTTTATTCAGAAGAAGGATTTGTGTAAAAGGCCGTAATAATAAGCATTTGATATGGAAGAGAACATGAATTTTGATGTTCTCTTTGTTATTTGAAAGAAAATGATTGATTCTGAATGTTTTTGCGTGTATAATGGTTGTGGTATTGAGTAAGCGTTTGCATTTTCTTTATAAAATATTTACATGTAAGGAGTTCGAAAAAGGTGTTATTAGAGGAACGAAAAACGATCATCTTAGATTACCTAAACCAGCATCATATGGTCGATTTGCAGACCTTAGTCACCATGACTGGTGCCAGCGAGTCAACCTTGCGTCGTGATTTAGATAGTATGGAAGATGAAGGACTCTTAATTCGCGTCCATGGTGGCGCGAAATTGAAGAAGGGTGCTAATCCTGTAATTGGAGAAGAACCCCGATTTAGTGATAAGGTACTCAATAATGCAAATGAGAAGCGAATCATTGCTCAACATGCAGTGGGTCTGATAGAAAAAGGCGAAACTATTTATCTAGATGCCGGTACAACGACCTTACTAATGCTTGACTTCATCACACCGGACATGCAATTAAACATCGTCACGAATGGTGTCGATCAAGCGATTGTTGCAGCTGGTAAAGGCTTGAATATCCAATTATTAGGGGGCACCTTACGGGCGAATACCCAAGCAATTGTTGGTCAAAGCGCTCATAAGCAATTAAAGAAATACCATTTTCACCATGTGTTTTTAGGGATGAATGGGATTGATTTAGATGATGGACTGACGACAACTGACGAAGAGGAAGCCTTTTTGAAAGAACAGGCAGCCAGTCAAAGTATAGACGTTCATGTCATGATTGACCAAAGTAAGTTTGAGAGAACTTATCCAATCACGGTTAACTTAGATTGCGAATTCCAAGTTGTTACAAATATTTTTAAAGACCGACATGCAAAAGAAGATTTTACTCAAGTATATAAAATAAAGGAGGTCAACAATTGATTTATACACTAACGTTAAATCCCTCAATCGATTACTTAATGTATATTGATGAGATCCAAGCAGGAAAGACGAATAGATCAACGCGTGAACAGATGTTACCAGGTGGGAAAGGGATTAATGTATCTCGAATCCTAAACCAATTTGAAGTACCCAATATTGCCTTAGGTTTTGTAGGTGGTTTCTCAGGGGACTTTATTCGCGAATGGTTGGAAAAAGAGGGGTCATCTACTCAATTTATAGAAATTTCTAGTCCAACACGTATCAATGTGAAGACAAAAGGAACGAGCGAAACAGAAATTAATGGTGCAGGGCCTGTCATTGATGAAGAAGCGATTAACCAATTGCGCCAACAAATTCAAATGATGACTTCAGAAGACTTGATAGTTCTATCAGGTAGTAAAGCACAAGGCTTACCGGAAGATTTCTACTTAAGCTTAATTAGCTTATTGAAAGAACGCGGTATTCCATTTATCTTCGATACAGCAAGCCAAGAATTAATCGAAGCCTTACCAATGGGACCACTTTTAGTCAAACCAAACCAGGATGAGTTAGGTGACTTATTCGGTGTTGAAATTAATACAATAGATGACGTTGTTTTATATGGTAAGAAGTTACAACAATTAGGTGCAGAAAACGTCGTTGTATCACTGGGTGGTGACGGTGCCTTATTTATTGACAAAGACCGTATTGTTAAGGCTGATGCACCTCAAGGTCAAGTCATCAATACAGTTGGGTCTGGTGACTCAATGATTGCCGGATTTGTTGCCGGATTACAACAAGGTTTACCAGCTTCTCAAGCTTTCGTGCTAGCGGTACAAAGTGGGAGTGCCACAGCATTTAAAGAAGACTTGGCGGAGAAAGAAGACATTGATGCCTTAAACGGGGCAGTCGGTCTATCATTTTTACATAAATAAAGGTTACAGTCGTAAAGAAGGAGATAGATATGAAAATTACGGATATTTTACGTGAAGAGTTAATGATTCTTGATGTGAAGGCAGATAACAAGGCCGCTATTTTAGACGAAATGGCGCAAAAATTAGTAGATACTGGAGCAGTGAGCGACTTTGATAGTTTCCGTTCAGACATCCAAAAACGTGAAGATACTATGAGTACTGGTTTAGGTAATGGTATCGCTATGCCTCACGCGAAAAATGAAGCAGTTACCAAAACCTCAGTTGTATTTGCTAAAAAACAAGGCGGTTTAGACTTCGAATCTTTAGACGGCCAACCAGCTGAATTATTCTTTATGATCGCTGCTGAAGGTGGCTCTGCGGATACGCATTTACAAGTACTTGCTGAACTTTCTAAGTTATTAATGAACGAAGACTTCATTGCTGCCTTAAAAGGTGCCCAAGATACTGCAGCTATTACAGGTATTTTAAACTTAGCACAAGCACAATTAGACGCAGAAAACAAAGAAGAGGAATCTTCTACTGATGTTTCTGCAGCTAACGTTGACGAAAAGCAACCATATATCGTTGCGGTAACCGCTTGTCCAACTGGTATTGCCCACACCTATATGGCTGAAGATGCTTTGAAGAAAAAAGCACAAGAACTAGGCGTACAAATTAAAGTTGAAACACGTGGATCTGAAGGCGTTAAACATGGTTTAACCAAAGAAGACATTGACAAAGCTGACGGAATCATCGTTGCGGTTAGTAAAAATGTCCCAATGGGTCGTTTCAACGGTAAAAAAGTGGTTGAACGTCCAGTTGCTGACGGTATCAACAAAACTGAAGAATTGATTAATTTAGCTTTATCTGGCGACGCACCAGTTTACACGACTAACCGTCAAGATGAAGATGATGCTTCAAATGAAGACGGTGCAGGTTCAGGTCGCTTCAACTTCAAGTCATTATACAAAGACTTAATGAACGGTATCTCAGCAATGCTACCATTCGTTATCGCTGGTGGTATCATTATTGCCATTTCATTCTTAATTGAACGATTTGCCGGTAGCGAATCTGCCTTATTCTTAGGTTTCAACGGTATCGGTTCTGCAGCCTTTGCTTTCTTAATTCCAGTATTAGCTGGTAATATCGCTAAATCTATCGGGGGTCAACCAGCCTTAGTAGCCGGATTCTCTGCTGGTGCTTTAGCAAATACTGCTGGTGCCGGATTCCTAGGTGGTTTAGTTGGTGGTTTCCTTGCTGGTTACGTGACAATTTTAGTCATTGAAATGCTTAAAAGATTACCAAAATCACTTGCAGGTACTAGAACAATCTTATTCTACCCAGTACTTACTTTATTAATTACCGGTGTCATCATGTACTTTGTATTAGGGCCAATTTTCGCTGGTATCAATACAGGTATGTTGAACTTCCTTGAAAGTCTAGGTACTGCTAACTTAGTATTACTAGGTGCCGTACTTGGTGGTATGATGGCCATCGACATGGGTGGACCATTCAATAAAGCAGCTTATGCCTTCTCTATCGGTATCTTTACAGATACTGGTGATGGTAAATTCATGGCGGCAGTTATGGCTGGTGGTATGGTGCCACCATTAGCAATCGCTTTGGCGTCAGTTTTATTCAAAAATAAATTTACTAAGACCGAAAAACAATCAGGTTTAACAAACTTCATTATGGGTCTAACATTCATTACAGAAGGTGCTATCCCATTTGCTGCTGCTGATCCATTACGCGTGATCACTTCTAGTGTACTAGGAGCTGCAGTTGCTGGTGGTTTAACACAATTCTGGGCAACTAATGTACCTGCACCACATGGTGGTATCATCACTATGGTGGCGTTAGGTAACCAACCATTACTACTAATCTTAGCGGTAATTATCGGTTCAATTATCTCAGCCTTAGTTTTAGGTTTCTGGAAAAAACCAGTAGCTGAAGAAGATAGATAATCACTTAAAATAAAAAAATGCACGAAATTGCCGAGAGGTGAGTTTCGTGCATTTTTTTGGTTAATAATATCATGTATTGCAAAATTGGAAAGAGAATCTGCTGTATGAGCAATAAAGTATCAAATATATTTTAAAGCGCCCCTGTTGATTGTCCTGTTTTTGTATTTTTTGAAAAATAAGCTAGTAAAGAATTGTTTAAGAAAGTTGATAGAGGCTTAATACTGCCAACTAATCAAAAATTAGTGGTATGATATTTTAGAATGAGAATAATCGTGCTAGGAGAGAGTGTATGCGGGTTAAAGATATATTACTTAAAAATAAAGGCCAAGCCTTTTTGGCATTTATGGCTAAAGTAGCCGAAGCCATTTTAGAGTTATTAGTGCCTATCGTGATGGCTACATTAATTAACATGGGGATTAATCAAGACAATCCATCAGTAATCATAAGACAAGGGATCTTGTTAGCGGTATTGCCTTTACTAGGTTATTTAACGGCCTTGGTTTGTCAATATTTGGCTTCTAAAGTTGCCCAGGATATTGGGACTGAAGTGCGGTTAGAAATGTTTAAAACATTAAACCGTATGGATAGAAAGCAATTGGATAGTATTACAGCTTCGTCAGTGGTTCTAAGAATCGAAAATGATACACAAAACTTACAATTGGCCATTGCCTTAATGATTCGACTGGGTTCTCGTGTGCCAGTTTTATTAATCGGTTCAATTGTGATGGCGTTTTATGTGAGTCCAACCTTGGCGCCTATATTTATCATCGGTGGATTGGTCATTGGTGCTATCTTGATATACATTAATATTTTTACCAATAAACAAAATGGCCAAATCCAACGTCGTATGGATCAATTATCACGTATTGTGCGTGAAAACTTTTCAGGCATCCGGGACATTCGTGCCTTCGCCAACGAAAAACATGAAGTCGACCGATTCGAAAAACAAAACCTGACTTTAAGAGGCGAGCAATTAACCATGGGCGCCTTCCAAGCGCTAGCTAACCCGTCAAGCCTTTTCTTAGTCAACTTAGCCATTGCCTTTATCTTGTTCTTCGGAGGAAGATTGGTAAATAATGGCCAGTTTATGCAAGGGGATGTCGTTGCCTTAGTTCAATATATGAATAATATTCTCTTGGCTTTAAATGTACTTGTGAATATCTTGCTTGTATTTAGTCGCGGGATTGCTGGGATTAACCGAATTGATGAGGTTTTAGCCATTAAACCAGAAATCTTAAGTGGCCAGGACAAACTTTCTGGGCATGAACCCTTAGCCATTCAATTTGATGATGTAACTTTTGGATACGGAGAGCGTAATACCATTGAAAATATCACAGCTGATATCAAACCTGGTTCCTTCTTTGGGATTATCGGGGGGACGGCATCCGGTAAATCGACCTTAGTTAACCTGTTGTTACGTAATGACGATGTCAACCAGGGCCAAATTATCATTAACGATAGCTTGATTCAAAACTTAGACCTGAATGCCTACCGTCAAAAAATCGGTCTAGTCCCTCAATCAGCCTCTTTATTTACAGGGACCCTTAGAGATAATCTATTGATGGGCAAAAAGGATATCAGTGACCAAGACTTGTGGCAAGCTTTAGAAATTGCACAAGCGAAGGACTTTGTCGCTCAAAATGACCAGGGCTTAGACATGCCCGTTCGACAAGGTGGTAAAAACTTTTCAGGTGGACAAAAGCAAAGGCTAACGATTGCCCGTGCCCTAGTTGGCCAACCGCAAGTTTTAATACTAGATGATTCATCAAGTGCCTTAGACTTCGCCACTGAATCGAAATTACGCCAAGCATTAAGCAAATTAAATACCACGATTATCATGATTTCACAGCGAGTATCTTCAGTACAACAGGCTGATCAAATTTTAGTCATGAATAATGGGCGCAGTGCTGGTGTTGGTAGTCACGATGACTTATTAGCAACCAGTGATATATATCAAGCGATTGTTGCTTCACAGATGCAAGAAGAAAAGGAGGACTAGCAGATGGATAAAACAACATTCTCGTGGCTGATGGATTACATTAAACGTTACCGTTGGACTACAATCGGCTTATTCCTATTTTCAACAATTACTGTTCTTTTTCAAGTTTTAATACCCATTCAAATCGGACAGGCAGTGAATGAAATCGTTGGCCTGGACCAAGTGGATTTTAAAGTTCTGTGGCAAGCCATTATCTGGCTGGGTGTGTTCGCCTTAATTGCAGCCCTAGCTCAGTATTTACAAAACCAGATGTCTAACCGATTAACCTACCATATTATTGCGGACTTACATAGAGACGCTTTTAATAAGATACAAAAACTGCCTTTATCATACGTGGATAACCATTCTTTAGGGGATCTCGTTTCTCGCGTCATTAATGATGTCGATTTAGTCGGTAATGGTTTATTACAGAGTTTTAATAACTTATTCTCTGGAGTGATTTTAATTATCGGGGTTATCGTGATGATGTTATCCCTAGATGTTAAAATCGGGCTAATTGTCATTATTTTGACCCCAATTTCTGTGGTTGTTTCTTATATTATTGCCAGTAGAACCTACCACCGCTTTACTGAACAGGTCAATTTACGTGGGGAACTCGGTGGATACGTGGATGAAATGGCCCAAGGGCAAATGATTGTCCGTGCCTTTACCTTTGAAGACGACGCCATTGAACAATTTACCAGTATTAACCAAAAAGTGCATGAGTCAGGTCTGTGGTCACAATTTTATGGGGCCTTAATTAACCCTACGTCTCGTGTTTTAAACTCCATTGTGTATGCTGTTGTGGGTGTAGTTGGTGCTTTTACTGTATTATCTGGCCAATTGAGTGTGGGGATTTTCTCTTCATTCTTAACTTACGCCAACCAATACAACAAGCCATTTAATGATATTTCTTCTATTATTAATGAAATGCAAACATCTTTAGCTGCGGCTGCTCGCGTCCATGAACTGATGGGAGCTAAGGAAGAGACACCTTCACGCGATCAAGCAGAAATTGCATCGGTTGAAGGTGCAGTTGATTTTAAAGACTTAACCTTCCATTATGATAGCCAACGACCTTTAATTGAAGACTTAAACGTCCATATAAAGGCTGGGGATACAGTAGCCATTGTAGGTCCTACTGGGGCTGGGAAAACGACCCTTATCAACCTTCTGATGCGGTTTTATGACCCAGTAGCCGGCGGGATTCATATTGACGGTGTCAACACCTTAGATATGCAACGTAGCTATCTACGACAAAACTTTGGGATGGTTTTACAGGATTCTTGGATTTTTGAAGGAACCATTTTCGATAATATTGCATACGGTAAGTCGGGCGCAACCATGGAAGACGTGGTTGCTGTGGCTAAAAAAGCCCAAATCCATGACATGATCATGCAGATGGACCAAGATTATCAGTTTAAATTAAGTGAAAGCGGGGCTAATATATCTAAAGGACAACAACAATTAATTTGTATAGCGCGAATTATGCTGACAGACCCAGATATGTTGATATTGGATGAGGCGACATCTTCAATTGATACGATGACGGAGAAGGCGATTCAAGAAACCTTTGATGCAATGATGGTCAACCATACAACCTTTATCGTAGCCCACCGATTGTCAACGATTGAAAATGCCGACCAAATCTTATATATGGAAAACGGCCATGTCTTAGAACAAGGCAGCCATCAAAGTTTATTAGAAAAAGAGGGTAAGTACTTCAATCTATACCAATCGCAATTTGATCATCAAGCTGAATAAGTCCTTGTTGAAGAAGGCACACATCAAAAAGCTAGCGGCAATTTTCGCTAGCTTTTTTGTCTACCCTCATCTTATAAATAATTTAGAATCGTCGTAATATCCCGTTGAGTGACAATTCCAATAATATCTTTAGGTTTTCGGACATCGTCTTCTTCCGAAATCAATAAGACTTCATTTCGGTTGTTGCGCATCAAGTCGACCATTAAATCATCTAATTCAAAAATTGGGGTATCGGGTGAGATGATTTGTTTACTGGTAATTTTCTTATGATGGCTATGATTGATGATTTGCCTTACTTGATATTTGGAGAAGTCCATATAGAACCAAGCATTTTTGGTAATTTCATCCGCAATAAATTTGGTGATGAGTTCTGCAGAAATAACGGATACCAAGCGTTCCTTATTGAAGACGGGTAATTGGGATACTTGATGGTGGTGTAAATCAGTCAAGGCTTTTTCTAGACTATCATCCATATTAATGGCAAAAACTGGTTTGATAAATTTTCTAGTTGACGGTATTTCTGTCAGTAATTTGTTGATTTCAAAGAGTTGTTGATTGGTTTCTTCAGAAGGATAAGCCAGGTTTACTTCAACCTCTGTCTTGTGGTGGGTCAACAAGTTGCGTAACTGGCGAATCTGGTCTAAAAATTGATGGTTACGTTTGATTACTTGGTTTGTTTTGGCCAATTCTTCTACACATTGGAAGAAAGTAGCATCATCATCCGCTAATAATCTCTTCATGGTTTGGTGTAAGGCGTTAAAGTGGCTAATAAAGGCGACTGTTACTGAATAGGGTTTATCCCTAGTAAATTCTTCAGAATAATGACTGGTCATCTTGGCAACCTCCTTCTATCTACTACTTTAATTATAACAAAAAGATGATGGAATAATGAATTGCAATAGTCTTAAGCAAATAAATTACAACCTTAGGTGTGCTAGCTGATTCTGACGTCCAAGCGATTGAAGACTTGGAAGGGAAAAAAATTTAATGATAACACTGTATTGAAGGGGATTGACTTTCAAGTGAACGAAGAGGAAGTTGTCGCGATTATTGGGCCGTCAGGTTCAGGAAAATCGACCTTTTTGCGGAGTTTAAGCTTACTGGAATCACCAGAATCAGGAACCATTGAAATTAACGGGGTTAAAGTCATAGCACCGGATATCAAGAAGCAAGATGCCTTTGCCTTAAGACAGCAAACTGCCATGGTATTCCAACACTATAATTTGTTCAGAAATAAGACAGCTTTAGAGAACGTTACTTTATCGTTAATTTCAAATAATGTCATGAAAAAAGACGAAGCTGCTGAGTTTGGTGAAAAATTATTGAAACAAGTGGGCTTGTCGAAACAAAAAAATCAGTACCCAGTGACTTTATCAGGTGGGCAACAACAACGGGTAAGTATTGCCCGGGCACTTGCCGTACAACCTAAATCAATTCTACTAGATGAGCCAACGTCTGCCTTAGACCCAGAATTAGTGAATGAGGTACTTGAAACCATCGAACACTTGGCAAAAGGACACACAATACTAGTCATCGTGACGCACGAAATGGATTTTGCCCGCAAAGTTGCGGACTGGGTTGTCTTTATGAACGATGGGGTGGTCGTTGAATCAGGACGGCCGGATGAAATCTTCACTAATCCAAAAGAAGAGAGAACCAAGTAATTCCTAAAAGAATATATTGGGGCCAATGAGTATGTTATCTAAATTGTTTTGATATGGTACCAAAAGCGTACCGAATATAGTCCTTTGATAACTTAAAAGTAGAAGATTGCACATTGATGAACTTGATAATTGACTTTTAAAAAGTAAGCATGTAGACTATAAATAGTTCTAATTGGAACTTGTTTTTTAAAAAATTTGAAATTAAGAGGAGTATTTAATTTATGTCAGCTTTTAAAGATTTATTAACTAAACGTCGTTCTCACTACGCTATCGGTGCTAACACTGATGTGACTGCTTCAGATGTAGCTGCTGCTTTAAACGAAGTGATTCCAACTGTACCAAGTGCATTTAACTCACAAGGTGTACGTGTTGTTGTCGTTTCTGGTGAAAAAAACCAACAACTTTGGGACTTGATTAAAGGTGTACAAACAGAAGTATTAGACGCAGGTACATTAAACTACATGACACCAATCATGGATGGTGCGCGTGAAGCAGTTGGTACAATCTTATTCTTCGAAGACCGTGACGCTGTTGAAGCAGGTATCCCTGGTAACCCAGAACGTCGTTCAGTTTACAAAAATCACGAATCAGCAAATGCGCAATTAACAGCTTGGTTAGCATTAACTGAATTAGGTTTAGGTGCAAACTTACAACATTTCAACATTGGCTACGAGCAAGGATTTGACGCAGCAATTCGTGAATTGTTAGATTTACCTGAAGCTTGGGAATTAGTTGCTGAAATGCCATTCGGTTCTATTGAAGCACCAGCTGCAGAAAAAGAAGTTATTGCTGCTGAAGAACAAGTTATCTTAAAATAATCACGTCATATTAGACGTTAACAAAAAGGATCATTTACCTCATGGTAAGTGATCCTTTTTGTGTTCATTCATTGATTTTACGGAATTGAAGGGGACTAACCTGATAAGTTTTCTTAAATGCCTTACTAAATGCTAAAGGATCAGTAAAACCCACGGAACTAGCAATTTGAGAAATGGTCAAGGAGGAATTGATTAACAAATCACAACTTTTCTTCATTTTGACCATTAATATATAATCTTTTATTGACTGTCCTGTTTCTTCCTTAAATATCTTATAAAGATAACTGCGGTTCAAATTTAATTTTTCAGCTATTGTGGTAACTTGTAGGGGGGTATCATATTGACTATGAATAATCTTCAAAGCTTGCTTCATATACTTCTTGTGGTTGTTATGACTTTCCTGCGCTTCCTGGTTTGGAAATTCTTCAATTAAGAAAGCTAACAATTTATATAATTCACCTATAATTTCTAATTCATTACTTTCAGTAAATTTTTTATCCGCATAGGCAATTAAACGATACATTTGATTCAAAATTTTTGAATCCTTTTGACTTGTGGCAAAACATTTTGCCATAAGACTAGATTGCAATAAAATGCTTTCCGCTCTCGATCCGGAAAAACCAACCCATATGTAAGACCACGGCTGATCACCATCTGCTTGATAGTAAGTGACGGCATCTTTAGGTAGGATAAAAATATCTCCAGCACCTAATGACGTCACCTTATTATATATAGTGAATTGCCCACTACCTTCAATAATATAATGTAGTACAAAGTTATTACGAACGCTTGGACCGAAAGCATAATTCGGGGGACAGGATTCAAACCCATAATGATCAATGTTTAAATCAAAATTATTATTATCAAATTCATTGTATGTATTTAAAGTCATCTTTTATGCCTCCCTAATTAGGCAACATTATACCATGTTTAGGAAACAAAATGCCATTTGTAAAGCGCTTACTTATTGGTAAACTTTTAGTAAATAAATTAGTAAATCAATACTAATGAATCAAAAGGAGAAAATTATGGCTCATTTCATCACATTTGATACGGAAACACAGGTTTTTCACCTGAGAAATGCAAGTATTTCATATCTGTTAAGCGTTGAAGAAGGTGGCTTATTAAGTCATCTGTATTTCGGATCACGTATTGAAAACTATCATGGACAAAGAAAATACCCACGTATTGACCGTGGTTTTTCAGGTAATTTACCAGATAGTGTAGATAGAGGCTATTCACCTGATACTTTGCTGAGAGAATATAGTGGCACTGGTGAAGGTGACTACCGTATTCCAGCGATATTAGTGAAACAAGAGAATGGGAGTCAAGCCACTCGATTCATATATAGTCGCTACGAAATCATTTCAGGCAAGCCCGAACTAGAGGGACTTCCGTCATCTTACGTAGGCCATGATGATGAGGCTGAAACGTTAGTCATTTGGTTAGTGGATCCCCATGCTGGTCTCGAATTAGCTTTATCCTATACCATATATGCTGAACGTTCTGTCATTACGCGGTCAGTAAAATTACAAAATATTTCCAATCAAACTATTATGATTGATAAAATCGCATCTATGGCACTCGATTTACCTGCGCAAGATTTTGATTTGATTTCCTTACCTGGAGCTCATGTCAATGAACGTCATATTAGCCGACAATCATTGACATATGGCCAAACACGTTTAGCAAGTCGTCGCGGCACCTCAAGTCATCAAATGAATAATACGATGATTTTGGCGCAAAGACATACAGACGAGTTTCATGGTGAAGCCTATGGTTTTGCGCTTGTATATTCAGGAAATCATGCGTTAGAAATTGAACGCGATCAAATTCAACAAACCCGTGTGGTGATTGGTATTAATGAAGAACTTTTTTCTTGGCAACTTGCATCCGGCGAAAGCTTCCAAACACCTGAAGTCATCATGGTGTATGCCAATAACGGGTTAAATCAAATGAGTCAAACATTCCACGGATTGATTCGTGACCGCGTGGCTCGAGGAAATCATCAACACGCACTTCGCCCAATCTTGGTGAATAATTGGGAAGCAACTTATTTTGATTTTAACGAGGAAAAATTGCGTCCAATCGTAGATGAAGCCAAGCAATTAGGTATTGAAATGTTCGTATTAGATGATGGTTGGTTTGGACACCGAGATAATGATGATAGTTCACTTGGAGATTGGTTCGTAGATAAACGGAAATTCCCTAAAGGATTACGTCAATTTGCCGATTATGTCCACGGTCAAGATTTAAAATTTGGCTTATGGTTTGAACCAGAAATGATTTCTGAAGATTCTGAATTGTTACGTAAACATCCTGACTATCGTTTAGCAGTCCCAGGACGCACACCATACCCGAGTCGTCAACAATTTGTATTAGATATTGGCCGTAAAGAGGTTAGAGATAATGTCATCGCCCAAATTGAAGCCATTTTAGATGAAGGCTACATTGACTATATTAAATGGGATATGAACCGACATATTTCAGATATTTATTCGGCCAATTTACCTGCACATCAACAGGGCGAAGTCTTACATCGATATACTTTAGGTTTGTATGAAATGCTAGAACATTTAACAACAAAATATCCTGATATTTTATGGGAAGGCTGTTCAGGTGGTGGTGGTCGTTTTGATGTTGGTTTCGCATATTATATGCCCCAATCATGGACGAGTGATAATACAGATGCCCTTGCACGGTTAAATATCCAATACGGAACATCCTTATTTTATCCAACTTCCTTGATGACATCACATGTATCCGCAGTACCCAATCATCAAACAGGGCGAATTACACCGTTTGATACCCGCGGTGACGTAGCAATGAGTGGCGTATTGGGCTATGAGTTGGATTTAACGCAACTAAGTTCGGCAGAAAAAGACTTAGTCAAATCACAAGTCGCCGTTTATAAAGAGATCCGACCACTCGTACAATACGGTGATTTCACTCGTTTAGAAAGTCCTTTTGAAGGTAACGCAACGGCATGGATGTTTACCAATGAAGACAAATCTGAAATATTAGTTTTTACTTTTGGGGTATTGAATACAGCCCAAGCATCGATTCATCAAGTGAAATTACATGGACTTCAATCAGATAAAATCTATGAAAATGTGGCTAGTAAAGAAGTTTTTACGGGTAGCGAATTGGAGTGGATGGGATGGTATGAAGCGCCAATGACAGAAGATTTTGTTTCGCACCGTTATCATTTTAAAGCAATGAATTAGGAGGAAAGTGGCATGGAAAGGTTTAAAAAGCTCCGTTATTTGGGTATTGCCTCTGCCAGTGTGCTTGCGTTAGCTGCATGCGGTAATACTGAAGAAACAAGTACGAATGGCAAAACGGTCATTGAATTTTTTAATCAAAAGAAGGAGATGGAGGGTACTCTAGAAGAAATTATTCAAGATTTTGAAAAATCACATCCGGATATAGATGTGCAAATGACGAGTGTACCGGATGCTGGTACTGTCTTAAAAACAAGAATGCTATCAGGTGACGTTCCTGATGTTATCAACTTATATCCACAAAATATTGACTTCCAAGAATGGGCAAATGCTGGTTTCTTCTATGATATGACTGGTCAAGATTATCTAGATAATTTAAAAAATCAATACGCTGATAAATATGCCATTAACGGCAAGGTATACAATGTGCCCTTAACAGCGAATGTATCAGGCATATATTACAATAAGACAAAATTTGAAGCCTTAGGGTTAAAAGCACCTGAAACATGGGATGAATTTGTCCAACTTGTGGATGACATCAAGGCAGCCGGTGAAACACCATTTGCTATCGCAGGGACAGAAGGTTGGACCTTGAATGGTTACCATCAATTATCTTTAATTACGACAACTGGCGGCGCAGATGCTGCAAATGAATACTTGCGATATTCACAACCAAACAGTATCTCAGCTGATGATGATATCTTAAAAGTTGATGCTGCAAAACTAGATTTACTAGCTGATGAAGGCAATCAACAAGCGAATTGGAAAGGTGCCTCTTATAACGATGCCATTGTTGCATTTACATCTGAAGATGCTTTAATGACGACCAATGGATCATGGGCACTAGCAGCGATGCGACAACAAGAGCCTACTTTTGAAATTTCTACCTTTGCGTTCCCAGGTGAAGAGCCCGGACAAAGTGCTACTGTGGGAGCTGGTGATTTTGCCTTGTCTATCGCTGCAGAGACGGAAAATTTAGAAGCAGCAGAAACTTTTGTTGCCTACATGACAACGCCAGAGCCTATGCAGAAATACTATGACGTGGATGGTTCGCCAGTTGCCGTAATTGGGGTGGAAGAAGATAGTGATTCACCACTAAAAGCCTTAAATGAACTAGCCTTCACTGACAAACATTATGTATGGATGGCGCAACATTGGACGAGTGAAGATGACTTCTTCACCGCAACAGCCAACTACTTAATGACGCAAGATATAGAAGCTTTAGCGGATGAACTGAATGCCTTCTTCAATCCAATGAAAGCAGACCTAGACTAGGGGGAAAGATCACATGAGAAAAACAATTAATAAATATTGGGGTTGGGCCTTTTTAATTGTCCCACTACTACTTCAAGCTATTTTCTTCTATTTCCCCATGTTTCAGGGGGCCTTTTACAGTTTTACCAACTGGACTGGGTTAACATATAACTTTGATTTTGTTGGCCTAAACAACTACATTATCTTGATGTCTGATAGTAAATTTATGAAAGCTATTGGTTTCACCTTGATTTTAACTGTGTCTTTAATCGTCGGTGAAATTGTGATTGGCATTTTAATTGCCCGGTTATTAAATTCAAAAATCAAGGGACGCACCTTTTTTAGAGCCTGGTATTTCTTTCCAGCAGTGCTCTCCGGATTGACCGTATCGTTAATTTTTAAACAGGTATTTAACTATGGTTTACCGGCTATTGGTCAAGCATTGAATATTGGCTGGTTACAAGAGTCTCTACTAGGTTCAACTAGTGGCGCCGTATTTGCAGCTATCTTTGTCCTTTTATGGCAAGGTGTGGCTATGCCAATTATCATTTTCTTAGCTGGTTTACAAAGTATTCCCGAAGAAATAATTGAAGCGTCTGCCATTGACGGTGCTAACAGCCAACAAACATTCTTCAGTATCGAATTACCGTACTTGTTACCAAGTATCTCTATGGTATTCATCATGGCATTAAAAGGTGGCTTAACAGCCTTTGATCAAATTTTTGCCTTAACCGGTGGTGGTCCAAGTAATTCAACAACTTCAATCGGTCTGTTAGTTTACAACTATGCCTTTAAGAGTAATCAATATGGTTATGCCAACGCAATTGCCATCGTCTTATTCTTAATTATCGCTGTTGTCTCTATTATTCAAATTCGTTTGTCACGTCGCTTTGAAATCTAGGAGGAAAACCATATGAAAAATGAAGAACGATTCAATCTAATTTGGAAATACGTCCTCCTAATTGTTGGAGCAATCTTAGTCTTGATTCCGCTTTTAGCGACAGTATTTTCATCATTTAAAACAACACAAGACATCATGCAACATTTCTTTGCCTTTCCAAATCCAGCAACACTTGATAATTATGCTCGGTTGATTGCAGATGGTATAGGGCATTATTTCTGGAATTCCGCGGTTATTACGGTACTGTCTGTAATCCTTGTAACCCTATTTATCCCAGCAGCAGCCTATTCTATCGCCCGAAACATGTCGAAACATAGAGCCTTTGCGATTATGTATTCACTATTGATCTTGGGAATCTTTGTACCATTCCAAGTAATTATGATTCCAATCACTGTCATGATGAGTCGCTTAGGCTTAGCAAATATGTGGGGTTTAATCATCTTGTACCTAACATATGCCATTCCTCAAACCTTATTCCTATACGTGGGCTATATCAAATTGAGTGTACCGGATACTTTAGATGAAGCCGCTATGATTGATGGTGCAGATCGTTTTACGACTTATCGTAAAATAATCTTCCCAATGCTGAAACCAATGCACGCAACGACACTCATCATTAATGCTTTATGGTTCTGGAACGACTTCATGCTACCTTTGCTGATTCTAAACAAAAATGCTGAAATGTGGACATTACCTCTATTCCAGTACAACTATACAGGCCAATACTTCAACGATTACGGTCCAAGTTTTGCATCATATGTGGTCGGTATCATCACGATCACAATCGTTTACCTGATTTTCCAAAAGAATATTATCTCTGGTATGAGCAACGGGGCCATCAAATAATCTACTACTGAGAAGAGGAGCATATACATGACATTTCAAAACAAAACCATGTTGATTACCTATTCTGATAGTTTAGGTAGCAACTTAAAAGAATTGAAGACGAATATCGACCAATATTTTGGTCAAGCCATCGGTGGTGTGCATCTACTGCCATTCTTTCCCTCTACAGGCGATAGAGGGTTTGCTCCGGTTGACTACGGTCAAGTTGATCCAGCATTTGGTAACTGGGATGATATCAAAGCCCTAGGTGACAAATACTATCTCATGTTCGATTTTATGATTAATCACATCTCCCGCCAGTCCACGTATTACAAAGACTTTCAGGAGAAAAAGGACGCTTCTGACTATGCCGATTTATTTCTAAGATGGGAAAAATTCTGGCCAAGTGGACGACCAACACAGGCCGACATCGACTTAATCTATAAAAGAAAAGATAAAGCCCCCATGCAAGCCATCACCTTCGCCGATGGTACTACGGAACATTTATGGAATACTTTTGGGGAAGAGCAAATCGACCTAGATATACGCCATCAAGTCACAATGGACTTCATCAAAGATACGATTGAACAGCTAGTGGCAAACGGTTGCGATTTGATTCGACTTGATGCCTTTGCCTATGCAATTAAAAAACTAGATACCAATGATTTTTTCGTGGAACCAGAAATTTGGGACTTACTAGACCGAGTGCAAGCGGTTGCCCAAGAAGCAGGAGCGGATATTTTACCTGAAATTCATGAACACTATACAATTCCTTTTAAACTTGCTGATCACGGCTACTTTGTTTATGACTTTGCTTTACCAATGGTTACCTTGTATTCACTGTTCTCGGGTAACGTAGACCAATTAGCTAAGTGGTTGAAGATGAGCCCCATGAAGCAATTTACCACCTTGGATACCCATGACGGAATAGGGGTTGTCGATGTAAAGGATATTTTAACCGATGAAGAAATTGATTTTACATCCAAAGCCCTTTATAAGGTAGGGGCTAACGTTAAACGTAAGTATTCTTCTGCAGAATATAATAATTTAGACATCTATCAAATCAATACCACCTATTATTCAGCGCTAGGTGACGATGATAAGAAATATTTCATCGCGCGATTGATTCAAGCTTTCGCACCAGGAATTCCACAAGTGTATTATGTGGGTCTACTTGCTGGTAAAAATGATCTAGAACTCTTAGAAAATACCAAAGAGGGGCGTAATATCAATCGCCACTATTACACTAGTGATGAAATTGGACGTGAAATACAACGTCCATTGGTCCAAAAATTATTGCAATTATTTAACTTTCGTAATGAAAGTGAAGCTTTTGATTTAGCTGGTGGTATCGAGGTTGCTACACCGGATGCACATACGATAATCATTACACGCTATAATGCTGACAAATCAGTAATTGCTGAAGCAAACATAAACTTACTTGATTTACGCTACAGTATCTTTGAAAACGACCGTCCCGTTCATTTTGAATAGAAAGAGAGTTTAACATGGTAGAATTAAACCTAAACCATATTTACAAAAAATACCCCGGCGCCACTGACTACGCTGTAGAAGATTTTAATTTAGATATTAAAGATAAAGAATTCATTGTATTTGTCGGACCTTCTGGTTGTGGTAAATCCACTACATTACGTATGGTCGCTGGATTAGAGGAAATAAGCCAGGGGGAACTAAAAATTGATGGTGAAGTAGTGAATAACAAATCACCTAAAGATCGTGATATTGCGATGGTATTCCAAAACTATGCTTTATACCCACATATGACGGTTTACGATAACATGGCTTTTGGTTTGAAATTACGTAAATACGACAAAGCTGAAATTGACCGTCGCGTGAATGAAGCAGGAGAAATACTAGGTTTAACTGATTTCTTACAACGTAAACCAGCAGACCTATCAGGTGGGCAACGACAACGTGTAGCTATGGGACGAGCAATTGTCCGAGATGCTAAAGTATTCCTAATGGATGAACCTTTATCAAACCTTGATGCCAAGTTACGTGTTTCCATGCGGACAGAAATTGCCAAAATCACCCGTAAAATTGAGGCAACGACCATTTATGTTACACATGATCAAACCGAAGCAATGACATTGGCAGATCGAATTGTGATTATGAATGCAACGAAAAATTCTGATGGTTCAGGCACAATTGGTCGCATTGAACAAATCGGTACACCACAAGAATTATATAATAAACCCGTAAGTAAATTCGTAGCTGGCTTTATTGGTAGTCCTTCAATGAACTTCTTTACAGTAACAGTAGGGGAGAATCGTATTTCCAATCAAGATGGTTTGGACATTGCTATACCAGAAGGCCAAGCTAAAATCTTACGTGACCGTGGTTACCTGGGTAAAGAAGTCATTTTCGGTATTCGTCCAGAAGATATTTTGGATACTAACATTGCTATTGAAGCCTACCCAGAGGATACCGTGACAGGTGAGATAGTCGTTTCTGAATTACTTGGTTCTGAAACCATGTTATACCTAAAATTAGGTCAAACTGAATACATTGCACGTGTATCTACTCGTGACACATTTGAAGCGGGTGACAAAGTTACCCTAACCTTTAACATTACGAAGGGACATTTCTTCGACTTGGCAACAGAACAAGCAATTCGTTAATATGCGAAGCATATCTTAGCTGGGGACAAAACTTCCCAGCTATTTTTGATATTATTAGTGCAAGCGCTTGCACAAACTGGTAGAATGGACTTAACAACATAAAACATCATAAGGAGTGCGTGAAATGGAAAAACATTGGTGGCACAAAGCAACTATCTATCAAATCTATCCTAAATCCTTTGCAGATGCGAATGGCGATGGTATTGGGGATTTAAAGGGCATTACCAGCAAATTAGACTACTTGCAAGAATTGGGCATAACTGCCATCTGGTTATCACCAGTTTATGATAGCCCTATGGACGATAACGGTTATGATATTGCGAATTATGAAGCAATAGCAGACATGTTTGGTGACATGAATGATATGGATTTGTTACTAGCCGAAGCCAATCAACGTGGTATTCGTATTATCATGGACCTCGTCGTAAACCATACATCAGATGAACATGCCTGGTTCATGGAAGCTCGCGACAATCCGACAAGCTCAGAACGTGATTATTATATTTGGCGTGACGAACCCAATGACCTAACTTCAATATTTAGTGGCTCAGCATGGGAAAAAGATGAAGCATCTGGTCAATATTACCTGCACTTCTTCAGCAAAAAGCAACCTGATTTAAACTGGGAGAATGCCTCTTTACGTCAAAAAATTTATGATATGATGAATTTTTGGATCGATAAGGGTATCGGTGGGTTCCGTATGGATGTTATCGACATGGTTGGTAAAGTACCTGATCAAGGGATTGTCAATAATGGCCCTAAATTACACGATCATATAAAGGAAATGAACGCTGCATCCTTTGGTAAACATGATTTATTAACTGTAGGTGAGACGTGGGGTGCTACGCCGGAAATTGCCCAATTATACTCAAATCCTGACAGTCATGAACTATCTATGGTATTTCAGTTCGAGCATATTGGTCTGCAACATAAGCCGGATGCAGCTAAATGGGATTTTGAAGACGAACTAGATGTACCTGCATTAAAAAAGATTTTTAATAAATGGCAGACAGAATTAGGGCTTGGTCAAGGTTGGAACTCTTTATTCTGGAACAACCATGATTTACCACGTGTCCTTTCTATTTGGGGCTCAACTGGCCCAAACCGAGTGAAATCAGCCAAGGCATTAGCCATTCTCCTACATCTGATGCGAGGTACACCTTATATTTACCAAGGTGAAGAAATAGGAATGACCAATTATCCTTTTAATAATTTAGATGAAATTGATGATATTGAATCCTTAAACTATGCACGAGAAGCTACGGCAAATGGTCAATCTATGGGGCAAGTCATGGACAGTATCCGCATGATTGGTCGAGACAATGCTCGGACACCTATGCAGTGGGATGAAACGAAACATGCCGGATTCTCAAGTGGAGACACAACTTGGCTACCAGTAAATCCAAATTATCATGAAATTAACGTCAAAAACGCCTTAGCTGATCAGGACAGTATTTTTTATACTTATCAAAAATTGGTTCAATTACGCCAAACTTCAGACTGGTTAATCGATGGCGATTTTGAGCTATTAGATACTAGCGATAAAGTATTTGCCTACATCAGAAGGACACCAAGTGAAGCATACTTAGTAGTCGTGAATGTATCTGATGTAGCACAAACATTTAGTTTTAATGGTACGTATGAAACAATTATTATCAGCAATCATGTGGTGCCAACCGATTTACAACAAATCACCTTGGATGCTTGGGATGCATTTTGTGTTAAGCTGACAAAATAAAAAAATAATATCAAAAAGGGTAACCGCAATCGTTTGTGGTTACCCTTTTTTTGATATTTATCCACTGGAATCACGTATTGTTAGCCGAGTGGCAAGTCTAGTCATAGTAGGTACTACTTCCGGGTTTATCAATTGACGATTCAGGGTATCCACAGCAATTCGACCCATTTCCTCAGTAAAAACGGTCACACTGGATAGGGCGGGGAAAATCTGTTTCGTCAACGGGGTATCATTAAATGAAATAAGGCTCACCCGTTCAGGGACAGCAATACGCGCCTCCTGAAGGGCACGTAAAGCACCAATAGCTAATGTATCATTAGCTACAAAGAAAGCTTGTGGAAGGGCTTCTCCATGTTCAGTGATGGCCTGTTTCATCAAATTATACCCGGCTTGTGCTGAAAAATCACCAATATACGTATATTTTGCATGGTAAACACCAAGTTCAGATGCATAGTTTCGGAAAGTTCTGAACCGTTGATCAATTAACTGTTCCTTACCATCTGTCGTTTTCTCTTCACCGGCAATCATACCTATCGATGTTAACCCATGCTGCATAAAATAATCTAATACTTGAATCACGGCATTATCAAAATCAGTTGTCACACAGGGATGACCAGCATTTAAGGTATCTGAATCCACAAAAACCAATTTGCGATTATAGGACTCTAACCGTTTAATTTGTTGATTAGAAAATTTACCGATGGCAATAATTCCAGCAATATCATCAGCAATTTGAATAATTTGATTATTGAAATAACGGACAATGTCATAGGTTAAATCTTCGGCACGTTTTTCTATCCCAATCCGAATAGCGTAATAATATAAATCATTTAATTCTTCTTGCTCACTATACCATTGGACAACAGCAATTTTTTGTCGCTGTTTTGGTATATTCGTCGTCTTTTGATGTTTGGTATAGCCCAAGTCGTCTGCAATGGCTAGAATACGATGTTTCGTGTCTTCACCAACAGAAAGGGTTTCATCACGGTTCAACACACGTGAAACGGTCGCTTGCGAAACTTTTGCTAATTTTGCAATATCTTTAAGAGTAGCCATATCCTTACTTCCTTTATCATTTATTTTTATCCATTATAACACATTTGCAGCTACATTAGTAAAAGTTTAGTAAATATATCGAATATTTTATCTGAATAATCTATAATAAAATTATCATATAAATCAAGGAGATTGCTTATGGACACGACAACATTAAATCAAGCTTTTACAGACATTTTCAACGAACAAGCTGATGCAACTTTTTTCTCACCAGGACGTATTAACCTAATTGGTGAACATACAGATTACAACGGGGGCCACGTATTCCCAGCAGCTATTTCACTGGGCACTTATGGGGTTGCCCGTAAACGAGATGACCAAATCTGTCGCTTTTATTCAGCAAATTTCAAAGATGATGGCATTATTGAAATTAACCTAAATCAACTGATTCTAACAAAGGAAGATAGTTGGACGAACTATCCTAAAGGGGTCATTAAATTTTTAATAGAAGCGGGTCATCCAATTGATACCGGTTTTGACCTATACGTATATGGGAATATTCCAAATGGTTCCGGTCTTTCATCATCAGCTTCACTTGAATTACTCATAGGGATAGTTGCGGAAGAATTGTATGATTTAACACTAGAAAGACTAGATTTAGTAAAAATTGGTAAAAAAACCGAAAATGATTTTATCGGTGTGAATTCGGGTATTATGGATCAATTTGCCGTCGGGATGGGGGCAGATAAACGTGCGATTTATCTGGATACAAATTCTCTCGACTATGAACTCGTTCCGCTAGATTTAGCTGATAACGTAATTGTAATCATGAATACCAATAAACGCCGTGAATTAGCCGATTCTAAATACAATGAACGCCGGACTGAATGTGAAACAGCACTCGCCGAACTTAACCAAAAGTTGACCATCGATTCACTGGGTGCGATTGATGCCAACACCTTTGATCAATATGCTTATTTAGTTCAAGATAGTAATCGTTTGAAACGTGCACGACATGCTGTTTGGGAAAACCAACGAACGTCACTTGCACGACAAGCATTGCAAACTGGGGATCTATTAGCATTTGGTCGCTTAATGAATGCCTCCCATGTATCATTAGAACACGATTATGAAGTTACCGGAATCGAGCTAGATACCTTGGTCCATACAGCGTGGGCACAGGAGGGTGTATTAGGCGCGCGTATGACGGGCGCAGGCTTTGGAGGATGTGGCATTGCCATCGTCGCAAAAGACAAGGTGGATGCTTTTAAAGAGCAAGTAGGGTGTGTATATACTGAAACAATCGGCTATCCACCACAATTTTATATCGCAGAAATCTCAAGTGGCGCGCGTGTACTAACAAGGAGATGATGACATGGCAAAACTAATTGATGCCTTTGTTACACAGGTTATTGAAAATAGTGATTATACAATAGACGATCATTTTTATTTACGCAATCGAATCTTAGCATTAACTGGTGAAGCAGGTGCCAATCAAGAAACAACTAGAACCACCCTTATTTCCTTACGTGATGCCTTAGTAGATGTTGCTGTTGACAACGGAAAAGTAGGGGATTTAATAGAAGAGCGAGATACTTTAGGTGCTGCATTAATGGATTTTATCACGCCAGCCCCTAGTGTTTTAAATCAACACTTTTGGGATACCTATCAAATTTCTCCAGAAGAGGCAATCCAGGAATTTTATGCGCTGAGTCAACGTAATGACTATATTAAAGTAGGGGCCATTGCTAAGAACATTGCGTATACAAGTCAAACGGCCTATGGACCAGTGGAAATTACCATTAACCTATCAAAACCTGAAAAAGATCCCAAGGCAATCGCTGCCGCCAAAAAAGCGCAATCTTCTAGTTATCCTCTTTGCCAGCTATGCATGGAAAATGAAGGATATCAAGGCAGGATCAACCATCCGGCGCGCGCTAACCACAGAATTATTCGTCTTCAATTAGGCGATGAGAAGTGGGGGTTCCAATATTCACCATATGCCTATTTCAATGAGCATAGTATTGTATTAAACACACAGCATGTCCCCATGGTCATTTCAAAACAAACATTTGAACAATTATTAGACATTGTAGCTATTTTTCCTGGATATTTTGCTGGATCTAATGCCGATTTGCCGATTGTAGGAGGTTCAATTCTAACGCATAATCATTATCAAACGGGACGTCATGATTTCCCTATGGCTAAGGCGCCCTTTGAAAGTCAATTCACGTTTGAAGGTTACCCAAACATCCAAGCTGGGATTGTCAAATGGCCCATGTCTGTGATACGTCTACAAGGAAAAGAGCGCGGAGATTTGGTGACCCTGGCCGATAAAATCCGACTGGCTTGGCAAACATATGAAGATCCAAATCTAGATGTAATTGCATATACAGGGGACGAAGCTCATCATACAATTACACCTATCGCCCGCAAAAATGGGGACAAATTCGAACTAGATTTGGTTTTACGTGATAATCATACTTCATCACAATATCCAGATGGCGTTTATCATCCACATCAAGATGTGCAACATATTAAACAGGAAAATATCGGTTTAATTGAAGTAATGGGCTTAGCTATATTACCCCCACGCTTAAAGGATGAACTCTCGGCAGTTACTGACTATCTATTAGATAAAGAAAATAATATTGCAGCTTACCATTTAACATGGGCACAAGAATTAAAGCAAAATTATCGCCATACTTTGACTCCAGATACAGTGCATACTATTTTAAAAGATGAAATTGCAAATGTTTTTGTACGCGTCTTAGAAGATGCTGGTGTGTATAAAGATACACCAGCAGGAAAAGATGGCTTTAATCGATTTATTCAATCGGTAGGTATCGTTTCTTAAACTTCTCATGGCCTCGTTTCTTACTATTTGGAGACGGGGGTTTTCTTTTTCTCTAATGAAAATCAAATGCTATAATGGCATTAATGAAATTTAGAGGAGAGAAGTCTGATGCAAAAAGAAGTAATAAAGCTATATAATGATCGTGATGATGTGACCTTAACTAGCTACGTGATTGATCCAATCCGCACAAGTAATGTGAATATTGAACGACCGGCCGTGATTATCTGTCCCGGTGGTTCATATATGTACTGTTCAGATAGAGAAGCTGAACCAGTGGCATTGGCATTTAATGCTATGGGCTTTCACGCATTTGTCTTGCGATATTCGGTCTATGGGCAAGGGAAAACAACTGCAGAAATCATTGCAGAAGGGCAATTTCCGGTTAAACCTGATGTTATTTTCCCCCATGCGCTACAAGAAACTGCTAAGGCATTTGAAATTTTGCATCAATATGCGACTGAGTGGCGCATTGATACTGATAAGATTGGCCTAGCAGGATTTTCTGCTGGTGGTCACAATACCGGGATGTACAGTAATGTATGGCATGAAGATGTGATTCAAAATGCAACAAATTTGAAGGGCAAAGCCTTGAAACCAGCATTTAATATTTCTGCCTACGCCCTAACTGATATTGCCTATTATTATCACCAAAACATTGCCAATCCTGACCCAAATATCAAGGCCTATGCAACAGCTATGTCTTTAGCTTGCTTTGGAAAACCACTACCTAGTGAAGCAGAAATTGAACGTTATTCTGTCCCAGCTACTGTGAATGAACATACTGCACCAACTTTTATTTGGGCAACACGTGAAGATGATGTTGTTAATGTACGTGATTCCTTATCACTAGCCTTAGCATTAGAAGAAAATCAAATTCCGTTTGAAATGCATATCTTCCAAGAAGGACCACACGGCCTTTCAGTGGCTAACGAGCTTTCTGCAACCATGCCCAATCAAGTGAATAAAACTGCCGCACAATGGCTACCACTAGCTGAAAATTGGTTGAAAGAAATCATCTTAAAAAGCGTTTATTCCTGAGCGCTTAGGATGATACTATGGTTTTAGCATAATAAAAAGAGGTAAATATGAAGTATAAAAACTTATTATTTGATGTAGATGATACCTTATTAGATTTCCAAGATGCGCAAAAGGTTGCATTGAAATCTTTATTTGAGTCTATGGATATTCCTTATAATGAAGAAACTGAGAAAATGTATAATACCATGAATCAAAGTCTCTGGCGTCAATTCGAACAAGGGATTTTAACCTCAGAACAAGTTGTAAATGATAGATTTGGTATTTTCTTCAATCAACTAGGCATTGAAGTGAATAGTGTTGAAATGGAAAGAAATTACCGGCAGTGTCTAAAAGAAGGTATAAAACCTGTTGAAAATAGTTTGGAACTAGTGAATTCACTTTCTAAACAGGCAAATTTATATATCGTTACAAATGGTATTGCTGAAACGCAATCTTATCGTTTACAAAAATCTGGTTTGATCCCGTACTTTAAAGATGTGTTCATATCTGAGGAACTGAATGCGCAAAAGCCTAGTATAAATTTCTTTAATACAGTATTTTCAAGAATCCCGTATTTTAAAAAAGAAGAAACAGCCATTATTGGGGATTCGCTTACGTCAGATATTCAAGGAGGTATTAATGCTGGAATCGACACCATTTGGTATAACCCAAAAAGGAAAAAAGTAAAAGATCCAGTAATACCAACCTATGATATTGCGCAATTAAATGAAATATACGATTTATAGTTTTTGACTTAATATAACCAATTTTTGTCATGAATGCACAATAGCATATAACATCGATTGTAAAATTTCTTGACATTGTACCTTTTATTTCATAAGATTAGACTTAAATGAATAAATGCGGAATAGAAAGAGGCCGCTAATCACATCAGTATCCATTTGGAGAAAGGGTTATTAGCCGAAACAGTATGATTTACTGTTGGGGGTGTATTAAAAAAATGCATCACTGCCAAAAAGGAATGCCCAATTCCTTCCAGGAGCGCTTTCTATTTTGCGGGCAAAAGTGATTTCTGTATTAAACCAATACCAAGTCGAGCTTTTGCTTGCCTTGGTATTTTTTATTCAAATTTTTAAAAGGAGCTTTTTTATGAAATCAAAACTTTTTCCAAAAAAGTTACAAATGCCTAATGCATTAGTGCTTTTATTTTCAATCATGGTCATCATGATGGTCTTAACCTGGGTTATTCCAGCAGGGGCGTTCGAACGGACACTGGTCGATGATCGGACTGTTTTAGTCCCAGATTCTTTCCATTTTATTGATTCTAGCCCACAAAGTCCCTTCCAGTTGATTCTGGCCTTACCGCAAGCTTTTATTGAGGTAGGATCTATCGTATTCTTCCTCTTTATCACAGGTGGATCATTCAAATTGATTAACGAAACAGGCATTCTTGAAGCCTTAATGGGACGTTTAGTCCGTGCCTTAAAAGGACGCGAGGAAGTTTTCATTCCCATTCTTGTTTTTGTGACTGGTTTAGGTGGTGCCACTTTAGGTTTATCAGAGGAAATTATCCTTTTCATCCCAATCGGTATCGCACTAGCTAGAGCTTTAGGCTACGACGCCATGACAGGGATTGCCGTTTTAATTCTTGGGGCTGCAGTCGGCTTTAATGCCGGTTTTATGAACCCATTCTCAGTAGGCGTTGCCCAAGCCTTAGCCGAATTACCATTATTCTCAGGTGTTGGCTTACGTATCGCCTTATTCATTGTTCTTTGGGCAGTGACAACGATTTTTATTATGCGTTATGCGAAAAAAGTCAAAGCTGATCCAAGCAAAAGCGACGTTGCTGATTTAGAAGCTGCTGATAAAGCTGCAGATGATTACAAAGACTTAAGCGAACAAGAATTACCAGCATTTTCAGCACGTCACAAGTGGATTTCGGTGGCTTTGTTAGCTGGTTTTGCCATGATGGTTTACGGTGTCTTCCAAATTGGTTGGTTTATCGACGAACTAGTCGCAATGTTCTTTACCATGGCAGTTGTTTCCGCATTAATTGGGGGTCTTTCAACTGGCAAAATAGCCGACACATTCGTTTCGGGGGCCGGTGAAATGATGTTCTCAGTACTTGCCATTGTATTTGCCCGCGGTATTTTAGTAGTCATGGAAAATGGGATGATCTTAGATACAATTATTTACTATCTTGTACAAGTAGTGAACATTTTCCCAGCTATTCTAGGTTCAGTTGGTATGTACGTGATTCAAATCTTGATCAATTTCTTTATCCCATCTGGTTCAGGACAAGCAGCAGCAACGATGCCAATCATGTTACCAATTGCAGACTCACTAGATGTCACAAGACAAACAGCTGTACTTGCTTTCCAATTAGGTTCAGGTTTCATGGATGCCATTATTCCAACATCCGGTGTCCTGATGGCTGAATTATCACTGGCTAAAATTCCATATAACAAATGGTTTAAATGGTTTATGCCATTACTAACCATTTATATTTTAATTGGATTGGCATTTTTAATCTTCGCCCATTTTGTAGGCTATGGGCCATTCTAGAAAGGAAGAGTAAATTTTATGACTGTAAAAGAAACATTACATCAAGAAGTTAGCGCCCTAGAAACAGATTTAAGAGGATTGAGCGATTATATTTTTGCTAATCCAGAACTAGGCCATCAAGAATTTAAATCGTCAAAAGCCCATATTGCATTGCTTGAAAAACATGGTTTCACTGTTGAAACCCCGTATGCTGGCTTTGATACGGCCTTTAGAGCGACTTTTGATTCAGGTCAACCTGGCCCCACAATTGCTTACTTGTCTGAGTACGACGCCTTACCGTCAATTGGGCATGGCTGTGGTCATAATATGCTTGGGACTGTAGACACTGGTGCTGGTATCGCCTTATCTAAGGTGATCAACCAGACTGGCGGCCGAGTGATTGTTTTAGGAACGCCCGCTGAAGAAACAACTGGAACTAAGGTAGATATGGCTAATTCAGGCGTATTTGACGACGTAGATGTGGCTATGTGTACCCATCCTTCAGATGAAAATACTATGTCTGGCACATCAATGGCTATCCACCCAATTGCTTTTGAATTTTTCGGTAAACCGGCCCATGCTGCAGAAGCGCCAGAAGAGGGGATTAACGCCCTAGATGCTATGTTAAACCTATTTAATAATATCAATAGCTTACGCCAAGAAATGCGGTCCTCTGCTCGTGTACATGGGATTATTACCCACGGTGGAGACGCAGCCAACGTGATCCCTGAATACACACGCGCTGAATTCTATGTCCGCGCCTTGGATACGCCTTATATGGAAGTTTTATCGGAGAAAATCATCAACTGTGCTAAGGCCGCAGCACTTGCAAGTGGTTGTACCATGAAGCACACAGACTTTGAAAATATCTACAAGGATATGATTACTAACGAGACTTTATCTGCAGTTTACAACGAAAATGCAAGTGAATTAGGTATTGAAATGGTTCCCGAGAAATTAGGGGAAAATGGGTCAATTGATATGGGTGACGTCAGCCATGTAGTCCCTTCAATCCATTCTTACTATTCAATCACAAATGGTAAGCGTGTTATCGGGCACACACCTGAATTTAGAGACTGTACCCAAACACCATTTGCCTATGACATGATGATGAAAGTTGTTGAAACACTGGCGCTTACTGGTGTTGATGTTATCAGCAAACCAGAATTACTAGTTGAGATACAAACAGAATTTGCTAATCGAAAAGTATAGGAAATAGAAAAAATCGCCTGGAGAAACCCGGGCGATTTTCTTAATGCAAACATTTGTATTTGCTTTATTGATTTATAGCGGTTATTTTTCTTCTTGTTTAGCCATCCAACGCTCTTGATGACCGCGAGATATACGCATGATTTCAGTATATAAATCAGCTAATTCTTCTTTAAGTTCAGGGTTTTCTAAGTAGCTTTGAACTTTCTCAATGACTAATGCTTCACGACCAGCATCCAAAATGTCTTTATTGTTGGCTAGCTTAACTTCAGCTACCTTTTCAACCATTTTCGTTCTTTCCTCAAATAATTTCACGATTTCTCGGTCAAGGCGGTCAATCTCAATACGTTCTTTTTCTAACATATCTTTCTCCTTTAGTGGATCATTTAATTTTGTGATTTTTTGTAAGTCTAAAATTTTATATTGGGAGGCAGACGACGACCAAGTTCATTATACTGGCTAGCTTGTCCGAACAATCCGCTTTATCTAAGATATTCATTTTTCATAATATTGATTTAAACATCACTACTTCGCCTAATTCATTATAAATAAGGACCAAATCAAAAGCAATTACAAATGAGGATTGTCTACACTATCTGGATTTATTGACGAACGCGGAAAATATCGTTATAATTTTTGAGTTGAAAAATGTGCATTGTACGAATAAATAATATGAAGGGTGGATAGATATGTCAACAGAATCTATATATGAAACAAGAGAACAGGTGAATCAAAGAACATTGGGTGATATTCGTGACCGTAAGCCCGTTTTTTGGGAGAATGATAGCCATGTACCTTTCAAGAACTTAAAAGGGCAACTGGATGTGTCAGTCCTAGAGATTAAAGACGCAGAGGCACGATTAAAACGATTTGCACCATTTATCAAAGCCGTCTTCGAAGATACGGTGGCTTTAGATGGTCTGATTGAATCGCCAATTTCTGACATTGACAAATTCAAGACTGCGTTAGAAACCACTTATGATTTTTCATTTCCTGGCCAAATGTTCCTAAAACGGGATGACTTATTACCGATTGCCGGTACTATTAAGGCTCGAGGGGCTATTTATGAAGTCTTGCATCATGCTGAAGCATTAGCCTTTGAAGAGAAATTATTATCAGGTTATGACGATGACTACTCGAAATTTGCGACTAAGACATTCCAAGATTTCTTTAAACAGTACACTGTAGTTGTAGGGACTACAGGTAACTTGGGGATTTCTTCAGGTGTGATGTCTGCCAAAATTGGTTTCAATGTCCAAGTTCATATGTCCCACGAAGCCAAGCAATGGAAGAAAGACTACTTAAGAAGCCACGGTGTCCAAGTAATCGAACATAAGACCAACTTCACAGAAGCCGTAGACCAAGGGCGTCAATCAGCTCAATCTGATCCATATGCTTACTTTATTGATGACGAACATTCAATTCAATTGTTCTTAGGTTATACAACAGCAGCATCAAGACTTGAAAAACAGTTAGCTGATCAAGGAATCGTTGTCGATGAAGACCATCCACTTATGGTGTATCTACCATGTGGTGTGGGCGGTAGTCCAGGTGGTATTACTTATGGTTTGAAACAAATTTACGGGGATCATGTTCACTGCTTCTTTGCTCAACCAACCCATGTACCATCTATGTTATTAGGATTAATCTCTAAGAAATTTGCAGATATTTCAGTCTATGACTTTGGGATTGATGGCTTAACCGTTATGGACGGTCTAGCAGTACCTAGAACCTCTCAAATAGTAGCTAAATTAATGTCAGGCATCTTTGATGGTGGTTATACATTGACTGACAAAGAGTCTAATCGCCTACTAACAACATTGAAAGATGTAGAAGATATTTTTGTAGAGCCAGCAGCCACAGCAGGATTAGTTGGTCCTCAAAGACTCTTCACTACTGAAGCGGGGCAAAACTATCTGCGTCATAAGAACTTAACAGATAAAGTAGCTAACATGACCCATATTGCATGGGCAACTGGTGGGTCAATGGTACCAGCAGATGAGCAAGTGTTATTTTACGAAAATGGTAAAGCCAATCAATAATGTGAATCGATAAGTCGAAATCACTATGGAAAAAAGAGTAATTGAGTGTCAAAACTCACTTACTCTTTTTTTATTTTGCCCAATTTTTTACAACAATTGCCCCATGGATGGCTAGGTGTCTAGCAAGAGCGGCGTGACTCTTTCCCTTGGCTTCTGACCGTTTCTCACTTTGAAAATGGTAATCACCTAGAAAGTGGGCAGTTAATAATACGAGTGTGATGGCATTATGAATCAGTATCATCGACCTCCTGAATGAAACGTGCCAGCTGTTCTTTTCCAGCTAGATAGATTTTAATATTGGCTGAATTTAGTCGTTTACTTAAAGCTGAGGGAGATAATTCTAATTTTTTAGCAAGTGCTTTTTGATTAAATGATGGCTGGTAAATTCCCGCCGCTAAAAGTCCATTGAAGACATATAGCTGGGTTTTAGTCCAACTTGACCGGATAGTATCTGTCAGTAAGAGCATGATATTGATAGTGTCATCTTTTCCCTCTAGACCAATAAAGGCTTGACGTAAATTACCGCTGTAATCGTGTTGCTTGACTGATTCAATAGCGCTCCTAGCGTGCCAGTATGCGGGGCCATCTGCGCCTATACTGATCTCAGGATCAATCTCTGTGTCTATTGACCCGTAACCAATCCCAAAGCGAATGGGGTGGGGAATAAGTCGTTGGATGTCATCTATCATTTGAAACACTTGATGATGGGGTTTAATCAACACTTGAAATTCATCACCTAAGGTTAGCGTTAATTTTGATGCGATGATGTCACCGTAGTTTCGGTTAATTGTAGCAAAACTTTCTAATAAGTTTTCTTGTAAGTTTTCTCGGTCAGCTGATTTTTTTGAATCAATTAAGTCTCCGATAATCGCTATATAGTTTTTAGACATGAGGCACCTCCTTAATATCCATTATAACGGAAATTATATTTAATTGCCGATATAATGGAAAATAAAACGTTTGAAATATCCGTTATTTAGGAAATTTTATAAAAATTGCCCTTATTTCCGGCATACTTCGCATGTATACACTACATCGCATCTGTTCGGTAATTGATGTGTTTCATTTTTAGACCAATAATGACCGATATTCGATCATTTACCATAAAATCCTAAGAGCTATACTATGAGACAAGCTATAAGAGACCTATTGTTAACAAATTAAAGTAGGTCTTGATAGATAATTGGAGGAACATGTATGTTTAAAAAACCTATTTATTGGTACAGATACTCATAGTTGCCATTTTAGGTATTGCCGTTGGATACTTTTTCCCAGGCATCAGTAGTCATTTTGGTATTCTGGGGAATCTCTTTATGAACTTCATCCAAATGCTTGTCGTACCGCTCGTTTTCCCATTAATTGTCTTATCAGTAGTAGAAATCGGTGGTGGAAATCAACTTGGGAAGGTCATCTTTAAGGCAATTGGCTACTTTTTTCTCGTAACCACATTTTTGATCGCCTTGACCCTGGTCTTTGGTAAACTAGTGAATGTTGGCGGTGATGTAGCACTTGGTGAAATCTCTACCGAATCACTCGATGGGATTGCGACTGGGATTAACTTACAAGATTTTGTCTTAAGTATTATTCCAAGCAATATCTTTCAAACTTTCGCAGATGGTAGCTTATTGCCAATCATCTTCTTTGCTATTTTCCTTGCCGGAGGCCTGATCGCAATTGATAATGATGCAACTTATGGAATTTCAGGTATTTCTTCTGTATTCAGTTTCCTATTCTGGCTATACGTCGCATACCTAACAGTCGCCTTAGTAATCTATCCCATCATTGCGTACAGTTTTGGCGTATCCTATATTTCATTGTTTAAATCTATCTCTGAATTGAGCTTTATCGCCTTTATTACAGGCGGTTCAAGCGTTGTATTACCTTCACTTATCGAACGCTTAGAAGAAAATAAAGTCCCAAAAGTGATCTCATCTGGCGTAACGTGCCTAGGCTACACACTAAATCTAGGTGGTGCAGCTATCTATGTATCTTTAGCTATTTCCTTTATAATGAACGTATATGATGCTTCTTTAACAATTTCTGATTTTGTCGTTTTAGTAGTATTTCTTACTTTTATTACCAAAACAATCGCTACAGTACCATCAGGGGCCATTGTCGTGCTTCTTGCTACGGCAAACCAATTAGGCTTACCATCTGAAGCAGTTGCCTTACTGGTATCAATTGATTTCTTCGCAAATGCAGGTAGAACAGCCTTGAATGTGGTTGGAAATGCTTTAGCAGCGACTATTATTGCCAAAACAGAAGGCGCAAAATTGCCAGTATTCACTAAAATTAAAAAGAAAGAAGGCGCAACAATTTGACCGACAAGAAAGTATATATCATCCACGAAAATGATGATTGGACAAAACATTTAACTAGACGACTAGACCAACTGTCCATTCCTTATGACACTTGGTTTCTAGACACAGGGCTAGTAGACATTCAAGATACCCCACCAGCAGGCATTTTCTATAACCGGATTTCTGCTTCGTCACACACAAGAGACCATCGCTATGCACCTGAATTAACTAGCCAAGTTTTACCATGGTTAGAAAGCCATCAGGCCAGTGTAGTGAACGGTAGTCGCGCAATTGAACTTGAAGTCAGCAAGATTAAGCAGTATTTAGCCTTACAAAAAGCAGGTATCCAAACGCCTAAAACGATTGCTGCAGTTGGTAAGGAAGAAATTATCCAAGCAGCTAAAAAACTCGATACTTTCCCATTTATTATTAAACATAACCGGGCGGGTAAAGGGCTTGGGGTAAACCTATTTGACCGAATTGAAGAGCTAGAAGACTACGTTAATAGTGATTACTTTGAAGATTCAGTTGATGGGATTAGTTTACTTCAAGCCTACGTTAAGCCAGTAAATGGTAGGGTGTACCGGTCAGAATTTATTGGTGGTAAATTTCATTATGTTGTCAGCATCGATTCTTCAGACGGTTTTGAACTATGCCCAGCAGATAACTGCCAGATTCCAATTGCAGGGCAGGTCCAATCTACACCAGATAAATTCCAAATCGTTGACGGGGTATTAAGTAAAGAAGAAATTCAAAAGATTGAAAACTTCTTAAAGGCTGAAAATATCCAGGTAGCAGCAGTGGAATTTATTGAAACGGCAGACGGGCAGAAGTGGGCTTACGATGTCAACACCAATACAAATTACAATGCAGACGCTGAAGAAGTTGCACAAAAATTTGGCATGTTAGCACTAGCTGAATATCCTGGTGACTTATTAGCAAAAGTGTAAACAAATACTGATAGCAAATCAACATATTTTCTATGTCTGCTAATTACCCTTAGCGGACATAGAAGGGAATTTAAATAGCAAGCCAATGCCCTTGCTATATTTATATAGTCAAACAGCTATTTATTCAGCTTTTTAGTAATCGCCCCCAAATCTATGGTATAGAGAGGGGGCTTTTTGTCATTTATAATCAGGGTGTTTGCAAATCATTTTCTTTGCTTTTATCTTCTAAATCTTTGAGAATTCTTGATTGGTCAATAAGATCTTCAATCAACTGACTAGAAGTATTCAAGTCTTCATTTAGATCTTGGGCGTAGATTTCCGTCGTTCGAACACTAGAATGCCGTAGCATCTTTTGCGTTTCCCGTAAGTTACCGCCGTTAATTAAACTTAAGGTTGCAGCGGTATGTCTCAGTGAATGTGGCGTAATTTTAGATGAATGAATCCCAACAGCTTCATAAGCATTCGCGATCACTCTAGAAATTGACCGAGCTGACATACGACCACTTTTATTACGATTACCGTGCGAAGCGAATAAAGGCGCTAAGTCAGTGTTAATCATGATACCTTGGTCCTCACGAAAGCGTGTATAATCTCGAATAACTTCCTTGGTTTTACGAGGAATTATGACGAATTCATCTTTTTCACGGCGACCTTTACCTTGTACATAAATAACAGTGTTCAAACCGCGTCGTTGGACGTCTTCAAAATTGGCACGACTGAGTTCAATAGTTCTAAGTCCAGTAGTAACAGCTAGTAATATAAGTGCATAATTACGTTTACCAATTAGTGTATCCGTGGTTGATTTAAGGTAATCTAGCAACTTTTCAACATCCTCAATATCCAGTGCATCCTTAGCGTGGCCGTGTGGTATAGGGATATTATTATTGGCTTTAGCAACAATATTCTCATATAGATTTTCTCGTTCTAACCATTTAAAGAATTGGTTGAGCATGTTACGGTACGACTTAATGGTCCGATCCTTGTAGCGAAATTGGTCCAGTGCACGACGCTGCTCCTCAGAGACGTCATCATAAGCTATATCGTTGATTAAGATGTAGGTCTTACTTGGGTGATTGATTAAATCGTCAAAATAGCGCTCAATGTCATGATAAGTTGGATGCGTGATAGCTTGTTTTTCCAGGTAAATAAAAAAAGGTTTGATGTTCTTCAAATAGCTTTCTTTAGTGCTGGATTGCTTCTGTGATAGATAGTCGGCGTATAGTTCGTAGAAAGATTCCTTATCAAAGTAATTGTCCATATGTAAAACTCCTTAAAATACTAAAAATAATTATACCAAACATACGTTCTAAATCATAGATTGATAGTATGAAATAAATGAAGAAGCTGACTGGATTTGCTGATATTTATAATAATAAGTCGATGAATCAATTAATTGTAGAAAGTTAGCGCTATAAAGTATAGTAATTGAAGTGAATAGCAAAACAATAGAATCATACTTTATAAGATAGCTTATGATAAATCTAAAACAGTCTATGAGCATTAATCCATATAAACAGAGTCAAAATGCGTCAAAACCGTCTGTGTAGTCATGCGTATTCCTATAGATACCTGTCTATATTTATTAGTTTACATAACATATATTATTTAAAGCTATAAGTGTTTTAAATATACAATTTCTATGTCCAAACTATGATGTCCTCCACCTATCATTCGTCGACAATATTTTGTATTAGCCTCAATTAATCTCTAGTGATATGATGGTATTAAACTAAAAAGTTAGGAAGATTTTTTATGACAGACCCATTATCTTATACTGAAACGACCATAGATACTATAGAAAACGACCAAGTGACCATCCGTCCTGCTGAACTTGCTGATGCAGCTCAGTTAACGGCTATCTACAATTATTACATTCAAAATACTACCATTTCTTTTAGAATTGCCTTAACTGACGTTTCCTTAAAGGAAGAACAAATTACTGAACGTATTGGAATCAATCCCTTTCTAGTGGCTGATTATAACGGCGATGTTATCGGTTTTGCTTACACCTCTGACGCTGGTTCCTATGAAGGCTATCGGCCTTCTAAAGAGATTTCTATCTATCTAGATGCCCACGTTAAGGCTAAAGGCATTGGTAGCCGCTTATATCAAGCGCTAGAGCAAGAAATCATCGACAATTACCCTGATATCTACAAACTCGTGTCACAGGTCACAGGAACCAACGAATCATCGTTGAAATTCCATAAGAAACATGGCTTTGAACAATTCGGTGTCTGTAAGAACATGGGTTACAAATTCGACCAATGGCTAGACGTTGTCTACCTGGAAAAAGACATTCGCCCTCTTGTTTAAATTGTAAAAATAACCAAAAAAAATCCAGAACGTTTGTTCTGGATTTTTTGTATACTTAAAATTTTATTATAATACCAAGTTATATACTAAGGCTGCAATGATTGCACCAATGATAGGACCTACAATTGGAACCCAAGCGTAGCCCCAGTTAGAACCACCCTTACCTGAAATTGGTAGGAAGGCATGGGCAATACGAGGACCTAAGTCACGAGCCGGGTTGATGGCGTATCCCGTAGGACCACCTAATGAAAGTCCTACCGCCCCTACTATGATACCAACGATCATTGGGTTTAAACCGTCTGAAATTTGGTTTGCACCTAAGGCCATAACACCAATAACCAAAACAGCGGTACCAATGATTTCAGTCATTAGGTTCCATACAGGACTTTCAACTTGAGGACCAGTTGCGAAAGTACCTAAGATTGAACCTTCTTCGTTAGTTGCTTCAAATTGCTCGTGGTAAGCTAACCAAACTGTCGTAGCACCTAGAATTGCCCCAATCATTTGACCAGCAATATAAGGGATCACTTCAGCCCAAGCAAATGAACCGTTTACAGCGAAAGCAATAGTAACCGCTGGGTTTAAGTGGGCGTCTGACAAGAAACCAGAAGCGTATACACCAATAGTTACAGCTAAAGCCCAACCCATGGTAATAACAATCCATCCACTTTCTTTGGAATTCGATTTGTTTAAGTTTACACCAGCATTAACCCCACACCCTAATAAGACCAGTAAAAAAGTACCAATTAATTCACCAATAAATCCATCCATATCAAAACCTCCTGTGTTTTTATTAAAATATATTATTTATAGAATTTTTACGCTAAAATATAAATTATTTTAAGTACTGTAATTCAGCCTTAGCAATTTCAGCATCTAAAGCGGCTGTTTGTTGGTCTGCGCTTGCTTGGTCTAATTCAAAGTAATCAACGATTGTTTGGCTTACAGCATCTTTCACTTCAAGCATCTTGTCGTGTTGGAACAACATTAATGTTGTACGACGAGCGAAGAAGTCTGATGGTGTGTATACCCCTTCTTCCTCTAAGGCGTAAATTAGACTGACAGCAATATCAACTGGATAGTCATATTTTGCTGCATATTCTTTGGCTACTGGTAGGTATGAAATCACACGGTTCATATTTGAACCATACAATTTAGCTAATTTAAGTGACTGTCCGTAAGTTAAACCACGAGCTACACCTACATTGGCAAAAGTTTCCATAGCAGTTTCATAGCTATTTGGATCAAATTGACCACCAGATACTGGGTAAGTCGATGACTGTACTAAATCATAGTTTTTACCAGTAAGGTCAGCTACAGCAGGGATTATTTTTTCCATTGCTCCTTTAGCCATCTTACGGTAGTCAGTGATTTTACCACCAGCTAATGTAAATAATCCTGAGTCAGAAATAGATAAGTCTGAGCCACGTGATACGCTTGATGGGCTTCCATCACCACGTTCAGAAGTATTAGAGCCTAAATCTTGTAATTTATCTTCAACCGCGCTACGTTCAACTTTATCTTTGCTGTAGTCATCGAATAAAGCCACTAATTCGTCAAATGTACGTTCTGATAAACGACCAGCGTCACCACCATTGTAGTCAGAGGCGTTATTTGAATCAATTAAAGGTCGTAAACCTGCCCATGAAGCTTCAATATCATTGATAGATAAGTTGGCATATGGGAAGCGGTGGTTAACAACACGTAATAGGTAATCAACGTCTTCTTGAGTCACTGTTGGGTTTTCAAAATCACCTGTGTAGTCAGTATCTGTTGTACCAAAGTAAGTTTTATTTTCACGAGGTAAAACAAAGACCATACGGCCATCTTGTTCGCCTGTGTCAAAGTAAATTGGTTGCGATACTGTCAATTTAGATTTATCTACGACAAAATGCACACCTTTTGTTGGACGCATTTGCGCTGGTTTCTCATCAGACCCATCTAATTGACGGATTGTATCTGACCAAGGACCAGTCGTGTTGATCACAACGTGAGATTTCACAGTAAACGTTTCACCAGATAGTAAATCTTCAACTTTAACCGCAACGATTTTGTCATTTTCATATTCAAAACCAACAACTTTAGCGTGGCTTAATAAATCAGCGCCATCATCGTTTGCCTGTTTGATATTTTCAATTACTAAACGTGAGTCATTGTTGTTGAAATCTAGGTATTTACCACCACCGATTAAACCTTCAGCCATTAAGTCTGGTTGACGACTTAAAACTTCATCTTTAGACAACATTTCGTTGGCGTATTGAGAATCTTTTACACCAGCTAGTGAGTCATAGATATCCATAGCGATTTGTAAGCGTAATGGATTGAAAGTAACTTTTGGTTCGTCATATAAAGGCATTAACATTGGATCTGGTTGCGGGATATGTGGTGCAATGTTATGTACAGTTGCACGCTCAGTTACTGTATCTGAAACCACTTCTAGGTCGAAATTTTTCAAGTAACGGATACCCCCGTGTACTAATTTCGTAGAACGACTTGAAGTCCCTTCAGAGAAGTCTTGCATGTCCACCAAGGCTGTTTTTAGGCCTGATGCAGCGGCTTGAATCGCTACACCTGCACCTGTGATACCACCTCCAATAATGAATAAATCATATTGGTTTTCTTTTAATTGTTCGACTGTTTCTTTTCTATACTTAAATGATAATTTAGACATTTAAACTATACCTCCTATGTATTAGTCGTTAGTTTCTTCTTTAAAATATTGTGAGTAGGCACGTGTAGCACGAACTGCATTTGTCCAACCCGAATATAGATCTTCTTTATGTGAGTCATTCATCTTAGGTTTGAAAATCTGTCCTGGTTGGGTAAACGATTTCAATTCATCGATATCTTTCCAGTAACCAACTGCTAACCCTGCTAGATAAGCAGCACCCAAAGCTGTTGTTTCAAGGTTTGCAGCTCGAGCAATTTCGATACCTGTAATATCTGATTGGAACTGCATCAAATAACCATTCATTGCTGCACCACCATCAACTTTTAGTAATGGAATATCGATACCAGTATCCTTATTCATTGTATCAGTAATATCACGAACTTGGTATGCAATTGATTGTAAAGTTGCTTTGGCGAAGTCAGCTTTTGTTGTTCCACGTGTGATACCAAATGCAGCACCACGAGCATCAGAATCCCAGTATGGCGCCCCTAAACCAGTAAAGGCTGGTACTAAGTAAACTTCATCTTCATTTGTTGATTGGTAGGCTAAAGCTTCAGTTTCAGCTGCATTATCAATTAACTCTAAACCATCGCGGATCCATTGAATAGCTGAACCAGCCACGAATACAGACCCTTCTAAGGCGTAAGTTACCTTGTCACCAATCACGAAACCAACTGTTGTTAACAGGTTATTCTGAGATAGTTTTAACTCGCTACCCGCGTTCATCACAATGAAGGCACCAGTACCGTAAGTTGATTTCACTGTACCCTCTTCAGTTGCTAATTGACCAAATAATGCCCCTTGTTGGTCCCCTACCATACCAGAAATTGGTACTTCGTAGCCATAGAAATGGAAGCCAACAGTATGTCCGTAAACCTCTGAGTTTGAGCGAATTTCTGGCATCATGGCTTTCGGAATGTCTAACATAGCTAACATTTCCTCGTCCCACTCAAGCTTTTCAATGTTCATTAGCATCGTACGAGAAGCATTTGAGTAGTCAGTCGCGTGAACTTCACCATTAGTTAATTTCCAAAGTAACCAAGTATCAATAGTACCAAATAATAATTCGCCTCTCTCTGCGCGCTCTTGAGCGCCGTCAACATGGTCTAAAATCCAGCGGATCTTAGTTGCAGAGAAATAAGCGTCAACCACTAGACCAGTATGTTGTTGAATTTTGTCTTTTAACCCTTGCTCAATTAAGTTATCACTAATTGGCGCGGACTGACGAGACTGCCAAACGATTGCGTTATAGATTGGTCTACCCGTTTTTTTGTCCCAAACAACAGTTGTTTCACGTTGGTTAGTAATCCCAATACCAGCGATTTGATCAGGACGTAAACCACCATCAATAAATGCACCAGCGATTACTGCCTGTACTGAGTTCCAAATTTCAATCGCATTGTGTTCTACCCAACCAGATTTAGGGAAAATTTGCTCAAACTCTTTCTGACTTGAAGCAATAGGTTCGGCCTTATGGTTGTAAATTACTGCACGTGATGAAGTTGTCCCTTGGTCAATCGCCATGATATATTTTTCTTGTTCACTCATTATAATTCCTCCTACTTAATAAACAATGGATAAATAAGCGTTTTCATTACTTAGAAAGTTTAACCCAGAAAAATGACAAATGCCAGAAATCTGATTAATAAAAATACAAATCTGCATTTCAAAATATTGGCGCCAAGTCCCAGAAGTGGCGATAAATATATAAAAAATGGGTATGCGCTTTCGTAGCACAATCCCCTTTTTATAATCAGATTAAAACAAAATTGTATATACAAGTGGTGGTTAGAATTTTCGCCAAGTCGATCTGGATAATAAAATGATCACTGGATAAATTTCTAGACGGCCGATAATCATACCTACTGACATCACGATTTTTGAAAAATTAGACAAGGACGCATAATCTTGTGATGGCCCTAGTAAATCAAGAGACCCACCGATATTTGAAATAGTAGCGATGGTCGCTGAGAATGCGGATGAAAAGTTCTGTGCATCAAATGACAGAACCACTAGGAGTAAAACGAATACGGCTAGATAGGTCATCAGATAGTAAACAATCCCATAGTGGACATTTTTCTCAATACGTTTGCCGTTATAGGTCATAGGAATCACCCTATTTGGTGCAAGTAAATGTTGAATTTCCTGTTTAATAGACCGCAAATAAATGCCTATCCGGATAACTTTTAGACCCGATGCTGTAGACCCTGACATGGCACCGACAAACATCAACAATAGAATGGTGGTATGGGCAGCTAGCGGCCATTCCAAAATATCTACTGTGGTATAAGTCGTGGTTGACATGATGGACACTATATTAAAGAGCACATCGTGTATCATGCGGAAGAAGTTATCGTAATAAGAGATTAAGGCCAAAGAAATAATGGCTAAAAACCCTTAAATAATATAGACATACCATTTCAACTCTTCGTCTTTAAAGATTTCCTTACAACGTCTTTCGTAAGCAAGGTAGAAGAAGTTGAAATTTAACCCAAAGGTAAACATGGCGATCATCAAAATCGTCTCAACCACTCTTGAATCATATTGGGCAATGGAGGCGGGATACAGGTTGTGACCATCTTTAATTAACCCGTGAAGGATGTCCTCTCCGAGTTTTCCCCCTCCTACAACGACAATATCCATATGCCCTCCTAGAACTTGCGATAAAAGTTATGGTAAAAAAGCACAAAATGCCCCCCTAAACAACTTGTTTGGGAGGCACTTCGTGATTTTACTTAAAAAATCTTAATTAAAATGTTGCTTGTAATGGTGGTACAACTTGTTTTTTACGTGATACAACGCCTGGTAAAGCAATTTGGTTGTCATTTACTTGACCGCCAAAGGCTTGTTCAGCATGTTGCATAAAGTCTTCAGAACCCACTAAAAGACCTTCTGAATCACTTGTTAAAATGTTTGTTACCACTAATAAGAATGCGGCATATTCGTTTTCAGCTACTAAGTCTTTCATTGCTGCAATCACTTCGTCTTTACGTTTCAAGACATCGTCAACATCTACGACATTGATTTGACCAATACGTACTGGTTTGTCGTCCATTTCAAATGATTTAGCGTCGCCATCAGCAATTTCACTTGCAGATTTAGCGTCTACGTTTGTACCTGATTTCAATAAAGCTAAACCGTAAGCTTCAACATCTACGCCAGCGATCTCTGCTAAAGCTAAACCAACTTCTTGATCTTTTTCCGTTGTCGTTGGTGATTTGAACAATAAAGTATCAGAGATGATAGCTGATAGCATTAAACCAGCGATTTCTTTAGGTATTTCGATACCTTTTTCTTGGAACAATTCGAAAATAATTGTTTGAGAACAACCGTATGGTTTAGCAATGAAAGTTAATGGTGCGGCACTTGTGAAATCACCAATTTTGTGGTGGTCAACAACTGAATGCACTTCAACTTCTGCTAAGTCAGCGACTGATTGTTGCGACTCGTTGTGGTCTACTAAAGCAACTGTATCTGTTTGCGTTCCAATAGATTCAATTACACGTGGTGCCACTTGACCAAATTCATTCAAGGCATAGGCAGTTTCTTCGTTAACTTGTCCTAAGGCAACCGCTTCTGCTTCAAGTCCTTGTTGGTTTAATAAATAGGCATATGAAATAGCAGATGTAATAGCATCTGTATCTGGATTTTGATGTCCGAAAACTAAAATTTTATTCACGTTTATTGCTCCTTTTTGAATTCAATGATAATCACATTTTAACATAGATTAATTCGAAAAAAGGAACTTTTCGAAAAATCCGAAAAATTCCTTTTAAGCTGATTTTTTGACTATATTTCAGGTCATATTTGCCTAAAACTCTTGGTACACCGCTGGATCTTGATTGGCTGCACGGCCGTCTGGCTTATCTAAACGGTCAAATACGGCCAAGTCTTCTTCATCCAGTTTGAAGTCAAAGAAGTCTAAGTTTTCGATTTGACGCGCTTTCTTGCTTGATTTAGGGATTGGCATAGCCCCTAATTGCGTTTGCCAGCGTAAAATTGTTTGACCAGCAGACTTACCGTATTTAGCAGCTACTGCTTTGATGTCTTCATTTTCTAGAACTGACTTATCAATCTTTTCATTCGCGCGAACAAAAGGAGACCAAGATTGAGTAATAATGCCCTTCTCCTCATGGTAAGCGCGTTGCGCTTTTTGTTGGAAGTAAGGGTGCATTTCTACTTGGTTAACCACTGGTAAGACGCCAGTTTCACGCTCAATGCGGTCAATATGTTCTGGTAAGAAGTTGCTGACACCTATATTTTTGATGTAGCCACGTCTTTGGGCTTCAATTAGTGCTTGCCAAGCTTCAACATAGGTGTCTTCTTTTGGATTTGGCCAGTGAATCAAATAAAAATCATAGCAGTCTAAGTTAGCCCGCATTAATGATTCTTGAATAGTCACTAGGGCATCATCGTATTTGTGGTAACGACCAGGTAATTTTGAAGCCACTTGGATCTCGTCTCTTGGAATACCAGATCGGCGAATAGCTTCACCTACTGTTGCTTCATTTTCATAGTTGTAGGCTGAATCTAGGTAACGGTAACCTGCTTCTAAGGCTGACTGGATAGAATCTACCCCATCATATCCTTTAAGTTTGTAGGTACCAAAGCCGATTTGTGGGACTTGGGTCCCGTCATGCGCCGTATAAGTTGGTATTGTCATCGAATAGCTCCCTTCAAATTCAAAATTCTACTCTTAGTTTACCATGATCTCATTTAAGACTAAATCATTTGCTTGTGCAGGACTCTAAATCTTGGAGAAAGGGCTAGTGCACACTACTTGTTAAACTGCTTGCTTTACAATGACGGATACCCCTTGACCGCCGCCCACACATAGGGTCGCTAAACCATAAACTGACTGACGTTTTTGCATTTCATGGATCAAAGTAACCAAGATACGGGCGCCTGACGCACCAATCGGATGACCAAGGGCAATTGCCCCACCGTTCACGTTAACCTTTTCAGCTGGCAATTCTAGGCTTGTAGTTACACATAATGCTTGGGATGCAAAGGCTTCATTGGCCTCAATTAAATCTAGGTCTCCTGCTGTAATATTGGCCTTTTCTAAGGCCTTGATCGTTGTTGGGATTGGGCCTGTCCCCATAATTGAAGGATCTACCCCACCCGTTGCGTAAGAAGCAATGGATACCATGGGTTTAAGCCCTAGTTCATCGGCCTTACGCTTAGACATTAAGACAAGCATTGCTGCCCCATCATTGATACCTGATGAGTTACCTGCTGTCACTGTCCCCTCTTCTTTAAAAGCTGGTTGCAATTTACCCAAACGTTTTGGTGTAATACCCGAACGTGGCCCCTCATCTTCAGTCACTACTTGCGTGCCATTTTTTTGTTGGATAGTCACTGGGACAATTTCTTCTACAAAACGTCCAGCCTCTTTCGCTGCTACAGCTTTGACTTGGCTAGCTGCTGCAAATTCATCTTGGGCTTCACGGGAAATCCCGTATTGGTCCGCAATATTTTCTGCTGTGATCCCCATCGCATCGTTTGAGAAGGCATCAGTTAGACCATCGTGTAGCATAGTGTCAATCATTTGACCGTTGCCCATACGCTGACCCCAACGAGCGGAATCAACCACGTAAGGTGCACGAGTCATATTTTCCGTACCACCTGCGACAACAATATCAGCGTCACCGAGCATGATAGCTTGTGCGCCCATCATGACAGTACGCAATCCTGAACCACAAACTTGGTTAATGGTTACGGCAGTTGATTCGTTAGACAAACCTGATTTTAGGGCAACTTGGCGGGCAACGTTTTGGCCAAGTCCTGCACTTAATACATTCCCCAAGATCACTTGTTCAACTTTTGTTGGGTCTAAATCAATTGAAGCGAGTGTTTCTCTTAATACTTCTACCCCTAAATCGACTGCTGAAATGCCTTTAAATTGGCCACCAAATTTTCCAATTGCAGAACGTTTCGCTGCAACAATGACTACTTCTTCCATAAAACTCTCCTTTATCAACTATTCATTTTCTTGATTGAGATACGCGAATAAATGTTCATATCTTTCATTATAGCGAAGAACGCTATTAATATCTAATTATCAATACTAAGTTAAGTAATTGTCTTTTTTTCTAAACTGAGCCTATAACAAAACGCCTACCAAAACAATAAAAATTTGGCAGACGTTCGTATTCTTAATTGAAAATTTACTTTTCTGGATCAAAAGACGTGAAGTCGATTAACGGCGTTACTAAGCTAATTTGGCCATGGTCTTTCTCGTCTACAAGCATAGATCCGTTTGAATAACGGTTGGCAATAGCCACGTCACCTGCTCTAAAGTTTTCACGATGAGATTGGCTTGTAATGACTTCAAATACCTGTTTAGTATCAATGACTTCAAAGGCAGCAATAATACGATGTGGGTTTGTTTTCAATTCTTTCAAGGCCACTAAACCACGTTTAGCACGACCAAGAACGTTAATTTCAGCCCATTTCAATCGTTTCATATGCCCTCTTTGGGTCACCATCATCAATTGCAAGTTGTCATCTGGAACGGCTGCGTAGGACAATCCAACCACATAATCATCTTGTTTCAAGTTAATGGATTTAACCCCTTTAGCACGCGCACCAATAATTGAAATTTCATCAATGCTGTATCTTAAGGTAAAACCATAATACGTCACTAGGATGACTTGAGCTTGGCTTTGGTCAGTTGCGCCGTCAATACGGTAGACACCAATTACTTGGTCAGTGTCAGAGGATAAATTCATAGCTAAAGATGATTTGTTTTTGTAACCGCGGAATTCCTTGAATTCTGACAATGCCGTTTGTTTAATCATACCAGCAGCCGATGCAAGCAACAGATTATCTTTGCTATTTTCATCGTATTTAAAGACACCGATAATTGATTCGTCACTCGCAAAGGCAATTCTTTGCGAAATATGCTCCCCTAAGTCTTTCCAACGGATGTCTTGTAATTCATAAACTGGTTGGAAGATGTAGTTCCCTTTATTGGTTATGAATACTAACTGATCCAAAGTAGACATTTTTTCAAGGAATCGGACATGGTCTCCCTCACGTAAACCGACTTCTTCAATACCAGAAGCTTTAAATGATCGCAGACTAGATCGTTTGATATAACCACCACGGGTTACTACAACGACAACGTCTTCTTCAGGAATCAATAATTGTTTCTTCACGATGACTTCTTGGATTTCGTCTTGAATCTCAGTACGACGTTCAGAAGCGTAAGCTTTCTTAATCGCTTTTAGTTCAGACTTCATCCGGCCATAAAGGACTTTATCATCAGACAAGATCGCTTGGTAAGAAGCAATATCCTCGTTTAATTGTAGGCGTTCATTTTCCAAAGCAGTAACGTCTGTATTGGTTAAACGGTACAATTGTAGGCTTACGATCGCTTCTGCTTGGGCTTCTGAGAAATCAAAAGCTTCAATCAAGTTGTATTTAGAGTCTGATTTATTTTTAGAGTTTCTAATCGTCGCAATCACTTGGTCTAGAATAGTCATGGCTTTGACCAATCCGTCTACGATATGTAAACGACGTTGGGCCTTGTTTAAATCAAAGGTTGTCCGGCGACGAATAATTTCATAACGGTGGCCGATATAAGCGTTTAAAGCTTCTCTAATCCCGACTAATTCAGGACGTTGGTTATTAATGGCTACCATGTTGAAGTTATAGTTGATTTGCAGGTCAGAATTTTTGTAGAAGTAATTTAGAATGGCGTCAGAACTCGCATCCTTTTTCAATTCAATCACGATTTGTAGACCGTTACGGTCCGTTTCATCGCGGACTTCTTGAATCCCGTCAATCGACCGATTCAACCGTAACTCATCCATCCGACGTACTAGGTTAGCCTTATTTACTTCATATGGAATTTCTGTAATCACGATTTTCTCTTTACCACCTCGGTCTGTTTCAATATGGTGCTTAGACCGAACAACGACTTTCCCGCGTCCAGAAGTATAAGCTTTCTTCAACTCCTCTTTCCCTTGGATAATAGCCCCTGTTGGGAAATCTGGCCCAGGAACAAAGTCCATCAACTTATTGACTGTGGCATTTGGATGGTCGATTAGGTAAGTTGTTGCATCAATAATTTCACCTAGATTATGCGGCGGAATTTCAGTCGCGTAACCAGCGGAAATACCAGTTGCCCCGTTAACCAATAGGTTTGGGAAACCTGCTGGTAAAACAGTTGGTTCTTCAGCCGTGTCATCAAAGTTTAGGATCATTTCGACCGTGTCTTTATCAAGATCACGCAATAATTCATCGGCAATCTTCGATAAACGGGCTTCTGTATACCGCATAGCAGCTGCAGAGTCACCGTCCATAGACCCGTTATTCCCGTGCATTTCTACTAAAACTTCACGGTTCTTCCAGTCTTGAGACATACGGACCATGGCATCATAAACTGATGAATCACCGTGGGGGTGGTAGTTACCAATTACATTACCGACTGTTTTGGCCGATTTACGGAAGTTTGAAGAAGAGGTATTCCCCTCCTGAAACATTGCGAACAAAATCCGGCGTTGTACTGGCTTTAATCCATCCCGAATGTCAGGTAGCGCCCGGTCTTGGATGATGTATTTAGAATACCGTCCGAAACGGTCACCCATTACCTCTTCTAATGTTAATTTTTGAATTTCAACCATTAATAATCACCATCTTCATCAAATAAATTAATTTGCCCACCAGCTAAGTCATTCGCATCTTCGTTAGCAGTGATACTGGTTTGATTTTGGTTTTCTAAAATCTCGACAACGTCTTCCTTGTCGCCAGCATCAGTATCTGAGACATTTTCAAGTAGGGTATCATCCTCATCCATGGTGAAGGCCACATTGTCTTCAATCCATTTCCGTCTAGGTTCAACCTTGTTCCCCATTAAAACAGATACCCGTCTTTCAGCTAGGGATAAATCGTCAATTGTTACCCGGACTAGGGTACGAGTTTCAGGATCCATAGTTGTTTCCCATAATTGGTCCGCATTCATCTCACCCAAACCCTTGTACCGTTGTAAGATATAGCCTTTGCCGACTTTATCAGTCACAGCTTTTAACTCGTCATCCGTCCAAGCATATTCAGTGACCTCGTTTTTCCCTTTACCCTTAGACACCTTATACAATGGTGGCATAGCGAGATAGACTTTACCAGCCTCTACTAAAGGTTTCATGTAGCGGAAGAAGAAGGTCAGCAGTAGCACCTGGATATGGGCCCCATCGGTATCAGCATCGGTCATGATGATGACTTTATCGTAGTTAGCATCTTCAACCTCAAATTCAGCCCCTACACCTGCACCAATGGTATAGATGATGGTGTTCAACTCTTCATTTTTTAGAATATCTTGAATGCTGGCTTTTTCAGTGTTTAATACCTTACCACGCAATGGCAAGATAGCCTGGAATTTACGGTCACGCCCTTGTTTAGCAGAACCACCGGCAGAATCTCCCTCCACTAGGAAAAGTTCATTCTTCTTGGCATTACGGCCCTGTGCCGGCGTTAATTTACCAGATAATAGGACTTCCTTACGTTTCCCCTTAGCGCCACGAGACGCTTCACGTGCTTTACGGGCAGCATCTCTCGCTTCACGTGCTTTTAAAGCTTTACGGACCAGCATTTGTGCTGTTTCCCCGTTTTCAATTAGGTAAACCGCTAAGTTTTCAGATACGATTTTATCAGAAGCTGAACGCGCTTGTGGTGTCCCTAATTTAGACTTGGTTTGCCCTTCAAACTGCAAGATTTCTTCAGGAACCCGTAACGATAAGACAGCTGTATACCCTTCTCGTACGTCAGACCCTTCAAGGTTCTTTTCTTTAGTCTTCAACAAGTCCACCTTACGGGCGTACTCATTGAAAGATTTGGTTAAACCTGTTCGCATCCCCGATTCATGGGTCCCGCCGTCTGCAGTTCTTACGTTATTGACGAATGATAAGACTGTTTCCGAATAACCATCGTTATATTGGAAGGCCAATTCAATTTCAATCCCGTTTTCAACCCCTTGGAAAAAGACGACATCATGTAAAACGTCTTTGTCTTCATTTAAGTAATCGACAAAAGCCTTGATCCCTTCTGCATAATGGAAGGTTTCCTCAGTCTCGTTAATTTCATCAATAAAGTCGATACGTAAGTCTTTTAATAAAAAGGCTGATTCACGTAAGTGTTCCCGAATAGTTGACGGGTCAAATTTAATATTGCCAAAAATTTCAGCATCCGGATAAAATTGGATTTTAGTGCCGGTGTTTTTGCTTTTAAAGGCTTTTGTTTTGGGTTTGCCTGGTTTACCACCATTGGTAAATTCCTGGTGGTATTCCTTGCCGTCCCGGTGAACTGTGGCAATAAATTTGCTGGACAAGGCATTTACTACAGATGAACCTACACCGTGTAGACCCCCTGAAGTTTTATAACCTGAACCACCGAATTTACCACCCGCATGAAGGACCGTTAAGATGACCTCAACAGTCGGCTTACCGCTAGTATGTTTACCAATCGGCATCCCACGTCCATTATCGGTAACAATTGCTGAACCGTCTTTAGCAAGGGTTACTGTAATATGGTCAGCATACCCACTCAAGGCCTCATCAATTGAGTTATCGACAATCTCATACACTAAATGGTGTAAACCACGTGCATCTGTTGACCCGATATACATACCAGGACGTTTTCTAACTGCTTCCAGGCCTTCTAATACCTGGATCGAACTTTCATCATAAGTTGATTTATTATTTTGGTTTGTTGGTTTGGCCAAATCGTTTACCCCACTTTCAATCTTTTTCATCATATATTAAAACCGCTGATTTGCCAAATAGAATCAATATCAATAGGCCCATTTATTTGCGAGCAACTCATCCATTATAGCCTAAAAATATTCGAAAGAAAGAAAATATTCTTGGGAAAATTTTTGATTTTCATAACTAGCTAATTAGGTTTGCTATATTTAAATTTGTCTCATATAACTGTATTCTTTCCAATTAATGATATAATGTAAGAAGCCCATAGATTTATTGAAAGGAATTAAATCATGTTAACGATTCTATTACTAGTCGTCGCTTACCTATTGGGGTCTATTCCCTTTGGTTTAGTTATCGGCAAACTCATCTATAAAAAAGATATTCGCCAATTTGGCTCAGGAAATATCGGTACGACAAATGCCTTCCGAGCTTTTGGGACCACTGGAGGCGTCCTTGTTTTCATCTGTGATATGGTAAAAGGGGCAATACCCGTCTTACTAGCCATCTGGTTGAATCTTGGCTTACACCCTTTACTATTTGGTGGTATGGCCATCGTTGGTCACTCATTCCCACTATTCCTGAAATTTAATGGTGGTAAAGCAGTAGCAACCTCATTTGGTGTAGTTTTAGCCTATCATCCCGTATTTGCCTTGATTTCAATCGCATCATTCTTTGTATCCTTATTCATCACAAGTATGGTAAGCTTCTCCTCTATCTTTGCGGTGATTTTTGCAACGATTTTAAGCTTATTCTACCAAGACTTGGGCTTAACAATTGCGACTGTTTTAGTCTTAATCCTGGTTGTTGTCCGTCATAAAGATAACATTAAACGGATTCGTCAAGGGACAGAGTCAAAAGTGCCCTTTGGTTTAAACAAAGCCAAGAAAAAATAGATTACTCAAAATCAATAAAATAAAGAGCGATCCCAGATTAGCACTTCAACAAGCTAATCTTTGGGACGCTCTTTTTTCTGTTTGGCATGAGGATGAAACTGTAGGTAATTATCCCGCAATTTTTCCTTAGATAAATGGGTGTAGATTTGTGTCGTGGATAAGGAAGCATGGCCTAGTAGCTCTTGAACAGTTCTTATATCCGCCCCATTGTTGAGTAAATGAGTGGCAAATGAATGCCGTAATTTATGGGGATGGATGGACAAAGTGGTGGCTGACTTTTTGACAATTTGGTCTAAAATGTAAGCAATCCCTTGGCTAGTCAACTGTTCGCCCTTGTAATTAACGAATACGAACGCGTGTTCTGTATCATCAAAATGGCCCTTAGCCAAGAGTTGGCTTCTGCCATTTTCCAGGTAATCTACTAAGGCATCGTGGCAAAATGACCCAATTGGTACATAACGGTCTTTGTTGCCTTTCCCGCGTAAGAGGACCATATCTGCTGTTAGGTCGACTTGATTGATGGCTAAGTCTCTTACTTCAGAAACCCGGGCGCCGGTCCCGTACAAGAATTCTAATAAGGCGCGGTTTCTAAGGGCAATCGGATCGTTTCCTTGGACCGAATCAAATAATGACTGAATTTCTGATTCATAGAAAAAATCAGGCAATTTAAGGCCTGTTTTAGCAGTTTTCACATAATTAAAGGGATTTTCACTGACTAATTCACGGTCAAGCAGCAAATTGTAGGCAGAACGCAAACTGGATAGGTGGCGGGAAATAGATTTCCTTGACAGACCGTCTCGCTGCAGATTACCTAGATAAATCCGGATATCCCTGTAAGCCACTTGGTCTAATTGGTCTATACCCGCATCCTTCATAAAGGCTTGAAAGCTGTCTAGATCGGCTAGGTAGGCCTTGATGGTTTCCAGTGAATATTGTCTTTCATGGGTTAAGTAGTCGCTGAATAAGCCTTTAAAGTCATCTATTGGCATTAAAAAAACACCCTCTCTATTAGTGGCTAAAATATACCACAACGAAAAGGATGTTTTCAAATTTTGACATCATTTTTAAAAGGCTTAACCTTCTACTGCTTCACCTTTTTGCACGTCTTCTTCGTAGTCACCGTTTGGACAAACGATTTGTTTACCACCACGGATTTTCTTCTCAACCAAGTAATGGTCACATTTTGGACATGCACGAGCGATTGGTTTGTTCCAGTCAGTAAAGTCACAGTCTGGGTACCTAGAGCAACCGTAGAAGATACGATTTTTCTTCGATTTACGTTCAACTACTTGACCTTCATGACATTTCGGACAAGTTACACCAATTTCTTTCACAATAGCTTCGGTGTGGCGGCAATCAGGGAAGTTGGCGCAGGCATAGAATTTACCGAAACGACCCATTTTAATGACCATTTCACCGCCATCAACTGGACATTTAAAGCCAGCTGGTTCATCTTTAATTTCAATTTTTTCCATTTCCACTTCCGCTTTTTCCAGCTCTTTTTGGAATGGTTTAAAGAAGGCATCGATGACTTCAACCCATTCTTTTTGGTCCGTTTCAATTTCATCTAATTCTTTTTCAAGATCAGCTGTAAAAGACGTATCCACGATTTCTGGGAAGAATTCAGTGATCATCTTATCAACAATTTCACCTAGTTCAGTTGGTTCAAATCGTTTGGCTTCTAATTTTACGTAGTAGCGCTTGATCAGTGTTTCAATGGTTGGTGAGTATGTTGACGGACGGCCAACGCCATCTTCTTCTAGTTTCTTGATTAAAGAAGCCTCAGTATAGCGAGCTGGTGGTTGGGTGAAGTGTTGACTTGGTTCTAGGTCTTTTGACTTCACTGTTTCACCGTTAACTAATTCTGGTAAGATATTGTCTTTGTTGTTGGCTTCTGTATAAACTTTTTGGTAACCTTCAAACTTAATTTTAGAACCATTTGCTCTAAAAGTCGCTTCGTTTTGTACCAAATCAGCAGATACAGTGTCATAGATGGCTGGTGCCATTTGACTGGCCATAAAACGAGACCAAATTAATGAATACAAGCGGAATTGATCACGAGACAAGTAATCTTTAACAGCATCCGGCGTCCGGTCAGCTGATGAAGGACGAATCGCTTCATGGGCATCTTGTGATCCTTGGGCTTGCTTACTTGCTGGTTGGTAACCTAAGTATTCCTTACCATAAGTACTGGTAATATATGATTTTGCACCGGCCTTAGCTGAATCAGAGATACGGGTTGAATCGGTACGCATATAGGTAATTAAACCTACTGGCGCTCCGCTAGCTAGTTTGATCCCTTCATACAGTTGTTGGGCCACCATCATAGTTTTACGGGTTCGGAAGTTTAATTTTTTCGCCGCTTCTTGTTGCATTGATGATGTGGTAAAAGGTTTTTGTGGGTTACGCTTACGTTCCTTTTCCGTCACGTTTTCAACAGTGAAGTCTTGGGTTTTAATTTCCGCCATAAACGCTTTAACGTCCGCTTCGTTTTTCAAATCAAGTTTTTTACCCTTGAATTTTGAAGCGTTAGCTTTAAAGGTCTTACGGTCTTTAATAAATGACCCTTCAACTGTCCAGTACTCTTCAGGTTTGAAAGCACGGATTTCATTTTCCCGGTTGATAATCATATGTAAAGCAACGGATTGTACCCGACCAGCAGATAAACCTTTCTTCACTTTCTTCCATAACATTGGGGATAAATTGTAACCTACTAAGCGGTCTAACACACGACGTGCTTGTTGAGCGTCTACTAGGTCCATATTTATTGGACGTGGGTTCGCGATCGCCTCTTTAACAGCTTCTTTGGTTACCTCATTATAGGTGACACGGATTGGGTCTTCAGGGTTTAAGCCTAAAATGTGGGCTAAATGGAAAGCAATTGCTTCCCCTTCTCGGTCCGGGTCACTCGCAAGAAAGACTTTTTCAGCTTTCTTTGCATCTTTACGTAACTCTTTGATTAAAGGCCCTTTACCACGGATGTTGATGTAGTCCGGTTCATAGTCATTTTCAATATCAATTCCCATACGCGATTTTGGTAAATCACGTAAATGACCTTTGCTGGCTACAACTCTATAATTTCTGCCTAAGTACTTATCTATAGTTTTGGCTTTCGTCGGAGATTCTACGATTACTAAATATTTATATGCCAACGACAAGCTCCTTTCTGATATCCATTTCTAAATCGCTTTACATATTATGCTAGAAGAATAGCTTTTGTCAAATATGAAAATTAATAGCTACAAATGAATATATAACCTAAAGATAAAATAAGCAAGCAATAAATGCACAATTTATATAGAAGAAAGTTGTTTGTTGACAAATTCAAAGGCAAAAATTAAGTTTTTCTATACATTGAAAAATAAGTCGCGCAATATTTCTGAAGCCTGTAATGCCGGTGTGGCACCGTAGTAAATTAATTGGTTGGTCCCTGCGGATAAAGGGTTCGAAATAGGCCCTGGCACTGCAAAAACCAGTCTATTTTCTTGTAAGGCATAATTAGCCGTTATTAAAGAACCAGATTTTTCTGCCGCCTCAATAACCATCGTCGCTTGACTGAGTCCGGCAATAGCTAGATTCCGGTAAGGGAAATGCCAGCGTTGAATTTTAGCGTGGTTGGGTAGCGGTGAAACGAGTAAATGGTCATGGGCAATTTTTGCCTGCAATTTGTGGTGTTCACTCGGGTAGGTGGTCAGTAAGCCCGTCCCAATAACCGCAATGGTTTCGCCCCCAGGCATGGCTGCTTGGTGGGTATAGGCATCCACCCCTTTGGCTAAGCCAGAGACAATAACCAAGGCTTCACTTAATTTAGGGATCAGTTGGTCAATAGCTGCTTTACCGTAGACAGACATTTTTCTTGATCCTACAACAGCCATAGCAGGTTTTTGAAAAATAGCTAAATCGCCCTGACAAAATAAAACTAAATTAGGTTGGTATGTTTGCAGTAAGGCCTTTGGATATGTTTGCGTACTAAGGATGGTCACCGGATGAATATGGTAGCTTTCGTACAATTTTCTAAAATAAGCAAGTGAATACTTTTGCTTAAATCGCCCCCAGGCCTTTATTTTTTGCGTATCTTGGATTCCATGAATATGCCTGTCTAAGTCTTCAACACTAGTCACTTGGGCTTGAATGATATCGGCCAATTCCCGGTAGGTAAATAGACCAGATTCAAAGGCATAAACCAGCATAGATTCTGTCATAGCTAAAACATCTTCCTCATTTTTGAGCATCATATCCATATACGGATTTTCAATTTCAAATAACACAAAACCACCCCTTTACATGTATATACGTAGGAGGTGGTTGAAATTGACCATTTAGATTGATTGATTTTTATACATAATTTTTCACTGGTGCAAAAGTCTTGCGGTGAATTGGACTTGGACCGTATTTCTCTAGGCCATCTAGGTGTTGTTTAGTCCCGTACCCAGCATTGGCTTCAAAGCCGTAACCTGGATATAAGCCTGCGTATTCTGCCATCAATTTATCCCGGTATTCCTTAGCATAAATGGAGGCTGCTGCAATGGCATAAACTGTCGCGTCGCCCTTGATAATGGCCTCTTGCGGCGCCTTCTTGTAGTCATTCAAATGTACAGCATCGACCAAGACATAATCAGGTGCCGGATGCAATTGATCTAAAGCAGATATCATGGCTTGCTTTGTGGCAATTAAAATGTTGGTTTGGTCAATTTCTTCAGCTGTTTGGATCCCGATTGTTTTTGCAATAGCATATTTTTCAATATCTGCCACCAATGCTTGGCGTTTTGTATGGGATAACTGTTTAGAGTCATTAAAGTAGACAGGAGGCATGTCACTAGGCAAAATAACGGCACTTGTCACAACCGGGCCAGCTAAAGGACCACGTCCAACTTCATCTACCCCAGCAATCAATTGGTAGCCTTGTTGACGCAATTCATTCTCCTTCATTTTTAGCTGTTCAACTTGGTCTGAGATTGCTTGCTGCTTAAGTAAGGCCTTGTCGTAGCGTAATAAGGCAGTCTGCACCCCTTTGCGGCTATCTTCTCGTAAGGCCTGTACGTAGACTGGATCAATCTCACTTGAGGCCAAGTAGGCTTGAATTTGGCCGATTTTTAAATTGCTCAAGTCAGCGAGGTCAAAGGCTGTCTTTTTGTCATCGGTCATTTAATCACTTACCTCAATATTTTCTGAAATTTGGTATTCTTCAATCCGGTCTAGGGTCATGCGGCCCAACTTACCGTCTCGATAGTCACGGATAATCTTGTCTGAAGCCCGGTCGTAGTCTTCTAACATGCCCATACGCTTAGTTAAGGCCATGAGTAGGTCAGGATAAGGCGGATGGACGTCTTCAGCCTTGATTGGGTAGTGGTTGCTGATGGCATCCGGGTAATGATGTAGGAAGAATTCTAGGGCGAATAAGGCCACATCATCCTTGTAGAAATGGGTGTCTTTAATCCCACCAGTTAGGGCCAATTTGTCAGCTACTTCCTGGTCTTCAAATTTCGGCCATAAAATACCTGGTGTGTCCAATAGTTCAAAATCTTCATCGATTTTAATCCATTGTTGACCTTTAGTAACCCCTGGTTTATTCCCTACTTGGGCTTTCTTTTGCTTGGTAAACTGGTTGATAAAGGTTGATTTACCAACGTTTGGAATCCCGATAACCATTACTCGGATTGACTTGTGTAGAATACCTTTGTTGCGCCATTTGTCTTGGATGTCTTGGGTGAAATCTTTTAGGGCTTGGCGGAAAATTTTCATGTCGCCTAATTTTTTAGAATCCAAAGCAATGGCCAATTTGTTTTCACCGCTCAGAGCTTTGACCCACTCTTTGGTTTGTTGGGGGTCGGCCAAATCTTGTTTATTTAAAACAATCATGTGGCGTTTATTTTTTATGATTTCATCTAACATGGGGTTCATACTGGCTATTGGAATACGGGCGTCCCTAATTTCAAGGACGATATCCACTGCGCTAAGTTGACTTTGAACCTCTTTTTTCGCCTTAGCCATATGGCCAGGATACCATTGAATATGTGCCATGGTTAAGCTCCTTTCATTTAAAAAAGTTGGCTGAGTGCGCCAACTTTTTAATGCATATTTGTTACTGTTTTTACATTTCAAATCTATTTTTACTATATATTTACTTTATTGTACACTACCGAAGTCGGAAAATGGCCAATATCTAAAGTGGGTTGTTCCTTCCACGCTATCAGCATCAATAAAGCCGAAGTATCGTGAGTCATGAGACACTTCACGGTTGTCTCCTAATACGAAGTACATACCTTCTGGGACAGTTGTTTCACCCGTAATTTCTTCAAGCGTGAAGTCATTAGTGAAAGTAGAATCATCTGGGAATCGTTCAAAGTAGTCTTCTTTAATAGAATCTAAATAAGGTTCATCAATCGCTTCGTCATTGATATATAAAACATCATCTTTGTATTCAATCGTGTCACCTGGAACCCCAATAATCCGTTTCACATACTCGTCGCCAGACCCATCTGGTGCTGGGAAAACGACAATATCTGATTGGTCAATTTCATCCGTTAAACTTAGGACAAACCGGTCCCCATCTATCATTGTGTTAGCCATCGAATCGCCGTCTACTCTAAAGGGATAGAAGAAATAAGTTCTAACCACCCAGAAGATAACAAGCGCGATCACAACAGAAATCACAACTGAAAATACTTCATCAAAAAACTTTTTCATAAGGTCAATCCTTTTCACTGGGTTCTATTACCCATTCTTTTAGCATAGTCATTTGTACCTATAGCACCCTACTATTTTAGCGCTTTTGTCCTTATTATTCCAGAACTTCTACTGCTTTGTCTAGTTGGGTGTCATTACTAGCAATTAATGCTTGGATAGCCGAAATCATGGCACTTGCTGTTTCCGTATCAATCACACCTGTTTCAGCGAGTTCTTGGTCCGCTTGGAAAGCTAGCACAGCACTAGTTGTATCCTCTGCAAAAACAGCATCCACTTGGCTATCTTGGTAGCCTAAAGCCACTAGAATCGCTTCAATATTTTGAATCGCTTCTGAAACATCGCCCTCTTGGTAAGTTTGGCTCGTATCAATTAAGGTTAGAGATGCATAATCCGGTAAGCTAGCTTCAACATCCGGCGTTACCCCTGTTTCATTGATCCAAGTACCATTTGGTGTTAACCATTTGGCAATAGTAATTTTCAGTTCTGAATCAGATTCAAGGGAGAAGACATTTTGCACGGTCCCCTTACCAAATGTTTGGCTACCAACTACTGGTACACCTGCAGATTCTTGTAGAGCTGCAGCTAGGATTTCTGAAGCTGAAGCAGACCCTTCGTCTACTAATAAGACCACATCTTCATCAACTTGGAAGTCGCCGTAATCAGCGTCTGATGCTTCATATACATAAGGATCCGCATCTTTTTCTTGGACTTGCATAATGGTATCCCCATCATTTAGGAACATATTGGCGATTTGTAGGGCAGAAGTTAATAAACCACCTGGGTTACTGCGAACGTCTAGGACAAATTTCTCCGCCCCTTGTGATCTTAAATCTTCAATAGCTGCAACCAATTCGTCGTATGTTGGGGTCGAAAAACTAGTAATTTGAACATAACCAGTGTTATCTTGCCCTTCTAACATTTCATAATAAACGGTTTGAATTGGAACGGTATCTCTAGTGACGGTCACGTCAAAACTATCTTCACCACGTTGAATCGTTAAAACGACATCACTGCCCGCTTCACCGCGGATTAAAGCGACTGCTTCGGTTGCGGTATAGCCTTGAATAGACTCTCCGTCAACGGCTGTGATGATATCATTGGCCATTAAGCCGGCTTCTTCAGCAGGAGACCCTTTAATTGGGCTGACAATTTGAATGTAGTCGTCTTTTTCCATGATTTCAGCCCCGATACCTTCAAATGAGCCTTCGATGGTTTCATCTAATTGTTGGGCAGATTGGTCGGTTAAATACTGAGAATATGGGTCTTCTAGGACTTCTGTCATCCCAGATATAGCCCCGTCAACCACCGCATCTCGGTCCACATCTTCCACGTAGTCTCCCACAATGGTAGAGAAGCCAGCTTGAATTTTCTGGATTTCACTGGTGGTTAGCGCCGTACTTGAAGACCCTGTAATAACACTTTGACCAGGTAAACGGCCAGTTAAGACGTAAGATGTCCCAACAAAAGTTCCCCCACCAACGATAAGGATGGTCAGGATATATACTAGCCAAGAAACACCACGTTTTTTAGGTTTTTGGTCATTACCCAGATCATGTCCGTCTAAACCACTTGCATCAGTTTGGTTTTGACCATTTGAATGGATTTCTTCCTCAGTAACTGCTTTTTTATCTAATTCTTCATTACTATTTTTATTATTTTCTTTGTTTTTTAAATCTTCATTTTCTGACATATGATTCACTACTTTCTGATAGACATGTTGGTTTCAAATATTTACCCAATATTTCCTCCTACACTTGGTATTTATCGGCGTAGGATTGCCAGGCTTCATCAAATGTCGATACGTAGTCAGAATAGCGTTGGTTTAATTCAATATAATTGCTAATTGTTTCAAAATCGCTAGCTGATTTCGGAAAATCGCCATCTAAAAAGACCAGCTCAGCAAACTGCGCCTGCTGGTCACTCTCTAGTAAATCGGCATTTCTAAATATTTGTACATAATGATAAAAGGACTGCGTAATCATCACTCTTTCTAATTGTTGACTATATTACTGGTTACTTTCCGCCTCTGTCCCGATTTGTTCCTCGATATAAGTCAATGGCACATCCAGTAAGATGTTGATTTCATCGTTAGCTAAATCAATATCGCTGGCCCGGATAGCGAAATCCATGTCTTCAGACACTTGGTCCAATCGGATAATAATTTGCTCTTCACCGGATAATACTTGTAGCGGTAAATCTGTAGGTAAGGTCAATTGGAAAATGGCCAATACTGTTGAGGTTGGCAATTGTAAGCCCGCTAATTCAATATTGGTCACGTCAATAGCAATATTCCCATCTTCCATGACTGACGGCTGCCCTTGCATAGTATAAGCCCCTTCAGTCCCCCAAGCGTCTATCGTACCAGCAAATGACACTTCGTCATCCACCGTTAACTGATAAGGCACATCATCCCCACCAATCACTGCTGATACTAGTCGGTTAAAGGAAACAGTCGACAGGTTGGCTTCTGCTGTGATCGTTTCATCACTCACTTCTTCTGTCGTTGCTGGTTCACCCACGCTGGCAGTTTCTTGATCAGCTGTTTGTATATACAGGTAAAAAGCAACTACAGGTATCAAAATTGCCAATAGTAATAACCAAAAAGCCCACTTCCAAGGATTTAATGGTTTCTTCGTCTTAGTGTTATTTTGTTTAGCCAAATAACCTACTCCTTCTTCTAGTCCTCGTCTTCTTTTCGGTAGAATACGGATTTGTGTGGGTAGGCATTCTTCTCATCCACCACCCCTTCGATAACCTCGTAAGCTTCAAAGTCATCTAGGTTCGGGTCAAAATGGACATCCCCATCAAATTCATGGTTAATTGTTGTCACGCGTAATTCAGAAATATAAGGCCAAAATAGGCGGTAAATAGACTGGCCACCCATAATAATCACATCTTCTTTTTCAGCTAGCGCCAAGATGTTATCGATAGAATCGGTTAATTCAACATCCGTTTGGTCATAGTCTGATTCAAAAGGTGATTTCTGGCGGGTAATAATAATATTATGACGGTTTGGTAACGGCTTATAATTCAAACCTGCGTATGTCTTACGCCCCATCACAACAGTCTTACCAATTGTTTGTTCTTTAAAGAACTTCAAGTCGTTTGGTAAGTGCCAAGGTAGTTTGCCACCTTTTCCGATTAAATGGTTGATATCTTGTGCCCAGATTGCAATTAACATAGTAATTCCTCCTTATCAACTTGTGACAGAAATAGGTCTTGATCGTTATCTATTATTATACCGCTACTGGTGCCTTAATTGCATCATGAGCTTTATAACCTTTAACTTTAATATCATCTTTTTCTAGATCAAAGATGGATTTACCTTCGCCACCAATTTCTAAAGTTGGTAGGTCAAGTGGTTGACGACTTAATTGTTCATATACTTGGTCAAAATGGTTGTTGTAAATATGCGCATCGCCAAAGGTATGAACATAGTCACCAACCTCTAATCCTGCCTCACGTGCCAATAAATGTGTTAATAAAGCATAAGAGGCGATATTGAATGGTACACCTAGGAAGGCATCGCCAGAACGTTGGTAGAGTTGGCAAGATAACTTACCATCTTGAACGTAGAATTGACTCATTGTATGACAAGGTGGTAAAGCCATATCAGGCACATCTTCTGGATTCCAGGCTGAAAGCATAATCCGACGTGAATCTGGGTTATGTTTCAATTGGTCGATAATATTAGCGATTTGGTCAATGGAATCACCCTCACGCGTTTCCCAATGACGCCATTGTTTACCGTAAACATTACCTAATTCACCAAATTCTTTAGCGAAATCATCATCTTCTAGGACGCGTTGGCAAAATTCTTGTTTCACTTCTTGGTAGACCTTTTTAAATTCTGGGTCAGCGTCAGCTCGTAAACCAAAGTCCGTCATATCTGGTCCTTGATAAGCATCTGATTCAACCCAGCGTTTAAAAGCCCATTCATCCCAGATGTGGTTGTTATTTTCTAGTAAATAGCGGATATTGGTATCCCCTTTTAGGAACCATAACAATTCACTCTTGATTAAACCAAAAGGTACTTTTTTAGTCGTTAATAAAGGAAATCCTTCCCTTAAATCAAAACGCATTTGGTAACCGAAAACTGATCTGGTACCTACCCCCGTACGGTCGCTCTTATCTTGCCCATTATCTAAAATGTGTTGTAGAAAATCTAAGTATTGCTTTGCCAAAATCATTGCCCCCTAATTTAATTTGCATCAACTTCGTGTTCTTTTATGTCATCATAAAATTTCTGATACTAATTTTCTAATGTAGACAGGTATTCCCAGTAAGTCATTTTTTCGAGCAAACTGTTTTCTTTGCTATCTTTCTCTAATTGCAATTCAGATAGTTTGCCGTAATCATTTCCATTTTCGTTCATTGCCTGGTCAATGGCTTCGATATCCATTTCCAATTGCTCAATTTCACTCTCAATAACGGCCCAATCCTTCTTTTCTTGCCAAGACATCCGCTTCGCTTTTGGCGCTTCTTCTGTCACTAGCTCAGTAGCTTGGTTGTTTTGTTTACTTTGACTGGCCACTTTTTGCGATTGACTGGATTGATTTTTTGCTTCTTTCATGGCGTCTCTATAGTCATGGTAGTTGCCGTAGAATAATTGTACTGTATTGTCCAAACTATCTACAATGATAAGTTTCTCAACCACCTTGTCTAGGAAATACCGATCATGGGAAACGGTAATCACAGTCCCCTGGAAGGTCTCTAGGTAGTCTTCTAATACCGATAAGGTATCAATATCTAAATCGTTTGTCGGCTCGTCTAAAAGTAAGACATTGGGTCTTGTCATCAATATCTTCAATAGGTACAGTCGTTTTCTTTCCCCACCTGATAGAGTGCCAATTAACATGCCATGGGATTCTCGGGGAAACAAGAATTGCTCTAGCATTTGTGCTGCAGATGCTTGGGTCCCATCATCATAAACGTACTCAGAAGCAATTTCTTGCACGTAGTTGATCACCCGTTTGTCTTCTGGTAGATCAGTAGGGATTTGTTGGAAGTAGGCGATGCGGACCGTTTCACCCGTTTTTACTTCACCTGAAAGTGGCGCTTGTATGCCAGCAATGGTATTTAGGAAGGTCGTTTTACCAGCCCCATTATCCCCGATTATCCCGATTCGCTCTTTATTCTGTAATAATAGATTGATATTGGTGATTAAGGGTTTATTTGGGTAACCTACCGTTAAGTTATCGAATTCAAGGACTTTATTACCCAATCGTTGTGTATCCAAGTCCACTGTTAATTCGCTATCATCTGTTGTTTGACTGACTTTCTCTTTCAAGTTTTCAAAACGGTGAATACGGGCTTGTTGTTTAGTGGTTCTAGCTTTTGCCCCTTTACGCATCCAAGCCAACTCACTCTTATACAGTTTCTTTTGTTTCGCCATAGTTGCTGCTTCAATTTCATGCTCAGACTGCAATTTTTCCAAATAAATTTGGTAATTACCCTCATATTGCTTCAAGTCGCCCCGGTCCAAGGCAAAGATATGTGTTGTAATTTGGTCTAAGAAGTACCGGTCATGGGTTACAACTAAGACTGATTTCTTGTAGTTAGCAATGTAATTTTCTAACCATTCCACCATTTCAAAATCCAAGTGGTTGGTAGGTTCGTCCATCAGTAACAAATCCGGTTCTTCAATCAAAACTTTAGCCAAACCGACACGTTTCCGCTGGCCCCCAGACAAGACTTTCACTTCTTGGGTTAGGTCATGAATACCTAATTTAGATAAAATCGTTTGGATTGTCGTATCCAAAGTCCAAGCGTTTTGCGCATTCATTTCTTGCTCAATCTGCTGAAATTTCTTTTGTAATCGGCTATTTTCTGGATCTAATTGCAAGTCTAAGGTAATTTCTTCATACCGACCAACTAATTGGACGATGGGACTTTCAGAGTGATACACGGCCTCAAAAATCGTTTGGCTTTCATCTAGCTCTGGGTCTTGAGTGACAATACCCACTGTAAAATCTTTTGGATGTTCGATCTGCCCTTGATCTAGGCTAGATTTCCCCGCAATAATATTTAATAAGGTGGTCTTACCTGAACCATTGGCCCCGACCAAACCAACGTGTTGCCCTTCTCTAATTAAAAAGGAAACATCATTCAATAGTTGTTTCATGCCATATGTTTTCGACCAATTTAACGCTTTATAATCTTTCATATATAACCTAGTCCTCTCCGTTCATTCTGTTTTATTTTACCATAGAACAAGGTCTATTCAGAACGCTTTAGCAATTCTTATCTTTAAGGCTGACAAATAATGACTATCATTTTCTAAACTTCCAATAATTCGGTATAATAAATCAACAAGTTCCCATTGGAGGTGACCACTTATGAATAACAAACGTCGTGTCTATGTATACAACGGGTCCTCAGGTTTAGGCTGTCTCGGTCTGATTCTGGTCTTAGCCCTACTCATTTTCCTATTCATATTCTTCACGAAATTATTTATCCAACTCTTCCCGACATTATTATTGATTCTGTCAATCATCTTACTAGTCAGCAGTATCTATAACTTATGGCAATGGCGGAAAAAGGACAAGCATGCACAAGCTGGCGGCTTTATCGAAGTTGATGGCGTCATCGAACCCATCGAAGCGCCAGACAATCATGCAAAAGACTACCATACACAAAGAATTTTCACATCAATTGCTGGTATCATTCTAGCCCTATTACTGATGAAATACCTATAGTATGGGGGTCTTAGAATGCAAAATAAAGATATACCCACTGATACTGAAAAAAACCAGTCCCTAATACAAGCGGACAAATTTAAAGAAACCATCCAAAAGACTACTTATGTGGTCATTGCCTTGCTAGCCCTTGTTTTATTCGCTAGCTACCGGCTAGACTGGTTTCATTCTGCCGAACCACTTAAAAACCTCGCCCTCAATATGGGCTGGGCCGGCTTCCTTTTATTGTCTATCCTAGTCATCCTAAATAACATTATCTTGTTATTCCGGGTAACTTACCCTGTTTAGCCATGTTTCTAGCCTACGGACCAGTTGTTGGCTTTGTCGCATCCGTGACCTTTATTTTCATCGGGTCCTTCCTCTGCTTTTTGATTTCTAGGCATCACGGCAACCTATTCGTCCAAGCTTTTATTCCTGGGCGAGTTTACCAAAAATCTGTTCTGTCCTTCTCTAAACCACTGCCTACATTCATCTATTTTGCAGGTGCTACAGGTTTGGGAAATGTCTTGATTAATTGGCTACCTACTATAATGTAGTTGAAATCTTTCAAAATAAACCTTAAAAAACGTTCGTGAAAATCTCACGAACGTTTTTTTATATTACTTGTTATTTATTTAAAATTTGCATGAATTGTTGACCGGTAATGGTTTCTTCCTGAATTAAGTATTCAGACAGCTCATCCAATTTTTCGCGGTTATTCATCAAGATTTCGCCGGCTTCTTGATGGGCACGTTTAATCAATTCAATAACTTCTTGATCTGCTTTTTCAGCGGTACCACCGGATACCTGACTCTGTGTATTGTCAGACAAGTATCGATTAGTACGACTTTCCAATTGCATCATGCCGAAAGTATCCGACATCCCGTATTGAGTGACCATAGAACGGGCAATTTTCGTCATTTTTTCAATATCATTTGAAGCCCCGGTAGTGATTTCACCAAAGACCACTTCTTCAGCAGCACGTCCACCTGCAAGGGTCATCAATTGATTGTACAACTCTTGTTTGGTGTAAAGTGATTTCTCACCAGTTTCAACCTGCATGGTATACCCAAGGGCACCTGACGTACGCGGTATAATTGTAATCTTCTCAACTGGCGCTGAACCAGATTGTCGGGCCGCAACAAGGGCGTGACCAATTTCGTGGTAAGAAACGACGCGACGTTCTTCTGGCGATAAGATATCGTTCTTCTTGATTTGACCAGCTAAGACAACATCTACCGATTCATCCAAGTCTATTTGACTAATTTCCTTGTGCTTGTTACGAACGGCACGCAGCCCCGCTTCGTTAATGATATTGGCAAGGTCTGCTCCGGATGCCCCAGCAGTCGCACGGGCAATGTAACGGTAATCGATATTTTGACCCATCTTATATTCTTTAGCGTGGACACGAAGAATTTCTTCACGGCCTTTTAAGTCAGGCAATTCCATAGACACTTGACGGTCAAAACGGCCAGGACGTAACAAGGCTTTATCTAATGATTCAGGGCGGTTAGTTGCAGCTAGGATGATAACACCCTTGTCGCCTTCGAACCCATCCATTTCAGTAAGCAACTGGTTTAAAGTCTGCTCACGTTCGTCATTGGTTGAATAAGAATTGTCACGAGATTTACCAATAGTATCAATCTCATCAATGAATACGATACATGGCGCTTTATCGTTGGCTTGTTTAAAGAGGTCACGCACTTTAGCTGCCCCTCGTCCAACAAACATCTCAACAAATTCAGAACCTGCGATAGAGAAGAATGGGACACCAGCTTCACCAGCAACGGCTTTGGCCATCAAAGTTTTACCTGTCCCAGGAGGACCTACTAGTAAGACACCACGCGGTGCTTGGGCACCAATTTCTTGGTATTTCTTCGGTTCCTTCAAGTAATCTACCACTTCAACCAAAGACTCTTTGGCTTCATCTTGGCCAGCCACATCTTTAAAGTTTCGTGAATTATCTGATTTCACATAAATTTTGGCATCTGATTTGCCAAAGTTCATGCCACCAAAGCCACCACCTGAAAGGTCAATCTTAGAATCAGAACTACCTGTCATCTTCTGCATTAGTTTACGCATTAACCAATAAATCACAGCAAACGGTAAAATAAAGGTCAGTAAGAATGAGATAAATGGTGACGTTGGTTGATAGATTTCCGTTTGGTAAGTCACATTGTTCGATTCCAAACGGTTAACTAAATCAGGATCATCCACCTTACCAGTGGTATATACTTGCGTTTCGCCGTCCGTTTCAGCGGTCCAAGTTAAATCATATTGATTAATTTCAACACTTTCTACCTGGCCAGCATCTACTTGGCTCACAAATGAAGAATAAGGAACTTCTTCTACCTGCATCCCAGTAATGGCTGGGAATAATAAATTCAAACCAAGGATTACCAATATTATCCACCAAAAGGCATTCATAAAGTTGAAATAACCACCACCATTAGGTGAGTTTCCAAAATTAAACCCTTTCTTCCGATTTTTATTCTGTTTTCTATTTTTGCTCATATATTCACTCCTACTCATTTTGTCAAAAATATATAAGTTATTTAGACCTGACATCCTTGTCAGATTCTACACTCCTTAACTACAAATATATTATAACGCATACAAAGTCAGGTTTGGTCAAAGTATACTTGCTTTCACAAAAAAAGCCATATTCATGGCTTTTCTTCACAAAATATTCATAATTGGACTGGCGCTTTATTTGATAAAATCTTGGTATAAACGGGATTCTTGAATCCCTTCGTTGTTAGCATATTTTCCAGAAGAGTATAAATCATATTCACCGTTAATTGTATGATAGTAGATCTGACAAATTTCAACATTTGGATAAATGCGGATTGGCTGTAAACAATGCATTTCTAAGGTCCAGTAACCGGAGAAACCAACATCCCCGAAACCAGCCGTTACATGGATATATAAACCTAATCGACCGATTGAAGAACGGCCTTCAAGCATGGGTACATATTTATCCGTTTCAGTATATTCTACTGTCCGGCCTAAATACAATTTGCCTGGTTCTAATAAATAACCCTCTTCAGGAATTTGAATCGATTTCAAGGTTGGTTTTTTCTTCATATCCAACACATCATCTTCGTAATAAGCCAATTCATTTGAGAGTCTCAAGTTATAAGAATTGGGATTAACCTGACTTTCATTAAATGGCGTTATTTTAATGCCAGTCCCTTGCTCCTCAGCAATTTTCTTCCCTGATAAAATCATACACTCACCCTTTGTTCACTATTTTATTTCATTATACCCTTAATTTGGCAAAAAGAAAGACGGTTTCGATCCGTTGATTTCTAAGAAGATGAGCCGTGCATGTAAAAACCGGAAGCTATTCACTTCCGGCTAACAACATTTATTATTTTAAATAGGCTTTGATAGCATCTTTGAATAAAACGATTTTTCCTAAATAGTCTTCAACACATACATATTCGTTTAATTGATGGGGTAATTTTTCTTCACCAACTGTACCAAGGACTCGGATGCTACCATTTGTTGGGTTTCAATATCATATCTTGCAAGAGTTAAATACGTTGTTCTTTTTCCAAAATAAAACTCCTAAGTTTTTATCACATATATCATATAAATCTAATCCTTGTCAAAGACTATTCAGACCGTATACAGGTGAATCATTTAGGGGGAAATGGTAATTTAGTTAGTCAGAAATAACGAGTAAAGATTTAATGGCACGGCGTTCGTCCATTGCTGCATAAGCTTCTTGCACGTCATCTAAATCAAAGGACATGTTGAATACCTTACCTGGATTGATGCGCCCATCAAGAACTGCATCTAATAAGACTGCACGGTCATGGGTTGTCACAGCTGCACGGCCTCCACGAAGGCCGATGTTTTTCCAGAATAATTTATTGGTATCTAATTCATCGATATGTGGCACACCAACCCGGCCAACGACGGCACCTGGACGCGCCAATTGGACGGCAGTTTCAACGGCTAATTGTGAACCGACACACTCTAAAACAGCGTCAGCACCTTCGCCAGTCAATTCCATGATTCGGTTGATCCCTTCGTCTCCACGCTCAGAAACAATGTCAGTTGCCCCAAATTCAAGGGCTAAATCTTGGCGATCTTTGTGACGACTCATGATAATAATGCGTTCAGCGCCTAATAATTTGGCCCCGATAACACCACACAAACCAACTGCCCCGTCACCCACAACGACTACTGTATCGCCAGCTTTCACTTCAGCAGTGACAGCGGCATGATAACCGGTAGCCATAACGTCTGCCAAGGTGGTAAATGACTTCAACATATCTGCAGAATAGTCACTAGGTTGGCCAGGAATTTTCACAAGCCCCCAGTCTCCTGATACATAACGTAGGTATTCAGCTTGAAAACCTAAGGCGCCGCCTGTGAAAGTCGTGCAATCGCCATCAAGACCTGCCTTACATGCAGCGCAGTGTCCACAGCCATTTGTAAATGGTACGATAACAAAGTCACCTACTTGGACATTTTTAACTGCTGTCCCAACTTCTTCGACAATTCCAATCGCTTCGTGGCCTGTTTGCGAGCCTGAAGCCATATCATTAATACCGCGGAACCACCATAAGTCAGACCCACAAACACATGCACGAACAACGCGGATAATGGCATCGTGTGGTGCTTGAATTTGCGGTCGGTCCATGATAGTGACGGTCATATTTCCTGGTTCATTAAAAATTGCTGCTTTCATATTTATACGTCCTTTCTGTTTTGAAAAGTTCTTTATCAAAATATTTCCTTAGATAATTCATTAGTTTATTCACCATAATAAAAAGTTGCTGTTGCCTCGCCGTCAATCAAGAAATCTGATCCGGTAATAAAGGCGCCATCACTGCTCATTAAGATTGATGCTAGGTTAGCCACTTCATCCGCCGTTCCTGGACGCCCCATTGGACTTTTCGCGAACATATCTTTATAGAAATCGCCGCGTGGGTCATTAAATTAGTCAAGTGCCAAGGGTGTGACAATAATACCAGGTGAAATCGCATTGATTCGCGCACCCTTTTTGCCCCATTTAACGGCTTCAGCCATGACCCGTTTCATTTCCTCGTTTAGCCAATTGGTAGGCGTGGAGCGAGTCTTTTAAATTGTCAGTTTGTAGCAAGTCTAAAGCCAACAACTGGTCTACAGGTGCTGTCGCCAGTAACCGGTCCTCTTCGGGGGTTAAGGCTGGCATCCGGCAGCTTGACTGACTAGAAATAGTGACACCACCACCAGATTTGATGACTTTGCCCACTTCTTCTAGCAAAACAGCCGTCCAATACAAATCTACCTTGAGGATGGATTCATGGATTCAATGGATGCTTGACTTGGGGACCCCCCACTGCATTAATCAGCAGGTCAATTTCACCGTAGGATTGTCCTTTTTCAATAAAAAGTGGCTATAGAATCCTTATCAGCAATATCAATTTATGTGGCTACAATATCAAATCTAGCCCCCTCCAAAGTATCCGCAATTGCGATGGCATTGTCAAAGTTTTTGTCACCAATTAGAATCTTATGGTTAAAGCCGACACGACGGGCAATGGTCATCCCTAACTGACCAGCACCTACTAACAATAGTACATCTTTCATTTAAAACCTCCTAGGAAAACCGTGGTCATTGCGTCACAAGATGAGGAACTTTGATGCTTTCATCATGTCTAGGACAACTATACACCTTAGAGTGCACTCTAAGGCAAGGCCTAGCTAGAGGTTGTTAAAGTGATTTGAAAAATAAAAATCATGTTGAAGAATAGAAAAGCATGATGGTTAACCAACGCACTTTCAATAACTAGTTGTTTAAAAATAAAATGACGAATAAATAAAAGAACCGTATTAGCTATCCAGGACGCTTTCAATAAATGATAATAGAAAAATCAAAAAGGATAAAAAAGAGACTAATGATATTTGTAATCATTAGCCCCAAAGTAATTGGTATCATTAAATATACCTTTTTAAATTTTATTCTTCGCCCATATCTAAGATGGCTAAGAAGGCTTCTTGCGGTACTTCGACTGAACCGATGGCCTTCATACGTTTCTTACCTTCTTTTTGTTTCTTCAATAGTTTTTGACGACGGGTAACGTCACCACCGTACAACTTAGCCGTAACGTCTTTACGTAAGGCTTTAATATTTGTACGGGCAATAATTTTATGGCCAATCGCTGCTTGAATTGGTACCTCAAATTGTTGTCTTGGGATAACGTCTTTCAACTTGCTAACTAAAGTACGACCGCGGCTTTCAGCGAAGTCTCTATGTACAATAATTGACAAGGCATCGACAACTTCACCATTTAATAACACATCTAATTTCACTAAGTTAGATTTTTGGTAGCCGCCTAATTCATAATCTAAGGAAGCGTAACCTTTAGTGTTTGATTTCAATTGGTCAAAGAAGTCAAATACAATTTCAGATAATGGTAATTCGTATTTAACATCTACTCGAATATCATCCAAGTAGTCCATAGTGATAAAGTTTCCACGTTTACGTTGGGCTAATTCCATTACGGCACCAACATATTCTTGTGGAACCATGATATTTGCTTTTACAATAGGTTCTTCAATATATTCAACATAAGTCGGATCTGGCATTTCAGATGGGTTAGCCACCTCAACCATTGTGCCGTCTGTTTTATAAACATGGTAAATTACCGATGGTGTTGTCGCAATCAAGTCGATATTGAATTCACGTTCAATACGTTCTTGGATAACGTCCATATGTAACATACCTAAGAAACCACAACGGTAACCAAAACCTAAGGCTTGAGAAGATTCCGCTTCGAATTCTAGGGATGCATCATTTAATTGTAATTTTTCCAAGGCTTCACGCAAGTCAACATAGTCTGAAGAATCCACTGGATATAAACCACAGTAGACCATCGGGTTCATTTGTTTGTATTCAGCTAATGGTTCGGTTGCAGGATTGGTCGCTAAAGTGATCGTATCCCCAACCCGTGTATCTTGGATAGTCTTAATAGATGCTGTGATATAACCAACGTCCCCGGCCATCAAGTAGTCACGCGGAATTGGTTTTGGTGACATGATCCCAACTTCAGTTACATCAAATGTTTTCCCATTTGACATGATTTGAATTCGGTCACCATTACGGATAACACCATTTTCCACACGGACACTTAAAACAACCCCACGGTAAGCATCGTATACAGAGTCAAAAATCAAAGCTTGTACAGGTGCTTCAATTTCACCAGTTGGTGCAGGTACTTTCTCAACGATTTGTTCTAATAACTCATCGATACCGATGTTAGCTTTAGCTGAAGCTAATACAGCATCAGAAGCGTCTAAACCAATCACGTCTTCAATTTCTTGTTTCACTTTTTCTGGATCAGCTGCCGGTAAGTCAATCTTATTGATGACTGGTACAATTTCTAAGTCATTTTCAACAGCTAGGTATACGTTAGCAAGTGTTTGGGCTTCAATCCCTTGTGCTGCATCCACAACTAATACGGCCCCTTCACAGGCTGCCAAAGAACGTGAAACTTCGTATGAAAAGTCTACGTGTCCTGGTGTATCAATTAAATGAAAAATATAAGTTTCCCCATCGTTCGCTTTATATTCTAACTCGATGGCATTCAACTTAATCGTGATACCACGTTCTTGTTCAAGATCCATAGAATCTAACATTTGGTCATGCATCTCGCGATCAGAAACCGTCCCTGTATTTTGTAGGATGCGGTCCGCTAAAGTAGATTTACCATGATCAATGTGCGCGATGATGGAAAAATTTCTGATTTTTTCTTGTCTGTCTTTCATTTCTTGGATATTCATTTTCCATCCCCCTTTTATGTTCAGCAATTATCATTATAGCAAAATTACCCCACTACCACAACATTTTGCCCGCTTTAAGATCAACAAGTCCATCTGTAGTAATAGGCAAATGCTAGATTGAATGTGTCACCTATTTTTCAAATTAAAAACAGTTCAAAAGTATGGCACCCTAGCCTCAATAAAGATTCCGTATCAATTAATATAGTGACTGAATTCAAATCCATGGAATTGGAAGTCACTAATGCAATGGTTCTTGATGCCTTTAGCGAATTTCTAGAAAAAGTCAAGGGATTGGAGCCAAAAAGTGTCCGCAAACACCAAGATAGAGTAAATACTTTCATATAGACATATTTGCGATAGTATGTCTTAACCACACCCGTTGATGCGACAGATGATTTTGATATTCTTTCGAGGACAGTTGAGTAATTTCATTGTTACAAAACATATCGCAAGTTCTAAGGCAGCTTTCTATTTTTATATGAAACAGCCCTGAAACATTTCTATACTTTCTTAAATTATGTTGATGAAATTTCCGACGTTCAATTGAAAGTAGTCAAGAAAACAATCACGATTAGCGGCGACATCTGCTATGAACTAGGCAATGTAGGGATCTTATTCTGGTTCTAAGCCCCAAAATAAAGCACTGTTAGCCGAATAACACAAAAATAGTAGCACCAGTCAGATCGACTAGTGCTACTATTTTTCATTTATTAAGAAAATGCGTCTTTCAATTTATCGAGGAACCCTCTATCTTCTTCACTCACTTCGTCATTTGAAGCTTTAGCGAAGGCCCTCAATGAAGCTTTTTGTTCTTCATTCAGGTTCTTAGGCGTAACCACCTTAACAGTTACTGTTTGGTCACCGTTTGAATTACCATTTAATTTAGGTGCACCCTTACCGCGTAGACGGAATTTCGTACCTGTTTGCGTACCAGCTGGCACTTTCATCGATACTTTACCGTGAACAGTTGGTACCTCAATATCATCACCTAAAGCCGCTTGGGCGAAATTAATTGGTAAGACATAGCGGATTTCTGCCCCTTCACGCTCGAAGATTTCAGAAGGTTTTACACGGAAAACGACATATAAGCTTCCTGCTGGTCCATTATTTTTACCTGCATTTCCTTGCCCGCTTAGACGCATGCTTTGACCATCTTCAACACCGGCTGGTACGTTTACTTTCACTTTATGTGTTTCAGTTTCACGTCCAGCACCGTGGCAGTGGTGGCAAGCTTGGTCGAATACTTTCCCTTTACCTGAACATTCATGACATACAGATTGAGAAACAACACGACCTAATGGTGTTTGTTGGTAAACTTTTTCAACACCAGATCCAGAACATGTTGGACAGGTATGGACTGCTGTACCTGGTTCAGCACCAGATCCTTCACATACTGTACAGTCTACTTCACGACGGTAAGAAATAGTTTCTTCAGTTCCGAAAATAGCTTCTTCAAATTCTAGGTCCATATTGTATTGTAAGTCATCACCTTGTTGCGGTGCGTTAGGGTTAGCCGTACGGCCGCCGCCACCAAAGCCACCACCGAAACCGCTGAAGCCGCCGCCTCCGCCACCAAAGAATTGCTCAAAGATGTCTTCAAAGCCAGAGCCACCGTATGATTGGTAACTACCGCCACCAAATCCGCCGCCTCCACCGAAGCCACCGTCAGTAGCTGCGTGACCGTATTGGTCATAGGCTGCACGTTTTTGCTCATCACTTAAGACTTCGTATGCGTCAGAAATTTCTTTAAATTTGTCTTCCGCATCCGCTTCTTTGTTGATATCTGGATGATATTTTTTTGATAATTTTCGATAGGCTTTCTTTATTTCATCCTTACTTGCGGTCTTTGACACGCCAAGGACTTCATAGTAGTCTCTTTTTTCAGCCACACTGTACTCCCCCTTGAATCATGCGTTATGCAGTCCATCATAACATAAGAAACCCCGCCCTCATAGAAGACAGGGTTTGAAACTTATGGATTATTTATCGTCGTTAACTTCCTCGAAGTCAGCGTCTACATCGCCATCATTGTCTGAAGAGTCGTCTGCGCCTTCTTGACCTTCAGCTTCTTGCGCTGCTTGTTCGTACAATTTAACAGTTAAAGCTTGAATTTTTTCATTTAATTCATCTTTTTTAGCTGTCATTGCTTCAACATCGTCAGCTTCTTGTGCTGCTTTCAATTCATCTTTAAGCGCGTTAGCTTCGTCAAGTTCAGCTTGATCAACTTTACCTTCTAACTCACCAGTTGTTTTTTCAACTTGGAAGATTAATTGGTCAACTTCGTTTTTAAGATCTGCTGCTTCTTTACGTTTTTTATCTTCTTCAGCATTCGCTTCAGCATCTTTCATCATACGGTCAATTTCTTCGTCTGATAAGCCTGAGTTTGATTGGATGGTAATTTGTTGTTCTTTACCAGTACCTTTATCAGTCGCTTTAACATTTACGATACCGTTTTTGTCGATATCAAATGTTACTTCGATTTGAGGTACACCACGTGGTGCTGCAGGAATATCTGTTAATTGGAAACGACCTAATGTCTTGTTATCTGCAGCCATTGGACGTTCACCTTGTAATACATGTACATCTACAGCAGGTTGGTTATCAGCAGCTGTTGAGAATACTTGTGATTTAGATGTTGGGATTGTTGTGTTACGGTCGATTAATTTAGTGAACACGCCACCCATTGTTTCGATACCTAATGATAATGGTGTTACATCAAGTAATACGACATCTGTAACGTCACCTGAGATAACCCCACCTTGGATTGCAGCACCCATAGCTACTACTTCGTCAGGGTTAACTGAACGGTTAGGTTCTTTACCAGTTTCAGCTTTAACCATGTCGATAACAGCTGGGATACGAGTAGAACCACCAACTAAGATAACTTGGTCAATGTCTGATTTAGATAAACCAGCATCAGATAAGGCGTTTTTAACTGGTTGTTTTGTACGTTGTACTAAGTCGTAAGTTAATTCGTCAAATTTCGCACGAGATAAAGTAACTTCCAAGTGAAGTGGACCTTCAGCGCCAGCCGTAATGAATGGTAATGAAATTTGTGTTGACGTTACACCAGATAAGTCTTTTTTCGCTTTTTCAGCAGCATCTTTTAGACGTTGCATAGCCATTTTGTCAGAAGAAAGGTCAATACCGTTTTCTGATTTAAATTCAGCGATTAAGTGGTTTACGATGGCGTTATCAAAGTCGTCTCCACCTAAGTTGTTGTCACCTGAAGTAGATAATACTTCAAATACACCGTCACCTAATTCAAGGATAGAAACGTCGAAAGTACCACCACCAAGGTCAAATACTAAGACTTTTTCGTCTGCATCAACTTTGTCTAAACCGTAAGCTAAAGCTGCTGCTGTTGGTTCGTTAACGATACGGTCAACTTCTAAACCAGCGATTTTACCGGCATCTTTAGTTGCTTGACGTTGTGCATCGTTGAAGTAAGCAGGAACAGTAATAACTGCGTTTGTTACTTTTTCTCCTAAGTAGTCTTCAGCGTAACCTTTTAAGTATTGTAAGATCATTGCTGAAACTTCTTGTGGCGTATATTTTTTATCTTCAATTTCTACAGTATAGTTGTCTTCACCAATGTGACGTTTGATTGAAGCAATCGCGTTAGGATTTGTTACCATTGAACGTTTTGCTACTTCACCAACTTGGCGTTCGCCATTTTTGAATGAAACAACTGAAGGTGTTGTACGGTTACCTTCAGGGTTAGCGATAATTTTAGGTTCGCCACCTTCTAATACAGAAACTGCAGAGTTAGTAGTACCTAAGTCAATTCCGATAATTTTTGCCATAATAAAACACGTCTCCTTTGTTAATTAATCTATCAATTTAAATGAATTTATCTGTGGTTAAAATCTATGTTAAATGAATTATTGTGCAATAGAAACCATCGCAGGTCTTAGTACACGATCTTTTAATACATACCCTTTTTGGAAAACTTCCACCACTTCTTCAGCTTGCTGGCCATCTTCAGCCGGTACTGCACTTACAGATTGGTGGAAGTTTGGATCGAAGAGTTCACCTTTAGGGTCAATCACTTCAACGCCTTCCTCTGCTAGAGCTTGTAATAGGCTTGCGTGTACCATTTCGATACCCTTCACTAATTGCTGAGATGACTCATCATCTTTAGCTAATTCTAAAGCACGTTCCAAGTTATCAATAGCTGGTAAAATACCCTTAGCTAAATTCTGTGACCGATACTTTGAAGCTGACTCACGTTCAGTTTGGTTACGACGGTGCATGTTTTGAATTTCAGCAGATAGACGCATAATTTGGTCATCTTTAGCCGCTAATTCAGCTTGAAGAGAGGCTAATTCGCTATCTTCTTCAGTTACTGTTTCAACTTGCTCGTCTTGAACCTCGGTTTCATTGATTTCTTCATCAACATTTAAATCTTGTTGATTGTCGTCCATTTTTGTCAATTGATAGACCTCCTAAGATTTATAATAATTGTCCAGGTATCTAGCCATTTCTTTTGAGATACTTTGGAAAAGCTGCGCCATACGAATGTAAGACATACTTTCCGGACCAAGCACCGCAAGAGTAAATAACTTACCCGATTGTACAGTACCCATGCTGGTAGACATTAAACTCATATTTTCCAATGTTGGATCTTTAAGTTCTTTACCCACTCTCACTTGGATACCCTGGTCTGTGGTATTAATCAGTGAAGTAATCACTGATTGGTCTTCTAGTAATCGACTTAATTGTGCAATGCTAGTCCCATTAGCTGAATCAGCTAATGAAGAAAACAAATAATTTTGACCATTTACCCTCATGCCATCACTATTGAATTGATTCATAAACCGGTGAATCAAATGATTACTATCTTCATAAGACCGGTTCATTCTCTCAATATCTTTTAAATAGTGTGTTTGCAGCCTTTCAATCACCGTTGCAAGCTCAAGGCCCACAAGTTCTTGATTCATAATCACTGCAATACCCTCAATCAATTCCGGTGTAACCACCTCGTTGAATGTCACAATTTGATTGCGAATGACACCTTTATCAGTCACCAATATGACCATTGCTTGGTCATCGGTTAAAGACAATACTTGAAAATTGGCCAATCGTTGCCTTGCAATATCTGGCCCCATCGAAATAACGACGCTTTCTGAAAGCGAGGCTAAAGTCGCAGCCGTTTTTCGAATCACTTGACTCAAATCGTTATAAGGATCGTGGAATATCTCTCTAAGTAAAGCATCTTCCTCTTCCTCAAGCTCTAAATCAATCAATCCACCATAATATGGCATGATGTGATTAATATAGTAACGATAACCCGCCTCAGCTGGCACTCGTCCAGATGATGAATGGGTTTTGGAAATCAATGATAAATCTTCAAGTCTGGCTAATTCATTACGTATTGTAGCTGAACTTGCGTTTATTTCTTGATGTTGAGATAAAGTTTTCGAACCGACTGGTAATTGGTATTTTGAATAATGGTCAATTACCGCCTGTAAAATTAAACTTTGTCGTTTTGTTAACATCTTATCACCTCATTAGCACTTAACAACTCTGACTGCTAACATGTTTATAATATAGCACTTATCATTTCTTTTGTCAATAATAGTCAAACTTTTTTTTGACTTTTTTTGACATTTAAACCGTCCTTTAGAAATTCAAGCTTTTGATGCTAGTAAGATTGGCTAATTTACACATTATTTTATAGAAAAAGGACACCAAACCATTTGTAATAGTCCGTTGCCCTTTCGACTTGTATATTTTATCGATTTGCTTATTTGTTGTCACGTAACCAATTAGTTGCTGATGTTGCTAAGGTAGCAGATCCAACAATTAATGCTTCTTCGTTGAATTGTACTAATGGGTGGTGAACAGGGTATACTTCACCATTGTCATCTGGTAATGGACAACCAATGAAGAAGTATGTTGATTCTGGCAATTTGCTAGCAATGTGTGCATAGTCTTCTGAAGCTAAGTATGGTGGAACGGTCATCACGTCATATTTATCACCTAAAGCTTCTTTAGCAGAGGCCATCACTTGTTCAGACATTTCTTTAGAGTTGGTTAATGACGGACAGTCAGCCATTACTTCATATTCAGTTTCAGCACGGAATGCTTTACCAATATGTTCAACAATTTCTGGTAAACGTTTTGAAACGTGTTCTGCTGATTCTGGGAATAATGAACGAGATGTCCCTTCTAAGACTACTGTATCTGGGATCACGTTGATGGCACCGCCTGGCGCATTGATGTAACCCATAGATAAAGAAGCACCTTTGTTAGACGGTAATTCACGAGCTAAGATGCCGTTTGCACCATTAATGATTTGGCTAGCCACAAAGACTGGGTCGATACCGTTGTTTGGCATTGCACCATGAGCACCTACACCTTTAATAGTGATACGGAAGTTTAAAGCAGATGCTAAAGCTTCTTTTTGGTGGATTTCAACGTCCACTTTGTCACCGTTTGGCCACATATGTAAAGCCATACCAGCGTCTGGTGTTGGGTTTTCTAAAATACCTTCTTCAACCATTACACGTCCACCATTTAAAGTTTCTTCTGCTGGTTGGAATAAGAACTTGATTTGACCTTCTAATTGGTCTTCGTTTTCTTTCAACATTTTTAGGACCATTAGTAAAATAGTGGTGTGCATGTCATGACCACATAAGTGTCCATTTTCATTTTTAGATGTACATGATGATTGAGATTTTTCAGTAATCGCTAATGCATCCATGTCTGCACGTAACAATAAAGTTTTACCCTTAGCAGAATCACCCAATGTACCTGTAATACCGTATGTATCACCTACGTTTTCGTATGCAATTCCAAACTCATCAAGTTTTGATTTAACAAGTTTTGTCGTTTCTGGTAATTCAAAACCAACTTCAGGGTTTTTGTGTAATTGGCGACGAACCTTTACTGCCTCATCAAAAATTTCTTTAGCAATATCTAAATATGCCATTTTGCTATTCCTCCAATATCTTTTATTTTCCTATTCCATTCTAGAATTTGTCTAATCAAATCTATAAAAAAGATCAACTAAAAGCCTCTTATATCAACGTTTCCCTTTTCATTGATTATATTTGCATACTTTTTGTCAAAAAAACGCCGAAGATCTTTCCTCAACGTTCATTTCAAAGCGTATATTTCGCATTTTTTACAATAACCTTATTTTTGCAAACTATCTAAATAACTTTCAGCATCAACCGCATCTTGGTCCATTTGTTTAATCAACCCTTCAATGCCATCGAATTTAAGTTCAGGTCTCAAGTATTTATGCCAATAAACCGTTACGTATTCACCGTAGATTTCCCCTTTAAAATCTAAAAGATGGATTTCTACGGTTCGCTTGCGGTTTTCCCCGAAGGTAATATTAGTCCCAATTGAAGCAACACCAGGGTAGACTTGCCCATTCAACAACATTTCAACCACGTAGACCCCCTCAACTGGGATTAATGATTCTGCTGGCACCATTAAATTAGCCGTTGGATACCCTAATTCACGTCCGCGTTTCTCTCCGTGAACAACGATGCCATCGATTGAGTAAATATAACCCAATTGTTTGTTAGCTTTGTCAATTTGACCGGTATTCAAATCATGGCGAATTTCAGTTGACCCCACCTTGCTGGTATCTTCAGATAACTTATTGACTTCAATAATGTTAAAACGACCAGCCGCATGGGTCGCTAAGGTCTGCATGTTGGCAATATCCTTCTTCCCGTAGGTATAATCAAAGCCAGCAACAACAGTTTTCGCATGCAAACCTACCATATATTGATCGACAAACTCTTGCGGTTTCAAGGCTGAGAATGATGACGTTAATTGCGCGACATAAAGGTAATCTACCCCAAGTTGTGTCATTAATCGTTCTTTCTCGGCTAAAGTAGTTAAATAAGTCACCCCTTCAGGACGGATTTGTTGGTACATGATCCTTGGTGCCATATTGAAAGTCATTACAGCCAGTGGCAATTGTAGACGGTCAGCCTCATCACGGGCTGCTTGAATAACCGCCTGGTGACCTCTGTGGACCCCATCAAAAAAGCCTAAGGCTAGGACAACATCGCCCGCATAGATCGTTGATTGTTCAAAGGGATGGTGTAAATTTATCGTTTTCATTCAGTATCGTCCAATCTTTAAAACATTTTACTTGGTTTTATTTTACCATCTTTACTTGGATGGACATCATAAAGCGCCTTTAACTTGTCGTCGATATAAGCCGTCACCGGTAATTGGTCTCTTAAATCAGCAGGTAACGTCGCTAATTCCAGGACTGACCCATTTTCCACCAATTTCACTAAGTGGCTGTCCTCAGCCGGAACCTGCCAAACTGGATAGGCTGTTAAGGCCGATTCAACTGGCACCAACCAAGTATAATCCTCAGCTTCAACTGCCTCTGCTAATTGTGATAGTGTCAGACAATCTTCCCTTGAAAAAGGGGTTGATCCGTCCCGAGTTAGGCTAGTCATCGTCGCTGGTACCCCTAGTTTTCGCCCTAAGTCGCTAGCTAAAGTGCGGACATAGGTCCCTTTGCCACAAACCACCTCAAAAGCAAAAACTTGCTTGCCGTCCTCAAAACGAGATGGACCCACTAACTTGAAGTCGTGGACAAATACCGGGTGTTCAGGTCGCTCAACCTCAAGGCCTTCACGGGCATACTCATACAGGCGTTTCCCTTTGACTTTAATCGCCGAATACATGGGCGGTATTTGGATGATATGACCTGTTAATTCATGCATCAATGCTTGAATCTGGTCATCTTTAAAAGGATTGGCTAAGGATTTCTCAGCAATCACTTCACCGTCTAAATCTTCAGTTGTCGTTGCAAATCCTAGTGTAATTTCGCCAGTATAAACTTTGGTTTTGTCCATCAACAATTCAACCAATTTGGTCCCCTTACCTAAACAAATCGGTAAAACCCCATCTACATTAGGGTCTAAAGTCCCTGTATGGCCAACTTTCTTCATTTTTAAAATCTTTCTTACTTTAAATACACAGTCGTGACTCGTCATGCCACGTTCTTTCCATAAAGGCAAAATGCCATCCATAAACTCACCTCATATCTAGCATATTGTAACATATGAGTCACTAAAAAACTGATTCGAATTGTGGTTAATCATTATTTGAACCTGAAAAATCCTAGTCCAAAAATAATAAATCTTGAAAACCGATCTCGACAATCATCATTTGGCGACTAAACTTATGGAATTTTGTTGGTCGCTTGACCATCCACTTGTCATTTTTAAATCATAAAAAAGCCAAGAACTAAAATGGTCTAGTCCTTGGCCATAATTGGTCATATTGAATTTAACGAATAAATGAGAGGACATGGTTCCAGCTAGCTGGGTTTAAGAAATTGAAGGCTGATTGGTCAGACGATATGCTGTATCCAATCAAACCACCGATAATGAATAGTAGGAAGCCCACAATCACTAACAGTAATCCCCAAAATAAAATCTTCTTCCATGGGTGGTTGATATATTGATGATAATATTTCATAAAGTCACGACCATTCTAATCTAGTAAACTAGCAAGTTCTGCGTCTGATTTCCCGTCCACATCCACACGAAGTACATTTGCACCTAGGGCTTGTAATTTCTTGTCGAATGAATGGTAACCACGGTCTAAATATATCAATTCAGATACTTTGGTCATCCCTTCAGCCTTCAAACCAGCTAAAATTAAGGCTGCTGCTGAACGTAAATCTGAAGCGGCTACTGCTGCCCCTTGTAGTTTAGCAGGACCATTCATAACGGCTGTATTGCCGTTAATATTAAAGTTAGCGTTCATTCTACGCAATTCTTCTAAGTGCATAAAGCGGTTTTCAAAAACAGTTTCTTCCATTTCTGAAGTACCTTCTGCTAAAACTTGGGCAACTGTAAATGGTGATTGAATATCAGTCGGAAAACCAGGATATGGTAAGGTTCTGGCTTTTGTTTGATGCAAAACGGTAGAACCTTGCACACGGACACCAGACACATCTTCAGTAATTGTCGCCCCTAATTCTCTTAATTTAGAAATTAGCGGTTGGTTGTGTTCTGAAATCGCGTCTTCAATGTAAACGTCACCTTCAGTAATGGCTGCAGCTACCATAAATGTCCCTGCTTCAATACGGTCAGGGATGACAGAATGTTCAGTTCCTTCAAGGCTTTCAACCCCGCGGATTTTAATGGTATCTGTACCGGCACCTTGAACGCGACCACCCATTTTATTGATAAAGTTGGCTAAGTCGACAATTTCAGGTTCGCGGGCAACGTTCTCAATGATTGTTGTCCCTTCAGCTAATGCAGCAGCCATCATAATATTTTGTGTTGCCCCAACACTTGGGAAGTCTAAATAAATGTTGGCGCCCACTAATTTATCAGCGCTTGCTTCAACATAACCTGCTGTAGTCGTTACTTTGGCACCTAAAGCTTCAAATCCTTTGACATGTAAGTCGATTGGACGCGAACCAATAGCGCAACCACCTGGCATAGCAAATTTAGCATGACCATAACGAGACAATAACGGCCCCATTACAACGATTGAAGCACGCATTTTGCTAACAAGTTCAAATGGCGCTTCAGTTGTTAGATCACTAGAAGCGTCCACGATAATTTCATTGTTTTCTTCATCGAAATCAACTTGCGCATTCAAGTTACGCAATACATCGTTCATTACATATACATCTGATAGTAATGATGCATTGGTAATGCGACTTTTCCCTTGGTCTGCTAATAAAGTGGCTGCTAATAAAGGTAAAACAGCATTTTTTGCACCATCAACCCTTACATGCCCATTTAACTTACGGCCACCCTTAACAATCATGTTTTCCGTCATTTTTATTATCACCTATCTAATATTAATTTATTTGTTTCAAATGTCTATGCTTCGTTTTGTATATCAAGAGTAGCATATACATGTAATTGATGACAATTATAAGGTACCAAATAGACGGTCACCAGCGTCACCAAGACCTGGTAAGATGTAGCCATCTTCGTTTAACTTCTCATCTAATGCAGCCGAAAAAATATCAACTTCTGGGTAAGCATCTTGTAAAGCTTTAACACCTTCTGGCGCTGCAACTAAACATACAAATTTAATGCTTTCTGCTTTAAAATTGCGTTTCACTAGAGAATCAATGGCCATGATGGCAGATCCACCAGTCGCTAACATTGGGTCTACTACGATTACTTCACGCTCTTCAATGTCTTGAGGCATTTTGAAGAAGTATTCTTGTGGTTGTAAAGTTTCTTCGTCACGGAACATACCAATGTGACCTACTTTTGCTGCAGGCATCAATAATAGCATGCCATCAACCATTCCTAAACCAGCACGTAAAATTGGGGCAATAGCTAATTTTTTACCAGCAATAACTTTTTGGGTTGTTTTAACTAAAGGTGTTTCAATTTCAATTTCTTCCATTGATAAATCACGCGTTACCTCGTAACCAAGAAACATTGTAATTTCATTTACCAATTCACGGAAACCTTTAGTCCCTAAATCTTTATCACGTAACATAGCCATCTTGTGTTGTACTAAAGGGTGATCAATTACAACTAATTTACTCATGAATATTTACCTCACTTTTAAATTTTATGCAGCCAATTAATTTTGCTCAAACTCTAGATATTATATAGGACTTGAAAGTCTAGCGCAAGTAAGCTAGGCCTTCAAGTCCTATAAATGAGATTATTTTAATGGAATTGCTTCAGTTAAGGCTTTAACAGATGCACGAACATCAGCACGAACAGCCTCATCTTGAGGGTTTTTAATGATTTTAGCAATCAATCGAGCCACTTGTTCAGACTCCGCTTCTTTAAAGCCACGAGTGGTGATGGCTGGCGTACCAATACGGATACCACTTGTCTTAAACGGGCTTAAAGTTTCGTTTGGAATAGTATTTTTATTTACAGTAATCCCAACTTCATCTAAGGCAGTTTCAATTTCAGCACCTGTCACGTCAAAACCGATGACTTTTAGTAATAACAAGTGGTTATCTGTTCCACCAGATACCATTGGAATGCCTTCTTCATTGAAGACTTTTTCAAAGGCTTTGGCATTTTTGATGATTTGTGCTTGGTAGTCTTTAAAGTCGTCTTGTAAGGCTTCGCCGAAGGCAACAGCTTTGGCAGCAATCACGTGCTCTAAAGGTCCACCTTGAATGCCAGGGAAAATAGCAGAGTTTAATTTCTTACCGTAATCTGCGTTAGCAGTTAGGATTAAACCACCGCGAGGGCCACGTAAAGTTTTATGCGTTGTAGAAGTAACAACGTCTGCATAAGGGATTGGATTTGGATGTAGACCCGCTGCAACTAAACCAGCAATGTGAGCCATATCAACCATAAAGTATGCACCAACTGCTTTAGCAGTTTCAGCAATTTTTTCAAAATCAATCGTGCGCGCATAAGCTGAAGCACCGGCAACGATTAATTTAGGTTGGTGTTCTTTGGCTAAACGGTCGATTTCAGCATAATCAATATATTCTTCATCGTTTGTGACATTGTAAGCAATAAAGTTATATTTCTTACCAGAGAAATTTACTTTTGACCCATGAGTCAAATGCCCACCATCAGTTAAGTTCATCCCTAAAACCAAATCACCTGGCTCTAAGAAAGCATCATATACGGCCATGTTGGCTTGTGAGCCTGAATGTGGTTGTACATTTGCGTATGCTGCACCAAATAATTCCTTAGCGCGGTCGATCGCCAATGTTTCAATCTTATCCACGACTTCACAGCCTCCGTAGTAACGTTTACCCGGATACCCTTCAGCGTATTTATTGGTTGCAATTGATCCTTGCGCACGGCGTACATCCTCCGATACCCAGTTCTCGCTTGCGATCAACTCAATTCCGTGTTGTTGGCGGTCCATTTCCTCATCTAATAAATCAAAAATAATGTCGTTACTCATGCATCTGCCTCCAGCTTTATTTTTTGATAATATTCCTTGGGGTCTACCTTATCCAATTTATTTATCTAGGTCTATTCTACCACGGTTGAACTCGCTTTGATCAAACGATTGCGATATGCCCCATTTTTTTCTGTATCAGGATACAATTCTACGACAATTTGTTGAATATTTTCTTGGTCATCAAACGTTCTTAAAGCTGCGAAAAGTTGTTGTGTAGCAGTTTCTATTGTCGGTCCCAGAGATAAAATCGAGGCAACTGACGTTTTGTACTTTTCAAAATTATTTTCACTAGTTGCTAGTGCCACTTTGATCGATTGACTAGATAAATCAGCTAGCACATTCGCCATTTTGTCAGACGAAACGGCCATCACAGGTTGGTTAGGACTATAGTGAATATATTTCATACCTGGTGCTTTCGGCGCTTCTTCCGCGTTATTAGCAATTGTTCCGCCCATATATATTGGCATGTCTGTCACCACTTCAGCTAGCATGGATTTGGTGATGTATCCAGGTCGCAAAATGATTAAGCCTCTTGAATCTGTCAGATCTAAGACAGTAGATTCAACCCCAATACGAGTTGGTTCAGCATTCACAACGCCACCAATGACCCCATCAAAGTCATGCATCACATGAGCAACTTGGGTTGGACTCGGTTTACCCGAAATGTTAGCTGATGGGCCAACGATTGGAAAGCCAGTTGCGCGAATTAAAGCACGCGTCGTTCCATGGTCCGGTAAGCGAATCCCTACTGTATCCATGCCACCAGTTACGACACCTGGGAAGGTATCTGGTTTAACAGGTACTACCAGGGTCAAAGGACCTGGCCAAAATTGTGCTGTTAATTTTTCAATTAAGTCATGTCTATCCGGGTCATCGTCAATCATATAGTCAAAAATATCTTCTGGATCAGCGATATGAACAATCAAAGGATTATCGCTTGGACGGCCTTTTACTGCATAGACTGATTTAACAGCATCCGCATTGTTGGCGATAGCCCCTAGACCAAAGACTGTTTCAGTTGGAAAAGCCACTAATTGGCCATCCTGCAGTAAGGCTGCGCCTTCTTCAATTTCACTTGCTTGAATGATTTTTGTCATTATTGGTTGAACTCCTTTCTTATTTCTATGGATTTGTTAGATTGTTGTATTATATGGATTTTGGATGACTAGAATTCGGTCATTGCCCGCATAATCTTGGATAATGTTTACCTCGGCGTCCGTCATTCGCAGGCGGTCTTTAGCGCCAGTAAGCAAGGATTGCCCTTGTTGGTAACCAAATTCCCCAATAAAGTAACCCGGCTTAGCCAAATAATCATGGATTTGGTCGAATAAGCGCCAATAAATTTGATAGCCATTTTCCTCTGCAAAAAGGGCTAAATCTGGTTCATATAAGACCGTTGATTTGGACATCACATCCGTTTCATCTGAACTGATATAAGGTGGGTTTGAAATGATTAAATCAAATTCTTGGCCAAGAACTGGTTCAAATAAATCACCAAGTTGAAAATCAATAACGGCTTCTTTATCCGCGGCATTTTCACGGGCAATATCTAAAGCATCTGGTGAAATATCTGTCGCTGTGACTTGTAGATTAGGAAACCGCTGTTTCAAAGTAATAGCAATAATTCCCGTACCGGTACCAATATCAAGAACCCGTGCATCTTGCGCGATATGTTCTTTTTTGATTAAATCGGCCACATAAGACACCAAATCTTCTGTTTCTTGTCTAGGAATTAAGGTAGCTGGTGAAACCTTGAAAGTTTCACCGTAAAACCAAGCTTTCCCGACAATATACTGCCAAGGATAGTTTTCTTTAGCCACCTTCTCAATAGCCGCTTGATAGGCTTCTTTCAGGTTAAGAGGCATGATGTCCTTACGTTTAAGGGCCCAATCTGACACTGAAAAATCGGCTAGATCAAGCAAGAGATGATAAGCAATTTCAGCCTCTTGGTTATTTTCTTCTAAAAAAGAAGAGGCCCAAACCTGGACCTCTAAATACGTTTGATTAATCATTTAACTCCTCTAACTTATTGGCTTGATCAGCTAATAATAAAGCGTCAACGATTTCATCCAATTCGCCTGTCATGATACGGTCTAATTTTTGAATAGTTAAACCAATTCGGTGATCAGTCACACGATTTTGAGGATAGTTGTATGTACGGATACGTTCTGAACGGTCCCCGGTACCTACTAAGTTCTTACGTTGTGAGTCATATTCATTCTGTTGCTCTGAAGCAATTTTTTCGTATACGCGCGAACGTAAGATCATCATTGCTTTATCTTTATTTTGTTGTTGTGAACGTTGGTCTTGCATAGCCACTTGAATACCTGTTGGTTCGTGGGTTAAACGAACGGCAGAAGAGGTCTTGTTAACGTGCTGACCACCGGCCCCAGAGGCACGGTAAATATCAATACGGATATCACCATCATCTAAATCGAAGTCGATATCTTCAAGTTCAGGCATGACACCCACTGTAGCAGTAGAAGTATGAACACGACCTTGAGACTCTGTATCTGGTACACGTTGGACACGGTGAGCGCCAGATTCAAATTTCAATTTAGAATATACATTGTCCCCTTGAATTTGTAGAGTGATTTCTTTGAAACCACCGATATCATTACTAGATGATTCAACAACTTCAACGCGCCAACCTTGGCTAGTTGCATAACGGCTGTACATTTCATACAAGTCACCAGCGAACAATTGGGCTTCATCCCCACCCGCTGCACCACGGATTTCCATGATGATGTTTTTATCATCGTTTGGATCTGAAGGAATCATTAAACGTTTAATCTCTTCTTCAAGATTGTCACGTTCTGCTTTTAATTCTTTCAATTCTTCTTTTGCTAATTCAGTCATTTCATCGTCTGATGACTCTGCTAATAATTCCTCAGTATCTTCAATAGCTTGAATCACATCTTTATAGTGACTAAATGTTTCTACTTTCGGTCTTAAATCGGCTTCTTCTTTAGAGATAGCACGGAACCGTTGATTGTCATTAATCACGTCCGGGTCACTCATTAACTCAGTTACTTCCGCATAGCGGGCAATAAATGAATCTAATTGGTCTGTAAACATGCTTTCAACTCTTTTCTATTTCTTTATGTAAAACTTACAGTTTATTTCGATATTAAACTAGGTGTGACAAATGTTAATTGACTTACACCTACCTACTTGTTATTCACCAGCGTTGCGCTCAATATAGATTTTACCATCTTTCAACGGTGGATGGTGATAATGTTTACGGCAAACTGGGTAATAGGCTTCATTTCCGCCAATTTGCACTTGCTCACCCTCGTATACAGGTTTGCCGTCAGCAACACGCATATTCATAATGGCTTTCTTGGCACAGAACCAACAGATGGTTTTCACTTCTTCAATCTTGTCAGCTAAAAGCAATAGGTATTTAGAGCCTTCAAATAAGTTATTTAAGAAGTCATTTTTCAAGCCAAAAGCCATAACTGGGATATCTAATTCGTCAACAATACGTGCCAATTGGTAGATATGGTCTTTTGATAAAAACTGGGCTTCATCAATCAGAACACAATAGATTTTTTGGTCGTTCTCACGCATATAAGTGGTTAAATCCTCATACACATCTGTTTCCGTCGCAATCGCGCGCGCTAATCTTTCTTCACCCACACGACTAGACACATTCCCGACACCTGCACGGTTATCAACAGCGCTGGTATAAACCAAGACATGTTTGTTTTGTTCTTCATAGTTATGTGCTACCTTAATGATTTCAAAAGACTTACCACTATTCATCGCACCGTAACGGAAAAATAACTGAGCCATCTAAACACTCCCATACTTTTTAATATCGATTTACTCAGCTATTCATTTTACTTTTATTCCCGTCACTAGTCAATTTTATTTCCTGCTTGCAAGTCAAATTCCCAGTAAAAGTTTAAAGAAATTTTAAATGACAGGAATTTTTTTAGAATCTTGCCCACCTATGGTAAAATTAGCTTATTAAGAGTTCGCCAAAGTGGCGGATAGCAAATGATTAGAGGAGTGCCAAAAATGAAATTTAAGAGTCAACTAGCAACAGTAGCTGGCCGTACGAGCCAACAGTTATTAAAGAGATTTACAAGCGGTGGTACTTCTCTACCCGGTAAAATTGCACAGAAAATTGATCCTGAGATCCTAAAAGCCTTAGGTGAGAATTACCGTGTAGTCATTATTACAGGTACCAACGGTAAAACAGTGACCACTGCCCTAACTGTCAATATTTTGAAACAAAAATTTGACCATGTCATGACTAACAATTCAGGGTCAAACATGCTGCAAGGTATTACCTCATCCTTCATTGAAGACTCTGGTACAAAGTCCAAGGATAAAGTCGCTGTTCTTGAAGTGGACGAAGCTTCTTTACGTCATATCACTGAACACATTAAACCAGAAGTGATTTTAACCACCAATATCTTCCGTGACCAAATGGACCGCTATGGTGAAATCTACACCACTTATGACTTTATCCTACAAGGTGCAGCAAAAGCGAAAGACGCTATTCTAATGCAAAACGGGGATGCCCCAATTTTCTCATCACGTAAAGTAGACAACAAGCAAGTTTTCTTTGGTTTCAACACTGAAGACCAATCAAAAGACTTCCTAGCTGACAACAATACGGATGGCGTTATTTGCCCAAACTGTGAACACGTTTTACACTACCATAGCATTACTTACAGCAACTTAGGTGACTACTTCTGTCCAAACTGTGGCGTTAGTCGTCCAACATTGACTTACCAAGTAGAAGAAATCAATGAATTAACACCGGAATCAGCTAGCTTTACAATTGATGGCTACCAATACAGTATTCCAGTTGCTGGTTTATATAATGTCTACAACGCCTTATCAGCTTACTCACTAGGACGTTATTTTGGTGTCAGCCAAGCAGATATCGCTGAAGGATTGCAAGGAGCTAAACGTATTTTCGGGCGTCAAGAAGCCATTAACGTGGAAGAGCACGACTTACGGATTAACCTTATCAAAAACCCTGTAGGTCTAAACCAAATCATCGAATTATGTCTTTTAGAAAAAGCACCATATACCCTGATTTCAGTTTTAAATGACCGTCCAGCTGACGGCCAAGATGTATCCTGGATTTGGGATGGAAACTTTGAAAAATTAGCCGAAATGGACAATGTTGTAGCTTCTTATGTGGCAGGTATTCGTGTGGCTGACTTATCTAAACGTATGGCAGTCGCTGGCTTTAAAGAAGACCAATTAATCCAGTTAGAAGATCCTAAAGCCATCATTGAAACAGTGAAAAATGCACCGACTGAAAAAGTCTATATCCTAGCGACTTATACAGCAATGCTTGCGATTAGAAAAGAACTAGCTGAATTAGGTTACGTGAAGGAGCGCATGAGTTAATGGAACAAACTTTAAAAATTGCCCATTTATATGGGAACCTAATGAATACATATGGTGATAACGGTAACTTGTTGATGTTACAACATGCAGCGAAAGCACAAAACGTCAATGTCGAAACCCAATTAGTTTCTATCGGTGATGAATTTGACCCTAGCCAATTTGACCTTGTCTTCTTCGGTGGTGGCCAGGACTATGAACAAAAAATTGTAGCCCGTGACATCCAGTCAAAAAAAGAAGCTTTAACCCAGTTTATTGAAAACGACGGTGTAACAATTGGTATCTGCGGTGGATTTCAATTACTTGGAAAGTACTACATCAATGCGGCTGGCGATCGGTTAGAAGGTATTGGTGCCTTAGACCACTACACATTAAATCAAGACAATAACCGCTTTATTGGTGACATCGTCATTGAAAATGACCGTTTTGGCCAGACTTACTACGGCTATGAAAACCATAACGGCCGGACCTTTTTAGGGGAAAATACTCAACCCTTAGGTAAAGTGGTTACTGGTTTTGGTAACAACGGTGAAGACCAAACTGAAGGTGTTATGTATAAAAATACTTTTGGCTCTTACTTCCACGGTCCTTTATTAGTACGTAACGAACAATTAACCAATGAAATCATTGGATTAGCCATTAAAAATATGAAAGCCAGATTAGCAAGAGAAAACCAGTCAGCTTAATTTTGAAGTCCCTTTTGCTTAAAAGTAAAGGAGCTATGCTATGTGTGGTCGCTATTTATATGATAAAAATGAGCAAATTCTCTTCGATTATTACGAAGAAATTGCCAGTCACGGTGTTGATGTGACTGACTTAAGGGATGGGACGGTCTACCCTTCAAATCAAGTGGTGACACTTGGCGCTAATCCAGATGGTGAAATCGTCCCTGGTATTACGCGTTGGGGCTTTACAGGTTTCAAACCCAGTCAATTGATGATTAACGCCCGGGTTGAAACAGTCCGCAACAAGAAGACCTTTAAAGGACCATTTGAAGGTCAACGGATTGTCTTCCCTATGTCAGCCTTCTTTGAATTTACTGATAATAAGGAAGCTTACACTTTTTCCGATCCTGGTCAGGTCATTTACGTCGGTGGCTTTTACCGGATTTATCCTGACAAAAAGACCGGGCAAAAACAAGCTGAATCGATTATCATCACTACGGAACCTGATGAAGTTGTCAGTCTCATCCACGACCGGATGCCTCTTTTGATTCCACAAGGAGATATTGCCAAGTGGATTTTAGATGATGACTTTGCCTATCATTATCAAAAGCCTACACACCAACAATTAGTACCAGTAAAAGTATCATGACATTTGAATGAGATGCACTCAAAAAGCGAGCCGTTTAGATTAAAACGACTCGCTTTTTTTGCTGCATATATGTGCTTATTCAAATTCACCTTTCACAAATTGTGAATTATAAAGATTGTAATAGAAGCCTTCTTGAGCTAATAATTCTTCATGGTTACCTGTTTCGATTACGTCACCATGGTTCAATACAATAATGTTATCTGCATCTTGAATGGTTGATAGACGATGGGCAACAACAAATGAAGTCCGTCCTTCAAGCAATTGATTCATGGCTTTTTGAATGAGTTTTTCTGTACGGGTATCAATGGATGATGTCGCTTCATCTAAGATTAAAATCTCTGGATCAGACATAAAGGCCCGAGCAATCGTCACTAATTGACGTTGACCTTGGGAAATATTAGATCCATCTTGATTGATAATGGTGTCATATCCATCTGGCAAGGTCCGTACAAAGTCGTCTACATGGGCAGCTTTTGCGGCACGAACCACATCTTCACGCGTCACATTTGGATTGTTTGACCCATAAGCGATGTTGTCTGCAATAGATCCATTAAATAGCCAAGTATCTTGTAATACCATACCCATTCGTGACCGTAACTCTTCTTGGTCAATATCTCTAGTGTCTACACCTTCGTATTTGATCGACCCACCAGAAATATTATAGAACCGTTCGATTAAGTTGATAATGGTTGATTTACCGGCCCCTGTAGGTCCTACAATCGCCACCATTTGACCTGGTTCAACGGTTAGGTTGAAGTCAGTCATTAATAGGTTCTCTTCGCCAGGTTCATAACCAAATTGCACGTGGTCGAAAAGCATCTTATGATCCGTTTCAATGGCTGGCTGACCGGAAGTCACTTCTTCCATTTCTTCAACGTCAAGGAATTCAAAAATACGTTCGATAGACGCGACCATACGTTGTAGTTGGTTAATCATGTTGGCGGTTTGTTTTAGAGGCTCTGATAGGATCCCCGCGTATTGTAGCATGGCTTGGACGTCACCAATTACCATAGTACCGTTAGCCACTGAGAAACCACCGACGATAGCTACTGCTACGTAACCAAGGTTCTTCGCCAAGTTCATTAACGGCATCAAGATACCAGAAATGAACTGCGCCTTCCAAGAAACCGCATAGTATGCTGCGGATTTCTCTTCAAACTGAGCAATTTTACCTTCATTTTGGTTGAAGGCATTATTTTCAATCTGACCAGAATAGTTTTCTTCGATATAGGCATTCATATTCCCTTGCACCCTTTGTTGGGTGGCGAATAGTCTTTGCGATACCGGTGTAATAGATAGCATAACAATTGTAGATAGCAGAATAGTTCCTGCTGCAATTAAAGTCATTTTTGGACTAATTAAGGTCATCATCACGATAGTTAGGACAAATTGCGTACTAGACATCAAGACCTGTTGCAAGGTTTGTTGTAGTGACATAGCAATCGCTTCAACATCATTAATGGCACGTGACATGATTTCACCATTTGGCGTTGAATCTAAGAATGAGATCGGCAGACGGTTTAATTTCGCGCGCATGTCGTTTCTTAAGTCTTCAATTACACGTTGGGCAGTACGACTTAGTAAAGCCCCTTGTAAGAAGTTAAATAAGGCACTAATTAAATAAAATGTAACTACTTTGGTTAAGATTTTTACTAACCTAGCATAATCAATGACGTACATTTGCTGTCCATCCACGTTTTGCAAGCCATTACTTACCCCATCGGTAATCAGAGTAGTTGCTTGACCTAAAATACGTGGTGAAACAATTTGGAATGTGGTTGCTAGGATAATCAGGACAATAATCAATAAGAATGTCCATTTCCGACTAGCCATATATTTGATGAAGCGACCTAGGGTTGACCAAAAGTTTTTTGGTTTATGACGACGGCCTTCTAGTTTTTTTCTTTTATTCGCCATTAGTTCGCCCCCTTAATTTGTGATTCGACAATTTCTCGGTAGATGTCATTTGCCATCAATTCATCATGGCTACCAATACCTGATATTTCACCCTTATCAAGGACCACAATCGTATCTGCATCACGAATAGTTGAAACGCGTTGCGCAATAATAATTGTTGCCGCATTTTCAGTCACTTCTTTTAAAGCGCCTCGTAAATTACGGTCTGTCGTGTAATCTAAGGCTGAGAATGAGTCATCGAAAAGATAAATGTTTGCTTGTTTAACGATGGCACGGGCAATACAAAGTCTTTGCTTTTGTCCACCCGAGAAGTTATTCCCACCTTGAGCCACGTGGGCATCTAAACCATCCGGCAATTCGCGAACGAACGATTCAGATTGGGCAATGCGTAAGGCATACCAAAGTTCTTCATCGCTAGCGTCACCGTTACCATACTTCAAGTTTTCACGGATAGTACCTGAGAATAAGTTAGCTTTTTGCGGTACATAGCCAACCAAATCACGCAAATTATTCAATGACAGGTCGCGCACATCTGTATCGTTGACTTTAACAGCACCCTTGGTTACGTCTGAAAAACGTAAGAGCAAGTTGGCGATCGTCGTTTTTCCAGAACCAGTACCCCCAATAATGGCTAGGGTTTGTCCTGGTTTCACTTGGAAGTTGATACCATCCACTACATTATGCTCTGCATTACCAAATCTAAAGGCAACATTTTCGAATGTCACTTCACCTGGTGCTTGACGATCAATAGATACTGGGTTTTCAGGTGAATGGATAGCGATTTCAGTATCCAAAATTTCGTTGATCCGTTGAGCGGACACTTGGGCACGCGGTAAGATCACGAAAATCATCCCTAACATCATGAATGAGAACATGATAATGAATGAATAGTTCACGAATGAAAGGATGATCCCAACACTTAGATTTTGAGCGGCCACTAAATGGGCACCGCGCCATGATAAAGTGATGTTTGTTAGTGATAAAATTGTTGTCATGATAGGCATTAAAAAAGACATCCGGAACATCGCTTTAATCGCTGTATCCGCATAATCTTTATTGGCTTCAGCAAATCTTGCTACTTCAAAATCTGATTTGTTAAAGGCTCTTACAACACGTACACCTGTCAATCCTTCTCGGAAAATAAGGTTCAAATCATCAACCTTATTTTGCATGGATTTAAAATATGGTGACACAATGCGTAAAATAATAAAAATTAACAAGGCTAATACTGGACCTGAGACTGCATAAACTAAACTCAATTCTGGACTAGCTAATACGGCCATCACGACAGCTGCTAGTAGCATGGCTGGCGAAAGCAAGACCATACGCATAATCATCATAACAGTAACTTCAACCTGTTGAATATCGTTTGAAGAACGCGTAATCAATGAGGCCTCACCATAGGTCCCCATATTTTCTTTTGAAAACTGCAAAACTTTTGTATAAATTTCATTACGCAATTTTCTACCCAAGTTTTGGCTGGTACGAGCAGAAATATATACTGAAATCCCTGCAGAAATGATGACTAAGATGGTAATCAAGATCATCTGGCCACCAATCCTATAGATAGCCTGCATGTCTCCTGCCGCAACACCCTCGTCGATAATGCGAGCGGTCTGCGTTGGCAATAATAATTCCCCAATGGCCTGTGTTAAGGCAAAGACAATTGCCCCGAACATAGCCCAAAAGGGAATTCGTTTAATTAAACGCCACATCTAATTCCTCCTTTTATGTTTTATAATGCAAACAATGCGAATATTGCTTCAAAAGGGCATTATACGCCCTTTTATCTCAGTACACAAATAAAAATTACTTGCCGGGTGTATCCTCTGAAATGGTGTCTTCTAAGATGCCTTCTTCTTCTAAATATAAGCCGGAAACCCTTTTATACCAAGAAAAGAAGTGGCTAAACATGACTTTGATGACAGCGTAAATTGGAATGACGAATACAACCCCCGCAACCCCGAAAATTGATCCTGCTGAGATCAATAAAAGCATGATGGTGACCGGGTGAATAGCCATATTAGACCCCAAAACTTGTGGTGAAATCACACGACTTTCAATCGTCTGCTCAATAGCGAATACGATTAAGACCTTTACAATCATCATTGGCCCCATTACAATCGCGACAATAATGGCTGGCACCATGGCTATGAATGACCCTATATAAGGGATGATATTTAGGAAACCTGCAGCAACCCCAATAATTACCCCATATGGTAGTCCAACAATTGAGTAACCAACTACAAACATAATGGCCACCCCAATCGCGACAATAATTTGCCCACGGATATATTGGCTAATTTGTAAGTTCATATCGCTTAATAGGTGTAAAGTCGACTTTCGAATTTTAATAGGCAGAAATTGTGCGAAATATGTCGGCAATTTGTGGCCGTCGCGTAACATGTAGAATAAGATAATCGGCGCGGTAAAAATAGCTACTGTTACCCTAGTCACTGTCCCTACGATAGACGAGACACTTGTGATTGCTGAATTGGCAATACTCTCCCAATTAAATGATGACAGGTCTAATACATTATTCATGGATGATTGAACCACCATGTTCACTTGGTCGTACCAATCACCACGAATCAAGGTTTGTAAGCGACTTTGATAGTCTGTCCAAATAGTATCCCAGTTATTGATCAAATTACGCCCCTCATCCACTACTGTTGGGATCAAGGCGACAAGGCCTGTAACGACCACCGCAATCAGTAGTAAAACGATTGCTGACCCCCAAGTTCGGTTGAGTCCCCCTTTTTCGATTTGATTCACTAAAGGCACTGTCAAATAGTAGAAAATGGCTGCTACAACAATAGGTAGTGAAACATATTGGATAAAGGACACGGCGGGGTCTAAAAGGTATGATACTCGGGTAAATAAGCTCACAAAAATGACAATTAAAATACCGATTATCAAGGCGCCAGTATATCGATTATTTAAAATGTATTTGAAAAACCAGGATTTTGAAAAAGCTGTATGGTCTTTCGATGACGATGGATTTTTCGTTGTTGGTGTTTCTTCTGGATTGATTTTATCGTTCATGACGTCCCCTCCTATAATGCATAAGTCTATTATAGCAAATATTTCTTCCTATATATATGTGCCTAAACAATCAAAGTATATCCATTTTTGATGTTAATAAGAGCGTTTTCTTGTATAATGAGATTATCTTAAGAAAGAAGGGATTTTTATTATGGAAACGATTTATGTATCTGGTTATACACGTGAAGACAATAAGGGTATTCATACCTTAAAGCTAAATGCTGATAAGAAAGCTTTTGAAGCAAGTGAATTGATTATTGAAGAAAACAACCCTACTTACATTACTTTATCTAAAGACGGCAAACACCTATTTACTTTAAGTGACGGTGATGAGCCTGGTGTTGCCCACTACGAAAATAATGATGGTCAATTTGCCTTTAAAGACCGTGTGAAAGTATTTAACGAAAATGGTTGTTACTTAACATATGATGAAAAAGCAAATGTTCTTTATAACGCTAACTACAAAAAAGGTGAATTAGCAGTGATTAAAGTCAACGAAGATGGTACGTTAACTGTAACGGATGTCATCCAACATACTTCACCAGTTGGCCCGCATGAAAATCAAGACTTTGCCCATGCCCACTTTATCCATCCAACAAATGACCACAAATACATTCTTTCTTGTGATTTAGGAACTGATGAAGTTCACACTTATACACTTACTGATGATAACAAATTAGCTGAAGTGAGTGTATACAAAGCAGCTCCAGGTACTGGACCACGTCACCTTGCCTTCCACCATTCAGAACCAATCGTTTACCTTTTAGGGGAATTGGACTACACAGTTGAAGTATTAAACATTCAAGAAGATGGTTCCTTAGTTGCTGGTAACCGTTATGACACGATTCCAAGCGATTGGACTGAATTCAACTCATCAGCAGCGATTCGTTTATCAAGTGACAACAAGTTCTTATACGTTTCAAACCGTGGTCACAACTCAATTACTGTTTTTGAAGTTTCAGCAGATGGTCAAAGTTTAACTGAAATTCAAAACATTTCAACTGAAGGTAATTTTCCGCGTGACTTCAACTTCAATGCAGATGAATCATTTGTCATTGTTGGTCACCAATTCCAACCACAAATTTCATTATTTACACGTGACCAAGAAAGTGGTTTATTAACCTACGTTGATAATACAAGCATTAACGAAATCGTTTGTGTCACACCAGTTTAAAGGAGTTTAACCATTCATGTATCATTTAGCAGCCAGCCACATGGACGAAAAGCTACAATATAAATTGCTATCTGGTGCCATTGTACCCCGACCAATTGGTTGGATTACTAGTGAAAACACGGAAAAGGGTGTCATCAATTTGGCACCCTTTTCTTTTACTAGTGGTGCCGGGCAAAAGTTGCCCTTGATTTCAATGGCTATTCTTCGAAAAGAAGATTTTTCAATTAAAGATACCGCCCGCAATTTATTAGACCATCCTGAAGGTGTAGTGAATATTGTCAGCAAGTCGTTCATTGATAAAATGAACGCTACCGCTGCCAAAGTTTCAGCAGACGTCAGTGAATTGACCCTAGCAGACATTCAAACGGTTAATTCTAAGACTGTGAGCCCACCAGGTGTGGCCGATGCTTTAATTCGTCTTGAAGTAAAAGTATACCAGTATATCCCAATCCGTGACCGCGAGGACCGTATCATCACTGATATGTTCATCCTTGAAATTACCGACTATCATTTAGATGAATCGGTATATGACGAGGAAAAAGGCTACGTATTATACGAAGCCTTAGACCCTGTTGCCAGATTAGCCGGCAACTTGTATACAGATATCACAAAACCTTATGTATTAGAACGACCGGAATAAAGTGGTGTGACAAAAGTCGTTAAGACTCGACGTGCTGGGCCAAAATAAGCCAATTACTGCCCAGTAATTAACGTATTTTGGGAAGTGTCAGAAGAGAGTCGATATAACGGCTACTGTTAGACAGCAATTAGGGGCGTGACAATTATGTCACAGCCCCTTCTTTGTTTATTCTGAAATTTGAATGGATGCTTGATAATTTTTACTATTTCGATTGAACAAAGGTTCTCCCTAAGGATTTTGGCGCTTGGGCTTTACCAATGAATACAACTAATACGATGATCGTCAAAATGTAAGGCGCAATATCTAAGTAAACTGATGGTACATCTTGAATAATCGGGATATAGTTTGCTGTTACCGATAAGCTTTGCGCGAATCCAAAGAATATTGCAGCAAGTAGTGCACCGACTGGATGCCATTTACCAAAAACCATTGCCGCCATGGCCATGAATCCTTGGCCTGCCACGGTAATTACAGAAAATTCATTCTGTACGGCCTGTGCTTGAACTGCCCCACCGATACCGCCAAGGAGTCCAGAAATCAAAACGCCAGCGTATTTCATTGCGTTTACGTTAATACCAAGTGTTTCAGCTGCTTCTGGGTGCTCGCCGACTGAACGTAGGCGTAAACCAAAACGGGTTTTGAATAAGACAAACCAAGCGATTACAGCGAATAGGATTCCTAGATAAGCTGGACCGGAAGTATTTTGGAAGAAAATTGGTCCAATAACTGGGATGTTATTCAAACCTAAAATATTATAGGTCACAAAAGGTTTCGCTAATGGACCTGTTTGCGCTGCTCCATAAATTGCTCTCACTAAGAAAACAGATAATCCAGGAGCCGCTAAGTTCAATACTGTACCGGAAATGGTTTGATTGGCGCGGAAGTTTATAGATGAGACGGCATGGATTCCTGAATAGATCAAGCCGACTAGTCCACCCACTAAAAGACCAACCCAAGGTGTCATGGCCCCGAAAGTGTCTGACATGGCGATATTGAAAACGGCTGAAGCAAAGGCGCCCATTACCATAATCCCTTCCAAACCAATGTTCACCACACCTGACCGTTCGGAGAAGGCACCACCGATTGCGGTAAACATAAGGGGTGCTGCGTACATTAATGTTGAAGACACAATTAATTGTAAAATAGTAGAAAAGTTCATTATTGGTCCCCCTTAACTGTCGATTTTTTACCCTTACCGAATTTATCTATTGCATATGAAATGATGTAAGATGAACCGATAAAGAAGATGATAGCAGCTGTAATAACACTCGCCAATTCATCCGGTACACCGGCACGGTTTGGCATAAATGAAGCCCCAATATTCAAGATGCCGAATAAGATAGAAGCTAGTAAAGTCCCGACCGGGGTCCCCATTCCAAGCAAGCCAACGGCAATGCCGTTAAAACCTTCAGATGGTAGAGATGTTAGTGTATACAAGTTACCAAAAGTCCCGATACCATGGATGACGCCCGCTAAACCAGCCAAACCACCAGACAAGAAGATGGCTAACACGATATTTTTCTCCACGTGAATACCTGCATATGCCGCTGCATCTTTATTTAGCCCAACAGCCTTTAATTCAAAGCCCATAGTTGTATGTTTCATCACAAATCCGTATAGAATAACCATGATGATAGCAATGAAAATACCCATATTTAAACGAGAACCACCTGTTAATGTTGAAATAAAACCTAAAGCTAAGGAAGCATTCTCGCCTACTTTATCAGTCATATTCCCTGACCCTAGCACCTCACGAATAAGGTAATTGGTCGTATACAAGATGATATAGTTCAACATAATCGTCACAACAACTTCATTTGTCCCTAAGTAGGCACGCAAAACACCAGCAATTGAGGCGTATAAGGCACCAGATAAGGTCCCAATAACTAGGATTGCAGGTACCATAATCATTTGTGGTAAATCTGGAAAGGCCAAGGCGAAAGCTACTGATGATAACCAGCCGGCTAATAATTGACCTGATAAACCAATATTAAAGAAGCCTGATTGGTAAGCCACATTAAAAGCTAAACCAGTTAACGTTAACACTGTTGCTTGTCTTAAAACTTCACCAATGAAGTATGGACTAGATAGAACAGTCATGATCATCGCATCGTATGCAGCAATTGGATTGTAGCCGAAGAATAACATGATTAAGGCGCCTAGAATAAAGCCGCTTAAAATAGAAATCACTGGAATAGCCAATTTTTCAAAAAGCGTATTTGTCTTAAATGCTTTCAACTGGTTCAACCCCTTCCGCTATTGTATCTTGACCGACTGGATGTAGGGCGCTTTGAACGCGTGCTTCTTCTAAGCTTACACCCGCCATCAATAGACCCAATTCCGTTTCATTCGTATCGCCAGCATCAACGATGGCATTTATTTTTCCGTCATGCATCACTGCAATCCGGTCAGCAACACCCATAATTTCGTCTAGTTCAAAACTCATTAACAATACACTCTTCCCTGCGTCTCTATGTTGTACTAACCGGTCGTGCACAAACTCAATCGCCCCTACGTCCAAACCACGAGTCGGTTGAGCTGCGATTAATAAGTCTGGATTTCGGTGTATTTCACGCGCGATAATTACCTTCTGTTGATTACCACCTGATAAGGCACCTGCTAGCGTTGCTTCACTTTCAGTTCTCACGTCAAATTCATCGATTAAAATTTTGGCATGGTCATTGATGAAATTGTGGTTTAAGAGCCCATTTTTTGAGAAAGGTTTTTGGTAATAAGACTGCATGGTCATATTCTCTGCAATCGATAATTCAAGGAATAAACCATGTTTTTGCCGGTCTTCCGGAATATGTCCTAATCCAGCTTCCGTAATCTTACGCGGACGCTTGTTGGTCACATCTTTACCAGCTAAAGTCACTTTTCCTGAAACCACTTTTCTTAAACCTGAAATCGCTTGGATTAATTCAGTTTGTCCGTTACCATCGATTCCAGCAATGCCTAAAACTTCACCTGCTCGCACCTCAAAATCTACAGATTTCACTGCCTGTAAGCCCCTAGATTCATTGACCACTAAATCATTGACCTGCAAAATAACTTCGCCTGTCTCAGCTGGCTTTTTCTCAACTTTAAAATTCACATGACGTCCAACCATCATGTCCGCCAACTCTTGCTTGTTGGTGTTTGCGACATCAACCGTATCAATACTTTGACCGCGACGAATTACTGTACAACGATCAGCAACTGAGGTGATTTCATCCAATTTATGGGTAATCAAAATAATGGATTTGCCTTCAAGCGTCATAGCTTTCATAATGTGCATCAATTCTTCAATTTCTTGAGGGGTCAATACAGCAGTCGGTTCATCAAAAATTAAAATATCAGCCCCACGGTACAGCGCCTTAATGATTTCAACTCTTTGTTGTTGACCAACAGAAATATCCTGTACGTAAGCATCTGGATCTACGGCCAAATGGTATTGGCTAGATAACTCTTTGATTTTTGTATAAGCTGCCTTCTCGTCAAGGTATCCAAATTTTGTAGACTCTTTACCAAGCACGATATTTTCGGCTACTGTAAATTTATCAATCAACATAAAATGTTGGTGAACCATACCTATACCTAATTTATTGGCATGGTCAGGTGAACTGATGACTGCCGCTTGACCGTTCACCAAAATCTCACCAGATGTTGGTGCTAGTAAACCGGACAAAATATTCATCAAGGTCGATTTTCCGGCCCCGTTTTCCCCTAGTAAGGCATGAACTTCACCTTTTTTTAAATTGAAATTGATATTATCGTTGGCTTTGTATGTACCAAATATTTTTGTAATATCACGCATTTCAATGACATTTTCATTTTGCATGTCTATCTTCCTCTTTTCTAACTTAGACGCCTATCCAAATTAAAAACGTCAGCCAATTTGACTGACGCAATTTACTTTTCTATACTCACTTACTCTGCTGAATAAGAGAATTCTGGAACGTCAATTTCACCATCAATGATTGCTTGTTTCGCTTCTTCAATTGTTGCCCAAGTTTCATCATCAAGGTTACCTCTTGTGATATCAACCGTTTGATCTGCTAAACCGTATTCTACCATCTCGCCACCTGGGAATTCAGTATCCATTGTTTGCTCAGTAATGGCAACGATAGCAGAACCAGTGTCTTTGATTGTAGAAGTTAAGGTAAAGTTACCACCTGACCATTCACCTTCTTCAGTTTGGTCACGGTCAACACCAATTACCCAGATGTTTGCTTCGCTATCAGCTTCTAAACGGTTACGTGCTTCAGTGAAAACACCATTACCTGAACCGCCAGCAGCAGTATAGATAACATCTGCGCCACTTGTATACATTGCATTGGCAATTTGTTGACCTGTAGCCGCATCACCGAATGATTCAACATATTGTGCATCCACTTCAATTGATTCGTCTACATGAGCTACCCCAGCTCTAAAACCAGTTTCAAAACGGTCAATACCCGGTGTTTTCATTCCACCTACAAAGCCGACTTTTCCAGTTTCAGACGTCGTTGCTGCTGCGATACCTGCTAGGAAGGCAGATTCTTGGTCTTTAAAAGTCATTGATACAACGTTTGGTTGGTCTACTTGTCCATCAATAAAGGCAAATTGTTGGTCTGGATTAGCAGGTGCTACTTCATTAAAAGTATCTTCTAACATGAAGCCCATACCGAAGATAATGTCATAACCATCTGCAATCGCAGTATTGAAGTTTGGTACGAAATCAGATGAATCTGTTGATTCGTAATATTGTACTTTATTGCCAGTTTCTTCTGACCAAGCTTGCATACCTTCCCAAGCAGATTGGTTAAATGAACGGTCATCAACCCCACCTTCATCAGTTATCATACCGATAGCGTAATCACCAGTAGCTTCAGATGTTGCTTGAGAATCTGATTCACTTGATGTATCAGTTCCAGCATTTTGACCTTGACATGCTGCTAAAGCAAAAACAGAACCAGCTAATAAAACGATATTTTTGAATTTTGTAGACATGTTTCTCCTCCAATAAACGAATGTTATATTTTTGAAAGTTTTTAATGTTCGTTTCTTACAAGAATTATATTACGTTATAAATCAGAAAAAGTAAAGTCATTTTATAAAAATAGTTCGTATTTTTGTTTATCTCTCTCACTTTGTAATTTTATCATATCGTTGTAATCGTTTGAAAAACGAACATTATACTTTGATAACCAGGTAGACACTTGTGAAAACATTACTATTACAATACTTACGCCATTTTTTAGACAACAAAAAAGCCGAGACATATATGCCCCGACCATGATTTGAATATATATTCGTATTTAAATTAGCTGTTTGCTGTTACTGTACCTACTTCTACACTATGTGTAACTTGACCGGATGCAGTTAATTGTAAACTAGAAAAGTCTTCTAAATTCGTGAATACGACAACAATTGATTTTCCTTTACCTGCAGATGCTAATTGGTCTAAATCTACTGAGGCGATTTGCGTACCAGCACTAACTTGGTCTCCCTCAGCTACCGTGACATTAAATGGTGCACCATCTAATTCAACAGTATCAATACCCATATGAACTAAAACTTCTACATCATCATCTGTTTTGATATAGATAGCATGTTTAGTTGGAAAAATACTCATTACAGTACCTACAACTGGTGCATAAACGTCACCTGTTTCAGGTTCTACAGCATAACCGTCACCCATCATTTTTTGTGAAAATACAGGATCATCTACTTGATCGATAGATTTAAATTTGCCCGTTGCAGGAGCAAATAAAGTTTCCGCTACTTTAGAACTACTCGGTTGCTTTGAAGTTTCCTTCTTCTTATTTTTTTTTAAAAAATCAAACATATCACTCGCTCCTTAAATATTCATTTTATTGATTGCTTTAATCATATCATATTCGTAAAAATAATGACAACCTATGCCTGAAGCGATTTCACAGATTTCAAATATAAAGACTTTTTAAAGTTATGATGATTTTTTGTTTTCTTTAATGTTTTCATTTATACTGAAATGAGAAATTATTTTATTTTGAATGAAGGGAAATTGATAAATGTTAGATACATTAAAGGTCATTTTATTTGGTATCGTTGAAGGGATTACCGAATGGTTACCAATCTCATCAACTGGACACATGATTCTTCTTGAAGAATTCATCACATTAAATGTACGTCGAGAATTTTGGGATATCTTCTTGGTTGTTATCCAGCTAGGCGCAATTTTAGCCGTTGTATGGATTAACTTCAACCAATTAAATCCATTCGCACCAAGCAAATCCAAAACAGAAAAAGAGGAAACTTGGATGACTTGGTTTAAAGTAGCCGTTGGATGTCTTCCAGCTGCTATTGCCGGCCTACTATTAGACTCATGGATGGAAGCAAACTTAATGAATTGGTTTGTTGTTGCAGTTATGTTAATTGTCTACGGTATTTGGTTCATCTGGATTGAAAACCGCAACAAAAACAGACAAGCAAAAATTAACTCTATGGCAGAAATGACATATATGGACGCCTTCAAAATTGGTTTGTTCCAAGTATTGTCACTAGTTCCTGGTACATCTCGTTCAGGTTCAACCATCTTGGGAGCAACAATCGTTGGGACGTCTAGACCATTAGCAGCCAACTTCTCATTCTTTATGAGTATTCCAATTATGTTCGGTGCTTCAGCACTAAAATTAGTTAAAGCTTTATTAAACGGTTTCGTATTCACAGGTACAGAAATCTGGCTGTTACTAGTTGGTATGGTTGTAGCATTTGTCATTTCAATCTTAACTATTAAACTATTCTTGAAATACATTAAAACTAACGACTTCAAGGTATTCGGTTGGTACCGTATTTTCCTTGGTATCGTGGTTATCTTGTACTTCTTACTATTTAATTCATAATATTCGGATTTTTATCTAAATGAAAAGGAGTGGCCTGGCCACTCCTTTTTCATACATATTGAATTTAGTTGAAAAATTCATTGTAGATGGCGCGAACAGCGTCATCTTCTCTTTCTTCAATAATCCCAAACATAATAGAAATCTCAGATGAACCTTGGTTGATCATCTCCAAGTTGATCCCAGCTTCTGACAAGGCCTTGGTTGCACGGGCAGTATTCCCGATATTTTCAATCATACCTTCCCCTACTAGCATTACTAAGCTTAGGTTGTCGCGTTTTTCAATAGAATCTGCTGCTGTTTCAGCTTTGATTTCAGCAACCATTTCTTCGAATTCTTTTTTCGATAAGGCATCTTCTTTAAAAATAACATCGATATCATCGATACCAGATACGATATGTTCGAATGAAACGTCATATTTTTCAAGGACAGATAATACGCGACGAACGAAGCCAACCTCTCTATTCATCATATATTTTTTAATGTAAACAGAGGCAAATCCGCTTGTTGATGCAATCCCTGAAATTGCGAGGTTATTTTTTGGACGTGTTCTGGTAATCAAAGTACCCGGTGCTTGTGGTTCGTTAGTGTTTTTAACTGCTACTGGAATATCAGCGATGAATGCTGGTTGCAAAGCTTCATCATGGAATACGGAGAATCCAGCATAAGATAATTCACGCATTTCTGAATATGTCAGCTGCCCAATCGCGACAGGCTTATGGACTACTCCAGGATTTGCGGCATAAATAGAGGAAACATCGGTAAAGTTTTCATACATTGAAGCTTTGACACCGTTTGCGACAATCGCACCAGTAATATCAGAACCCCCGCGAGAAAATGTCACTAATTTTCCATCTTTCGTGTAACCAAAGAAACCAGGGATGACGATTATACCAGCACGTTCACGTAATTTGTATAAATTTTGGTATGACTCTGGTAAAACCCGCGCTTGACCAGGGTTATCTGATAAGAACAAGCCTGCATCTTGAGGATTTAAGTAAGAGGCCTCATAACCTAATCCAGAGAAATAAGCGGCAATTAATTGCGCGTTCGCATCTTCACCAAAGGCTTTAATCGCATCCACAAAATAAGCTGGCTGGTCTGTGATATCCGAACTAATTAATTCATTTAATTGGTTGGAAATGTCATCAATAATGGCTAGATCCATTTTTAACCCTTCAGCTGTATCTCTAAAGCGGTCTACGATTTTATTGAATGTTGCTGATGCATTTTCACTATCGTGTAAAACTTCAGCAGCCAAGTCGATTAACAAATCGGTCACCTTGATATCATTCTTATCCCGTTTACCAGGTGCAGAAACAATCACCACTTTACGGTCAGCGTCACCAATTACAATATCTTTCACTTTCACTAGTTGCTCAGCTGATGCAACTGATGAACCTCCAAATTTTACTACTTTCATCTTTTCATTTCATTCCAATCCAATTTTAATGTATTATGAGCTATCTTATCATAAAAATGAGGCCCTATACAATAGGAAAAGAGGTTGAAACCTATGTGTCTCAACCTCAGTAATCGTCTTATGTAAAGAAGATATTCAATTTACCAAAATAATTGGCTAGCAAGCTTAAATCATTTTCCAAAATTATAACAAGTCTTCATATAAACGGATATACTCCTTAGCCGGTTCAGTCCAGCTAAAGTTTGTCGCCATGGCTTGGTGAATCAATTGTAACCATACATCCGGTTGGTTTTCGTAAATATCCAAGGCATATTGGATAATATGAGCGAAAACATCCCCACTAAAGATGTTAAATGAGAAGCCGTTACCTTCACCAGTATATTGATTGTATGGTTGAACGGTATCTGATAAGCCACCAGTTTCGTGGACAATTGGTAAAGTACCGTAACGCATGGCAATCATTTGAGATAAACCACACGGTTCAAATGCACTAGGCATCAAGAACATATCAGAACCTGCATAAATTTGTTGAGCTAATTCGACATCAAAATCTATATATGCGCAGAATTCCCCGGGATACTTCCATTCAAAATAACGGAATGAGTTTTCAAACGCCTCATCACCGGTACCCAACACAACAATTTGAATATTGAAATTTGTGAGTAGATACTCAGCTTTTTCTTGTAACAACTGCATACCCTTTTGATCAGTTAACCTCGTAACTACACCAAGTAAAGCAACATCCGGGTCTACACTTAGGCCAACTCGTTCCTGTAAGGCCTGTTTATTGGCTACTTTACCCGTTTGAACTGTTGATGCATCATAATTTTCAACTAAATAAGGATCCGTTTCTGGATTGTTTTGTTCATAATCTATCCCATTAATAATGCCTGATAACTTCCAAGCGTTATAACGTAATTCACCATCTAGTTTTTCACCAAATTCAGGTGTCTGAATTTCGCGGGCGTAATTCGGACTAACTGTTGTTACCTTGTCAGAGAAATTAATACCGCCCTTAAGATAGTTCACTTGACCTTCCTTTTTAACCCCGTTTTCATGGTATAAGGCATAGGTGGTGTTAAAAATCTCTTTTAAGACAGATTCATTTTGCCAACCTTGGAAACGAATGTTATGGATAGTTAATACTTTGCGGATATTTTGATAGCTATCTACCCAATGGTATCGATCCACTAATAAGGCAGGAATCATCGCTGTTTGCCAGTCATTTACATGAATGATATCTGGTATAAAATCCACTTTTTCCATCATTTCAATCACTGCGATATCAAAAAATCCAAACCGTTCACCGTCGTCATTTTGGCCGTACAATTGATCCCGGTCAAAATACGCTAAATTATCAATAAAGTAATACTGAACGCTATCAAGTGTTAGCGTCTTTACCCCAACATAGGCTGATTTATAACCTAATTCAACTCTAAAATGGGTAATTTCAATCAGTTGCTCCTTGAATCTTTCAGGCATTTGCGTGTAATACGGCAACACTACTCTGATGTCAACACCTTGTTTGCGCAATTCCTTTGGCAAGGCATAGGCAACATCACCAAGCCCACCCGTTTTGAAGAACGGCGCACCCTCAGCGGCAACAAATAAAACTTTCATATGGTCACCTTTCTCTCATCTCTTTATCTACCATTTAAAATCCTTTGACCTTTTTAAACTTATAGGCTTGATGTTGGAATGTTTCATCTGATGCAGCGACATAGGTCCCTTTTGGAATCACAACAGGTTCCTCCGGTGTTCCAGTGATTACTGCACCTGGCGCTACCTCAACTTTTTTGTCTAAAATTGCATATTTTACGCTTGCACCCTTACCAATCTTCGCACTTTGGAAAATGATAGAATCTTCTACCTTAGCATTTGGCGCCACTTCCACGTTACGGAAGATATGAGAATGTTCCACTTCACCATAAATTTGGCAACCTGTACCGATTTGTGCATTAATCACATCTGCATGGCTACCATAATAAGTTGGCGAACCATTATGTGCTTTTGTAATGATCGGTTGATCGCCTTGGAATAACTGGGTAAAGTATTCACCATTTAGCATTTGCATGCTTACATCATAGTAAGATTTTACAGAATCTACGTTACCAACGTATCCTTCATAAAGGTAACCAACTGTTTTATAGTCATCCATGTATTCAATGACAACGTCATCTAACTCTTTGTAGTAGTTATTTTCTTCAGCACGGTCAATCATTTCAAGCAACTTGTCTGTTCGAACCAGTGCCATGTTCATATCGTAATTAATAGTTGCTTGAGAAATTGGTGTAATCCCTTCTTTAGAGAGGCGCTCAACATTTTGGTCGTCATCTAAATGTATGATGTATTCATTTGGATGGTATTCAATCAGTTCGCGCGGAACTTCAGCGTAAACACGAATGATATCAGCATCACAACCATCAAATTTTTCAATGACTTCATCTAGATGGACATTAGCTACTATTTTGGCACCTGAAACAAATACATACTCTGCATTTGACCGTTCGATAAATAAGTGATGGTCATCATAGAATGGGCCTTTACGACTCGCTGCTTCATATAAAGCACGTTTATGGTTCATTTGTGAGAAGGTAAAAATCCCACCTGTGTAATTATCAAAGTTCCAGGCTTTACCTGAGCGGATATGGTCATATACAGAACGACCAGTTTCAGCCATAAATAAAGCGACAGAACGTACACCTGCGTGCGATAAACTTGATAAATAGAAATCTAAGATACGGTAACGACAAGTGAATGGTAGGTTGGCAATTGGTCTATTGTCTGTTAAAGGCATTAAATCAGTTATCGATTCATTCAAATTTAAGATAGCTGTAACTCTATTTTTAACCATATTAATTACCTCCAACTACTTCTTCATAACCAATGACAGTGATACTATCAGGGGTACCAATGATTTCTGACCCATCAGAAACAACGGCATCCTCACCTAAAATCGCATATTCAATTTTGACACTTTCACCAATACTTGATCCCTTCATAATGATTGAGTTGGCAATAGTCGAATCTTTCCCAACTAATACATTTGGAGAAAGGATTGAGTTTTTAATACTGCCACGGATAATACAACCATCACAAATCATGGCATTTTCAACTACAGATTCCGTCGATAAGAATTGTGGTGTGGTCACCGTATTTCTTGAGAAAATTGGCCAACCTTTGTCTCGGATTTGTAATGGATGTTCTTGATCAAGCACTTCCATATTTGCTTCCCATAATGAGTCGATTGTACCTACATCTTTCCAGTAACCATCGAATGAATAAGCAAACAATTTTTCATCATTGTTTAAATAAGCAGGAATAACATTTTGACCAAAGTCTTCCATGCCTTCTGGGTCTTGCGTTAGGTATTCACGTAATTTGTCCCATGTAAAAATGTAAATCCCCATTGAAGCTAAGTTACTCTTTGGATTTTCCGGTTTTTCTTCAAACTCAACGATTTTTCCTTCGTCATCTGTGTTCATGATACCAAAGCGAGACGCCTCATTCATAGGTACTGGTTTAACGGCAACAGTACAATCGGCGTCATTTGCCTTATGCGCTGCTAACATCGGTGCATAGTCCATTTTATAAATATGGTCTCCTGAAAGAATTAATACATATTCTGGATTTTTACTATCAATAAAAGACACATTTTGATAAATGGCATTCGCCGTACCATTAAACCATTTTTCTCCATCACTAGAAGAATAAGGTTGTAATACGAAGGCACCACCATCGCGTGTATCTAAGTCCCAAGAATCACCATTCCCAATGTGGTCATTCAAAATCATCGGCTCATATTGTGTCACGACACCCACAGTTGTAATCCCTGAATTCATACAGTTACTCAAGGTAAAATCAATAATTCGATATTTACCACCAAAAGGAACAGCTGGTTTAGCAATACTTTTTGTTAACTTTCCTAAGCGAGTACCTTTACCACCGGCAAGAATCATAGCGATCATTTCATTATTTAACATAGTAGCGGAGTTAAACTCCCTTCCCCCTTTTTACATAAGGCACCCACCTAAATATGATGGGATCATGACATTTCAACGAAAATGTAGTAACAGACCAACCCTTTAATGGTTTTTATTTCTTGTTGTTTCAGGCGTTAGTTTAATATTTACTGGTTCAAAGGCTATTGCTGCTAGAGATGGCAGATTGATTTCTAGTGAATATGGTTGGCCTTTATGTGGAACCGCCACTGTTTCAAAGTTTGTGGTTTGACTCACCCAATTACCACCAAATGTCTTCATCTCACTATTTAAGACCACTTGATAAGTACCTGCATACGGTACACCTATTCGGTAGTGACTACGTTCAGCAGGCGTGAAATTGAAGGCACATACTAACAAGGCATCCGCTGCTTTACCATGACGGATAAATGATAAGGTGGTTTCTTGATCATCATCAGCTTCAATAATTGTAATACCAGCTTTTTGGTTATCTTGCTCGTGAAGTGCAGGCGTCTCTTTATAAAGCTGGTTCAATTCAGCAACGTAAGATTGGAATTCAGTATTGTACTCTCGTTCTAGAGATGACCATTCCAACCCTTCATAGAAACGCCATTCTAAGAATTGCCCGATTTCATTACCCATGAAGGATAATTTTTTACCAGGATATAGTAGCCGGTAACCTTCAAGGACACGCAAGTTCGCAAACATCTCATAGCGGTTATGATTCGGCATCTTGCCTAGTAATGAACGCTTACCGTGTACAACTTCATCGTGTGAGAAAGGTAAAACAAAATTCTCATCATGCATGTACATGAAAGTGAAATTGATTAACTTGTAATTATAGCTTCTACTGAAGGCATCAATCCCGAAGAATTTCAAGGTGTCATTCATCCAACCCATATTCCATTTAAAATTAAATCCTAGACCACCTAGGCTAGTCGGTTTCGTTACTCCGCTCCAAGCGGTAGATTCTTCAGCAATCATTAAGTAAGATGGGTCTCTGAGAAGAATTTCTGTATTGAGTTTCCGTAAAAATTCAAGCCCTTCTAGATTAACGTTATGGCCGTATTTATTCGGCATCCAAGGTCCAATGTCATAATCCAAATACAACATATTTGAAACTGCATCAACCCGTATACCATCAAAATGGAAAGTTTCGAGCCAAAATACGGCACTGGAGATCAAGAATGACTGGACTTGCTTACGCCCTAAATCGAAGTTTTTAGTCCCCCATCTAACATTTTCAGCACGATTAGGATCTTGATATTCAAAAGTTGCTGTGCCATCATAATTGGCCAAAGCATCATCGTTCACCACAAAGTGACCTGGTACCCAGTCAACGATGACCCCGATACCTACCTGATGGCAGGCATCTACGAAGGACATTAATGGCCCAAAATCATGACCAAAACGACCGGCAATAGAGAAGTAACCCGAAATTTGATAACCCCAAGAGGCTTCTAATGGGTGTTCCATTAAAGGCATAAATTCAATATGGGTATAGCCCATTTTTTTAACGTAAGGAATCAATTCTGCTTCTAGGTCAGCAAAAGTATAGGCCGAACCATCTTCATGTCTATTCCAAGATGACATGTGCACTTCATAAATATTTATTGGGCTAGCAAACATATTTGATTGCTGTCTTTGTTTGATCCATTCTTGATCGTGCCACTCGTAAGTTGGAATATCTTGTATCACAGAGGCGTTCTTTGGTGGAACTTCACCAGCAAAGGCAAAGGGATCTTGCTTTTCTCGTTTAATGCCATCTTGATCTTCAATAACAAATTTATAAATGTCCCATTCTTTTGCATCTTGCATAAAAACAGTCCATGCACCAGTATCCGCAACCTTATCCATTTGCACTTCTGCCCAATCGGAAAAATCACCTTCCAAGTAAACACACTTGGCATTCGGTGCCCATACAGTAAACTGGTAGCCTTCTTGGTCATTAATAACTTGTTTCTTAGCTCCTAGGAATTTAAAAGCCTCATAATGATGGCCAATATTAAAGTAATACATTTCATCGAACAAGCTTCTACCTTGGATTGATGGGAATGCTTCTTTTTCTTTAGACAAAATGATTTCCTCCCTATTTATAGCAAATAATATTATTTGCTATTTAAAAATCTGACCTAACACTTTTCCTTCTACTGGCGTTTTAAATGCTAAATCTAACATTGCTAGCATTGTTGGGCCTTCATCTACCAAGCGCCCACTGGCTAAAGTTACACCAGCTTTAATCTTAGGTCCTTTTGCCATAAACATTGTCGTATAGTTTTCTTTTTTAGGACTATAGCCGTGACTCGCTTTTAATAGCTTGATGCCTGGAATATGTTTATTGGTATCTTCAATGATTGGTCGTTCAATGTCACTTTCAAAGTAATAATCTTCACTTGCTTCGATTAAGGCAAAACATTCAGGGTCTGCACCTAAAGCAGCCGCTTCCTCCCGATTATAAATGGTTTCGATGTAAGGTTTTAAAGGTGCCAGGAGTTCTTTAAGTTGTGCCATTGTGAGTGGATTATGATCTTTCACATAGATATAGCAAGAGCCGTCCGCCCCTTTTGCGTAGACTTTATAATCTTGGATTTTATTTTGTGCCTTCGTCTGAATTAACCCAGCTTCTATAAATAGATGATTCGGTCGAATAACGACTTGGGTATCAATTTGATAATGATCACCTAATAAGACAATATGGGCTTCTTTATAGGCTGGCGTTGTCTCAATCGCATGGAACAATTGACCTAAATGTGCGTCCATTCGCTCAATGGCCGCTTTAGATTCAGGTGATTTCACGCCAAAACCATGTCGAGTAGAATCAAGGTCAACAAGGTGGATTGCCATCACATCTGGTTGTTCATTCATAATAGTGTCTACTGCTACTGCCGTTACAAAGTCGTCTAATTCTGGTTGTTTGATCCCTGACCGTAAATAACCAAATTTATGATTCTTTTCAATGAGGTATTTAGGTGATGATGCCAATAGGGATACTGCAACTTGAGAGAGCCATTTTCGGTTTGCAAAAATTTCTGCAATATTATAATCTATTGATCTACTTTTACCGGTAACAGGCCAAAGGATTGTTGAGACACTCAAATCATTTTCACTCGCGATATCGAATAAGGTTGGTGTTTTAATATATTTAGTATACCAATGCCAATCAGGAGAAATTCGGTTGGGTTGTAAGAGTGTATTGTTTATAATGCCGTGATCTTTGGGGTATTGACCAGTCACAATTGAGGTATGACACATATAGGTTAGTGATGGGTAAACAGATTCAACTGCCTCTACTAAAGCTGCTTCTTGACGGAATTTCTTGAAGTTTGGCAGCGTTAAGGCATAAGCTAAATCCTCCGTTCCAAAAGCATCTAAACTTACTATGACTAACTTCTTACTTGGCATTAATCAAATCCCCCAGATATTATTGCTATATTCTCTATTATAACTTAAAATTTAATCTTAGTGGTATGAAAAAGCTTTCATTTTTAGATAAATAAAAAAGCGAGAACAAAAATGTCCTCGCTTTCCAAGACTAGGGTCTAAGCCGTTCACATCAGCTTTTGACCAAGTACCCACTTCCCGTGGTGATTTTCATCGTGTACTTTCTTTAACTACATGCACAGTCTTACAATATGCTGTGCGTGTCGCCTCATCGCATATTGAAATTATAACATGAAATCACTTAGAAAACAATCCTTTTTTGTCGGATAAAGCTTTAATCATTAAAGATCTTGCATTTTTTACTATAACCGAATCACTTCAATTTTGTAGCCATCTGGATCAGTCACAAAGAAGTATCTTGGTTCAGTATCCCCTGGTAATTGTTTAAGGTCAGTAATATCCAAACCTTTTTCGCTTTGCGATGCATGAAGCGCTTCTAAATCTTCTACAGCAATCGCAATATGACCATAGCCATTTCCTAAATCATAAGCCTCTGAACCGTAGTTATAAGTCAACTCTAACTCATAATCATCACCTGGTAATGATAAATAAGTCAATGTAAATTCGTGTTCTGGAAAATCTTTTTCTTCTGCAATTTCAAAACCAAATGCTTCTTTATAGAATGCTTTTGAAGCTTCTAAGTCTTTTACACGATAACAAGTATGTGCCATTTTCATTGATTCCATCTCCATTTCAACTTTTTTTTATTATATAGTTGTATTCTATCAAAGATAGTTTAAAAGGTTAAACGAAATATCCTATTTAAGATAAAAAAATGCAAATACTTTTATATTCTATCGATTGTCTTGAAGAGACTTTGCATATATTGAAATCCTTCGCGGATAAATTCTCTCAACACACCTTCATCAATATCAGCTAATTTATTGATATAAACACAAGAAACACCGGCCTTATACTTACCAATTCTATCTAAGAATTTTTGCGAGATTTCCTGGTCAAATTTTGGTATAGGGAAAATCGTGCTTTTTGGATCGAAAATCCAGTCATTGGCCAAACGCCTTCGACGCCAGAAGTAGTCGTATATTCATAAATACCATAGCCTATGATCGATGGCCCCGACATAATCGGTTCTGCCTCTGTTTTTTCGGTGAAAATCTTCAATAGCTTCAACCCATCTTCTGCTTTTGTTTTCGACACATCGAATGCTTCTATATGTTCTTTGGGATCAACTTTTGTTGGTAAAGTTTTTTGTTGATAGGTCATATTTTTACTCCTTAAAAAACATTAAAATTATTGGTAATTGTACTGTCCTCTATAAAACTATGCTATCATGGATTGAAGTAAATCACACTTTTAAACCCGTAAATGTTAGGGAAATTGTGATGAAAAGATGAGGAGCAACAATAACTATGATATGTCCAAACTGTCAGTCGACAATTCCAACAGATACAAAAATTTGTCCAAATTGTGACTATATTTTTACCCATCGTGACCCGGATGACGACTTTCATGATACGATTGATATTCCCGCAGCTTCATATGCGGATACAATATATGATAAAGACGACCAATTTGAGGCTTATAAAGAGCACCAAACCTCTACAATTCAAAACGCAGCTTATGCGGGTGACAATACCGACTCTTATGATAGCAAAGATGATAATAAAGACGAGAAGAAAGCTAAGAAGCCATTATTTTCTTTTGGCAAAAACAATAAAAAGACAAAAGCTACTGATAATGGTGGCCCTAGTCGCCGTCAAAACAAACAAGATGGCAACCGTCTCACTTCTTACATAGCTTATCTTTTGTCTTATATCAAAAAACCAATACAATCACCTACCACTAACGAATTAAATAAGAATCCAAACCACGGTATCACAAGCTTATTGCTACTTGCAATCTTAAATACTGTATCTATTACTTCCCTTGCAAATTACCTCGTTTCTCATTACGAATGGTTTGCTGATTTATCTGTCTTACCAAACTTGAATTTCGAATTTGTTGCTTGGCGCTTTGGTTTGAAAACATTCGTCTTTCTCATTATTAGCCTGTGGTTATTACCAGCAATGATTCACCTGTTCAATCGGAATAATGAATCCGAAAAAATGAGTAACAATGTATGGCTGACCCATTTCTTTGGTATGAATAGTATCTCAGTAATTGTCGCTATCGTTTGTTTCTTAAGCTCATTACTAGCGCCATTGATTTTTATGATTTTTGTGCTATTATTGACTTTAATGCAAATTGCTTTATTGATCATTACCATGACGATACATTTCTTGCAATCAGGTAATGTCAACAAATCAAAAGCCTTCTATAGTATTTTGGGTGTTTTACTACTATTCTTCTTAGCAGTCATTTTCTTAGTTGGTTTAATCTATTAATTTTCACTAGACTTCATTAGAAGTCTAGATTCGCGGCTATGGCGGAACGGCAGACGCGCTGCCTTGAGGGGGCAGTGAGAGTATTCTCGTGCAAGTTCAAATCTTGTTAGCCGCATATGTACTTTTTAATGAATAAAAAAAACAGTCAAAAACCCTAATTTAAAAGGATTTTGGCTGTTTTTTTGGTTGAAAAAACCTACTGAATAAGAGGAATATTGTCGAAAAAATGCCGACTTAAGTTATACAAAAAGCGGTCCAGATGTTATATCTGAACCACTTTTCTTCTATATAACATTATAGTGTGACAACTTCATAACCAGCAGTTTCAATAGCTGCTTTAGCATTGTCACCTTGACCAGTATGAACTTGAATTGTAATTTCAATACCATCTTCGTCATTCACAAAGATATGCGATACACTTACACTCGCGTCAGCAAGGACTTTAGTAATTTCTGAAAGGACCCCTACTCTATCTTCGACAACTTTTACGACGATACGGCTACCTTTATCACCTGGTGTATAACCAGATAAGTCAATTAAGGCTTTGAAGATATCTTTATAAGTTACGATCCCTTGAACTGTTTTATTTTCATCAACAATTGGTAAAACGCGTAGGTTATTCGCACGCATATATTCCGCTGCTTCTTCTACCATCCACTCAGTAGTGGCAGTTGCTACTTTCTTGTCCATGAATTTTTCAACATCAGCTTGAGAAAGAATGTAGTTTAATTCGTAAACACTTAGACTTGTCGCGTCTGAAGCAGATTTTGCATCAATAATGTCTTGTGTAATTAACCCAACAAATTGACCTTTCCTTGTAACTGGCAGATTATGAATCTGGTGACTTTCCATTTTAGCCACAGCTTCTGTTACAGAAGTCTCCGGTGAAACAGTGATCACATCTTTACTCATATATTGTTTGATTTTCATGAAGAACCCTCCCTATTTATCAATAGTTTTTAAGTGTTTACATGTATTTTATCATTTACTTGAGTAAAATACAGATTTTTCACCTTATTCTGGTTGAATTACTGTAACATTTTCGGTTGGTTCACCGTTAACTACTTCTTGAATATAAGCCGGTGCAGATACGTTATGCTCTTCATCGAAGGTAATATCATAAGCGATACCTTCAAATTCTTCCGTTGCGCCAATAGCGTCTTTGACGGCTGTTGGTTCTGTAGAATCGGCTGCATCAATCGCGTCCATTACCATATTTGCAGCGTCATATGCTACTGCAGAGAACATATCCGGTTCAGTACCGAATTTTTCAACATAGGCATTATAGAAGTCTTGGACATCTTTTTCAGCATCTTCTGCATATACGAAATGGGCTACGTAATAGACATTGCTCATATTTTCAGCACCTGCTAGTTCGACAATATTTTGGTTACCCAAACCATTAGGACCAACAATCGCAATATCGATACCCATTTCTCTGGCTTGTTTTATGATTGGACCAGCTTCTTGGTAGTAACCTGCAATAAAGATTACATCAGGATTTTGAGATTTAACATTTGTTAGGACTGAGCTGAAGTCTGTATCACCAGAAATATATGATTCATCAATAATCACGTCACCGTCAAAGTTTTCAACAAAGATATCTGTTAGGTTTTGACCATAATCAGTCGAGTTATCTTTCAATACAGCGGCAGTTTCGTAACCATTTTGGTTGGCAAACTTAGCGATAGCAGCACCTTGGAAAGAAATTTCAAAACTTGTCCGGTAGAAGTATTCCCAAACCTCACCCGTTTCTGAGTTAATGGTTGCATTATCTACTGTTGTCGTTGCGGATACAAATGGCACTTGCGCATTTTCAGCCACTGGTTGGGTAGCAAAAGTTAAGGCCGCTGTAGCCGGTCCAAGGACGACTGAATTGCCTTGCTCAATTAAATAAGTCATACCTGTAGCAGCTTCTTCTGGTGTACCTTGATTGTCGTATGATTGATAGCTCACTTCTTTTCCATCAATCCCGCCTTCTTCATTCCGTTGTTCAACGGCCAATTGGACAGCATTATCTTGGACCACACCATATGCCGCAGTAGCACCAGTTAGTTCCCAAAGTCCACCAATATTTACCGTATCGGAATCGCTAGTTGACACCTCTGAAGAGGATGACGAATTTGAATTATTAGAAGTGGCAGTAGTTACTTGTGAGCAACCAGCTACTATAATAGAAGCCGCAAAGATAGTTGTTAGCATTTTAGTAAATTTCATATTTTTCATAAAATATTTCTCCCATCTATTTGTAAATATTGTCTACAACCCAAACATAACCCAAGAGCCACATACAACAACATAGCTAAATAAAAAACGCCGACCCGTTCAAACGGGCCGGCGTCTTAGCTAAGAGCCCGTATCTCACGAGAAATAGGACTCTACAATATATGGTAGAATCCTCAGTTAGCTAATAATAATAATAAATTTTGATGTGGGAAAGCAGAAACAAATTCCGCTTGCATATTTAAATGTACAATCATCATCATTTCTACCTTCCTCTCTTTAAGTTAATTTAAATATAACAAATAAAATAGAATAATCAAGAGTTTTTTAATTTAATTTTAATTATTTTATAATTTATGGAAATTTATTTAATTTCAAGCATGCTTAAACCGATGCGACCTTTTTTCTCGTCTACTTCAGATACCCAAACTTCAACAATATCACCTACAGAAGCGATATCACTTGGATTACTTATGAATTTTGTAGACATTCTCGAAATATGAACCAAACCATCTTGTTTAACACCAACATCGACAAAGGCACCAAAATCAACAACATTACGCACTGTACCTTGTAATTTCATCCCTACTTTTAAATCTTTCAATGAAAGAACATCAGATCTTAAAATTGGCGCAGCAACGTCTTCACGTGGGTCACGCCCTGGTGTGAGTAGTGATTTTTGAATATCTACTAAGGTTTCTTTACCAATACCATATGATTGAGATAAGGCATCTAAATTGAAATTGGCAATTTTTTTTCTGACTTCTTCACTTTGAAGTTCTTCTAAAGAAATACCTAAGTCTTTCAGAATTGCCTTAACTTCCTTATAATTTTCAGGGTGAATACCTGTATTGTCTAAAATGTTGTCGCCCCCTGTAATACGGATGAAACCAACTGCTTGTTCATAAGTTTTAGGTCCTAAACGCTTTACCTTACCTAATTGCTTGCGATCAGTAAAGACACCATTTTCATTTCGGTACTCAACGACATTTTTAGCAACTGCCATCGATAAGCCAGCAACATGGCTCAATAATGAAGCAGAAGCTGTATTTAAGTTGACTCCAACCCGGTTAACCACAGTTTCAACAGTGAAATCTAAGCTTTCAGCAAGTTCTTTTTGAGACACATCATGCTGGTACTGACCTACACCGATGGCTTTAGGTTCAATTTTTACCAATTCAGCTAATGGGTCTTGCAAGCGACGCGCGATAGATACGGCTGAACGTTCTTCAACGTTATAGTCAGGGAATTCTTCGCGGGCAATTTTACTAGCTGAATAAACTGAAGCACCAGCTTCATTAACAATGCTATAAACCAAGTCTAAGTCATTATCTTGGATTTGTTCAGCAACAAATTGTTCAGACTCACGACTTGCTGTTCCGTTACCAATCGCAACCATTTCTACCTGGTAAGTTTTGATTAATTCATTGAATTTTTTGCTGGCTTCAGCTTTTTTATTGACTGGTGCATGCGGATAAATCACATCTTTAGCCAAAACTTTACCTGTGGCATCCACTACAGCTAACTTACAACCTGTTCTAAAGGCTGGGTCTAAACCTAAAACAACGCGTCCCTTCAATGGTGGTTGCATTAACAAGTTACCCAAATTCGTTGAAAAAGTAGCAATAGCGTGTTGCTCAGCTGTTTCGGTTAATTTAGAACGCAATTCTCTTTCAATAGAAGGTTTTAAGAAACGATCTAATGAATCTTGAATAGCCGCTTGGATTTCGCGAGTTGACACTGGGTGACCTTTAATGAAGCGATGAACTAAATGTTCAATAATTGGAAACTCGTCTGCCTCAATAGAAACATTTAGAATCTTCAACTTTTCAGCCCGGTTAATTGCTAATGTCTGATAGGGTTTCACGTTTTGGATATTTTGGCTAAAATCGTAATATATTTCGAAGATAGCTTTTTCATCTTCCGCATTTTTACGTTTTAGACTGGTTAATTTACCTTCTTTTAATGTATATTTACGTAACCATAGACGAATATCTGCATCTTCTGCAATCCATTCAGCCATAATTTCGTGTGCCCCATCCAAGGCCATTTTAGTGTCTTTTATTTCGTCATTTAAGAATTTTTCAGCTTCCGCTTGAACATTACCTGTAGTTGGTGATGAAAATAACCATTTGGCAAGATCTTCTAAACCATTCTCTTTGGCAATGGTTGCCTTTGTACGACGTTTTTGTTTATAAGGCGCATAAAGGTCTTCAACCGTTTGTAAAATTGTCGCTTGTTTAATTTTTTTAGCAAGATCATCTGTTAATTTTCCTTGTTCTTCAATATTTGCAAGAACTGATGATTTTCTTTCCTCTAATTGTTTCGTATATTGGTAAGCATGTTCAATTTCTCTAATTTGAACCTCGTCTAATGACTGCGTAACTTCCTTACGATAACGAGCGATAAAAGGTACGGTATTGCCCTCTTCTAGCAATTCCAATACATTTTCAATTTGCTTTTTATTAAATGGTAAGCTTTGGTTAATAATTTGAATGTAAGATGACTTCATATTCAACACCTTTCTTTTTTCACGAACAATCATTATACCCCAAAAATGGTACTTTTGCCATTCAACAAATTTAGACATTTTTTGCGCATTTTAATTTCAGTTAATTATTGCAATTCTATCTTAAATAAAATATAATTATATTAACTTAAACAGTTCCATGAGGGAGTAATCAGCGATTATTGTATCGTGGCGGCGCCAACATATACGGCAGATATCTGCTGGTGCCGTCTTAAAAGATGAGACTTATGGCTACTTCTCTACTTGGAGGGGTAGTCATAGGTCTTTTTTTGAAAGACAATCTCTGGATCTTGCTTTAGGGGTAATAATTTAAAGGATGGAGAGATAATTAATGTCAGAAGAAAAGAACAATCAGTCTTTCTTCACTCAAGATGCTGATCAAGTCTTCACATCATTAAATTCTTCTATTGAAGGTTTATCTGATGCTGAAGCTGCCAGTCGATTAGAGAAGAACGGACCGAACGAAATTAAAGAAGGGGAACGCAAGTCAACCTTACAAAAGTTCTTGGATCAATTTAAAGATTTAATGATTATTATCTTATTAATCGCTGCAGCACTTTCATTAATTTTAGAAGGTACTCACGGATTAGTAGATGCAATTATTATTCTTGCGGTTGTATTAATTAATGCAATCATGGGTGTTGTTCAAGAAAATAAAGCTGAGGATGCTATTGACTCTCTTAGGAATATGTCTTCACCTAAAGCAAACGTTCGTCGTGATGGCGAAGTTAAATCAATCGATTCTAAAGATATCGTTGTTGGTGATATTGTAATCCTTGAAGCTGGTGACGTTGTTCCTGCCGACTTACGTCTATTCAAAGCAAGTTCATTACAAATTGAAGAAGCTGCTTTAACTGGTGAATCTGTACCAGTTACTAAAGATACTGCCACTGTTGAAGGTGATGCTGGTATCGGTGACCGTTTAAATATGGGGTTCTCTTCTACTAACGTAACATACGGTCGTGGTGAAGGTATTGTAACTGCAACTGCTATGGATACTGAAGTTGGTAACATCGCTGAGATGTTAGAAAACGCTGAAGGTAAAACAACACCATTACAAGAAAACATGAACGGGTTAACTCGTTTCCTAACTTACGCAATTGTTATTATTGCCGTTGTTATTTTCTTCCTAGGTTTATTACGTGGATTTGACTGGATCACAATGCTATTAACAGCAATCTCAATTGCCGTTGCTGCCCTTCCAGAAGGTCTACCTGCTATCTCAACTATTATCCTTGCATTAGGTACTCAAAAAATGGCTGACCGTCGTGCCTTAGTACGTAAGTTACCAGCCGTTGAGACACTTGGTGGTACAGAAGTTATCTGTTCAGATAAAACTGGTACCCTAACTCAAAACAAGATGACTATCGAAAAAGTTTACTATAATGGTGAATTACACGATGCATCTGAAGACATTGACCATAATGAACCTGTTTTCCGAGTTATGAATATGGCCAATGACTCTACAATCGCTAAAGATGGTTCATTAGCTGGTGACCCTACTGAAACTGCAATGATTCAATTCGGTTTCGACAAAGGTTACGATGTTCGTGAAACAATCAAAGTTCAACCTCGTGTCGGTGAAATACCATTCGATTCAGATCGTAAAATGTCTACTACTGTTCACGAAACTTTAGGTGAAGAGCAATCACACGGTAAATACGTTTCAATGACTAAAGGGGCGCCTGATGTTATTATTGAAAAATGTACACACTACGTGAATAACGGCGAAATCTTACCATTGGATGAAGCTGCTCGTAAGGAATTATTAGACGCTAACCACGGTATGGCTATCCAAGCATTACGTGTATTAGGTATGTCTTACCGTTACATTGATGATTTACCTGGTGAATTCAACACAGAAACTTTAGAGCATGATCTAATCTTCGCTGGTATGGTTGGGGAAATTGACCCTGAGCGTCCAGAAGCTAAAGACTCTATCGCTACTGCAAAACAAGCGGGTATCCGTACTGTTATGATCACTGGTGACCACAAAGATACCGCCGCAGCTATCGCAGCTCGTTTAGGTATCATTGAAGAAGGCCAAGAAGAAGCAGTTACAACTGGTGCACACTTAAACGAAATGACTGATGAAGAATTAGCAGCAAATGTTGAACAATATTCAGTTTACGCGCGTGTATCTCCTGAACATAAAGTTCGTATCGTATCTGCATGGCAATCACACGATAAAGTTGTTGCGATGACTGGTGACGGTGTTAATGACGCGCCTTCTTTGAAACAAGCTGATATCGGTATTGGTATGGGTATCACTGGTACAGAAGTTTCTAAAGGTGCTTCTGACATGGTACTTGCTGATGACAACTTCGCGACAATCATCACTGCAATCGAAGAGGGACGTAAAGTATTCTCAAATATCCAAAAAGCAGTTCAATTCTTACTATCTGCTAACTTGGGTGAGGTTATGACTTTATTCGTTGCAACAATGCTTGGTTGGACAATCTTAGAACCTATCCATATCTTATGGATCAACTTAGTAACTGATACCTTCCCTGCAATTGCTTTAGGTCTTGAAGCAGCGGAATCTGATGTAATGGAACACAAACCTCGTGGACGTTCTGGTAACTTATTATCAAATGGTGTATTACCATCAATTATTTATCAAGGTATCTATGAAGGTGCTGCAACATTATTTGTATTCTGGTACGGTCGTTACCAAATGGGTGTTCCGTTGGAAGATGCAGAAGCTATGGCCTTCTTAACATTAGCATTCATCCAGTTGTTCCACGCTTACAACTCTAAGTCAGTATTCAAGTCACTATTCGCTTCAAATCCATTCGACAATAAGTGGTTAAACATCGCAGTATTAGCTTCAACAGTATTGATGTTAATTACTGTATTCATACCAGGTCTAAACGACGCCTTCGGTACTGTTCACTTGTTAGGTGACCCAATGGCTATGGAAATGTGGACTGTAATTCTATTAGCTGCTGCTTCTGTAGTACTTTACGTAGAAATCGGTAAATTTATTATCCGTGCTACTGGTTGGGACGAAAAATTTGATGCTGGGTCTGAATTAAACAAATAACAATTTTATCTATTTGCTTTTTAAGCTACAAAGGGCTGTGACACTTCCGTCATAGCCTTTTTATATTTTGTCATATGATCTGTTTTTCTTGAGTTTATCTCATTATATATCTTTGCAATTTTTGCTTGTTTACCTACCAGATTCTTGCTAAGATTAAATAAAAATAAAATATATTATACTATTAAAGGTGGTTTTAGATGCGCAATACAATCAACAATCAACTACAACGATTTTTATTTCTATTCTTTGGTGAAACTGAAATTAAACCCTTATTCTTCTATACAGTAGCTAGCATTTTTATATTATTTGGGTTAATTATGCAATCACCTAGCACTTTAATATCTGGTTATTGGACAATTCTCTTGTCTCCTAGTAATTTAATTACGGATTATTTTGAAGTTGGTGGAATAGGTGCAACTTTTTTTAACGTAGGAACTTTAACTTTAGCCAATACTTTTTTTATACATCGTAACGCCCCTAAAATTACCGGTCCACTTTTAGCTGCAATATTGACAGTCATGGGCTTTTCCTTCTTCGGGAAAAACTTATATAATTCGATACCATTTCTAATTGGTACCTTTCTTTATAGCAAATATTCGCATACGCCGATTGCAAACCTAGTATTGGGTGCTCTTTTTTCTTCAGCTTTAAGTCCTGTAGTGTCTTTAATCACATTTGGGCAGGGGCTACCCATCTATATAGGTATGCCGGTCGGTATCGTGTCCGGGGTAATAATTGGTTTCGTAATTCACCCAGTCTCATCTAGCTTTATACGATTTCATCAGGGATTCAATCTATATAATACTGGTTTCACTGCTGGTGTTATTGGATTACTGATTGCATCTATAATGCGCGTTTTTGAATTGCCGGTATCTTACGATATTGAAATCCAACAATTATTTAGTCCGCTCGTAACATCGTTTTTTATCATTTTTTCACTTGTGTTATTCTTATGTGGATTTATTTTGAATGATTATTCATTTAAGGGTTATATGAAATTACGAAAATCTTCCGGACAACTAATCTCAGATATTGTGATTGAATTTGGAACACCCATTACCTTGATGAATATGGGTATTCTAGGTTTAATAGCTATCTCATATGTGTATATTGTTGGTGGCCAACTAGAGGGTGCAGTTGTTGGCGGAGTCTTGACTGTAATTGGTTTTGCAGCATTTGGTAAAAACCCATTTAATATCATCCCTATTATGGTAGGTATTTATTTGATGCAAATTGCTATGCATATTGACAACCCTAACACAACAAGTGCACTATTAGCTGCATTATTTGGTACTACCCTAGCACCAATCGCTGGGTATTATGGATGGAAGGCTGGTCTTATTGCCGGCGCTTTGCATGCAGCAGTTGTGCAAAACACTGGTTCTGCCCATGCCGGATTGAACCTATACAATAATGGCTTTTCTGGAGGTTTCGTCGCAGCGTTCCTTGTCCCTATACTTGATGTCATAAAGGAGAGAACTAACGAACATGAGAGAATACGCAAAGGTTAATCGTATTGTATCAGAATTTATGAACTTATTTGATGATTATGAAATTAATAAATATCAAATGGAGCTATCCATCGCGACCGATAAGCAATCTACGTCTGTAATTAAATTTGATGGAAAAAAACCTAATCTTCCACACTCTTTTGTAGATCAACTAAATGAGTTAAATGCTAAGAGACAACCAGAAATTGAATATTGTTATGAAGACCTTCTTGGTATCCGTAATGATACCTTTAATACAGAAATTTTAGCTGCCGTTATCGATTATGTTACTTTTGACGTATCTGAGGCCGGCTTCCAAATTTATATCGAGCGCGTTTATCATTAAAAATTGAATCAAAGCAAATCAATCTTTTTGCATCCAGGTCTATTGACATCTATACAAAAAGCGTCCATTAGGATTTCTGATTCCTGATGGACGCTTTATTTTGTATTCTATTAAATCTAGCGCATGGTGACGAACTCTTCTGCGCCTGTTGGATGGATGGCAATTGTTTGGTCGAATTGTTTCTTGGTTAATCCTAAACGAACACCAACCGCAAAACCTTGCATCATTTCTTCTACGGCATAACCAATCCCATGAACACCAACAACCACTTCATCGTCGCCTTGGGTAATCAATTTAAACCGTGCTGGTTGGCGGTTTTCTGAAACTGCTGAATACATTGGCGTGAAGTTTGAAGTATACACTTTCACCTTGTCCGCACCAAATCTTTCTTTAGCTGCCTCTTCTGAATAACCAATCGCCCCTATTGCTGGATGGGTAAAGATGACAGTTGGTACTGTGTCATAGTCTAATAAGTACGGGTCAGCACCATTAAAAATGGTATCGGATAATGTTCTACCCGCCATAATGGCTACCGGTGTTAATTCAACTTTACCTATAACGTCACCAAAGGCATATAAACCTTCCACATTGGTATTATGGTAGCCATCCACTTTGATGTGGCCTGATTTTGTTAATTTAACATCTGTATTTTCCAAACCGATATTATCTGTATTTGGTGTACGTCCGATGGCGTAAATCACTTTTTCAGCGTCAGCATGTTGGCCATTTTTAAAGTTTACGCGAAGTGAACCATCAGCTAATTGTTCAATGGATTCAGGATCACTTTCAGTCAGCAATTCAATACCTGTTTTCTTCATTTCTTCAACTAAAACTTCGATAATCGCTTCATCATAACCTCGTAAAGGACGGTCATGTCGAACAGCTTGGCTTGTTTTGACACCTAGGCCATTTAATACCCCCGCAAATTCGGTTGCCACATAACCTGCACCTATGATTAAGACGCTTTCTGGTAAAGTTTCCCATTCAAAGAAGTCGTCAGAAGTATCCACCAAATCGATTCCTGGTAGGTCGATTAAACGCGGACGACCACCTGGCACAATGGCGATATGTGGGGCTGTGTATTGGACGCCGTCAACTTCTACAGTATGGTTGTCAATGAACTTGGCTTCACCCGCTAAATAATGGGTGCCACGAGATTTAAATCCTGATGCATAGCCACCGTGGATACGGTCAATATAGGCGTCTCTATTGGCTTTTAAAGCTGCATAGTCAACCGGGCCTTCTTCAGTGAAGTTTAGGCCGTATGCAGACCCATATTCATTGATCTGGTCTCTCAGCATAGTCCCATGCCAAGAAATTTTCTTGGGTACACAACCTCTATTTACGCAAGTACCCCCAACGTCTCTTTTCTCAATAATTAACGCTTTAGCTCCATATTCAGCGGCACGGTTTGCTGATGCGATACCGGCACTCCCGCCACCGATACTTATATAATCATATCTTTCCATTCATTCCACTCTTTTCCAAAAATTTGTTTTTTCTTCCGTTCTTCAACTTCTTTAGCTTGCCGTTGTAAAAAGATTTGTCTCGCTTGATTGGTTTCAATCGCAATATCTTGCGTAAAATCGTCCACTTCATTGGTTATTTCGTCAGTAGACGGCTCTGATGTCGTTACTTGGATCGGCTCTAAATATACATAGGCATTCGTTTGTTTAGCTGGAATGACTGCATTGTGTTTACCGTGATTATCGTAAGCTTTAAAATATAAATCATTTTGCTCGTCATAAGCGTAAGCATAGACAAGTAGCCAATGGTTTTTATAAGCAGAACCTAAATATTTTAAGGTACCAACAATGACTGGTGCTTGGTATTGGTCAATTAACTTAGGTACTTCAATATCCGGTAACAAGCCTGATTTCGCACGGTAATTTTCGAAATTGAATACTGAATTTAAGCCTGTTTCCACATTCCAATAAAAAGTCCCACTATGTAGGTGGTAGTCGTCGACAACCTTTTTATAGGCATCAATTAGGTCCTGTTTAGCCATCCTGTGGTTGGTATCCCGAAGCACTGTAAAATGGGTTAATACCGCCGCACAATAGGTGCCACAGATACCCGGACTATCTTTGTTGATCCAAGACTTGTAAGGTTTAAAGGCCTTTTCATCAAGTCCGGTCCAAATGAGTTTTTCCATATCCGTCCCTCCAATCAATATATCTTATTATATCATTATTCCAACAATCTTTTAATTATAGTGCTTATAGACGAGGGTTTCATATCTTACCCGAACCACAAATGAAAGGTCTTAAAAATCTAATAATATTGCGGCCTATCCATGTTTTTTCAGTGAATTGTTGCTATAATGATAACTATGATTACATTAGGGAGGTGTACTTTTGGTGAGTAAACCAGAAGCTCAACTAACCTGGCCAGTTCAATCATTACTGATCTCGATATTATTTATCAGTAACCTATTTCCATTTTATATGACCTTAGTCACTTTCGCTGTCATATTCATATTCTTATTCATGTTAGGCCTACTTGGACCGCGCTACATTAAGCGAGAAGTCCCCACCTCAATATGGATATTTATTGCGTATTCAGCAGTGATTTCATTTATCTTTCAAAACTGGGCAGGATTAGGGATTTCGATTGCCTTTATACCAATCGCCATCTATTTTAACTATTACGAACAAGTCATTCGACCCTATTACGTTGAAGAATTGTTGAACATTGCCTTAATTGGCTCATTTATCATCTTTATATTCGCAACCTTTGAATATTTAAATTGGGTACCAGAATGGGATTACAGTTTTATATCCCCAGAAATTAACCGTATCCATAACGGTCGGGCGGAAGCAACATTTGCCAACCCCAACTACTATGCCATGATGTTAGAATTCTTCTTCTTTATCGGCCTCTACAAAATGATGCGGACGACTAAATACCGGAAGAAATGCGTTTTTCTATTTATATCCTTATGCAACCTATTCGCCATCACCTATACTGGAACCCGTACCTCACTACTCGTGGTGATTGGGACACTCTTCGTATTCTATTTCGTATTGGGTTATAAAAAAATAGCAGTCGGGACATTTATAACTGCTACGATTGGGACACTGATTGCCATCAAATTAGGATTCCTTCCGAGATTTGAGGATTTAGGCTTTGCTTTTGAAGACCGGTTTGTCATCTGGGAAATCGGCTTGAAAGGCTTAAGAGATAACTTCTGGTTTGGACAAGGTCCTTTGACTTATCTCAATGTCTGGCATGACTATGGGGACAAATACACCCAACATGCGCATAATATTGTCTTAGACACGCTTCTTTCTTATGGTGCCATCGGGACAGGTATATTGCTACCTTCACTGATTTCATTAGGTAAGAAAATTCATCAAATGCGGCAATATCCGATTTTACGACGTCGCTTAGCCTTGATTTGTAGTTTTTGCAGTATCGTTATCCTGCACGGCATGTTTGACCTCACCATATTCTGGTTACAAACAGCCTTCCTATTCTTGTTCGTTGTACTGTCTATCCATAACATGTATCACGAAGTTGATACCAACCCAGAATTACAAGGCGAAGATAAAGACTATTCCAGAGACTAATTAACACATTTGAAAAACAATAAACGCTAAAACGGCGGTTGAGATAGCTTAGTCTCAACCGCCGTTTTGCTAACAATTTTTATTTAATTATTTAACATCTCTATCGGCTTGGAAAGTCACCTCTGTAGGTAAGATTAAGTTTAATATAATACCAACGATGGCTGATAAGGAAGTTCCTGAGAAGGTTAAGTAACCAAGGTCTAAGACCGCGCCACCTAATCCAATAACCAACATTGCTGACGCAATAATTAAGTTGCGTACTTGGTTGAAGTCGATTTGCTCTTCAATCATGACTTTCAAACCGTTACTTGCGATAATCCCGTAAAGTAAGATAGACATTCCACCGACTACAGCGTTTGGAATTGTTGAAATCAAGGCAGTAAATTTACCAAAGAAAGCTAAGATAATAGCGATAATAGCGGCGTTTCGGATAACCGATACTGAAGCCACACGTGTTAAACCAATCACCCCAGTGTTTTCACCATATGTTGTATTCGCTGGTCCACCGATGAAGGCTGACACTGCAGTGGCTACCCCGTCACCAATTAAGGTTCTGCTTAGACCTGGTTCTTTCAGGAAGTTTCGGCCAACAACTTTACCTAATACTGTATGGTCACCAATATGTTCTGAAATAGTGACCAAGACAATAGGTACAATCGCCCATGTTTCAGGACCAAAGTATAAATTATATGATTCAAACACAGATGTTTCAAATGGTAGGTATAAAGCAGGTAACTCAAACCATTGCGCTTCTATAACTGGTGTAAAATCTACAATCCCCAATAGGACCGCTACAATATAACCACCGACAATCCCTACTAAGAACGGAATAATTTTGAAAAAGCCTTTCGCTCTAGTTTGAACTAGGGCTGTGATCAAGAAGGTAGCAACAGCTACAACAATGTTACGTACATCCCCCTCTGCTACAAAACCTGCATTGGTTACCGCACTTGATGATAAACCTAAACCAATTACCATGATCATAGGTCCAATAACGATTGGCGGTAATAATTTATCGATCCAGTTAGTACCTGCGAAACGAATCGCAATCGCTACAAGAACGTAGACTATACCAGAAATGAGGACACCAGTTTGGGCTGCTGAAACATCTCCGCCCATTTGTTGAATTGCAATTTGCATCGCCGTAATATAAGCAAATGAAGATCCTAAGTAAACAGGTACTTTCGCTTTAGTTGCAACCTGATAAATTAAAGTCCCAATCCCACTCGCAAAAAGAGCAACAGATACAGGCATCCCTAAAAGAATCGGCACCAATACTGTTGCTCCAAACATTGCAAATACATGTTGAAAACTCAATAATAAACCTTTCGCGAACGACGGTTTTTCCTCTACATCTAATAAAAGTGGTTTCGCTTTAATTGCCATAACTCACATCTCCCTCAAATTTGTTTTACCCTATTTTTTTCCAAAAAAATAAGGCCATTCGCAAATTGACCTAAGAACACAATTGACATTATGTGGTCACACCTTGGGTCCCGCCCTCAATGCTTCACAGGATTTTATGCTTTCATTATTATAATGGTTTGACATTTAAAGTCAAGACACTTGTTAAGATTTTTTAAAGGTGGATGAGAATTCTTGGAAAAATATGAGTTGAAAGTCAATAAAAAGGAGAAAGGCAGTGACTACCTTTCTCCTATGAAAACATATTTTGTTTTAAATTGGTTTTAACAACCTAGCGTCCAAAAAATTACATTTGGCTTGGTGCTTGTACGCCAAGGATAGCTAAACCAGATTCTAACACTTGTGTTAAGGCATATACTAATGCTAAACGGGATTGTAATTGATCATCTTCAGCTAGGATATGTGTATGTGCATAGTATTTGTTGAATTGTTGAGATAAGGCTAATAAGTATTTAGCCACAACAGATGGTTCGTATTTTTCATATGCACTAGCTACAATATCTGGGTAACGGTTCAATTCTTTCAATACTTGGAAAGCTTCATCGCTATCTAGGTTGAAGTTTGTCATTTCGCTGATCTTAGCTGGCTCAAAGTTTCCTTTGCGCAAGATTGAGTGGGCACGAGCATTGGCATATTGTACATATGGGCCAGTCTCCCCTTCAAATTGCACAACTTCTTCTAAGTTGAAGTCGAAGCTATTTAAGCGGTCATTTTTCAAGTCATGGAAAATAACAGCACCAACACCAACTTGGTGGGCAACTTCTTCTTTATTTTCTAAGTCAGGGTTTTTCTCGTTAATTTGTTTGAAGGCCAAGTCAATGGCATCGTTTAATACGTCTTCTAACAATACAACATTCCCTTTACGAGTAGACAATTTCTTACCGTCTTGGGTGATTAAACCAAATGGAATGTGATTAATGTCTGCAGCCCAGTCATAACCCATTAACTCTAACACAGCTTTTAATTGCTTGAAGTGGTTACTTTGTTCGTTACCAACCACGTAAAGTGATTGGTCGAAGTTGTAAGTTCCTTTACGGTATAAAGCTGTTGCTAAATCACGTGTGATGTATAAAGTCGCCCCATCAGATTTTTTAATTAAAGCTGGGTTTAAGTTATAAGCCTCTAAATCAACGATTGTTGCCCCGCGGTCCACTTTTAATAAGCCTTTGTCAGCTAATTCATCGATAACAGCTGGCATTTTATCTGAGTAGAATGCTTCCCCGTTGTAAGAATCAAATTCGATGCCAAGGATATCATAGATGCGTTGGAATTCTTTTAATGACTCGTCTTTGAACCATTTCCATAATTCATAGGCTTCTGGATCGCCATCTTCTAGTTTTTTAAACCATAGGCGCCCTTCATCTTCAAGACTTTCATCATCTTCTGCTTCTTCATGGAATTGTACATAATATTTCAACAATTCTTGAATTGGGTTTTCACGAACAGCTTCTTCAGAACCCCATTTTTTATAACCAACAATCAACTTACCGAATTGTGTTCCCCAGTCACCCAAGTGGTTGATACGTACTGGATTGAACCCAACTTTTGTTGTGATGTTGGCAATGGCATTCCCGATAACAGTTGATCGTAAGTGTCCCATTGACATAGGTTTCGCAATGTTTGGACTAGACATATCGATGGTGATATTTTCACCGTGTCCAATGGCTAATTCACCAAAGCGGTTCCCTGCTTCATAAATCTCAGTTAGGATTGCTTGTGTTACCAATGTTTGATTTAAGAAGAAGTTGATGTATGGGCCAACTGCTTCAACACGGTCTACAATTTCACCCTCAATTTGTGGTGCAATTTCCTGTGCAATGGCTTGAGGCGCTTTACGCAATTCCTTAGCAAAAATAAAACATGGGAAGGCGATATCCCCGTGTCCCTCATGTTTTGGTACTTCTAATAGATTTTGAATTTGTTCCAAAGTCAATTCAGTTTCAATGCTCGATTTAATGACTTGGGCAACTTGATTTTTTAAGTCCATTAAGTGTTCTCCTCTCGAAAAATAAGACAAATCATCAACTTAGTCAGATGCCAACTTGCCTCTTATTTTGATTTATATATTGAAGGCCGATTCATGAATTTATACGTCCCTTGCTAGTCTATTTGATTAATATAAACCACCAATCAAACACATTAAATTCCTACTGGTAAGAACCGGGCACTTTGTAAAAATACTGCTTTACAATTAGTCAATTGTATCACTTTTTCACCAAATATAAAAGACTCTACATGCATAAAGCTTCTTCTTCATCGCTATCATTCTATCATGATTAATGCACCGACTGCAAAAGTTATATTACTAGCCTTCATCAGCTCAAAAATCCAGAAAAAGGACTGCAGCATTTCGCCACAGCCCGCACTCGATTATATAAATGATAATGCATCAAATTATTGGTTTAATTTTTCAACCTCCTGAATAGCATCTTCAACCATTTGACGGTTAATTTCAAATGGTGATGTTTGAATATGGTCTAAGGTAAAGGCCTTATCTAATAGTGTTTTCAAATCTTCGTCACTTTCAATTTCTAAGGCTTTTAATGACGTTGGTAATCCCACTGAAATCATGAAATCACGAATTTTTTTCAATTCGTCATATTTTTTAGCCAATTGTAGGACAATTAATACCCCGTAAGATACGATTTCACCGTGCAAGTGTCTTTCCCCTTGAGGTAAGACAGTTACTCCGTAGTAGAATGAGTGGGCAAAGTGACCATTATAGTCATGATCCACTAATACTGACGTATACGAAGTTGTCCCAAGAATCTCAATTAAATATTATCGATAGCAGGTGATTCCTGGTGGTCTTTGGCAACTTCAAGTGCCGCTAAGCCATTTTTCAAGACACGTTGGTTAGCCCCTTGGACAATATGGACACCAATTGCATTATTGTAGGCTAATTCTCGTCCCTCAGCTGAAAAAGATACTTCCACTTCTTTAGAAATTGCGTCACCGATTCCGGCCCAAATGTCTTGCTCAGGTGCTTCAGCAATAATAGTTGAGTCGGCAAATGAATGGACGGCCGGTGCATGTAACCGGTATGAACCCGCTGATTCATGGTCGTCATTATATAAGACGCAAACGGCTGAAGTTGGCGCACAGTTCGAGGCGATTGTTGGGAAAGTGAAAATTGGTTTTTCAAGTTTAGCTGAAACTGTTTTACCAGTATCAATGGCCCGCCCGCCACCGACCGCAAAAATCATATCTGCTGCTTGAACTTGGTCTAAAGCGACAAGGCGGTCAATGTTTGAATAAGAAGCCTCGCCCCCATACCATTCGATGGTGGTAATGGTTAATCCGGCTGCTTCAATCGCTGGTTTCAATATTGGCAAAGCCTTCTCCAAAGCAGTTTCTCCACCTATGATGGCTGCTTTCTCTCCTGCAAAACCTGCGTATTTTTTAATATCATCATAGGCATCCGGCCCGATCGTAAAACTTGGTAAATTCACTGATATGATCATATTCATTTCCTTATTCCTTAAATCCGCTGCAATTAATATACCATTCAATATTGTAATATTCGAAGAATTGAGCCCTTTTTCAGGGTGTCGATTAGCTATCAATTGTTATCCTTATTCGCTATCATCTTGAAAAAGTAGTCTAAGTTGACCCTACCCCAGTGTTTGTTGGTATAATAAATAGGAAATCAAAGTTTGGAGTGACAGTATGAATAATGAAGTATCCACATATAAACAGGTCATTGGTGTTACCGGAAACCATAACGCCCTTGATCATGACTGGGATGAATTTATGCGTGATTATAGTCCCCACGGTTATAGCAACTCTTTAACCAAAGCTGGGCATATTCCGATTATTATCCCTTTACAAGAAGACTTATCCTTGGCAGAACTGTATGTTGCCAAATTGGACGGTCTTGTATTTACTGGTGGACAAGACGTTTCACCGCTACTTTACGGCCGTGAGCCTTCGCCTAAATTACAAAGTGTCTATCCCCCACGAGATCGTTGGGAACGGGCTCTATTTGAAGCTGCCACCAAAAAGAATATTCCGATATTAGGCATCTGTCGTGGTTTCCAATTGATTAATATCCTACTCAATGGGACAGTTTACCAAGATTTAAGCGAATACCCAATCAGTCAGGCCAATGCCGTTCAACACATTCAGAATTGGAGTCGTATGCACTTCCCGCACCACTCAATCCAATTGGAAAAAGGGTCTATCATCAGCAACCTATTTGATAATCCAAAAACACTGCTTATTAATACCTACCACCACCAAGTGATTGAAGACCTATCACCTCTACTTAAGGCAACAGCCTGGGCCAATGATGGGGTCATTGAATCCTATGAAGTGGACAAGTCCAAATCAACCTATAATATTTTAGGGGTACAGTGGCATCCGGAAATGATGACAGATAACCTTGAAGACAATATGCTACCAATATTTGAGTGGTTCCACAATTTCTAATAATATTAAACGCTTTCTTTTTCTAGTAAGTTCGTTTAGAATGTAATAGATTTATATTCAAACTATAACAGAAATCAGGAGGCGTTTTTTCTTTATGAAGTTTAGAAAACTACTGTGGTTGTTTATCCTACCTTTCCTTGTAGCCTGTGGTTTAACAGCTGGCTCTCGGGAAGCTAGTGAAAGTAGTACAGCAAGCGACAAGGCAACAAGCTCAAGTGAAACTAATGATATAGGAAGTACTAGTGACGAAGTGGTCAACTTAAAAGTAGGTGTAGTGTCCGCCATCACGGAAGACATTTGGCAAAATGTTGCTGACCGTTTAGAAGAAAACGGGACGAATATTAACCTTGAAGTCGTTCTTTTCAGTGATTTTGCCACAGCCAATAAAGCCTTAGTTGAAGGCGATATTGATTTAAATAATTTCCAATATATCCCCTTCATGTATACCTTTAACCAAGAACAAACGCAAGGCCAGGAAATTCGTCCTATTGCTTTTACCTTAGTTTCTCGTTTAGGCCTATTTTCTAGTGATGATGCCATTAATTCGCTTGAAGATATTCCAGACAATGCAGCATTAGGGATGAATGATGATGCTGTCAGCATCGGTTATATCATGAATTTCTTAGATGCTAATGGCGTAATCACCTTAGCTGACGACGCGAGCACTATCCCTACCGAAGATGAAATTGTAGAGAATCCAAAAAATATTCAATTCAACTATATGCCAGCTGCCCAGCTACCACGTGCTTTACCTGATTTAGACTTGGCTGTGTCTGCTGTGTCTTACTTTGTAGACGCTGGTATGACCGTTGATGACGCCATCATTTTAGAAAATCCAGAACAAACACCGCCAGAATACTTCCTATCGATTGCAGTGAGAGAAGATGAGCTAGACGACCCTAACTTACAAACCGTTGTTGATACTTATATGACGCCGGAAACCGATGAATACGCGGCTTCTATTAACCCAATCTACACCCCAGTTTGGCAACTGGGTATAGACGCTAATCAAACCTATGAAGACTATACTGCTAAACTAGAAAATCAATAAAAAAAGTAAATGAATACAACAGCAAGATAAGCTACAAAAAAAGAACTGCCTGCTCTCTCTAATTTAGAGAAAGCGGCAGTTCTTTTATTTAAAATGACTTTTGTTAATTGTTCGCTTTATTTTTACGGAAATATTTATCTAATTCTGTCACCAATAAGACAATAATTCCTGCACCAATGGCAATCAACCAACCGACCAAGGAAATACTTTCAGTTGAGAAAGCCGCTTGCATGAATGGCACAAAGGTCAGTAATAACTGTAAAATGACCATCACGCTGATAATTAGAAAGGCCTTTGGATTGGTAAAAGATGCCTTGGAGAAAGCTGACTCGCTTGTACGAATGTTGAAAAGATAAAATACTTTACTCAAGGCAACCGTATTCACCATAACGGTAGAGGCAACAGTTTCACTAACCCCTTGACCCAGCAACCAGTGAGATGAGAAATTAAAGAAATCACAGTCATCAGAACAGATACATAAGCCATCTGCCAAACGTCATGTCGACTCATCAACTTGTTGCCGGTTTTACGCGGTTTCCGGTTGATAACACCTGGTTCAGCTGGTTCAAAAATGAAGGCAAATTGGATGGTACTGGCAGACACCGAGTTAATCCATAGTAATTGCCTCGCTTGTAGCGGTAATTCCGTTTGCATCATGATTGTAAAGGCAATGATTAACCCTTCAGCAAAAGATGTTGGTAATAGGAAAAGGATACTCTTCTTGATGCTATCGTAGATTCGGTGGCCCTCACGTATAGCTTGAGACATGGTACTAAAATTGTCATCGGTTAAAATCATATCCGCTGATTCCTTGGCCACATCCGTACCAGAAACATCCATAGCTACACCAATATCCGTACGTTTAAGGGCAGGCATAGCATTAAGAAAAAACCACCTAAAGTTAACGGGATTTGCGTCCCTACTTTAGGTGGCTCTTGTGATGTATTTATTTTTTGCAAAATGACGACTGCAGTTTTGCTAACTATTATTTAAGATTAGACATCTAGCATTAAGCAAATAACATCAATCAGCGCGTAAGGCTTCAGCGGCATCTTTCTTCGCTGCCATCCGGGCTGGAATATGCCCACCAATAACTGTTAAAACAGTTGAGATGATCAATAGGACAACTGCATGTACTGGGTCTAAAATGGCTACATTTTTAAGGTCTGTTAAGGATTCAATCAGTATATTGATTGGGAATGTTAATAAGTAAGCAGTCCCAACACCAATTAAACCGGAAAGCACACCTAGGATTAAGGTCTCAGAGTCAAATACACGAGTGATGTCTTTTTTCCGAGCACCTAAGGCTTTAAGGACACCGATTTCTTTAGTACGTTCAAGGACTGACGTATAGGTGATAATCCCAATCATAATCATTGAAGTCACTAATGAGATACCGGCAAAGGCAATTAGAACGTAAGTTGTTGCGTCCATAATACCGCCAGTTAATTCAGTCATGGTACCCGCTAAATCAGTATACAGGATTTTCTCGTCTTCAGATTTACCTTCGTTGTAAGCATCTAAATAGGCAAGAACCTCATCTTTCGTTTCAAAGTTCTTAGGGTAAATCATGATAGATGAGGGGATGGGGTTAGCGCCAAGTGCAGTTAAGACTTGTTCTTTACCAGATTCATCTACACTTTCACCTGTAAGGACTGAATTGTCACTATCATTTTGTGCTTGAACGATAGCTGAATTTTGATTATTTTCAATCACAGTTTCAGTCAAAGCGTTTGAATAGTTAATCCCTTCAGTTAAGATTGCCATAGTGGCGTCTTCTTTTGGCCGAATAACAGCTGATACGCGTAATGTCTGATTGTTCTCGTTATCGTAAACAGCATTTAAATCTTGGTTAGGCACGTATGTACCTGTTGGTAATCCTTGATAGTAAGCATCGTTTGAAGCGACCACTACTTCGGTACCAACGATGTCTTCAAAGGCAATTTCATCGCCGTTTTCATAGTCATACCCTAGATTATTCAAGGCATTTAAGTTGACCTTGTTGTATTCGTCAACTACTAAGACAATATCCGTTTCTTCAGATGGTAAGTCCCCTGCAAGCACGTCGTAGTTTTCCGATAAGAAGTCATTCTCATCGCCAGAAGTAGCCTCTGGGAAGGTGGAAGCTCCAATACCTGATGATGTCGCATAGAAACTTTGGATGTCACTGGTAGCTGAATCTTGAGCGTAATTAGAAAAGGCAACCTGCTCAACTTCCCCATCTACATCGCGTAAAAGGTTCAACTGGGCAGAATAAGTATAGTTTAAAGCCTCAGTCAGGTCTGGGTCGATGTCCTTCACGTACTCAACTAAATCACTGGTAATGTCATTTTCATGTTGACCAGCTGAAGCTGGATCTTCGTTAGCAATGACAGTATTGCCGTTTGGGTATTCCGTTTCTTCTTCAGTTGATAGCGTGAAATTAGAGGCATCTTGGGCAACTTGTGATATGGTTACCGGGAATTGAGCACTCGTTTCGGCCTGGGTTGCATCAATTTGCTTTTGGAAACCGTTTGACAGAGATAGGACAACTGCAATTGAAATAATCCCAATACTTGAAGCGAAGGATGTGATAAATGTCCGCCCTTTTTTGGTCATGATATTTTTGAAGGATAGGTTTAAGGCAGTTAGGTAAGACATACCCGTACGGCGCATATCCAAGACTGCATCCGCGTCCTCGTTGTTGTATGGATTTGAATCGTTAATCACTTCACCATCTTTAAAATTGATGATTCGGTTGGCGTGTTGGTGGGCTAATTCGCTATCATGGGTAACCATAATCACGAGTTTTTCGTTGGCCAATTCTTGGATCAAGGCCATAATTTGTTGACCTGTTTCTGAATCCAAAGCCCCTGTTGGCTCATCACATAAGAGGACATCCGGATCATTAGCTAAGGCACGCGCAATGGCCACACGTTGCATTTGTCCACCCGATAATTGGTTGGGTTGCTTGTGCATATGATCCTTTAGGCCCACACGTATCAAGGCGTTTTTCGCTTTTTCCCGCTTCTCTTCTTTCGCCACACCAGATAAAGTCATCCCTAATTCCACGTTAGATAAGACATCTAAATGGCTGATGATATTATATGACTGGAAGACGAATCCAATTGAATTATTCCTGTATGCATCCCAATCTTGGTCTTCGAAGTTTTTAGTTGACTGGCCGTTAATCACCATGTCACCAGAGTCATACTGGTCTAAACCACCAATCACATTTAAAAGTGTGGTTTTCCCTGATCCAGAAGGACCTAGAATCGCCACAAATTCTTGTTTTCTAAAAGCTAACGACACATCATTTAAGGCATGCGTAATCGTATCGCCAACTTGATAAGTTTTCTTCAGATTTTTTAGTTCAAGCATTTACATAAGACTCCTTTTTTTATTTGCTTTCATAGCATATAGTATATTCATTTTCATGGCTAGCACAAAATAGGACAAAGTGTCTTTTTCTATAAAGATATGATAAAATTGTGATAGTATAAGTATATTTTACCCTAAAGGTTGGCAAAGGACGAACAAATGGCTGTAAGTAATAAATCATTACAAACACGTGAAAACATCAAATCATCCCTTCTAAAATTAATGGAAGACCAGCCCTTCACCACCGTCACTATTCAAGATATCGTAAAAGAAGCTGGCCTAAACCGGTCGTCATTCTACCGGTATTTTGATGATAAATACGCTGTGGTTGAAGAAATCGAAAATGAAATTATCGACAATTTAGAAAATGAGGCCATGGGTCAAGTTGAAGAGTTGTTCGCTCAAACAAGTAAATACGAGGTGCTTTTTCATATTTTGAGCAATTTTTCTAAAGAAACTACCCGGTCAAGTATCCTTTTAGGTGAAAATGGCGACCCCTCTTTCGTTCATAAAATGACCAAGTCTATTAAAGAAAATTTCCCGACCGATGTGAGACAAATGGAAATTCCTAGTAAATATGATGAATTAGCCAATGATTTGAAGGCCTCTGCCGTCATCAATTTCTTGGCTAAATTTGAAGAGTACAATAAGAAATATACCATTGAAGAAATTGCCTACTTCTTTTCATTGATGTAGCAATATAGCAACTATTCCATACTAAAAAACTGGACCTCTTAAAGCCACATGTTTGGCTAAGAGATCCAGTTCTTTTATGTTTATTTAGTTTTCAATCGGTTGATCTTCAGATAAAAAATCAGCCCACTTGATTGCTTTTTGCGACTACTAACCATTTGAGGCTTTCGTCATCTTCATTCAGTAAGTCTGGTTGGTCAGTTAATGATTCATTTTTCGAAACAATATCTGCTGAGATTGGTGCTAGCATGTCTGTGACAGCTTTAGACCCTTCAACTGAGAAAAATGGCTCACCCGCAACTAACTCACGATCATTGAAGAAGGCGAAGTAAGAAACCTCACCAACTGCATCTGAACCGTAAGAAGAAAGGCCGATACGAACTGTGCCGTCAGCTTGCTCTTCAAGGTACAAGCCCTCTTTACTATAAACTTTATGCATGCAATTCACCTCTAAAATTATTCAAAAATTAGGTTAGTTTATCAATCAAATTTTGTGGGATTAAACGATTGACCCAGCGAATGGCTTTCACAACCGGATTCTTGCTTAAGTGCTCATCATCCAAGCCCTCATTGTATTTGATTGACAGTATTAAACCGATACTTAACATACTCGTGATTAAGGCAGTACCACCCGCTGAAATTAGCGGTAATGGAATACCTGTCAGCGGTAAAAGCCCGATAGACATCCCAATATTTTCGACGATATGGAAGGTGAACATCATGACTACCCCTGAAACCATTGACGCATAGAAGGCGTCGTGGGCTCTAAAGGCCACTGAAATCATTTGGAATATTAAGATGAAGTATAATAAGACGACAAAACTTGACCCTAGGAAACCAAAGTTTTCACCGATAGTAGAGAAAATCATATCCGACTCTCGAACTGGGACGTGAACTTGGAATTGACCAAGCCCTTTTCCAAGAAGGCCCCCAGAACCGATGGCCTTCAAACTTTGTGCTAATTGGTAAGACTCATTGGCCGAATTACCGAACGGGTTTAACCATGAATCGATGCGGGCGAATTGATAGTCTTGGAAGCCTAATGCATATAGTAAATCGCGTTGGTAGACCACCAAGATAATCAATATTAAGCCGATAACCGCAAATGATAGGAATGCAGGTAAAATAATATACCAGGTAATTCCTGACACGAATATGACACCGATAAACATCATTAAGAATACCAAGGTTGTCCCCAAGTCATTCTGTGCAATGATTAAAGCAACCGGTGGGATAGTCCATAAAGTAATTTTTAATAAGAATCGCGCATCAAATTTAACTCGTTCCATCATGACCATGTCTTCAATACCAAGACGACGGCCTTCATCATTGTAGCCTTGAACTAAATAAGCCATCATGATGATATAAGCAACCTTCATTAACTCTGAAGGTTGAAGAGATAACGGTCCAATGGTAATCCATGAATGTGCCCCATTGGTCACGGCTAATTCACGGTCATAGAAAATCAATACTAATACGAGTAAAACTAGCCCTAATCCATATGCTACCGGCGCAAAGTGATACAAGGTTTTCCGGTCAAGCTGCATCACTATAGCTGCTGCTACAGCCCCAACCGCAAACCAAGCTATTTGCATAATGGTTTGGGAATAGGACCCTGAATCATATTGTAAATAGGTCGTTGAAAAAATAGTCACGATACTCACCAAAGCTAACAACGTGACGCATATGACGATAGTGATATCGACTCTACTCGTTGGTTTCTTCTTTAATCGCCGATTTGACGAACGTTTTTCCAAAATAATGCGCCCCTTTAATCTCTATTTCCTTGTGGTCGTGCAGGATTATCCGAAATAACGATATCTCCTGGTTGACGCTTTAATGCACCTATTGCGATTGTCTTTTTATCCATAAAAGGGAAACCCGCAGAGGTTGTTGTATGGTAGTTTGGACTTGAATCGATGAATTCTTCCACATTGTTTAAACGGTAGATAATATGGTTAATCATGGCACCTGCAATTAACACGATTGATGTTAACCAAAGGTAGATCATTAATACAATGAATACCCCGATAGTCCCGTTTGAAACTGATGAACCACCAAAATTATTCACATAGAATGAAAATCCACTCGACAGAACAGCTGAAAGCAGTGTCGCTACAACCGCTCCTGGTACCGCGAACTTAAGCGGATACTTGTGATGTGGAATAAATTGGTAAATAAAAGTAAATACCAGAATCAAAACAAGCAATAGAATTGGCCATTTTACACTGGTAAAAATATCAAACAATTGCATTGGCACGTCTATGAATTGGTTTACTGCTTCTAAAAGTGTTTGTCCAAATACGAACAGGACACTTAATGCCACAGCAAATATAACTAAAACGAAGGCAATGGCGAAGGAGAATAAGCGCGAAATAATAAAATTCGGTTTATCTGTAATGCCATAGGTCCTGTTTAAAATATTTTGTACGGTTCCGAAAGCCGTAGATCCAGACCATAGAATCAATATGAAGGAAACAGAAAGCGCACCAGTTGTATCTGATGATAGGTAAGACTCCAATGTAGGCACAATTATAGGCTCCACTTGGTCAGGTAATAACGTTTCAAGTAATCCAACAACTGAATCTGGATCAAACGGTAACATCGGTATAATGTTGGCAATCATCATCAATAGCGGGAACAGAGATAGTAGAAAGTAATAGGACATTTCTGCAGCACTACCAGCAATATTTGCCTGATTAACCGAGGCTAAGGTCATTGGAATAATTCGATCTTTCAATTTGTCTTTCACACTTGCCACCTCAATTCTTTACTCTTAATACTACTTAATTTAGGGCTATTTAACAAGTTTTCTTCCTGATTTAAAGCAAATAAAAACTGGTGGTTGAAATCGAATGCTATATACCCTCTAGCACCAATTAAAAATCACCAGCCTTAAATTTATTTGTATGCACTAAGCGATTCTATTGTCCCGTATTTTGCCAAGTACCACTCACAACATCCATCACCATCAAAGTGCCTGAATAAGCATCATAACGGTAAGTTGCAATCAGATTTGTATGTCCTTGTCCATCAGGAGATTGACGATAAACATCTACTTGTGCTAAATCTTCATTCACCAATGTTGGTAAGAAGAAATATTCGTCAGATTGGTATGCACCTTGCGAATCAGCAGAAATTAAAGGCGCTGCTTCAGCCAACAAGTCACGCGCACGTGTATTGTCGAAAGCGCCTTGGTTACCTTCTGCTTGACTAGAACTTGCGTAAGTCCCTTGATCTTCCACTTCGCTAGATGGTACCACTTCTGAGGATGGTGCAGTTTTTTCAGGTTCTGCTGCAATGATAGAAGATTCAATCTCATCAGTTGTCATGGCTTGTGCAGTTGCAGCTTCACTCGCTACCGATGAATCCGCCACAACTTCTTCCGATGTTTGTGTTGTTTCATCAATTGACGCTCCAGTATCGTCGCTTGAAGATTCTGAATCAGCATCAGCAGATGCTTCACTTGAAGAAGAGCTGTCAGCTTCTACAACATTTAAAGAAGCACTCTCAGACGATGTTGAAGAAGAAGCACTTTCTTCACTTGATGACGTTTCATCTGAATACATACCCAAAGCAGAATCAACATTTTCACAAGCCGCCAATGATAAAGTTAATAAAGAAATACCTAATAATGAATATACTTTTTTCATGGTCCTACCTCCCATTTATCTTATAACTATTTTATCATAACAAATCAAATTGCAAGCCTTAAATGTCGTATCTTTACAAAAGGTTAACTATTTCATGAATAGAAGATTACGCTCTAGTAAAATTTGGCCCACTTTCACACTTTCATTATAGCAAACCACCCGGCATAACCATATTGATGTGACTATGAAAATGAACAAAACAATACAATCTGTAAGAAATGCACGTTGATTCGAATCAATTCCTTACAAATTATTCTATTTTTGAATTTAAATATGGGATTCATCTCTGTATATTTTAAGATCATTTAGAGAGAATATATTTTCATGTTTTATTTTCTAATAAAAAAGATTGTTTCTAATTAGGCAAGTCTTCCATTTTTTGTAAAATACAGTGCATCGAATCATACACCACTCTTTACTTGTCTTTTTCTTTGTATGGGCTGTGGGTATGATATCCGCTTTTTGTAAGGTGTGCGCTTCTGTACTTTTATTTCTTAAACATCACATAAGTAGTCATGCCCACGAGGGTCACGAATCAAAAAAAGATTATCGTTTTAATTAGCTATCAAATTTTTTATCAATTCCATTCGACAGAAATTATTCTTCGGTCTAATCTAGAGGCAGAACGCTTGTTAGAAGAATGAACTTTAATTGAATGAATTTTCTACATACCTATTATCAGTTGACTAATAAATAATTGAGAATTTGATTGCTACGAACTTGATAGTAATGTGTTATTGATATCATAATGAGATTATTTACCATTATGGACACTGTGATTAGCGGAAATAATAAGAGTATCAAAGAGAAAAAAGGCAAAAGTACTAACAAGGTCAAATATCAAAAAATAGAGGAAGCCATTTTCCAAGCTATATTAAATATTTATGCTCATGTAACTAAAAATGAACATAAATACACCTTTAAAAAAATTTAATTCATGCATTTTTAGCCCCACTAGTTGGTAAAAAAAGTTTTCAACAAAAAACGGTTCTATAATAAATAGTGTTGGTGAGATTCAATTGAGTCTCATCGGCACTATTTTTGTGTACGCAAAAAAAGGACATGATATCCTTATTTCAAGTAAACCTCGACGAATACTGAAAGAAGGAAAATTCATGTCCCATATAACTATTATAAAACAACTTTGCGGAATTCTCGACAATAATATTCAAATTGGTGTACCAGAGGGAATGACTCTGCTCCCAACTGAAAAGTATCAAGATGTGAATTATATAGTCGTTGAAGGCTTCTTAACCTACAAGCCTAAGGCTTGTATCCAATGTGGTGTAAAGAATACAGGAAGCCATGATCTGATTAAACATGGGTTTAAGCCTACAATTATAAGATTACCTAATTCAGTTTCAAATCCGATATTGCTAAAACTAAAGAAGCAACGATTTTATTGTAAACATTGCGCGCAAACCTTTATTGCTGAAACACCGTTAGTACAGAAATACTGCTGTATCTCAAACTCAATAAAAAGTCAGATAAGTTCAGAATTAGTTGAAACACAATCCATGCGATTAATCGCTAAACGATATCACGTGTCGTCTCCAACAGTCGCTAGGATTCTACTGAAAGCTGGTAAAGGACTATCACCAAAAGGAAACTATCTGCCTAGTAACCTTGGTATAGATGAGTTTAAATCTACTAATCGAGTAGCCAATGCGATGAGTGCTGTCCTTGTGGACACCCATAATAGAAGGTTGATTGATATTATTGTTGATCGGAAACAAGCTTCTCTAATCGATTACTTTGCTTCCTTTACTTGGGCTGCTAGAAGTAGTGTGAAAACTGTTTCTATCGATTTGTATACACCCTATCTTGAAGTAATACGTACTAGTTTTCCTAATGCTAAGATTGTAATTGATCGATTCCATATCGTGAAGTTACTAAATGAGACAATTAATTCTGTTCGTATTAAAGCTATGAATATCGTGAAAGATAGCCGACCATCTGACTACAGAAAACTTAAAAAACAATGGAAGTTGTTGCTAAAAAATGCTGAAGACTTAAATTTCACTGATACATATTATGTTCGCCAATTTGGTGAAGAAATTTCGGAACAGCGCATTGTTGATTTCTTATTGAATATTTCGCCGGATTTATTAGTAACATATACTCTAATGAATGAGCTTAAGTACGCAATTTCTACGCATAACATTGAGCTATTTGATGAAATATTGAAGAGCACAAGGAAAATAACCTTGCCTCGACGTGCGAGAAGAACTATCAGAACTTTACAGAAGTTTTTACCATATATCCATAATTCATTAACTTATACCGTCTCAAACGGACCTACCGAAGGTATTAATAATAAGATTAAATTAATTAAGCGTACTGGTTTCGGACATGCTAATTTCTTTAATTTACGCGCTAGAATACTAGTCCAATTCAAACTAAAATACAAACATTCAAACCCAGCGCCATCCACTTATGAAGCAATGGCAAGCTAAGGCCTGCCAAACTATTACTATTTTCGTAGACCTTGTTGCTACAACATAATAATCTTCTTGCCTAAGGGCAAAAAAAAGCCATACACATAATCGTGTATAGCTTTTCTCTTTGAAGCTCATTTACATATTAATAAATACTAAATAACGTATTCGCGATATTTGAAATTATTTACCAACACTATTTGTAAAAGAACCCAAAAAACCGCTATACACCAACACTTAAATGTTGATATATAGCGGTTTTCACTTAATGTTAAGAGTGGGATTCGAACCCACGACCTACGGTTTAGAAGACCGTTGCTCTATCCAGCTGAGCTATCCTAACAAAAGCCGTCATGTTTAGATGACAACTATTAAATTTTATACCAAGATAGCAATATCTGTCAAGTGCATTTTACTCAGACTTAGGCAATTGTAAATATTTGGGTTTAAATAAATGCAATTCATATTGCTGAGACACTTCGTCAAATTCCATCTTTTCAAAATAAATATGGTCTTGCAGTCCCATCCAATTACCGATTTGACTCGGTGAAACAGCAATTTCAACTTCATCATATTGGTCTTTCAATTCATTGACGATGGCTGCTAACAGTTCTTCAATGCTTTCTTCAGACTTGGCACTAATCTGCACGTTTGGCTGATTAAAGGCCAAGATTGCTTGGTTGGTATTTGCTACTTTATCCATCTTGTTATAAACGAATAGATGTGGGATATCCAGCATATCTAATTGCTTCAAGGTATCTAGGACGACCGCTTCATGTTCGCTTGCATACGGCGATGACGCATCAATCACAATCAACATCAAATCTACCTGACGACTTTCTTCCAAGGTTGAATGGAATGAATCGATAATTTGTGGGGGTAAATCTTGTATGAATCCTACCGTATCCGTAATGGACATTTGGAAATGATTGTTGAGTGAAAATACCCGTGTTAAGGGAGTTAAGGTGGCGAATAATTGGTTTTCTTCCAAGGTATCCGCGTGGGTCAAGGCGTTTGTAATTGTTGACTTGCCGGCATTGGTATAGCCAATTAAGCCCAATTGGAATATAGCACCCTTTTCCCGGTTCTCACGAGTCCGACTACGGTGCTTCTCTACTTCTTTCAACTCACCCTTGATGCGTTGAATCTCGTTACGAAGCACCCGACGATCTTGCTCAATTTTCGTTTCACCAGGACCTCTCGTCCCAATCCCCCCACCAAGCCTAGATAGGGCATTGTAATTCCCTGCTAAACGCGGTAATAGGTATTCGTTCTGTGCTAAGGCAACTTGCAATTTACCTTCTTTTGATGTTGCCCGCATAGCGAAAATATCCAAAATTAATTGAATCCGGTCAATCACTGGGAAATCTACTGCCTGTTGTAGGTTGTTATTTTGTGACGGCGTTAATTGCTGGTAGAAAATGATTAAATCAGCTTCATTTGCATCTGCATGCATGGCCAATTCTTCCACTTTCCCCTTTCCAATTAGGGTTCTTGTGTCAAATCTTTCCCGTTTTTGTGAAACGAGCCCAACCACTTCTCCCCCTGCCGTATTCACTAACTCCTCTAACTCTTCAATTTGCATATCAAATTGGCGGTCACTAATGTCAGGTGTCTGAACTGCTGCTAATAAAACTTGTTGCATACTTCCTCCTTCTGGACCGAAAATCTGAATAAATACAAATTAAGGCAAACTAGTCACATTTAAAAAATCTTCTACTAGCTTTAATACCTGCTGCAAATTCTCAGGATGCGTCACTAAATCTAGCCAATGCGCATCTGTTAATCGATTTTTGATCCATGTTATTTGTCGTTTGGCATACCTTCTTGAATTTTGCTTTAAATCTTCAAGCGCTAATTCAAGTGGCATTTCACCTCGAATATAAGGGAATAATTCCTTATAGCCGATAGCTTTCATTGATTGTTGATTCTCATCTAAGTTTTGCGCCAACAACCATTTCGTTTCTTCAATAAGCCCTTGGTTAATCATATCATCGACCCGCATATTGATTCTTTCGTATAAGACTTGTCGGTCCGCATTTAAAGCGATAACCAGCAAGTCATAAGGCGACACATGATTCTCATGCGTTTCCGATTGGTCTGAAAATAGCCTGTCCGAAAAAGTCCCAACTTCTAATGCCCGAATGACTCTACGTAAATTATTGGGATGAATTTGGTCTGCAGCTTTAGGGTCTAAATTAACCAATTTCTGGTAGACTGCTTCATTCCCTTCCATTTGCGCTAAGGTTTCCATTTGCGCACGGAATTCAGGATGTTCCAAATCTTTACCACCCAAGGATAAGTCATATATAAAGGATTCTAGGTATAAGCCAGTTCCCCCCACTAATATAGGGACTTTTCCTTTTGCCAAAATAGCCTCCATAGCCGACTTAGCATCCTCTTTAAAGCGGGAAGCTGAGTATTCCTCGTCCACTTTAACATAGGAAACTAAATGATGGACAGCTTGCGCTTGCTCACTTTCAGTCGGTGTTGCTGTCCCGATATCTAGATTTTGGTAGATTTGCATGGAATCACCGTTAATAATTTCGCCATTAAAATTTTTGGCTAATTTTAAAGATAAACTGGTCTTCCCTACACCCGTAGGCCCAGCAATCACTATCATTTTAGGCTTCATCCACCCACTCCTCCTAGTATTAGCGAAGGTTCGCTTTAAATTGTCGGTCCTCTTCAATTTGTTCAGCCGCTGCTTCCTTGGCAACTGCCGTAATATTAGAACCCGTTAGCATTCTTGCGACTTCGTCTATCCGTTCTTCATTTGTTAGTAATCGTACATTTGTATATGTACGGTTGCTGTTTTCCTCTTTAGAGATTAACAATTGGTGGTCAGCCATCGATGCCACTTGAGGTAAATGCGTAATACATAATACCTGAGCCTTAAGAGCAATTTCAAACATCTTGGTTGCAATAGCCTGAGCCACACGCCCAGATACCCCCGTATCCACCTCATCAAAGATAATTGCAGTTACCCCTGATGCATTTTGGAAAATAGTTTTCATTGCTAACATCAACCTAGATAACTCCCCGCCCGATGCGACCTTAACAAGCGGCTTAAATGGCTCACCAAGGTTAGTGGCAATCATAAAAGCGACATCGTCAATCCCATAGGGTCCTAATTCATCCAGGGCAAACATATCCACGCGGAATTTGGCTTTCTCCATATAAAGCGCCCGCATCTGCCCTTCAATGGCCGTCACTAAACCTGATATTGCAGATTTTCTACTCTTAGATAAATCTTCTGCTAAGGCTAATGCATTTGCTTGCGCTTTTTTTACTGCATCCTTTAATTTTTGTTGATTCGACTCACGGTTTTCAATCTGCTTCAACTCTTCTTTCGCCTTGTCCAGATAGATTAGAACGGCTTCAGTATCGTCCCCATATTTACGAGACAGATTTTTATATACCGCTAATCGTTCAATGATATCATCTAAACGATTAGGATCATAGTGCAGTTGATCTACTTGGTCTGAAATACTTGAGGCTAAATCCTGTAAGGCATAATAAGTCCCCGTTGTTTGTTCATAAAAATCACTATAAGTCGTGTCAAAATCACGTATGGTTTCAAGTTCACCAATGACTTGACCAACTAGATCGATAATATTCAAATCAGCATTAGACAGCAAATTATTGCTTGCACCTAAAGCATCAGCAATTTTTTGAAAATTTTGCAATTGGTCACGCTCACTAATTAAAGCTTGGTCTTCGCCCACTTGTAAATTCGCCGATTCAATTTCATTGATTTGGAATTTTAGTAAATCAACGCGTTGGGCAGCTTCTTGCTCGTTTAGGTTTTGACTATCTAATTGCTTTTTCGCAGTTTTATATGCTGCATAAGCTTCTTGGTAGCTAGCTAGTTTAGGCGCAATTTCATGCTTATCAAAATGATCTAGCAAATGAATATGATTGCTTGTGTTCATTAAGGACTGGTGCTCATTTTGCCCATGGATATCTACAATGTGTGTACCTAAAGCTTTGAGCATGCTAACAGTCATGGATACGCCATTAACTTTGATTGTATTTTTACCATTGGTATCTAACTGACGGACAATCATCAATTGGGCATCATCGAAAGGAATATTATTATCCGCCAATATATTGCGGCCTTCTTCAGATAAATCAGGCATGTAAAAGATTCCTCGTAGGTCAAATTTCTCGCTACCATAGCGAATGAAATCTATAGATCCACGACCACCGACTAACAAACCAACAGCATCAATAATAATGGACTTCCCGGCACCTGTTTCACCAGTTAGGACAGTCATGCCTGTATCAAAATCAATTGTTAAATCTTCTATAATTGCAAAATTTTTAATTGTAAGATGCTGAAGCATTTACATCTCTCCCCTTATCTAACTCTATAGATACCCTCGTTAATGAAACACTGAATGGGCCTCTTCGATGACCGCATCAATATTTATTGCGGGATCAATTTGGCCAGGCTCACCTTCTGTATTCGTTAGTAGCATTAAAAATTCAATATTCCCAGTACCACCAGTAATTGGTGAATAAGTTAAACCTGAAACATCGTAACCAAATCCAATTGCTGTTTGCATGGTATGTTCAATCACATCTCTATGGACTTTTTTATCCCGAACGATCCCTTTTTTACCAACTTTATCTTTACCAGCTTCAAATTGTGGTTTTACTAATGCAGCCACTTGCCCATTGAATTTAAGAATCGGGCGTAAAGGTGGTAAAATCAAATCTAAAGAGATGAAGGATACATCAATCGTTGCGATATCTGGTTGTCCGGCTACAAAGTCTTCAGGCTTCGAATAACGGAAATTCGTTTGTTCCATCACCACAACTCTGTCATCAGAACGTAATTTCCAGTCTAGTTGATTGGTTCCAACGTCCAGGGCGTAAGACATACTGGCCCCATTTTGTAAGGCAACATCTGTAAATCCACCAGTTGATGAGCCAATATCTAGCACTTTCTTCTCGGTAAAGTCGATGTCAAAAGACTCCATGGCTTTAATTAATTTAAAGCCTCCACGAGATACATATGGCACATCTTCCCCTTTTAAAGTCAATTGCGTCGTTACCGGTAACTTTTCACCCGGTTTATCCACCCGTAAGGCTTTTTCAGTATAAATTTGTCCCGCCATAATAAATCGTTTGGCCTTTTCACGCGAATCCGCTAATCCTTGGCGAACGACTAAAATATCCGCTCTTTCTTTCTCCATTAATTCACCCCTTTTTGCTGTTAAATTTTTAAGTATTTCAAGAAGCCAGCTAATAATTCTACGTCAAATGCTGGTTCAATTTCTTGAATTTGGTCTAATATACTTTTACATGATTCTATTTTATCAGATAAAGCTGTCAAGGCACCATTAGTACCCATTATTGATGGGTACGTATTTTTATCTAGTTCTGCATCAGAATGGTTTAATTTACCTCGCGCGTCATCCGTCCACATCACTTCTTGTAAGTCATTTTGGATTTGGTAAGCAATCCCATATGTCCAAGCAAAGTCATCTAATAAAGCAGCAACTTCACTAGAAGCCTCAGCGATTTGTCCCCCTGCAAATAAAGCATAGCGGATCAATTCACCAGTTTTGCGCTTATGGATATTTTGCATTGATTGCAAATTAACTTGTTTGCCTTCTGAATTAACGTCCATGATTTGCCCGGCAATCATACCGGTGGAACCGGCTGCTTTTGATAATTCAGCAATCAAATTCACTTTCGTTTGTGGATTTTCGATTTTTGAGTCATTTGCGACTAAAGCAAATGCATCGGTTAGCAGTGAGTCGCCAGCAAGAATAGCTGTCGCTTCATCAAAGGCTTTATGGTTAGTCGGTTTACCCCGGCGGTAATCGTCATTGTCCATCGCTGGTAGGTCATCGTGAATTAAAGAATACGTATGGATATACTCTAAGGCAATAGCTGTATTTAACCCTGTTTGAATGTCAGCGTCCAGCGCTTTTAAAGTAGCCAACAATAACATCGGTCGAATTCGTTTACCGCCTGTATTTAATGAATAAACCATTGATTCTTTCAATTGACCAGGTTGGGCGTGACCAAATTGATCAATAGACTTCAAAATAGCTTCGTCTAAGACTGGTAATTGGTTTTCCATAAAAATAGCTGCATCCATTTTACTGGTCACCTTGACTCGTTGGTTCTTCAAATGCTTCTAATTGACCGTTTTCTGTCATCAATTTTGTCATTGTTTCTTCAGCGTTTTCTAAAGTTTGGCTGCAATATTTGCTTAGAATCATGCCGTCTTGAAAAGCATCCATTGATTCTTCTAATTTGATATCGCCAGATTGTAATTGATTGACGATTGCTTCTAGTTTTTCTAACGCTTCTTCAAACGATAGTTTTGAGGTATCGATAGCCATCTATGATTCTCCTTTTAATTTAGAAAATTGTTTTTTGTCTGTACCAGTAATTTGCGCGGTAATTCGGCCATCCGCCAGCTGAATAGCTAATGGATCACCAATATCCACTTTTGTAATGGTATTTACTGGTTCTTGTTTACTTGTCACATAAGCAAAACCTTTACTCATCCGTTTTAGGGGTGATAAAAGATCCAGTTGAGACATCGCTTTTTGCAATTGATATTCCTTAGACCTTACCTGGTTGCTTTGACTATTGATCAATTGCTGTTGCATGTATTGTAATTTTGTCCGGTAATTGCCTAATGTAATTGCAGGAGATGTTTGGTTTAGCCTTTGGTCTAAGTGCTGTGCGGCAACTTTTTGAGATTTCAAGTAGCTTTCCTGCGACTGAACCAGTTGTGCCTGTAAGTTCTTTAATTTTAATTGGTGGCCTTCATATAACCGCAATGGTTGGCGGAAAATATAAGCATTTTGATATTCTAGTAATTGCTGATTTAAATATTGTATACGATTAACCTGTGCTCGATATAGTTGCGCCTGCAATTCTTGAATGCGAATCAACTCTTCTGATAAAACCGGTGTAGCAATTTCCGCAGCAGCTGTTGGTGTGGCTGCTCTTTGATCGCTGGCAAAGTCAACGAGGGTTGTATCCGTTTCATGGCCGACTGAGGAAATAATAGGGATGTCCATCTTCCGGACCGCACGAACGACCTTCTCCTCGTTGAAAGGCCACAAGTCTTCAATTGATCCACCACCGCGGCCAATAATCACTGTATCATAGTCACCGTGCGCGGACACACGTTCTAAATTCTTCATCAGTTCGTCAGCAGCGTGCTTGCCTTGAACAGCAGTCGGGTACAGGGTCAATTGTACAATTGGGTACCGACGCTTAACGGTTGTAATAATATCTCTAATTACAGCACCTGACGGCGATGTAATAATTGCGATATTTTTTGGATATCTTGGAATCGGCTTAGGGTCAAAATGAAAAAGGCCTTCTTCGGTTAACTGTTTCTTTAATTGCTCATAGCGTTGGTAGAGAGCACCCACACCGTCTGGCTCAAGGTGGTCAATATACAACTGGTAACGACCAGTCGCATTAAAAACACCGATACGACCAATTGCTAAGACTTTCATCCCATCTTCTAAATCAAATTTCAGCTGGTTAAAAGCATTGGCAAACATGACCCCAGATAATACTGCATGGTCATCTTTTAAGGAAAAGTACTGATGTTTAGCGCGTTTTCTAAAGTTTGATACTTCACCTGTTACGTAGACCTGATGTAAATAAGGATCCTTTTCAAACTTAGTGGCGATATATTGCGTTAACTGGCTAACGGTTAAATAATTCTTATCAGACAATACCTGTCACTTCCTCTAATCTATCAATCATCTGTTTAAATACCATTAATTTGGTGACTGGTCCAACACCGCCTGGCACTGGTGTAATGGCATGGGTTTTCTCAGCGACATTTTCAAAATCTACGTCCCCAGTAACTTTACCATTTTCGTCATATGTAGTCCCAATATCAATCACAGTTGTACCTGGTGAAACCATATCTTCTGTTAAAAATTTCGGAATACCAACGGCAACACAAATAATATCAGCAGACCGCGTTAATTCAGCCATATTTTCCGTTTGACTGTGAGCAAGCGTTACCGTAGCCCCACGTTGTAACATCAATTCTGCTAGTGGTTTTCCAACGATTGTAGACCGGCCAATCATCACAGCGCGTTTCCCTCTAAAAGTTGTATTCACTTCGTCCATCAAGGTGATTGCTGAAAGTGGTGTATTCGGTACCCGACTTTGATTACCAGCTAATAGGTTCCCTAAATGCACTGGGTGAATGGCATCTAAATCTTTATCTGGATCAATCGCAATATTAATTTTTTGTACGTCAATTTGTTTTGGTAAAGGCATCTCAATCATTATACCTTGTACTGTTTCATCTTCATTATATTGTTGGATTACAGCCAACAATTCTTCTGTTGTTGTATTGCTTGGGCAAGAAATCAACTCGTTTGTTACGCCAATTTTGTCAGCAAATCTTGTCTTGGTTCGTGCATATGACGCACTCGCTTCATCATCACCACAAAGAATAATGACTATTTTAGGGTGAATGCCGCTATCTTTTAATTCACTTACTCTTTGTTTCAATAACTCAGTTTGAACTTTAACATATTCTTTCGAACGAATTTCTATCATAATAGCCCACCTTATCCATAATGTAATGTAACAAGTATATCGAAAGTTGAGCCATAATAACAGTCTTGTAGTGGCAATATCATTAAATTATACCTATAAACATTTAAAAAAACCGGGACTCAGGTCCCGGTCTCTTGCACTCAACACGATTATTGGTTCTATAATAAATAGTGTTGGTGAGATTCAATTGAGTCTCATCGGCACTATTTTTGTGTACGCAAAAAAAGGACATGATATCCTTATTTCAAGTAAACCTCGACGAATACTGAAAGAAGGAAAATTCATGTCCCATATAACTATTATAAAACAACTTTGCGGAATTCTCGACAATAATATTCAAATTGGTGTACCAGAGGGAATGACTCTGCTTCCAACTGAAAAGTATCAAGATGTGAATTATATAGTCGTTGAAGGCATCTTAACCTACAAGCCTAAGGCTTGTATCCAATGTGGTGTAAAGAATACAGGAAGCCATGATCTGATTAAACATGGGTTTAAGCCTACAATTATAAGATTACCTAATTCAGTTTCAAATCCGATATTGCTAAAACTAAAGAAGCAAAGATTTTATTGTAAACATTGCGCGCAAACCTTTATTGCTGAAACACCGTTAGTACAGAAATACTGCTGTATCTCAAACTCAATAAAAAGTCAGATAAGTTCAGAATTAGTTGAAACACAATCCATGCGATTAATCGCTAAACGATATCACGTGTCGTCTCCAACAGTCGCTAGGATTCTACTGAAAGCTGGTAAAGGACTATCACCAAAAGGAAACTATCTGCCTAGTAACCTTGGTATAGATGAGTTTAAATCTACTAATCGAGTAGCCAATGCGATGAGTGCTGTCCTTGTGGACACCCATAATAGAAGGTTGATTGATATTATTGTTGATCGGAAACAAGCTTCTCTAATCGATTACTTTGCTTCCTTTACTTGGGCTGCTAGAAGTAGTGTGAAAACTGTTTCTATCGATTTGTATACACCCTATCTTGAAGTAATACGTACTAGTTTTCCTAATGCTAAGATTGTAATTGATCGATTCCATATCGTGAAGTTACTAAATGAGACAATTAATTCTGTTCGTATTAAAGCTATGAATATCGTGAAAAATAGCCGACCATCTGACTACAGAAAACTTAAAAAACAATGGAAGTTGTTGCTAAAAAATGCTGAAGACTTAAATTTCACTGATACATATTATGTTCGCCAATTTGGTGAAGAAATTTCGGAACAGCGCATTGTTGATTTCCTATTGAATATTTCGCCGGATTTATTAGTAACATATACTCTAATGAATGAGCTTAAGTACGCAATTTCTACGCATAACATTGAGCTATTTGATGAAATATTGAAGAGCACAAGGAAAATAACCTTGCCTCGACGTGCGAGAAGAACTATCAGAACTTTACAGAAGTTTTTACCATATATCCATAATTCATTAACTTATACCGTCTCAAACGGACCTACCGAAGGTATTAATAATAAGATTAAATTAATTAAGCGTACTGGTTTCGGATATGCTAATTTCTTTAATTTACGCGCTAGAATACTAGTCCAATTCAAACTAAAATACAAACCTTCAAACCCAGCACCATCCACTTATGAAGCAATGGCAAGCTAAGGCCTGCCAAACTATTACTATTTTCGTAGACCTTGTTGCTACAACATAATAATCTTCTTGCCTAAGGGCAAAAAAAAGCCATACACATAATCGTGTATAGCTTTTCTCTTTGAAGCTCATTTACATATTAATAAATACTAAATAACGTATTCGCGATATTTGAAATTATTTACCAACACTATTTGTAAAAGAACCCGATTATTCAGCTGACTGTTCACTACCTAAGTCTGTTTCGCTTTCTTCAATAATATCAATGCCCACAGTTTCTACTGGTTTAACATCGGCATTGGCTTTTAATTCAGCTAAGACGTTTGATAAGATTCCATTAATAAATTTACGTGCACGGTCGTCCGAATATAATTTAGCTAATTCAATCGCTTCATTAACCGCTACTACACGAGGAACCGTCTCTTCATCGGTAAATAGTAACTCGAACACTGCCACTCGTAGAATTTGTAGATTCACTAATTCTAGTCGTTGCACTGACCAATTCCCGTGGATATGTTTATCAATCATTTGGTCAATCTCAAAGCGATTCGTTTTAACACCTTCTACTAATGTACGTAAATAAGCGGGAACAGTCACATCCTCAGTAACATCCGGTAATTTATCAAAATGATTTTTAGCTGAAAAATTCTCAATACTATCCTTCAACTTGATTGCATGATTTTCATACTCAATAAATTCTTCTTCAGTTAATTCCTCAAAATTTACCTTTTGACCCAATTTCTTGTGGTTTTGTAAGATATGATTGAAGGCACTTTCCAAAGAAAGTTGTGGATTGAACTCTTGCTCATAAGATATTAATACAGCGAGCTCTCTAATTTGTGATAACCCTAATTTCATACTTGTTCCCCTTAATACGATTTATTTGCTTGCTTTTTCCATATACAAGTTTGTCACATGAACGTTTACGACATCAATCGTAATATCTGTCATGTACTTCACTTGGTCAATTACCTGTGATTGAATATTTTGTGCAACTGCAATTACAGCAGTTCCAAAATATAATTCTACAGACAGGTCTAATACCATTTCATTTCGATTATTTTGATAAAGAATTACTCCGGCATCGCGTTGGAAAACATCTTGAATTGTCTTGTTAGCACGTTTAATCGCTCGAACACCTTTAATTTGCAAGGCAGTCGTTGCAGCAATATTTTCGATTACTTGAGGAGCAATTTCAATTGCACCGGTAGCTTGCACTTGATTATGCTTGTATGCTTCAATTTTATCAGCCATTGTCGTTCACTCCTTATCTCAAATTACGCGCGTGAAATGTACTCTCCACCGTTAGAAGTATTGATTACTAATTTGTCACCAGCGTTAACAAAGAATGGAACGTTAATAACTACACCAGTTTCCATAGTAGCAGGTTTAGAACCACCTGAAGCAGTATCACCTTTGATACCAGGTTCTGTTTCTTTAACAACTAATTCAACTGTTTTAGGTAATTCAACACCTAATACTTCAGCACCAAAAGTGATGATTTTAACTTCCATATTTTCTAACATAAATTTTAATTCGTCTTGAATTTGGTTTGCTGGAATTTCAGTTTGTTCATACGTTTCATTATCCATAAAGACGTGAGTATCGCCATCAGCGTATAAGTATTGCATGTCACGGTTTTCGATATGAGCAGTTTCTACTTTTTCACCTGCACGCCAGGTCTTATCTAATAATGCACCTGTACGTAAGTTTTTTAATTTTGAACGCACGAAAGCAGACCCTTTACCTGGTTTAACGTGTTGGAATTCTACAACACGGTATAAGTTACCATTATCTTGAATAGTTAAGCCTGTTTTAAAATCGTTTGTTGTAATCATATATACATCTCCTAAAAATTTAATCATACCAAAATTATAACACATTAAAATGCATCCTGGCTCAAAAAGTCGGATGCATTCAATCATCTACGTAAAATCACACGATAATCAAGTGACGAGGAGCATGTGTCAGAACTTTATTCCCATCTTCTGTCAAGATGATGTCATCTTCAATACGAACCCCGCCAATACCTTCCAGGTAGATGCCAGGCTCATTTGTAATAACCGTGTACTCTTTTAGTGGTTGTTTATTATGCATACTTGCATTTGGTGACTCATGAATATCTAAACCAATAGAATGTCCAAGTGAGTGGCCAAAGTCATCACCGTAACCATAGCTAGCAATAAAGTCACGTGCGATAGCATCCATTTCTTCACCAGTCATGCCAGCTTTTGCTTGCTCATTCACTAGTTGGTTCGCTTGGAAAACAATATCATAGATTTCTTTCATCTTACTTGACGGTTCACCAACTGCAATGGTTCTTGTGATGTCAGAAACGTAACCCTTATAGTAGCAACCATAGTCCATAGTCACGATATCGCCCGCTTCAATCACTTTATCAGAGGCCACACCATGTGGCATTGCAGACCGGTAGCCAGATGCAACAATTGTTTCAAAAGAAACACCGCTCGCCCCTTGGCTTCTCATAAAGAAATCTAATTCATTTGCAACTTGGATTTCAGTCATACCAACTTGTATGAAACCTAAGATATGGTCGAAAGCTGCATCAGCAATTTCACATGCACGTTGAATTATCGCAATTTCTTCTTGGTCTTTGGTTTGACGTAAAGCCTCAATCATTCCAGATGCTGGGATTAATCGAGCAGAAACGATATCTTCTAACTCATCAAATTTAGCAACTGTCATATATTCTTCTTCATAACCAAGTTGGCCTATATTTTCGTTGGCCACTACTGATTGAACGAATCTCAAGGGGCTAGTATGCGCTGCAGATCCACCAGCAATGATAATTTCATAGCCAGCACACTGTGCTTTCGCTTGTTCCCGATATCTAAAATCTGTGATGAAGTAAGCATTATTCGCGGTAATCAATGCTGTACCACTTGTTCCAGTAAAACCAGAAATATATCTTAAATTAAATGGGTCAGTGACATAGTAAGCATTAATACCTTCAGCTGCCATGCTTTCTTGCAAAGCACTTATTCTCTTTTCCAAACTTTTCACCTCATATTGACTAATCTATCTCTCTAAATAGAATCACTTTTTATAGCCCAATTAGTATAGCATATATCAGTCTTCAATGAAACTTAGCATTATTCATAGGGCTCTTTATTAATATTCTTGCTCACTTTATACCTATTACCCACAGCTACTTACTCCTGAGTTCTTTGATCATAAGGGACATTATTATATTTATATTGCCGTCCGTTTTCTACAACAAATACAGTCGTGTTAAAGACCTTATTTTTTAATTCAACTGACACATGTCCTTGGCTAAAGACCATAGTCCACTTACCATCTGTCAATGATATTATGGAGTGAGTGGCAGCCTCTACTTCTTTTACTTGATCTGAAGTTACTGAATTAACAGTTGCTTCGGTATTTTCTATATCCTCTTGATTACCCGATTCAGCGTTAGCATCCGGCTCAATCTCTGAAACACCTGGTTGATCAGGTTTATTTAAGATTTCACTGCTTTCATCTAGCAAAGGTTTTTCATCACTTTCTTCTCTAGAATAGGATGTATCTGATTCTTTACTATCTGATGGCCCTGACGGCTGATCCTTTGATCTTATTTGGCTAGATACTTCTTTCTCCTTTTCAGCGATCACTTTCTCCACCGCCAGACGAGACATGATTTGTGCTTGATAGGATATGTTAATCTCTTCATTCATTTTAACTTGGTTACTATACATATTTAAGTTAACTAAATAGATGAAGGTTAAAATCGACATATACATTAATGCGGTAAACAAGACAAAACCACTTTTCTTCATTATTATTTACCCTTCTTTACTAAAGGTAAAAGGATCTTATAATCCCTACCATCGAATAGCCTCACTTCAAACAGGAAGTTCCCATGATCTAATTCTTTTATAGTCAGCCTAGTAGCGTTTGGAATTTGTGGCTCGTACCCACCGTTTAAAGAATATCTGATCCAAAAGTTCCCATTACTATCTTTATAAAATCGGTAAATACCGACCTTATTATTTTCTTTGAGGGAAAGTGTATTTGCAGTATATCCAACCAGTTCGGTTTGCGTATGGTCTGTCAAAAATTGGTTTGAGAAGATATCAAAGTCATCGTAGGCCATTACTTCATATCGGTTATATATATTCATCTCTGTACCCATCACAGCCACAAAGGTAAATTGAATAAGGGCATAGAAAAATAGCCCGTAAATCATTTCCAATAAGGTGAACCCTGATCTTGAGTTAATCATATTTGACATAGTTAGCTTTAACTTAGTCAGCTTTAACTCTCGCCCCTTTAATTTATTCTTGGATCTTAAATTCTGTGAAATGACCCTCACGTTGATCCTCCAGTATCCCTTTATCCAGATTGATTTCTATCCCTTCATGTATGCTTGCCCCAAATTGAATAGCGTTTAATTGATGAAACTGTTCACGACTTTGACTTAAGTCCATTTCACTTCGTCTGAGGTTTTCAAGTTGCATCTGCTGGTTCATGACAAGGAGGAAGACCATAGCCCCCATTAAAGACAGGCCAATAATAGATTCGATGAACATAAACCCTCGCTTCTCCTTTTTACTATTGGAATTATGAATCAATTGGCTCTTTTTCTTCAATAACATAGCGCCCTCCAGAAAATTGATAAACTATTGCATAATCCTTCGTTGGTGTTCTTAAGGTAATCGTTTGTGGCCCAACAGTTCCTGACGTAGAAAATTCAAATCTTTTATAATGCACAAACTTAGCTTCTTTTGGAAATACAAATGTCGTATCTCCTGGTGAAGGGCGTAATAGATCAGCTCGAAATTCCACTGTATTACCTGAGAAAGTCACAAAATGAATACCTTTCCTCACAATTGTCATCTTATGCGCGTATTCAAAGTGTTGCATGACATTACGCATCATTACTTTTGATTCATAGCGGACAATTGCGTCATTTGCATATGGGACCGCAAGTATTAATGATAATGACAGCGCAAATAAAACGAGTATCATTTCTAGAAGAGTAAATCCTGATTTCCTTTTATGTTTTTTCATCAAAATCCACTCCTCTTAAAATGATGACCCTAAAAATCCCTAAGGGGTAACAGTTCCAGCTGGAATAGCATTATATTTTTCTAATTGCTCATCTGTGATATAACCCTGCTCCGCTAGTACTTCCGCCGTGACACTTGCTTCATCATGTTCTAGTAAATATAATTCCTTCTGCGTTTCAACAGTTTCGACTAAAGCAGCGTTAGTTTTAGTCTCTACATTTTTTGTTTGCTTGGACATGTTTGGTATAATTAGCAGTAACAAGGCTGCCACAATAAATAGGACCAAAACCATTTCTATAAGCGTAAAACCTTCTTTTCTACGACCCTTTTGAATGAACCTAACTAATACTTTTTTCATGATAATTCCTCCTTAAATTGTTTCTAACATCGTTAACATTGGTAACATTAAAATTAAGTAGACCATGACCACACAGATTGCGACACTCAAAAACAAAATGGATTGTGCTATCTTTATTTGTTGATCAATCGTTTGATACAGAAGTCTTAAAACCCTCTGACTATATAACCTTGTCTTAATCGCCAATTGATTTAATAATTCTCCCTGAATTACTATTGCTGGAAATTCACGGGTGAACACATCGGCAGCTGTTAAACTATCCGTAAATGACACACCTTGATAATATCTTTCGTCTAAGTACTCACCAAAAGCTTGTAAGAATGCAACTTCATTTTGTTTAATTAACGACTCAGTGATTTGCCGCACTGAATAACCTATTCTAAATAGTTGGCTAAATTCATAAGCAAAAAACTGGGTGTAATATAATCTAAATAATTTTCCAACCACTGGTAATTTGACATATAACCTTGCTCTTGATAATGGGTTAGTCCTCTTCTTCCATATTAGATAGACGATAAGTATAACTAACAGCAGAATTAAAAACCCTATCATTATCCAATGCAGCTCTTGCAAGAAAATCAATAAATAGCTCAGTAACCCCTGTCCCTCACCCACTGACATAGAAGCCAATTGTGGCAAAAGAAATATACGCAGGCCAAATAACATGCCAATCATCAACACAATTAAAGCAATTGGATAAAGCATTACCCCTTTTAGCTTTTGCATCTGTTGATCACGTTCTTGAATGTACATTGCAATCGTTTCTAGCCCTAAACCAAAATTGCCATAAGCTTCTGCCACCTGGATTTGATACGCTACGTTACCCTTAATTTTCATTTCATGTATAACTTGGTAAAAATACTGGCCAGCTGAGAAACCGGCTGCCATTTTGCCAAAGGTCACTTCCTGCTTAGGAAAAATAGTCTTTAAGAAAGCAAATATTTCAAGCATAGGAAACCCTTCTTGAAGCATTTCTGCGATATATAAAAGTACAGTCGCCTGTAATTGTGGTTTCCAAGTGCTAGTAATTTCAGTGTTCGCTAATTGTTTCCAGTTGATATTCTTCCATGCTCGACTGGGCGATGTAACCATGTTCATAAGCCTCCTTTAATAGTCGATTTAGTGATTTAAAATCATTTGGATAGCTTTGATTTAAAATGAAACTACTCAGCTGGTCGCCGTGTAGCAACTCAAATATGGCTAATTTCTCAGTCGCTTCTAAGTCTTGATCAAGGACACGAGGCACCAGCCTTTGGGCAACGACTAATAGTAAGGTCTGAACCAATTGTTCGTTTGTGATCCCTAATTCTTTCAAGCGTCCAATAACACCAAAAGTATTTTTAGCATGAATAGTGGCTAGAACCAGATGACCAGTCAGTGAAGCGCGGATCACCATTTTCGCCGTTTCTTCACTTCTGATTTCACCAATTAGAATAATATCTGGATGATGTCGCAAACTAGCCGTCAACAAACGGTCATAAGTAATATCCGCCTTTTCATTGACTTCAGTTTGTAAGAAAGTGGGTTCTTTAATTTCAATGGGCTCTTCGATGGTAATAATTTGACTGGCTTTTTCTTGATAGGCATTCCTTAGCAACTGGTATATAGTCGTTGTTTTACCTGAAGAAACTGGACCTGAAAATATAATCAAACCACTTTTGCGCTTCATATATTTGTTCATAGTGTCATAAGCTTCTTGATTCAAGTGATTGGCTTTAAAATCACTGGTCACCTTATCATGAAAGACACGAATGACTAATGATTCATGCATGAGATAATTTGAGATTGACGATAATCGCAATTCGATTTTGTCGTCTGCCAGGTCATAGACAATAGCACCGTCTTGGGGCATACGTTTCTCACCTACATCCATATTAGCCATGTATTTTAAAAGCCGTATCAGCTGGCTACCTTTCTCAAATTCAAGGGTTTCCTGCAATATCAATTGGTATCCGTCTCTCAGAAAAATATGATATTGCTGTCCCTCCGGGAGAATGTGGATATCATCGGACCGTTTTAATATCGCCATCGAAATCATCTTGTCTATCATTTCTTTCAACCTATCACCTCCATTTATTTTCAGGTCATATAATTTATACGAAGAATTTTTATAAAATCGCTTACGAAATGAAAATAATATGCAAAAAAAAGCGCATCTCAAAATTTTGCGCACTTTTGCATGATAGGCCCCCGTTTTAATTTTGAAAATTTTCTGAAATGATATACTTTAAGTTAGGCCGCTAAATTGGCACTACAAAAAGGGAGGGAACTGCAATGGATGACATCGTAAATCGTTTATATCAAATCGAAAATACGGCTAAAGATGCGGAGAATACGGTTCAAGATCAAAAAATGAGCATTAAAAGATCATTTGACGATAAGAAACGTGATTTTTTACAAGCGGCTAATGATGCTTATGCTAAAAAAATCGAAGCAACAAGAGAATCGTTTAGTTCTGAGGACTATGAAACTTCTCATAATCTTACTGCCAAATTTTCCCGTAAAATGCAACGCATTCAAGATATTCTTGACAATGAGCACGGTCTTTATGTAGACGAGTTCATGGAAAAAGTAACAAAGCTTGGAGTCGATGAAATTGGATAACTATACTGCTATAGACACAAAAATTCATGGTATGCGAAAGCATTTACTGACCAGTGAGAAAATCGAGGCTCATGGGGATATTCCTACATTAAATGAATTGTACGCATTAATCACCGAAAATCCTTCTTACAAAAAGGCAGCAGACGTTCTAAAAACTGATGTCTCTTCGCGAGAAGATATTGAGTTGATGCTTAATTACGGCAATTTCTTTGAGTTTTTAAAGATATATCGATTTGCCTCTTTGCAACAACGCGCCTTCCTTAAACGATATGCAATGTTTTTTGAAGCTTGGTTTATCAAACATACCTTACGAACGGTAGATAATCGCGGTGAAACAACCGTCATCATGAGTCCAGTAACCCATTATCTTGATGATAATCGCGGATTCAAAACGACAGATTTGATCATGGCAACTGACGTAAAAGCAGTTGTGGATGCACTTGCTGACACCATTTACGGACCTTTTTTCCAACAATATAGTAACTTATTTAGTCAAAATGACTATGACCGCTATGAATTCGAAATTGCCTTTGACCAATTTGTCATTCAACAAATTTGGCAAGGCGGTAAAAAATATCTAACTGGTGAGTCATTAACAGGTTTTAAAAAACTATTCGGCGCCCGCTTTGATATCTTAAATATTTTTACAATTTATCGTTTGAAATTCCTCTACCAATTAAATGACAACGAAGTGACTTCTGCTCTAGTGGATGCTCATTATCGCTTAAATGATGAGTATGTTGATCGATTGCTACAAGCACCTGATATTCGTAATTTTGAAATAACAGTTGCAGAGCTTGGTTATGGTGATATTTTTGAACATTTATCAACTGAGGAATCCCTTCAAAAATATGAAGAAGCATTTTTAAGATCTTTACAAAGTCATCTAGCAAATAGAGCACCAAGATCTATGTTTGCAATTATTAATTATTTAGAAGATAGTCGTCGCGCACTACTAATGTTAGAAGAATTAACCGAACGAATTACATATAAAAACATCTCACCTATAGAAAGGAGTTTAAATCAATGATAACCGAAATGCGCTTAGTCAATATTACCGGTCCTCGTGACGATATTGACCGGATGGCGGATCGTTATTTGACCCACTACCCTATTCATTTAGAAAATGCATTGAAGGAGTTGTCAGAGATTCGAACACTTCGTCCCTATACAAGTCCAAACCCTTACGAACCTTGGGAAGAACGAATTGATAACTTATTAGACTACACAAACGTTGAGCATGGTAAAGACATTCACTTGGACAAACCCATGACCTTTGATGAAGCAAAAGCTTTAGTAAACGAAGTTGAAGAAAGCTTGCAACATGAACGAGAAGCCATTGCTAGGGTGCAAGCAGCACATGATGAAGCAAATGAAAGCTTGTTAATGTTTAGACCCTTCCAATCGATTGATTTCACATTGGATAAAATTTACGAAATGAACCACATTAAATTCCGTTTCGGCCGTTTCACTCGTGACAACTACCGTAAGTTCGAAAAATATGTGGACACAATGGCGCCAGCAATCTTCGTGAAGAGTGAAGAAACTGAAAAATACGTTTATGGTGTCTACTTCACACCAGATGAAGCGCGCCAACGTGTTGATGCTCTTCTATTCTCACTAGCTTGGGAACGAATTTACCTTCCTGAAGAAACTGGTAGCTTCCGTGAAATTACCCATAAATACCAAAACCTAGTGGAAGATACTGAAAGCCAGTTAATCCAATTGAAGCGTAAAATGCGTGCTTTAGTAACGCCAGTTGCACCTAATTTATTAGCTGCTAAGAGTCGTTTAATGGATTTATCTCAAGCCTTTGGTGTTCGTAAATTTGCAGCAATTACGCGTGAGGAATTCGCGCAAAAAGAAACACGTTACTTATTAATCGGTTGGATGTCTCAATCTGATGCGCAAAAATTCAGCGATGAAGTGAAAAACGATCCGAACGTGACTATGTATATCGAAGACGAAGATGACAACAGTCATTTGAATCCACCTACAAAAATGAAGAACAATTTCCTAATCCGCCCTTTTGAGTTACTAACCAAAATGTACGGCGTTCCAAACTACCGTGAAATTGATCCAACAGCGATTGTAGGTATTTCATACTCCCTTCTTTTTGGTGCCATGTTCGGAGACGTGGGTCAGGGGTTAATTCTATTTCTTGTAGGGCTTGTCGGATTCTTCAACAAGAAATTACGCCCTATCGGTATGTTAGCGCCAATTGGATTAAGTTCAACTATCTTTGGTTTCCTTTACGGATCAATCTTTGGATTTGAAGATGCTATCCATGCATTATGGCTACATCCTATGACACACATGACAGACATCCCCTTCTTTGGAAGATTAAATACAGTATTTATTGTTGCAGTCGCCTTTGGTATGTTCATGATCCTCGCAACAATGATCGTCAACATCGTGCAACGCTTTAATGCCGGAGAAAAATGGGAAGCCATTCTTGATAAGAACGGTATTGCCGGATTCATTTTCTACTTTGTATTAGTAGCTATGTTAATCCTCTACATGTCTGGACACACAATTCCAGCAATAGGCATCTTAATCGCTATCCTAGTTTTAGCATTAATCACAATTGCCTTTAAGGAAGAAATCATTCACAAGTTGGAAAACCATAAAGAGAAAAATGGTGACAACATCGTGATTAAAGCATTAACGATCTTCTTTGAGACATTTGAAACCCTATTAACTTACTTCTCTAACTCAATTTCATTCGTCCGTGTGGGTGCATTCGCTATTTCCCATGGTGCAATGATGAGTGTGGTATTAATGTTTGCAGGTGCTGAAAATAGTGGCAACATCAACTGGTTGGTCATTATCTTAGGTAACTTGTTTGTAACTGGTTTTGAAGGATTAGTCGTGGCAATTCAAGTTTTACGTCTTGAATTTTATGAAATTTTCAGTCACTTCTATCGTGGCGACGGTATTGAATTTAAAAATATTTGGATTAAAGATTAAAGGAGAAAATAAAAATGACAACAGAATTATTAATTAAACTGACAATGGTTGCAACTTTCGTATTGGGTTTTGTTTTACCATTTGGTTACTTCTACACAGGAAAAAAAACAAAAAATCGTTACAAAAAATCATTAACTACTAACTTAATATTCGTTGTAGCTGGTATCTTAATTGCTATCGTATTAGCTTACAACCCAGAAGTTGCTTTAGCATCAACTGGTGCTGCTGCAGAAACTGCTGGTGACGCTGCTGGTTTAGCAACAGGTCTTGGTTACATTGCTGCTGCCTTATCAACTGGTTTATCATGTGTTGGTGGTGGTATCGCCGTTGCCTCTGCTGCTTCAGCTGCCCTAGGTGCTATTTCAGAAGATGGTTCAATCTTCGGTCGTTCATTAATCTTCGTTGGTCTTGCTGAAGGGGTTGCCCTTTACGGTTTGATCATCTCATTCATGATTTTAGGTCAACTATAATGAATGCTTACGTAATCTGCGATAACTTAGACACTTTGACTGGATTGCGATTAGTAGGTATTGAAGGTGAAATTGTAAAGCCTGCGGAATTTGAACCTGCCTTTAAACGTGCAGTAGCTAATAAAGGTATTGGTATTCTTTACCTTTCGCCTTCTCTAATTGAAAGCAATCAAGACCTTGTAAATGATGTTCGCTTTAACCAAGCAACACCACTTATCACTTCAGTCTTAGGTGCAAATGAATATCAAAATGCGACCAATACCATTGCAGAAACAATTCAACATGCAATTGGTATCCAATTATAGAATGGGAGTTTTAAGCAATGGATTTAGAAGATAAATTTGCTTATTTTGAAACGCAAGTCAACCAACAAGCGCAAGATATTATTGATGAACAAGTCAATCAATACCGAGCAACTTTGCAAAAAGACTATGATGAATTTGTGAAAAATACAAATCAAGAGTTTGATGCAAAATTTGTAAACGCCAAAAAAGATATGCGTAAAGAGTTAAATAAAAACATTTCTCAAAGTCAAATTCACTTACAACGTGACTTGTACTTATCAGAAGAAAAGTTGAAAAAAACGCTATTCGCTGAATTCAACGATGCGATTCAAAATTACATGCAAACAGATGAATACCGCAACCAATTAGTTGTGATGATTAATAACTTAAAAGACTATGCAGAAAAAAACCGTGAAGAGTTGGTTGTTTACATCAACCATTCAGATCAAGGTATGCTTGAAACTTTATTTGAAGAAACAAATGCAAATATTCAAATTTCAGACCGTGAGTTTTTAGGTGGCGTCCGTGGTGTCTTGAAAGACCGTCAAGTGTTGATTGATTACTCTTTCTCTACCCTATTAGCAAACGTTGAAGATAGCTTTACTATCAAGGAGGTTGATGACTAGAATGGCAAACGAAAATTTAATTTATTCAATTTCGGGTCCAATCGTTAAAATCGCTGGTCCAACCGACTTATCTATGCAAGAGATGGTCCACGTTGGTGAAGACAAATTAGTTGGGGAAGTTATTTCCATCAATGAAAAAGAAACCACTATTCAAGTATACGAAGAAACTGCGGGTATCCGTCCAGGAGAACGCGTTTACGGTACAACAATGCCGATTAAAGTACAGTTAGGCCCTGGTTTAATCAATAATATCTATGATGGTATTGAACGTCCTTTAGTTGAAATTGAAAAACAATCCGGATACATGATCAAACGTGGTGTTCAAGTAGATTCACTTGATAAATCAACCTTATGGCACGTGAAACCAGTTGTTAAAGTCGGTGATCAAGTTTCTGGTGGTGCAATTATCGCCGAAATCCCAGAATCAAATGCCGTTACCCATAAAGTATTGGTACCTCCTACAACTGTTGGTGAAGTCATAGAAGTCGTTACTGAAGGTGACTATACAATCGAGGATATCTTGGTTAAAGTACGCCGCTTCAATGGTGACATTGATGAAATCAAAGCTTATCAAGAATGGCCAATCCGTCAAGCACGTCCTGTTGCTTCTCGATTCGAGTCAACTACTCCACTTGTAACTGGTCAACGGATTATTGACTCAGTCTTTCCTATCGCTAAAGGTGGTACTGCTGCGATTCCTGGTGGTTTCGGTACTGGGAAAACGACTATGCAACATCAGATTGCCAAATATGCTGATGCTGATGTGATTGTCTACATTGGTTGTGGTGAACGTGGGAACGAAATGACCGAAGTACTTGAAGACTTCTCAAAATTGATTGACCCTCGTTCAAATGCGCCTTTGATGGAACGTACAGTTTTAATTGCCAACACTTCTAACATGCCGGTAGCAGCCCGTGAAGCCTCTATTTATACAGGTTTAACAATCGCTGAATACTACCGTGATATGGGTTATGACGTAGCGATCATGGCCGATTCAACTTCTCGTTGGGCCGAAGCTTTACGTGAGTTATCTGGTCGTCTTGAAGAAATGCCCGCTGAAGAAGGTTTCCCTGCATACTTAGCTAGTCGTATTGCTACCTTCTATGAACGTGCTGGTTACATGCGTAACTTAAACCAATCAGAAGGTTCAGTATCGATTATCGGTGCTGTATCTCCTCAAGGTGGGGACTTCTCAGAGCCAGTTACCCAAAACACTAAACGTTTCGTACGTTGTTTCTGGGGGCTAGATTCAGAACTTGCACATAAACGTCACTATCCTGCAATTAACTGGATGAATTCTTATAGTCAATATGTGGATGATTTAGGTGCTTGGTATACTGCCAACATTTCTGAAAAATTCCTAGCTAACCGTGCTGAAATGATGGCTCTTTTACATGAAGAAGATCAATTAATGGAAGTTGTAAAACTAATTGGTTCTGATGTCTTACCGGATCATCAAAAATTAGTCTTACAAACTGCGCGTGTTTTCCGTGAGGGTTTCTTACAACAAAATACCTTCCATAAAATCGACTCTGCGGTTCCTATGGCTAAACAAGAAAAAATGATGGAAGTTATTTTATACTTACATCACCGGGCTAAATCATTGATTCAATGGGGTATGCCAATGTCTTATCTAAACAAATCAAGTATTTTCACGGATGTCATCAATATGAAATATACTACTTCAAACGATAATATAGCTGATTTTGATCACTACTTTGAAGATATTGATGCCTTCTATGAAAAAGCAATGCAAGAGAACGGTTAAGGGGGAATAATGATGGCAATAGAATATCTAGGATTAAACTCCATTAATGGCCCTCTAGTAGTTGTAGATGGTGTTAGAGGCGCTGCATATAACGATATCGTACGCTTTCGCGTGAATAGCAACGAAGAAAAATTAGGTCAAATTATTACAATGGAAGGTGAAAAAGCTATTATCCAAGTATTTGACTCCACTACTTCAATGTCTTTAGATAATACACATACTCAATTTACTGGCCATGGTTTGGAAATCGAATTGGCACCAGAAATTCAAGGTCGCGTATTCGATGGTATCGGTCGTCCAATCGACAATTTAGGACCTGTCCACTCTGGTATCAAACGTGATGTGAATGGTGCCCCGCTTAACCCAGTATCTCGTGTTTACCCACGTGACTATATTGAAACTGGTTTCTCTGCAATTGATGGGTTGATGACTTTGATTCGTGGTCAAAAATTACCAATCTTCTCTGGTGATGGAATGAGCCATAACCAAGTAGCTGCTCAAATTGTTAAACAAGCCAAATTAGGTGAAGATTCTGATGAAGAATTCGCGGTTGTATTTGCTGCAATGGGTGTAAAACATGATATTGCTGACTACTTCCGCCGTTCATTTGAAGAATCTGGTGCCATGGACCACGTAACCATGTTCGTGAATACCGCCGATGATCCCGTTATGGAACGTCTAATCACGCCTCGTGTGGCCCTAACAACGGCTGAATACTTGGCTTATGATTTAGGTAAACATGTGTTAGTTATCTTAACGGATATGACTTCTTTTGCTGAGGCGTTACGTGAAGTATCTTCAGCAAAACAAGAAATCCCTTCTCGTAAAGGTTACCCAGGTTACCTTTACTCTGAATTGGCGACTATTTATGAACGTGCGGGTATCGTTAAAGGTAAACCAGGTTCAGTAACGCAAATTCCTATTTTGACCATGCCTAATGACGATATCACGCACCCTATTCCTGACCTTACTGGTTACATCACTGAAGGGCAAATTGTATTAGACCGTGTGATTGAAGGTAAAAACGTTTATCCACCAGTTGGGATTCTACCCTCACTATCTCGTTTGATGAAAGATGGTATTGGTGAAGGATTTACCCGTGAAGACCACTCTGATGTAGCTAACCAGTTATTCGCTTCTTATTCTGGTGCTAACGAGGCAAAATCTTTAGCTTCTGTTATCGGGGAAGAAGAGTTATCGGATGTTGATAAACTTTACCTTAAATTTGGTGAATTATTCGAACAAAAATTTGTTGGTCAAGGCCAAGATGAAACAAGAACCATCCAAGAGACATTGGACTTAGGTTGGCAATTACTAGGTATTTTCCCACGTGAAGAATTGACACGTATGGATACTGAAGTCCTTGATAAATACTACAAAAACACAGCTGATGAGGTATTAAACCAACAAACAACTGACAAGCCCCTAGTATAAGGTGGTGAAAATTAATGGATATTAATAACACCCCTACCAAGGGGAACTTAATGCAGATTCAAAAGACATTAGATCTTTCGCGTAACGGTTATCTATTGCTGGACCGGAAACGGATTATCTTGATGAATGAGTTGATTGGTTTGCTAAATAAAGCATCCGGCTTACAGGATGACCTTAAAAAGGCTTATGAGTTGGCTTATCATAAATTATCAATTGCTGCTTATGAAAATGGTATTTTAAGTGTACATGATGCATCAACCAACGTGAGTGTTGAAGATGATATCCAATTAAAAGTACGTAGTGTCATGGGTTCAGAGGTGCCAGAAATTAATTACAAACCTCGACCTATGAAGCCCGCCTACTCATTCTATGACAATACAGTGGCTATTGATGAAGCACGAATTGCCTTTCGTCGGGTAAAAGAATTGCTGATTCAAATCGCTGAAGTTGAGAATGCGGCTTATCGTTTAGCGAACAACATGCAGAAAACGCAAAAACGTGTAAATGCCCTTCAAAACGTGACCATTCCTCAATTGGAAGGTGCACAAAAATCTATTTCTTCAGCGCTTGAAGAGAAAGAACGTGAAGAATTTACCCGTCTTAAAGTGGTTAAACGTATCTTAAATAGCAAGTAGTAAAGATAAAGACGACCTATGTAAACTGGTTTCGCACCAGTATACTTAGGTCGTCTTTTTGATTATATAAAAAGTGTTGATGGGAGTTCCTTCGAACCCCTACCAACACTATTTGTATTGAATAACTTTATTCAGCTAATTCTGTATTGTAATGTACGTTTTGTACATCATCATCGTCTTCTAATAAGTCGATCAAGTTTTCAAGTTGGCCAGCTTTATCTTCAGGTAGTTCTAACATTGTTTTAGCTACCATTGTGATTTCAGCTTGTGCTAATTTGAATCCTTGCGCTTCTAAAGCGTCACGAACATCAGTGAAGTCAGAAGCTTCTGTAGAAATTTCAAATACTTCGTCCGAAGTTGTCATGTCTTCCCCACCAGCTTCGATTACGTTCATTAACATTTCATCTTCGTCAAGCTCTAAACCTTCACGTTCAATCACTATGTAACCTTGACGGTCAAACATGTAAGCAACTGAACCTGATTCACCTAATGAACCACCGTTTTTGTTAAAAATAGTACGGATATTGGTTAAAGTACGGTTGGTATTATCAGTTAAGGTTTCAACTAAAATGGCAATACCGCCTGGCCCATAACCTTCGTAAGTGATTTCATCGTAGTCTTCACCAGCGCTGTTACTTGAACCTTTTTCAATCGCACGGTTCACATTGTCATTAGGCATGTTCGCTGCTTTTGCTTTATCCATAACCAAACGTAAAGATGGGTTTGATTCTGGATCAGGTCCACCCGCTTTCGTTGCTACATAAATTTCACGAGAAAGTTTTTGGAATACTTTCGCCCGTTTAGCATCGGTTGCACCTTTTTTGTTTTTGATTTTACTCCATTTATTATGTCCAGCCACGACATATACCCTCTTTCCTGTAATTTTTCACTAGGTTATTATATCAAAGTATTGACATCATAGCAATGAAGCCTATTTATTAGGCACCATTACTTCCACATGTGATGGTAAGACTTCGATATCAATTGGTAGCGCTGGACCAACCTCGCCGTCAATATTCACTTTCACTTCGTCCGCATCTTCATTTATAACAGAGATAGCCACTTTTTTGACGTTATAAGTAATCATGTTACTGGCTTCAGAGATATACCCGCCGTTTAATTCATGAAGCATACCAGGTAATTCAGCTAATAAGTTTTCATCTTTTAAGGTCATGATATGTAATAAACCGTCATCTGGTGTTGCTCCAGCAATCATGTTTTCAAATGAACCTACACTGTTTGTTAAGGCAATCACAAGTACTTTTGTTGAGATTTCAATTTCTTCATCGTCGTCTAAGACTAATTTGTAGGTGTACTGGTCATCTTTTAATACAGCACGCATTGAATCACGCACATAGGCAAAGAAACCAAATTTTGATTTTTCTTCACTTGAGGTTTCCATTACGGCTGTTGGAATTGACCCAATAGCAGCCACGTTGCAGAAGTACTGGTCGTTTATTTTAGCGATATCTATTCTCCGCGTTTTAAAATTAGCCAGGTCTTTAGCAGCTTCTTTAGGTTTTAGACTTATTCCTAAGGCACGTGCTAAATCATTGGCTGTCCCTAGTGGAATAAAACCGAATTTAATGGTTGAATCTGCTTCAGCGATTCCTGAAATTCCTTCGTTAACAGTCCCATCACCACCAACGACGACAACGGCTTCGTAACCTTCACCGCTAGCTTCTCGAGCCCAGTTTTTGGCGTCGCCTTCTCCTTCAGTGAATTTTGTTTCGACGTCATCAAATGAAGCGTACAAGGCCTTTTCTAAATCACTTTGAATCTCTTTACCCGCACCTTTACCAGATGATGGGTTAATAATCAACATTACTTTAGACATTTTCTCTACCTCCATGTGCTTTGTATAACCTTTATTTTACTAGACCCTTGGTGATTTAGCTATGTTTAGCCTTATATTATTTTGAATACGAATGAAAGTTAGCCAGGCCAATTTTACATTCATTTTACAGAGCGGAATTCACATAGCATGTATACAATTGTTTTGATATAATTAATAGCAAATCAAGCTATTTTTACAATAAAATATGTTATAGAAAAGTGTGTGTATAGTGAACAAAAAAAATGAAGAAAAGAAAAAAATTGGGAATGGGCTGTCTGGGACTGAAAAAGTGATGTTCTATGTGAATGTGGCTTTTAAATCCTTGGCTAAAATATTCCTACTCTTATTACTTATCCTCTTTCTTGGTGGATCATTGGGGCTTGGTTTAGGATCAGGCTATTTCATTGGTTTGGTGGAAGATATGCCAATCCCAACTGAAGAGGAACTTGCTAATGCGGTGGGGAATGCCGGTGAGATTTCGACCATGACTTATAGTGATGATACAGAAATTTCTAGTATTCGCGCTGACTTGGTCCGTGAAAACACTGAACTGGAAAATGTGAGTCCATATATTATTAGTGGTTTAGTGGCTACAGAAGATGAAAACTTCTTCGAGCATGATGGTGTTGTCCCTTCAGCCATTATCCGGGCAGGTGCTTCAACCTTCCTTGGTGTAGGCGGATCTTCCGGTGGTTCAACTATTACCCAACAATTGATCAAGCAAAAATTATTAACCAATGAAGTGTCTTTTGAACGTAAAGCGAAAGAAATTTTACTTGCGATGCGGTTAGAAAACCACTATTCAAAAGAGCAAATTCTGCAAGGTTACTTGAATGAATCGCCATACGGACGGAATAATAAAGGGGAGAATATTGCAGGGATTGAAACTGCAGCTCAAGGTGTTTTCGGGGTACCAGCGAGTGAAGTCACTTTAGCGCAAGCAGCTTTCCTAGTGGGCATTCCGCAAAACCCTTATACTTATACCCCATTCTTGCAATCTGGTGAATTAAAAGATGTAGAATATTTAGAAGATGGGATTATTCGTTCGCATGAAGTCTTACAACGGATGCGGTTAACCAACTATATTACTGAAGAAGAATATCAAGAAGCGATTCATTATGATATTACCCAAGACTTCTTAAGTGCTGGAACCAGCGAAGAAGTACCAGATGAACGTAATTCATACATCTATCAAGCGGTTGAACTTGAAACCATTGATATCTTGATGGAACAAAAAGTAGCGGCTGATGGGCTGACTATGGCTGATGTTAACGCCAATGATCAGTTATACAACCAATATTATGATGAGGCTGAAAGTCAAATGCGTAACGGTGGTTTAACCATTAAAGCGACAGTCGATCCCGATATTTACGAAACTATGAACTCAACCGTTCAAGAATTTTCTGCTTCATTCGGTACCACTTATTATTCAGAATCAACAGATGAAAATGGTGACCCAATTGAAGTCGTAGAACCTGTTCAAAATGGAACGGTTTTACTAGATAACGATACGGGCCAAGTCCTTGGATTTGTTGGTGGGATTGACTTTGATATGAGCCAAGTTGACCACGCCTTTAGATCTCGTCGTTCACCTGGTTCATCATTCAAACCTATCTTGACTTACGGTCCGGCCTTGCAAGAGCAAATTGCTGGCGCAAACACGATGCTAGCGGATACTTATACTCGTATTGTTCAACCAGATGGGACCCCTTATGAACCAACCAACTTTGGGACTACTATTTCAAATGACTTTGTAACCGCCCGCTATGCCCTTTCAACGTCTATGAATAACCCGACATTAGCCTTATATAATGAATTATTAAACCAAGGCGTCGATATTCAATCTTATGCATACAAGATGGGCTTAAAGGATGCGATTTCAAGTAATGAATTCAGTAACTTAGCCCTATCACTTGGTGGGACAACTACTGGTCCAACTGTATTAGAAAATGCGGCAGCCTTTGCGACTTTCGCAAATGGTGGGGTTTACGTTGAACCTTACCTAATCGAAACTATCACTGATTCCAATGGTAATGTGGTTTACCAGCATCAAACGCAAAAAGAACGCGTCTTTGATGAAGATGTAGCCTATGTAATTGCTGATATCTTAAAGGATGCGACAAGTGCGGGTGCTATGGCCTCTTATAATTCGCAAATGGATAGTGATTTAGACTGGTTCATGAAGACTGGTACTTCAGAACAATTTAGAGATTTGTGGGCAAACGGGTCGACACCTAATGTAACCCTTACTTCTTGGATTGGTTATGATAACATCACGCAAACTCGTGACCTATATAGCCAAGCTGAAAATACCGTTTACGGAACGCCAGCTCAACGGTCATTACGTTACTGGACAACCTTAGGTACCCGGCTAAACTACTACTACCCGGATACAATGGGGTCTGGTGAAGTCTTAGCAGAACCTGAAGGTGTTCACGAGGAAACAGTTGTAACGGAAACTGGTACGGCCTCTGGTACCTTTGAAGGACCGTATGATACAAGTTATACAATTCCTTCATCAGCAGCAACCAACACTGAGTTGTTCACAGCTGCCATGGATCCAGAAGAACCAAGCTTTACCTTTGGTATCGGTGGTTCGATGGATGACTACATGAACAAACTTGAAAGCTTCCGTTCTAAGACAAATGTTACTGTAAATGCTAAGGTTCAAGAAGTATTAGAATCCTTTAAATTACGTAGTGCAGAAAATGAACAACGTCGTCAAGAACTTGAAGAAGATAATATTCAACAAGATGGTTAGAAAAATAAAAAAGATGGCGCTAGGAAATAACGCTGTCTCCTAACAAAGGAACCCTTCAACTCATTCTAAATTAGAAAGAGTTGAAGGGTTTTTATCCATCTAAAAAACATTGATATGGCTTTATCTGAATAAATTTCAGAAACATCAGAAGGTATTAAAAAAATCATTAATCATTTGGGTGAAAACTGATACAAGTTGAAGCTACAATCAAGGAAGAATCGACAATTCCTAAAGCGCATCTTGTACACGAACGACGTCGTTGCAATCTAAAGAAACATCGCCATAAGTGTCCGAATGATTTCTTATCTCCCACATCCGCTAAAAATAAAAATGCGACGAAACAATCACGTTTTATGATTATCTCATCGCATTTTTTATTTTTAGAGTTAGTTATTTTCTAGCCCCGATATTTCTTTTAAGACATACCTGGTTTCAAAACTACTTTAATATTATTATCTGCTTTTTTGTCAAAAATATCGTATGCTTCAGCGGCTCGTTCCAAAGGCATTGTATGTGTAATGATATCCGATGGGTCGAATTCTCCTTTTTCAATCATATCATAGATTTTCGGCATCAAGTGGATAACCGGGGCTTGTCCCATTTTAATATTCACACTACGAGTAAAGAAGTCTTGGAACGGGAAATTCGTTGCTGGAGTCATATAAACCCCAGTTACCATCAACGTCCCAAATTTCTTCACAGCTTCACTTGCCGTTTGAATTGGTGAGTAGGAACCACTTTGCGGGGTAAGAATTTCTTTAGTTTTTTCTTTGATTGGTGTTACACCATCCATTCCAACACAATCAATTACTACTTCAGCACCGCCCTTAGTCATTTCATATAATTCACTACCAACTTGGGACACATCTGAAAAATTCACGGTCTCTACGCCGTTCATTTTTTTCGCATGCTCCAAACGATGAGCGACGTTGTCTACGGCAATTACACGTTTAGCACCTTTCATTTTGGCAAATTTTTGTACAAATAATCCGATAGGGCCAGAACCCAATACGATCACTGTATCTCCTGGTTTCATGCCACTATGCTCTACACTCCAATATGCTGTTGGCAGTACATCCGATAGAAATAATACCTTTTCATCCGGTAGATTACTTTCAGGAACAACAAAAGAAGTAAAATCTGCAAATGGGACACGTAAGTATTCAGCTTGCCCGCCAGGGTGATTTCCGTTCATTTTACCAAAACCGAACAACCCGCCTTGATCAAACGCTGGATTAGGGTTGGAATTGTCACATTGACTTTCCATATGGTGAGCACAGAAATGACACTCTCCACAACCAATGTTGAAAGGGATAACAACTCGGTCGCCTTTTTTCACTTTCGTCACTGCAGAACCAACTTCTTCTACAATTCCCATAGGCTCATGCCCTACTACATAGTCTTCTTCCATGACCGGTTTCCCGTTATGGTATAAATGCAAATCAGAACCACAAATAGCTGTAGCTGTAATGCGAACGATCATATCGGTGGGTTCTTCAATCGTAGGATCCGGGACCGTTTTGACTTCCATTTTTTCGTTTCCTTGCCATGTTACTGCGCGCATAAAATCTCTCCTTCTTATAAAAGTGATAGTTTCAACTGTAGTAGCAATTTATCATCTTATTTTATATAAGTCAAAAGTTATGTACTCGTTTACATTAAGGAACCTTCTTTATTCTAGCTCCAATCTTTTAGCTATGCCATATGATTTTTCTCAAAAAGCAAGAAATTTCTGCTACTAAAGCTACCCTTGGAAAGTCGCTATCTATCAATAAGCGTTCTATGACCGATACTGAAATATGGGTCAACTAAATAAAGCCATCAACCCTATGTAAATTATATGTCGTTTTCTTCCGCTTTTGGTATTAAAAAAACTTCTCCCAGTACGTATTTTGTATATAATATCACACTATCTATTACACCATAGAACTAGTTATAGCTCTAAAACTCTAAAAAATCACTGCTGTCTTCATTTAGGAAAAGTGATAAACTTATCTAGTATAGAACATTGATACTCTCCTGAATAAATCACCATGATCAAATAAAAGAGGATGAAAAATATGGAACATGTTGAAAAAAAATTTTACTATCATAATGATAAAGAAGTATCCACAGACAACCTGCATCCGTTTGAACAATTAACAGGAAAAAATGTGTATGAAGTGATTCGCGTTAGAGAAGGCATACCGCTATTTTTAGAAGATCATTTGCGACGATTCAGAGCGTTTGCTTTATCTGTCGGTGTTCCTTTAACAGATTCAGATGATATTTTAATCAATCGTTTATACCAACTTATTGATAAGAATGGTGTTTTTGATCAAAATATCAAATTGATATGGAATAAAGACATTGGTTTACTAGCTTTCTTCACTAAAAGCCCTTATCCGCCTGCGAGCTATTATCAAACTGGAATTAAAACAACATTGTTGAATTTGGAAAGAGAAGATCCGAATATCAAGATACAACGTGAAGAGTATCAAAAAACTGTACTAGCGGAACGAGAAAAAACAGGATCATATGAAGTGCTGTTAGTCGACCAAGAGGATAACGTCACAGAAGGCAGTCGTTCAAATTTATTTATTGTTAAGGGTGATAAACTCTATACTTCTCCAGCTAAAAATGTTCTTTCAGGTATTGTCCGTTCTAAAGTTGTAGCTATTTGCCAACAGCAGCAAATTGATATTATTGAGCAAAATATTCCTGTGACTGAATTAAATACTATCGATGGCGCTTTTATTTCAGGAACGGGTAACGATGTATTGCCTATAGCTTCCATCGATTCTATCACATTAGAGTCGATGGAAAAACCGGTCATTTCGTCAATTATGCGCGAATACGATCGCTTAGTGAAACAGTACATTGCCTCTAAAAAAGATACTTAAAAAGGAGATTGCAAAATGACTTAGTCTCCTAACAAAGAAACCCTTCAACTCATTCTAAACTAGAAAGAGTTGAAGGGTTTTTATCCTTTTAAAAAGCATAGTGAGTCAAATATTTTATAAGATATTTGACTCACAAGAATTTAAATGAGTGACTCACCACCTATCAACATTATAACAAAATAGAAAAGTTATCTACGCTAAACGAAAAATTGACGGGGATATTATTTTTGTGCGATTGAACAGTGTATTTAGTATGCGAAAAAACAACGTCAGAGGCAAGTTTGCTGTTCATAATACCGTTGGCCTGTTTCTCATGAGCATGAAACTAACCAATTAGCCCCTCTGGCTAGAAAAAAACGTACGCTTTAAACACAAATCAGTCAAAAATAAAAACCGCAACAAAAAATCATAGTAATAATTATTTCATCGCGATTTTTATTTCTAGAGCGAGGTATCTCCTAGCCCCGTTTTTTTATAAAAGATGACAATCAGGTTATTCAATAATGATTGCATCTAAAGTTGCCATATCAGCTTCAGAAATTTCAAAATCTAATTCAGCATTGGCAAGAATGTATTCTTCGTGAACTGATTTTGGTAGGATGATGTGGCCTTTTTGCAATGGATAACGGTAGCATAATTGCGGTACGGATACACCGTATTTGTCTGCAATTGCCTTGATATCTTCGTTGCCTAATAAGCGGCCTGTACCTAATGAAGAATAGGCTTCAACGATGATGTCGTTGGCTGCACAATAAGATACAATATCGTCTTGGGTATAGCCGATGTGGTACTTGATTTGGTTTACAGCAGGTTTAATATTTGTGTTTTCGATTAAGTTTTGTAAGTCGTCGGCGTTAAAGTTTGAAACCCCGATTGCACGGACTAAGCCTTTATCATACAACTCCTCTAAAGCGCGCCATACTTGGATATTTTCTTCATAGAAGCTTGGACGTTTGTCATCAGTTCTTGAGAAAAAGCGCCAAGGTGTTGGACAGTGGACTAATAATAAGTCTACGTAGTCAGTGTCTAAATCTTTCAACTCTTGGTAAAAGTTGTCCATAGCCGCTTCATAAGTTTTCGATTCTCCACGAACCTTAGTTGTGATAAAGATGTCTTCACGGTTAACACTAGAAGATTTGATCCCTTCTCCAGTCCCTTTAGAGTTTTCGTAAGCATGGGCACCATCAATGTGTTTGTAGCCATTGTCTAGGGCAAAACGGACTGAGCTCACTGCTTCAGCAGTCGGTGTTTGCCAAGTCCCTAATGCGATTTGTGGGACTTCTACCCCATTATTTAAGGTTAATGTTTGATTTAATAAATTCATGTAATTTCCCCTTAATACGTATTCAGTTTCCACTGTATCTACATTATAGTTGGAAAATTTCAGACCACCAAATAAAAGCTCTTACCTTGTGATAAGATAAGAGCTTTAACTTTAAAATCTACTTTAGTTTTTAAGTGATTGAATTGGTGCTGGAATACGGCCACCACGGTGGATAAAGGTATTTGGAGAAGTTCGATTTACTTGCATAACAGAAGCTTCACCGAACAAACCACCAAAGTTTAAAACTTCATCATCACGACGACCGATAGCTGGAATTACTCGAACAGCGGTTGTTTTGGAATTGATCATCCCAATCGCTGCTTCATCGGCAATAATCGCTGAAATAATTTCAGGCGTTGTATCACCAGGAATAACAATCATATCTAAACCAACTGAACATACAGCCGTCATAGACATTAACGTTTCAATATTTAAAGTACCGTTAGCTGCAGCTGCAATCATCCCGGCATCCTCACTTACTGGAATGAAGGCACCTGATAAACCACCAACATTTGATGATGCCATGATCCCGCCTTTTTTAACTGCATCGTTTAGCATGGCTAGAGTCGCTACTGAACCATGGGCACCCACTTGGTCTAAACCAATTTCTTCTAAGATATGAGCAACAGAATCGCCGACAGCTGGCGTAGGCGCTAATGATAAGTCTACAATACCAAAGGGTACACCTAGCATGTTAGAGGCTTCGGTCCCCACTAATTGGCCCATACGAGTGACTTTGAAAGCTGTTTGTTTAATAGTATCCGCAACTGTTTCAAGAGATGCATCTTTTGGCAATTCTGCAAGAGCATTGCGGACAACACCTGGTCCAGAAACCCCAACGTTAATCACAACATCCGGCTCCCCTTGACCGTGGAAGGCACCGGCCATGAACGGATTATCTTCAACTGCATTACAGAAGACGACAATCTTAGAAGCCCCCATGCTTTCATTTTCTTGGGTTAATTCAGCTGCCTTACGGACAACCTCACCCATGATTTTAACAGCATCCATGTTGATACCTGCACGTGTTGACCCAATATTAACGGATGAACAAACGTGGTCTGTTTCAGCCATGGCTTGTGGAATCGATTCGATTAAAGCACGGTCCCCAGCAGAAAATCCTTTATGAACTAATGCTGTATACCCACCGATGTAGTTGACGCCAACTGCATTGGCTGCCTTGTCTAAGATATGGGCATATTTCAATGGGTCGCCACCTGAAGCCGCTAATAATTGCGAAATTGGCGTTACAGCAATACGCTTATTAACAATTGGAATCCCGTATTTTTCTTCAATTTCTTCACCGGTTTTCACCAAGTCTTTAGCAACTGTGGTGATTTTATCGTATACCTTTTGACAGGCACGGTCGATATCTGGATCTGCACAGTCAATCAATGAAATCCCCATTGTAATTGTTCGAATATCTAAATTGTTGTCTTTAATCATTGAAACTGTTTCAATGATATTATTCATTTCTAGCATGTTTGTTTCTCCTTAACTGACTTAAATTTTATGCATGGCATTAAAAATATCTTCGTGCATTACATAAACTTCCATAGCAGTTAATGCATCTTTAATTTCTTTTTTAAAGTCCTCAAATTCAACGTTTAAACCATCAATATTGACAATCATCACCATGGTAAAAAGGTCTTGCATGATTGATTGCTCAACATCTACAATATTTGCGTTTAATTCTGCACATTTAGTGGCTGCTTTCGCTAAAATACCAACCTTATCCTTACCAATTACTGTAATTACTGCTTGCATATTACCCCATCCTTCAATTTATTTATCCTGTTATTAATACAATTCCCACTAACAACTTAAATAAGGTCATTGTTTTATTTATTGCCAAGTACATATGCCTCCTGACCAAAATAAACAAAATCTCATCCTATTATAATCTATGCCATTTGAAAACAACATTAAAAGATAACATTCTCACAAAAAAGCTAACATTTTAAGGGGAATTCGATACAAAATCAATCCCTTATTGCATTTTACTAAAAGTATTTTACTAAAGTTACTGTAAAATCCACGCTTCTCAGCAATCTCCTATCTACTGTTACTATTCGTAGTTAACGCCTTGTGTCCAAGCAGTCTCTAAGTAATCCTCATAGGTAAAATCTTCTGTATAAGTCATCATCCGGTCATGGATGGTCTCAACCCAAGCCGCTTGATCATTATTTTGCCCCTTATAATCCCCTAGTGGGACACTTTCATATGAAGTCTCATTAGCTGTCCCTGAAAAATAAGTCGGCATGAATTTCCCGGCGCGCACTTGTACTTCACCGTTTTCGTCACGTTCAAAAGTCACCTCATGAATGCCCCCAACTTTATTATCATCCGCAACTTGACCAGTCATAAATGACGCTTGCGAATAAATTACATAGGTATCCTTGTCATTCAACCAATTCACTGGCTGTAAATCATGCGGGTGTCCGCCAATTACCAATTTTACCCCAGCATCTGCCAAGGCCTGGGTCACAGTGATTTGTTCATCATCCGGCAACGTCCCGTATTCAGTCCCCAAATGTAAGGACACAACAACCGCATCCACTTGGTCATTCAATGCCGCCACTTCTTCAAGCATCACTGGTAAATCCGCATAGTTGACCACCCACGGCTCATCTTCGGGCGGAACCATGCCGTTGGTCCCATAAGTATAAGCCAGAAAGCCCAACTTAATCCCATTTTTCTCGACAATCCTTGCTGTGTCATGGTCTTCTTGACTACGAAAAGCCCCGTAATACATGAGCCCAGCCTCATCCAAATGGTCCATAGTGATGTAAGCTCCGTTCGCAAACTGGTCCAACGTGTGGTTTGTTGCAGTTGACACGCCGTCAATACCAGCCCGCTTCAAAGACCCCAGAATGGACGAAGGCATATTGAAATTCGGGTAAGTCGCCACCGGCAATTCAGGATAGGCCGCAGGAATCTCCAGGTTGGCCACTGTATAATCTGCATATGATGTAAATGGCGCAATTTTAGCGACCATAGGGTCAAAATTGTAGTCCGAAACACCTAGATCAACCGCCGTGTCCCCACCATTTGAACCATAGGCAATTAAATTGTCGCCAGTCAAGGCACCCGCACCCTGCAGTGAAGCCGTTTGGTCCGCAAACACATCCGCTGTCGTATCAGCCGTTGCTGTCACCTCTGTATGGATCAAAACATCCCCAACCGACCGCAAGACAAAAGTCCCATCCACACCCTGCCACCGGTCCTCAGTTTCCTTAGCAGGCAGATGTGATAAAAAGGACGGCACTTGTATGGCTGGCGTATCGTTTCCCGCTTGTTCATCCCCATTTTCATTGGAGTTACTTGTTGAAACAATCCCATTGTAGGCAAGTGCAATGCCCACTAGACAGAGTAGTCCAATGGCTATAATCATTAGTAATATTCGGTTACCCTGGCTCAACTTATTCTTCATCTAAATCCAACACCTCTCCCAATTCATTACAATAATGATAAAGGAAGAGTTTTCAAACAACAAGGTAAAAAAAGACCTTCAAAGCACTTCGCTTTGAGGGCCTTTCTCACTTTATGCATCTTTAGTTGAATCACGTAAAATAAATTTATGTGGTAAGGTTACATGGTTTTCGATTTCTTCTTCTTTGTTCATTAATTTTGTTAGGATACGCATTGAAACGGCACCAATATCATATAAAGGTGGTTCGATTGACGTTAAAGTTGGTCGAACAACTTCAGTTAAGGCAGTGTTGTTTGACGTTACAACAGCGAATTCCTCTGGTACTTTCACATCGTTATCCACCATATGGTTCGTAACTTTAACCGCTAACTCATCACCAACGACAACGATACCGTCTGCTTTTGAATCACGGATTCGTTGGGCTATGTCTTCACCGTTTTTGAAACGAGAGTCTTGCACTTCAAATAATAATGATTTGTCCAATTCTTTACCAGCTTCTTCCAAAGCTTTTAAGTAACCATTGTAACGGTCTAAGTTATTGGTAAAATATGGTTTAGCAGCGAGAAAACCAATATTTTTGTATCCTTGTGCAAATAGACCTGAAACAGCTTCATAGAAAGCTTGTGTGTAGTCGATATTTACAGAAGGAATTTCGCCTTTATCATCGTTTAAACCTGCTAATACAAACGGTGTGTTTGTACGGTTGATTTCTTCACGAACAGAGTCAGATAATTGGTGCCCCATGTAGATAACACCATCTACTTGTTTTGCTAAGATATTAGAAAGAACTTGTGATTCTTTTTTATTATCTGCATTGTCCAGGATAATGTTGTATTTGTACATTGACGCAATATCATCAATCCCTAAAGCTAAAGCACTAAAGAAATTATTTGTGATATCTGGTAATAATACCCCAACAGTTGTCGTTTTTTTACTTGCTAATCCACGTGCGACCGCATTAGGACGGTAGTCTAGTCGTTTAATTACATCTAATACTTTTGCACGCGTTGAAGGTTTAACATTCGTGTTACCATTTACAACACGAGAAACTGTAGCCATAGATACTTGTGCTTCACGCGCAACATCATAAATCGTAACAGTTTGTTTTTCCATCTTCATCGCTCCTTTAAAATTTTTAAATTTATTTTCATATTTACTTTGCCCAATATAGCACTAAAAAGTTATATTTGCAAACGTTTTCTTTGATACAGTGATTGCTTTCATGCGCATTTTCATATTCTATCAGTATTTGACTTGTTTAACAAGCCATTTTCAGAAAAAAGTGCAAAATTTGCATGGCTTTTACAAAACACAACAAAAATTGCCTACAAGTATTTCAAAACCTCAAATACTTGTAGACAATCCTGTTTCATTTGCTTAAGTCAGCAATTATTTCTCTTTAACTTCTTCCACTTGTTTTTTCACTTTTTCAGCGTCTTCTTTAAGTGGTTGTTCTTTACCTGCTGCTTTATCAGTAGCGACTTTCGCTTCTTCAGTACCTTCCGCAACTTCAGCTTTTGCATCTTCTGTTGCTTGGGTAGTCGTATTTTTGGCATCTGCATAAGCACTTGCCACTTCATCACGAGCTACTTGGTATTGTTTAGTTGCTTCAGTAGTTGCTTCGTTTAATTGCGCTTTTAAAACTTCAGCAGATTCTGATAAGTTCACGCGGATATCTTGCGCAGCGTCGCTAGCAGTTTGATACATTACGTTACCTTTTTCAGTGACGATATCAGCGTAATCTAAAGCTGTATCACGAAGAACGTTTGCTTGTTGATTTAAATCATCACGGAACTCGCGACCTGATTTTGGTGCGAATAATAATGCTGCTACAGCACCTGCAGTACCACCGATGATTGCTCCTAATAAGAATGAACCTGTATTTCTAGACATATATATTTCCCTCTTTCTTTCAATTAATAATATTGATTAATATGGTTTAGATTGTGAATTTTCTTGTGCCTTACGCACTTGGCGTTTTTGGTATAAAGCTTTAGCTGATTGGCCCACTTTTTGAATACCCGTCACATTTGGTTGTCCAGGTTTTACTGCTTGATCAGCGGTTACTGTAGTTGAACTAGCTTCAGTAGCACCTGTTGTTTTATCCTTAATATCATCTACCTTTGTTTGGGCAGTATTGGTAATATTTAGGACCAGGTTACGTGTAGAATCATTCACGTCTGAAACAGTTACCCCGATGTCCCCGATTGCTTTGAACAATGGGTCCACTTGAGCTACTTTTCCATTCACATCATCTAATAACACATTAGACTTATTGAGTAATCCTTGCACCTCAATTGATAATGCATCCACATCCTTGGTGACTACTTTAACTGTTTCGTTCGCTTCATTAACAATACCTGTAACTTCCTTCATGGTTTTTGTTAGTTCACGTAAGAATAGAATAATGTAGATCACTAATGCCGCAAATGCTATTGCTGCGATTAAGCCCGCAATTTGGCCTCCGGTCATGTAAAAATCACTCCTTCTCCATCTCTCATATCATTAAATATAAGATATTTAATATATAACTATAAGAATATTCTACCACACTATGAGAGGGCTTTACAAAATATAACGCACTTAATTTAAGCTAAAAAATCCTATAGCTCAAATATTGGTTAACCCTTTTGCAATTGGCTTTACAATAGTTTCATCATTCGATACCATGAAGAACAAGGATTATATTGAAAGGATGATTTATTTGGATCAAATTAGACAATGGTGGCGCACTTATATCGAATCAATTGACTATGCTAGCCTACTCTCAAGCTTAATTTCTACCGTTTTTGAACTAGTAATTACTGCATTAATCTTTTGGATTGCCAAAAGGACTGTCGACCGGATTGTTGACGTATACTTTGAACGAGACGCTAAACGAATTGAAAACCGCAATGTCGGGTCTATTCAACGAAACAAAACCCTCCATAAATTAGTGGAAAACATTGTTCAATACACTTACTATTTCCTATTAGGTTACTCTATTCTAGCTATTCTAGGTTTACCAGTAGCCACACTAGTAGCCGGTGCTGGGGTTGCCTCTTTAGCCTTAGGTCTCGGTGCACAAGGCTTTATCACTGACGTTGTGAATGGTTTCTTCATTCTATTAGAACACCAATTTGCTGTCGGTGACTATGTAACAATTGCTGGTCTATCTGGTACCATTATCTCAACGGGTATCCGGACAACTATTCTTTCTGGTGACGACGGTTCAAGACACTTTATCCCTAACCGCAACATCGAAAATGTAACCAACTCTTCTAATACCACTCGTCGTATGTACGTAGACTTGTACATTGACCCAAACGCTGATTTAGGTTCAATCGAATCTCTTATTAAAGATGGTTTATCATTAGCTTCTTCTGATGACCGGGTTTTAGGTGAAGCTGAAGTTTGGGGTTACCAACGTGACGCTGTCGGCCGCTTATTCTACCGGGTAGTATTCAATACTAGAGATAGCGATAAGATGGCAGTTCGTTCATACTACTATGAACAACTTACAGACCTACTTGTACGTAATGGCTACAAACAACCTGTTTATGACTCAGGGGCAGAACTATAGTCATTACAATTACATACACAAAAAGCCGCACGATCAAGTCCAAATTAGGACTTGATCGTGCGGCTTTTTTCTATTTTTAACCAACCTCTGTAATAACTTCCCAGTCAGCATTGTAGAAAGTGACTTCTTTCTTGTCACCTTGCCAGTCTAAGAGGGCAAATGATGGGTATGGGTATTTACCTTTTGGCAAGCGGATTGAACCTGGGTTAATAATTTTAATCCCGTCGATTTCTTGGTCATCCATGACATGGGTATGGCCGTACATGATGACATCTGCTTGATTGTCTTTTGCTAAGGCAACCAATTTCTTCAAGTTCTGTTTTACCCCATATAAATGGCCGTGGGTCACGACAATCTTCCCTTCAGGGGTATTTAAGCTAATGGCGTCCTTGTAGTTGCCATAGTCAGTGTTCCCTCTTACAGTATGGAAAATACCCCAGATGGTATCATCTTCTGATAACTCAGAGTCACCACAGTGGATAAATAGATCAATGTCATCCCCTGCTTTTAAGACTAGGTTGACCAGCGCTTCGTGGTCGCCGTGGTTATCACTCGTGATTAGAATCTTCATATAAGTTCAACTCCCCATTTTCTAAATCTTTGGCTAGTAAACGTAAGGCATTCCCTCGGTGACTTAAAGAATCTTTTTTCTCTGCTGACATTTCAGCTGTGGTTAACCCTTCACTTGGTACGTAAAAAATTGGGTCATAGCCGAAGCCATTTTCCCCGCGTTCTTCACGTAAGATCACCCCAGATAAAGTGCCGTGATAGTGGTTGATCACTTTACCTTGTGCGTCAGAAACGACTAGATAGGTATGGAAAGTCGCACCTCTGTCTGCGTCAGGGACGTCAGCAAGCTCGGTTAAGGCCTTTTTACGGTTATTGGCATCTGACTTCTCAGGGCCTGCGTAACGAGCTGAATAAACGCCTGGTGCCCCGTCAAGTGCGTCAATAGCTAGACCGGAATCGTCCGCAATAACTGGAATGTGCAAGTCTTTCGCAGCTGTTGTGGCTTTAATCGTAGCATTTTCAATGAAAGTAGTCCCAGTTTCTGGAATATCTGGATAGTCAGGAAAATCTAGTAATGTTTTAACTTCAATCCCGTATTGGTCGAATAATTGCTTGAATTCCTTGGCTTTACCCTGGTTGGCTGTAGCGATCATTACTTTCTTCATATTAAATGTTAGCCTTCTTTCATCTGTTTTTGAATTGCTTCAAGTGTATCAATAGTGACACGGTCTACTTCAATTGGTTCATCCAACCAGTCGTCCGCAATCTCCTTAAATAGTTCTGGTGATCCGGTGGTGTAAAATTCAGTCACTCTTGGTGATGGATCATCCGACAGTTTGGCAATGTCGTTATAATCCAAAAGGATGGATACGTCTGAGATGGTTTCTTGGCCAGAATCAATGAGTTTGACCGTATGCCCCAATGTTTTTTGAATGGTATCTCTTAGTAAAGGATAGTGGGTACAACCTAAAATAACTGTGTCCAACCCCTTATTTTTAATGGGTGCTAAAGTTTCCGCAATCACCTTTTTGGCTAAAGGTGTGGCATATTGTTGGCTTTCTACTAGTGGTACAAAGGCTGGACAAGCTAATGAAGTCGTGTTCAAGTCTTTATTTTTTTGTAGTAAGTTTTCAAGATACATGCCACTTCTAATGGTCCCTTCTGTACCTAAAACACCAATTTTGCCATTTTTTGTGTATTTATTGGCTGCTCTTGCACCTGGTTGAATCACCCCGATAACTGGAATAGACACCCGCTGTTTAATTTCATCTAAGGCAACCGCAGTCGCTGTATTACAGGCAATGACCAATAATTTAATATCTTTGGTTAAAAGAAAATCGACCATTTGATTAGTAAAAGTTGTTATTTCTTCTACACTTCTTGGTCCATAAGGACAACGGGCATTGTCACCGATATAGATAATCGATTCATTGGGCAATTGTCGCATAGCTTCTTTCACTACTGTCAAGCCACCTACACCAGAATCTAAGAATCCGATAGGTCTGTTCATGTTAACCTCCTCCGTCAAGCAAATCATTCAAAAGTCGCAATGAACAATTTATAATCTATGATACAATTATAACAGAAGAAGACGATCCACTTCACCAATTCGCAATTATTAAACGTAATTTAAGGAAAAAGGTGAATGTCTCGTTTGAAAATCAAATTGCCGATACGAACTGGAGGATATGCTATATGAAAATTGCACTTATTGCCCATGATTCAAAAAAAGATTTGATGGTATTCTTTGCAACTGCCTACAAATTCATACTTGAAAAACATGAATTATTTGCTACAGGAACAACCGGTTTACGTATAATCGAAGCCACTGGTTTAGACGTTCACCGCTTTAAATCAGGCCCACTTGGTGGTGACCAACAAGTCGGTGCAGCTATCTCACAAAACGGAATGGACTTAGTCATCTTTATGCGGGACCCATTAGCAGCTATGCCCCACGAACCAGATGTGACTGCCCTAATCCGTTTATGTGACGTGTATAACATACCACTAGCAACCAATATCGGTACCGCAGAAGTCCTTATTCGCGGGTTAGACGAAGGCTTTATGGACTGGCGTAAACAATACGAAGATGGTTTCTTGAACCAAGACATCTTAGAAAACATCGAAAGAGGCAACGAAGGCCGTAAATTGGTCGAGTAAATTTGAAAAAAGGTAGTGATACGTTCAAGCTAATTGGTCTCACTACCTTTTTTGTTGCGCCAACCGTTCAGTCAACTCTTTATCCGAAATATAAGGTCTATGCTAGAAACGGTGAATTCTCAGTTGAAACCCTATAGTTGCCCAATAACTTGTAATTTAAGCGAATAAAAAAACGGTCGGGAATTTTCCCGGCCGCTTTCTTTATGGTTAGATTATAAGTATTTGTTTAATACTTGTTCTAATTTGTCTTTTGGTGTGTAACCAATTAATTGCTCCACAACTTGACCATCTTTTTTGATCATTAATGTTGGGATTGACATGATACCAAATTCACGTGCTGTTTCTGGATTGTCATCTACATCCATTTTAGTGAATTTAACTTGGTCACCCATTTCATCATCTAAAGTCTCAACGATTGGTGATTGCATGCGACAAGGACCACACCAAGTTGCCCAGAAGTCGATTAATACAACGCCTTCTTCAGTTTCATTTTTAAATTCTGCATCTGTAATAGCTTTAACCATTTATATTACCCCTCTCAGTTTTATTCTTCAACATTATAGCATTGTCTGACCAATTTGAACATTTATCTGCTTGTTAGCAATTTAGCCCTTAAATTTAGCGATTGTCGCCCCGTTACCACCCATATTATAAGGAGCAAATTCAAAGGATTCAACCCGTGGATGGTTCTTCAAGGCCTTTTGAACACCCTGTCTTAATGCACCCGTCCCGTGACCATGAATTATGGTTACCTGACCATGTCCAGCTAATAAGGCTGAATCGATAAAGTTGCTTAGTCGGATCATGGCTTCCTCATACCGTTCACCACGTAAATCTAGGCTGGTATTGACTGATTTAGCTTTACTTGCCTTAAGGCCAGCCCGATGATTTTTTTCTTTTTTCGGTTTCTCATCAACAAGTGATAAGTCTTTTTCAGCCACTTCCATCTTCAGCATACCCATCTGAACAACCCAGTCCTTGTCGCGTTTCTCAACCAAGGTACCACGTTGCCCGTAGGTTAGAACATTCACTTCTTCACCCGCTTCAAAGCTAGCTTTTCGCTCTTTATTTTTCTTGGCTTTTTGAAGGACTTTGTTTTTATTCAGCTGTTCTTCTTCTTGCGTTAAGTTAGATAAGGCACTTTGACGGTCAATCATCTCGTGTTCTTTGATATTACCAATGGTTGGATGGTTGATTTGCCATTCCCGAATCTCCGCCAGAATAGCATCAGCTTTTGCCTTAGTGTCTTCTACCAATCGATTGGCTTCTTTACGGGCCCGGTTCATATAGGTTTGTTTGTCAGCTTCAAGTCTGGCTTGTGCCTTTTTCAAATCATTTAAAAGATTTTCAGCATCGGCTAAGTCTTTGGCGGCTTCGGCTGATAAGTCTTCGTATTCGTGACGTTGGGCTTCTAAATCAAGCAACATTTCGTTCAGATTTTGGCTATCTTCCTGGATATAAGAACGTGCTTCATCCACCATTTCAACTGGTAAACCTAGTCGTTGGGAGATATCAAAGGCGTTAGAGCGACCCGGTACCCCAATCAGCAATTGATAGGTTGGCTCCAAGGTGATTTCGTTAAATTCCATCGAGGCATTAATGGCACCAGGATGGTCGTAAGCGTACGTTTTCAGCTCCGGATAATGAGTGGTGGCCACTACGCGGGCGTTTAGGAATGCAAAACGGTTAAGTACCGCGATGGCAATGGCTGCCCCTTCTTGAGGGTCGGTACCAGATCCCAACTCATCGATTAAGACAAGTGAATGGTCGTCTGCAGCCTCAACAATACGGATAATATTGGTCATATGTCCCGAGAACGTTGATAAACTTTGTTCAATAGACTGTTCGTCACCAATATCCGCAAAAATCTCATTAAAGATTTCTACCCGCGAATCTGCCTTGGCTGTAATATACAAGCCTGATTGAGCCATTAATTGCAGTAGCCCCACCGTTTTCAAGGTAATGGTTTTACCACCAGTATTTGGCCCGGTAATGATGATCATATTGTATTCATGGCTAAAATGAATATCATTTGCGACTACTGATTTGCGGTCTAATAAGGGATGTCTAGCCTCTTTTAAGTCAATACGTTCAGATTCATTTGCTAAAATCGGTCGGTTGGCCCCAATTTCACGGGCAAAGAAGAATTTAGCTTGAATTAGGTCCAAATCCCCAAGACGTTGATTGTTTTCAGCAATTTCACTAGTGTAAGGAGCCAATTCTGCAGATAGCTCTTGGAAAATACGTCTAATTTCTTCGTCTTCTTGGACTTGGAGGGACCGTAAGTGGTTATTCGCATCTAAAACTGTTTGCGGTTCAATATAGAGTGTTTGTCCTGATGATGATTGGTCATGAACTACCCCACCAAAGGCGTTACGGTATTCTTGTTTAACTGGAATAACAAAGCGGTTGTTACGGATAGTAATAATGGCCTCACTTAAATAAGAGGCCTTATTAGACCGGATTATTTGGTCTAGTTTGACACGGATACTCGCTTCTTCACGTTTGATTCCTTGTCTTAAGCCATGTAAAGTTGACGAGGCATTGTCATAGACTGATCCATCATCTGCGATTGCATTTTGCATTTTACGCATCAGATCCCGCATGTCAATAAAGTCATCCGCAATTGCATATAATTGCATTAATTCAACTTGCGCTTCTTTTAGTTTTCTAAAGAAAGTAGAAACTTCGCCGGATGCCCGTAAGACCCGGCCTACTGCAGCTAATTCTTTCCCATTTAAGTCAGCACCAATATCCAATCGTTTTAAGAATGGTTTTACGTTGATTAGTTGGCTGACAGGGATCCGTTTGTCTAATTCAAACAAGCGTTTTACATCGTCAACACTTTGTAAGGCTTGCTCGATTTCTTCCACTTCTGCACTTGGTTTTAAATTTAAAGCTTGGATTTTCCCGATTTCAGTTCTGGTTTCATTTGCTACTTGTTGTTGTATTTTCTCAAATTCTAAGGTTTGAAATATTTTAGGATTCAAAATGTGTCCTCCTTCGATTGTTATCAGGAACGAACAAAAAAGTCGTCTTAAGTAGGAAATAGGCCGTGATCCATTATCACAGCCATATCTATTGCCATGGTCGCACAGTACGCAAAGGCATATATTTGCATGTTGTTAAAATGGTAAGTTGCCTAGTCCTTGTAGTAGGATGTTGAATACTTGGCCAGATAAGATTGGGGTATTCAAGATAATAAAGTTGGCGACTGAAGAATTGGCTAAGACTGTCTGTACCCCTTCAAAGGTTAAAACGGACATAAACATTAAAATAAAGAATGACCAAAACCAAGCTGAGAAAAACCCGAATAGGCCACCCAAAATGCCGTTCCATTGAATATCCATTTCTTTAAATTTTAAGTCTCTTAAGCCAAAAGCAATAAATTTAGTAACAATCCAGACAAGCAAGATAATAGCTAACAAGGCAACTAATCTAAAGTAAATGATATCCATATTTTGTAATAAAGCTACTGGATAATAGACAAAGGTATTTTCAATATCAAAACCTACATAAGGAACCCACAAGGATACAAGGTCAACTAGATTTTGATAGAACAAAACGGCAAACAAATACGCGACCAATAGACCTATAGAATGAATCCCTTGTAGTATTGCCCCTCGATAGACACCAACGCCTATGCTAAGAATAAAAAATAATAAAATCAAAAAACTTGTCATGCTTTCCTCCCGTTGGTACCAATATTTTCTATCAATAGCCTATGATCTAGGTGTTTGACGCAAACGACCCAATTGTTTTGAGGCTGTGTTCACACTAGATTTCAAACTAGGTTGGCTAATTTCAGGAATTTCTTTTTCTAAGTCAGCCTGTGTTGGCGTTTGTTTTCCACTTGCGTTTGTTTGCGCTGGTCTTTTAACTGGCGCCTTAGCTTGACCCTGGTTTGTCTTTCCTTTTGACGGTGTTTGCGATTGTGTTTTTTCTTGTGCTTTACTCATTTTTTCTTTTTCTATTTCAGCAATCTCTTTTACCAATGTACCCATGGTTTGCTCCATTGATTTCACACGGACCATTAAATCGGCATTCTCTCTAGATTTTACAGCCATTTGTGCTTGTAAATCCACATTGTCAGATTGAATGTTTAAAGCTACTAATAAAGCCATCTCTTCCATTGACATATTGGGATTCTTTTTACTGATATCAGCAAGTAGCTGGTTGATATCACGGCTCACTTGTTGAATATGTTCACTTGTTTTATGACTCTTGATGGTGAATTTGTGATAGCCCAATTTCGCTATTACTCTGTTTTTTTCTTCATTCGACATATTTGTCACTCCAACTTTTTATACTGTGCGTTAAATGTTTGTAGATGCAATAGAAAGGTCGAGTCTTAACGACTTTTGTTCCACCTAGCTTTCATAATCTTAGATATTTTACCATTTATCCCAGATAATGGCTAGACTTAGACATTATCTGCTCCCAATGACCAAAAAAGTTAGAAAAAATGCAATGATTTTAGGCCGTCATGAAAGATTTAATCAGATTTTCATGACAAGCCCTTGTTCTTCGTGTATGATGAAATACGATATATTGAGATAGAGGTGCGGAGCTTATCAGTACATACCCGAGCGGGAGCGTTGAAAGTATGGAAAGGAATATTCGCCGAAATATTTTAACCCCAAGTTAAAGTATTGGGCATAAACAAAAAATGTTTATGACTGTCACTTAACCAAGTGATGCGCTATCCTACGAGTGACGACTGGAAGGCTAGTCATAGTCTTATCGCGCACAAAGGGAAGCCTCTATTGCAATTTATTGCTGTAGAGGCTTTTTATTATTTTCGGGAGGTATTATTATGAAAAATCATCAAGTAAGTAACACTTGGCAAAAAGCTTTGATTGCTATTTTGACCATCGTATTTGCCATCGTTGGCCCAACATCATCTTTTGTTGAAGCGAGTGAGTTCGGCACAAAAATCGAGGTGGACCAAGAAGTATTAGCTGAAGGTCTAGACACAGAAGGCGTATTACGAGTTGGGATGGAAGCCAACTATGCGCCCTTCAACTGGTCGCAAACATCTGACGCGGATGGTGCAGTCCCTATTTCAAACTCTGACGGTGAATATGCAAATGGTTATGACGTACAAATTGCTAAACGTCTAGCTGATTCACTAAGCTTAGAACTCGAAATTGTTAAGTTAGAGTGGGACGGTCTACCACCGGCACTTGAATCTGGCATGATTGACGTGATTATTGCCGGTATGTCACCAACACCAGAACGTCTGCAACAAATGGACTTTTCAGATTCTTACTATTCTTCAGATATCGTTCTTGTGACAATGGCTGACGGTGATTACGCAGATGCTACATCGCTAGAAGATTTCGATGGCACAACAGTTACTGGTCAATTAAACACATTCCATTACGATTTAATTCCGCAAATCCCTGACGTAACCCAAGCCACTGCCCTAGATTCATTCCCAACGATGATCACTGCTTTAACTGCTGGTTCGGTTGACGCCTATGTATCTGAAAAACCAGGTGCAATGGCTGCTGTAGCTGCCAACCCTGACCTAACGTACGTGGAATTTGCTGAGGGTCAAGGCTTTGACTTAGGTGAAGTCACTTCAGATATTGCTGTTGCAACCAGAAAAGATTCTCCATTAACAGACATTATGAACCAAGCCTTAGCAACTATTCCAACCGCTGACCGTGACAAATTAATGGAAGATATGGTGAATTTAAACGAGCGCGGTGAAAGTGCTGGTTTCTGGTCTGAAGTTGCGGGCATCTGGAATACTTACGGTTCCCAATTTCTAGTTGGTGCTGGTAACACTATGTTTATCGCGTTAAGCTCGACAATTATGGGATTTGTCATTGGTTTATTGATTGCTATCTACCGTTCATTAATCGTTCGTCGCGATCAAAAACCGGTTGCCTACTTCTTCTATAAATTATTCGACTTTGTGATTGCTGCCTACATTGAAATCTTCCGAGGTACCCCAATGATGGTACAAGCTATGATGATTTTCTATGGTTCAAGACTATTCTTTGATTTCCAAATGTCTACTTTGTTTGCAGCCTTACTAATTGTGTCGATTAATACTGGTGCTTACCTTGCCGAAGTGATCCGTGGTGGGATAACTTCAGTGGATAAAGGCCAAACTGAGGCCGCTCGTGCCATTGGCATGAACCACTACCAAACAATGACGACAATCGTTTTGCCACAAGCTATTCGGTCAATCTTACCAGCTTTAGGTAACGAATTCGTGATCAATATTAAAGATACGTCTGTATTGAATGTTATCGCAGTAACTGAGTTATTCTTTGTAACCAAATCAGCTGCAGGTTCAACTTACCTAACCTTCCAAACATTCCTAATTACAGCGATTATCTACTTCGTCTTAACTTTTACAACAACCCGTGTCTTGAATTTCATCGAAAATCGTATGGCAGGCAAAAAGACTTACCATATCTATGAATCTAGCACGAACACAGTAATCAACGGTCAAAGAGAACAATAGGAGGAAAATGACATGCAAAACCAAGATCAATTAATCTTAAATGTACAACATTTAGAAAAACGTTTTGGGGAAAACTTGGTCCTACGTGATATCGACTTCCAAGTACGCCCAGGGCAAGTAACCTCTATTATTGGTTCATCTGGATCAGGTAAATCTACCCTATTACGTTGCTTAAACCTACTTGAAGAACCAACTGGTGGGGACATTTTATACCACGGTCAATCAATTTTAAACGGGAAGAAAATGAACATTAATAAATACCGTACCCAAGTTGGTATGGTATTCCAATCATTCAACCTATTTAAAAACTTTACAGCCCTTGAAAACTGTACAGTTGGCCAACGCAAAATATTAGGTCGTAGCCAAGCAGAAGCAGAAGCAGTTGCTCTTAAGAACCTTGAAAAAGTTGGTATGGCTCCTTACCGTGACGCCCGCCCTGACCAACTATCTGGAGGACAACAACAGCGTGTCGCTATCGCCCGTGCCCTTTCAATGGATCCAGAAGTCTTATTATTCGATGAGCCTACATCTGCCCTTGACCCAGAAATGGTTGGGGAAGTATTAGAAACAATGACTCAATTAGCAACAGAAGGTCTAACTATGATCGTTGTAACCCACGAAATGGCCTTCGCCCGTGACGTATCAACTAATATCGTCTTCATGGACAAAGGTGTCATCGTCGAACAAGGACCAGCCAAAGAAGTGATCGATACACCGAAACAAGAAAGAACAAAAGCCTTCTTGACAAGATACGCAAACGAAAGATTTTAAACTGGATGGTAAAAATGTCGCTTAGATAGTCGGACTAGAACAAAAACTAAACAATATCTAAAAGATAATGGGGGATTTTGTGAAATGTCAGCAAAGTCTGACATTTTAAACTCGACTATGTATGGTGTGAGTCGCTCGAACCCGATTTTGAATGAGGGTGCAAGGCGCTACCTACTTTCAAATAGCAAAAAATCACAAAAAGCAGTTGGAAAATTCAACTGCTTTTTGTGTATTATCCTATGCTTAAATCTATTCCCCGAATTCGATATCATCACGAATTTGAATCAATAAATCACGCACATTTTCATCTTTTACTTTATCTGCATATTTTGTCAGTAAATCATAATTGACATGCGCATCTGTAATTTCACCGAATTCAGATTGAATGGCCTTGGCGTCTTTTCTGTATTGGTTTAAGTCTTTAGAAACCGTCTCGTTGAAGTAAGTGGCTGCATACCGCACCTTCTTGGCACTCTTTCTAATTTCGTGGACTGCTTCATAGTCAGAAATATCTACTGTCTTAAAGTCATATCTCAATTTTTTATCCTTCTTCTTCAGTCGCTTAAGTGTATACTTTTTCCAGTCTTTCTTATTTTCAAATAGGTCGAGTTCAAGGATTTCTTTCGCATCCTCAATAGCTTGCTGAATGGTGGCGCTATTGCTCTTATTAAAAGTCCGGTTCATTTCTATCCGACGGTCTTTTACGAAGGTGTTAAACATTTGATAATAAGCCTCGCTAGTTTCAGGATGATCTACTGCATAATCTTCGCAATATTCATAGAGCACATCCAATTCACGAAGGGTCCCGAATACACGCGCTGCTGCTCCCAATTGCTGGTTCAACTTATTATAAAGATCTTCGTCCATACGTTTTTTTATAAAGTTAAGTAGACCACGTAATTCTCGAATTGAAACACGCAAATCATGGACTAGTTTATTGGAAAATGGGTTGTTCTGATAATCTAGATATAAGTCCGACACCTTATTTATCTGCTGTTCAAATACTTCATGCCGTTTATTCATTCAAATCACTCCCTTCCCTAGAAATTCGTTTTCTTATAATTTCATTATACAAAATAAATTATTATCCGTAAAACGAAACAGGCACTCCCCACAAAAGGAAGTACCTGTTTTTAGACGATTTAGTCATTTGAATATTTTTCTTCAATTTTAGAGAACCATAATGAGAAGATTGTCCCTAATACAAAGGCAATCACACACCAAATCAATGTGCTCATGAATGATAAACCAGAATTTGCTAAACCTTCAGCTGAGAAACCTGGGAATACTTGTGTTGGGAATAAAGCGATCGATGAACCGATTACAGTCCCTAAAATAAAGTGGTACATTTTAGAGTAATAATGTTTAAAGGCCCATTCAGCAGCCTTAGCTAAACCAATGACACACAGTAAACCACCTAAACCTAATGGAATAATGACTGAAAAATCAAGGGCTGCGATACCAGCGGCCATTTTGTCATATAAACCAAAATAAATTAAGAAGTTTGATGGGCTCATCCCTGGTACAATAACCCCTAAACCAATCAAAGCACCTGATAGTACCCAAGCGATAAATGAAGGTTGTACTTGTGAAATCCCTTGCCCACCAAAGAACATGATTAGGAAAATGATGACTGCAGTCACTGCAAGCAAGGTTAAGTCAGATGTACTGCGCCCTTCTTTTCCAGCAGACTTAAATAGTGATGGTAATGTACCCACTACGAAACCGATAAATAAGGTAATAAAAATAGCTGCGTAAAGTCCAAAAGCTTTTTCAACGAAAATTGAAAATACCAATATTCCTATTAAGAAACCAATCCCAACTGGAATAAAGTAACGCACATTTTTCCAGAAGTTTTCCGTAATGTTAGCTAAAAAGTTAATTATTTGATCGTACAAACCGAAAATCACAGCTAGGACACCACCTGAAAGACCTGGTAGAATGCCTCCTATCCCAACAGCTGCACCCTTCAGAACACGGATAAACCAATCTGCCGAAAAGACGGCATCTTTTTTATTATTCATTTATTCTCCTCTTTCAATTCCATTTTTTACTAGACAGTTCAATAAGACCAGTCCAGTAGACTCTTATCTAATACTTATTGTATCAATCTTTGGGCTGAGAATCATCGTTGAAAGCTAAAAATATGAAAGTTCTAGTTGAAAATAATCAATTAATCAACACTCAACTCACCTATAGCGCTCACCGTCTGGTTCTTCCCTCGGTGTTTCGCTTGATATAAGGCTTGGTCAGCCCGCAATAAGGTAATTTTCATGTCTTCATGCGGTTTTCTATGGGCCACACCAATTGACACCGTAATCTTCAAGGGGTCGCCTTCTTCACTAAATAGTGGCAATTCAGCAACCCTTTCATGGATAGATTCAGCTAAATCCAGCGTCTTTTGTCCCGTCTCGTCAAATACTAAAGCCACGAATTCTTCTCCACCGTACCGGTAATAATCGAATAACTCAGACTTTAAGCTATTCAAAACAATCCCTATTTCTTCCAGTGCCTTATCGCCCACAAGATGACCATAGGTGTCATTTAACTTTTTGAAATTATCAATATCAAGAATTAATAGGGAATAGGAATGATTATTTTCTGAAATTTTCCCAAGGTCTTCATCTAACTTCCGGGCGTTATAGAGGGTCGTTAAACTGTCATGCACTGAGGTTTGGTAGAGTTTGTCTAGATCGTTGGTGAACTGGTAAGAAACGTATATGAATGCCGATGACAAAACAGCTAGCAATAGTAAAGATGAAAATACTTGGGCGGGATCTTCTAATCGAATGATGGATATTGGCGTAGTAATGAAAATAGCCATCATCGCTAACAACCATAGTTGGAAGAACTCTGAATACTTGGCTTTAATACGGTCAAAGACACTTAAACTCAGCAAAATATAGACTAAGAACATCAAGAGGTTTAAACTGGACAAGGTTAAGTCACCAAAGAAAAAACGACCAATCGCAACCAGCACAATTGTCGGATTGGCAATTTCCTTATCCAAATACACCATGGTATAGGCGAATAGTACCGACCTAAAGTCAAAACGAACACCTTCAACGAGAAAGGATGACATCATCAAGCAAAAACCCGCTGCCGTTTGTAAACTAATAAAGAGTTTACGGTTGTTGATGGGATTTCGTCTTTCCTCAATACCATATCGCCAGCGCCAAACTAAATAAATATCCATAAAAACAATTGCCATATTTGCTAAGACATTTACAATCATGCTATCCTCCTGTATTCCATAATCTATATAATATGCCTAATTAAAAATATTTCCTTGAAATTTTTAAAAAGCCCTGTCTTGACATAAAAACTCATTATAATCAATATACCACGATTGATCAGCCAGAAATAACTAAATTAACTTTCAAGAGAAAAATCTTGGAAATTTATCTATTACTTAATTATTAGAATTTCATTTTTTAATTTGGCTAAAACTTTACACATAATTAATAATAATAAGTTATATTGTTGAAAATTCTGGTATGAATGTTTGAAATCATTCGCAAATAAAAAGCCAACTAAAACGAGTCTAGTTGGCTAATACAATTATTGTTTGCATTTATATTGTGCCAGACTAGCGGACACCGCCCCCTCCACCACCACCAAAGGAACCACCACCACCACCAAAGCTGGTACCGCCCCCTCCACCAGATGATGAAGAAGCTGTTGCAGCGCTATGACCGTCTGAATAAGATCTGTTAAGCATTGAACCATAGTATGCATAGTAGAAGAATGGTGCATCTGAGTATGTTGAGATTTCAGCATATTCAGGATAAATCTTGCGAAATTCTTCTTCCACTTCATCAGCAATACCAAAGGCACCCGCATAAATCATTAATTCATCCCATAGGGAAACCTCATTGGTTTGACGCTCATTTAATAATGAGAAGTCTAACAGATAGTTTTTGAATTTCACGATATTATCGCGTAACTCAAAGCCTTTATCCGTATAAGCGACGCCTGCCACTTCATGGGCAATATCTAAATCAGTTTTCTCGCGACGAGATTTTGCTGTTAAACCGACAAAAGTGTAGCCATTTTCTTCCAAATAATCTGATGAATAAGATTTTAAGGCTGCTTCATAGGCCTCAATTTTCTTGTAATTCTTTTCGATATATTTAGAGAAGACTTTTTGTTCAACACGGCCGTCTTTTTGAGCAACGCGTTGCATTAATTTAAACAATCTTGCGGATGGTCCTGTTGGTGCTTTGTCTGATTGAATATAGATAACGGCTTGATCTTTCGATCTTAGGAAGCCATCAATTTCTTCTTCACGCACAGTGATAAAACCATTTTTCACCAGGTATAAAATTCCTGCCGTCATATAGTTTTGCCGCAATTCACTCTTGTTATCGATTAATTGGGATAAAATCACATAAAGTTGGAATACATCTTCAGCTGGCGCTTCACGGTAATATTCTCCTTGCGTACGTTTTTCCATAGTTTTCATGGTTGGATAATACTCTCGGTATTTCCGTTGGTTAGAAGCATATTGAGAGATCCCCCAAATACCCGCACCCAGTCCACCAATACCAGCAGCTGCTGCTAAACCAAGGATGACCTTAGTAGATGTTGAGGTTGAAGTATCGGCTTCACTTGCCCCATCCATTTCTTGAATATCTTCATAAGTGGCATCAGGATTATAGTCTTCATAGTTATACGATGACCCTTCAAATGCTTGCTCTACAAATGAATCAAAGCTTCTATCTTCAATCACGAAGTCAGTTGGATAGGTGCCATCTGGAATACGCAAAAGAATCGTTACATAGTTGTTGGAACCTAATGGCTCTGTAGATGCCGTCTGAACGACACCATCGCTTGTGATATCAATATTACCGTTGAAACCAAATCCCCAAATACGGTTATCATCATAATTCATCGTTTGTACATCTGAGGAAATTTCCACAGACACAGCTTTGGGAGATGGTGACAAGTCGGAGTTAATAAACTGCCAATAGACCATTTGATCCGTTGATGTTTGTGTAACAAAATTTGAGATCTCATATGACAACTCGTATGTATGTTGGCCGTATTCAGTAATCCCCCAATTCAGTTCATTCGTGTTTTGCCCATAGGTACCTGCTTTTTGGTCAAAACTATCATCAATATCCCATGATGACTGTTCTTCCATAGGCTGTCCATCCATTGAAACTGTAAAATTAGAGATATTCTGAACATCTTTAAGATTCAAACCCTTATAAATCTCAGTTCCCTCATCAGTATTCATGTCCCAAGTTTCATGGATTAAGGCTGATCCATCAGATTGTAAAGTTACATCTACATCGATCGAATTAATCTCATTCGCCAATACTGATTGGGGTGCTACCCAAAATAAAACCAACGCACCAAAGGCTATGATTATCTCAATAGCTTTTTGATGTGTTTTTACCATTGTGGCATCTCCGCTTTTTCTGCTGAATTTTCAAAGTATTCTTCTGGTGTAAATCCTGTAAATCCAGCAATAACAGAATTCGGGAAAGTTTTAATTAAACGATTGTATTTAGTAACAGTGTCATTAAAGACCATACGTGACTGACGTACATTGTTTTCATAAGTATTTACAGAATTCATTGTTGATTGGTAAACGTCCGAAGCTTTTAAATTCGGATATTGTTCCACTACTACATCAATTGAACGCAATGCACGGTTGAAAGCTGCATCATCTTTTTCCACATCACTAACAGAGGAGTTGCGTGATACATTCGAACGTGATTCAACGATTTTGGTTAAGGTATCGTGTTCATGTGTTTGATATTGTTTGGTTGCTGAAATCAAATTGGTTAAGGCATCCCAACGAGATTCTACTTGTGCTGCAATTTGCGCCATGGCATTTGATACCATTTCTTTGGAACGTACGAAGTTATTGTAGGCTCCAATCCCCCACACAACTAATATAACGATTATAGCAATGACAATAATCCATACCATAATATCCAACTCCTTCTCTTTTTATATTCTAATTATACTTTAAATGTCATCGTCAATAAAGCGATACCATCGGGCATTGTATAAAAAAGAGAGGTAAAGTACTATATTGACATACTTACATCTCTCAAATTTCTATATATTTCTCTTATCCTTCTATTTCAAAGCTATTGGTTAAACGACCTAATCCTTCAATTTCAATCGAAATTTCATCGCCTGTTTTAAGCCAGTCTTGTTGATCTTCTGGATAACCTAATACTACCCCTGAAGGTGTACCTGTTAGAATGATATCCCCTGCCTGTAAGGTCATGTATTCAGAGATATAAGACACAATCTCAGCTACCTTGAAAATCATTTGCTTGGTACTAGCTGATTGAACTTCTGCACCATTACGGTATGTCTTAATGACTAAATTGTTGATGTCCACTTCATCTTTTGTTGTTAAATAGGGACCAACGGGTGCAGAGAAATCGTTTGTTTTACCAAGTAACCATTGACCTGATTTAAACTGTAAGTCACGAACGGATACATCATTGGCTATAGAATAGCCAAATACGGCATCTAGGGCCTCGGAATGAGAAATGTTTTTAGCTGTATTGCCAATTACGACCACTAATTCCCCTTCATAATCGAATTGCTCGCCATGTTTATTCAATGGGATGACCTGATTATGGCTAGCTAAGGCGTTATTAAATTTTGAAAATAAAACGGGTTCTTCTGGATCATCAGAGATTTTCGATTCACTCACATGGTCATGATAATTTAAGCCCACACAAATTATTTTCTCAGGATTATGGATAACAGGCGCATAGACAATGGTGTCCGCATCCACAAAGTTCACTTCATGGGCGTGGTGGGTATGGTAGTCTAGAATTTGTTGAATACGATCCTTGTAGGCCCCTTCAATAATAGCCTTCAGCTGGTTTGGGACTTGAATACCTAATGTTTCACTTGCTTCTCTGATGTCGATAATCCCTAAGTCACTCAGGATACCGACTTGAATATCATTTGAATTTGCCTGGAAATATTGAATAAATTTCATAGTCAACCTCCTATGATTTTGCCTGTTCAGTGATTTTTACTACCCTTAAAATACCACTTTTGACTGTAAAATGTACATCATAAGCACCAAAACGCATGCCGTAAATTTTATCAGGATTGTCTTGGGTTCTAGGTCTCGGGTCTTGAGCTAAAACGGCTTGCAGTTGGGTAAATAAATATTCTGGTAATCCCGCAGTCACCGCTTCAGGCATCTCGACTGTCAGTGGTCGCCAAGCTACTTCATCTGTAAAACCAGCTCTAGCTTCTTCGTGGATGTCTGTATTGACATAGGGTTTAATATCTAAAATGGGTGTTTTATGCATTAAATCAACACCAGCTACTTCTAAAGACACTTTTCCAGCCCCATCTATATGGACTTTTTCTAATTTCACCGAAGACAGGCCGATAGGATTTGGTCGGTACGGCGACCTAGAGGCAAAGACACCTACCCGTTCATTCCCACCCAAACGAGGCGGTCTGACAGTTGCTTTATTGGCCCGACCCTTTTGTGCTGAAAAATACCAAACTAACCACAAGTAGTCAAAGGATTCAATCCCTTTAAAATACTCAATTTGATTGTAGGGCGGATAAAATTGAATCATGCCCTTTACTTGTGGCACAACCATACTTTGTCTCGGAATGCCGAATTTTTCAACAAAAGCCGTTTCTATCCAACCAATAGGTGCTACTTCCATATACATCCTCCATGCTCTTGCTTATTTCTGCTTTATTTTAATTAGTTACAATAACAGATGGCACTTTCCTCAGTATACTTGTGTAAGTTTCCTTCGCAAACTATACTAAGATTAAAGATAAACATGACAAGAGGAGATTTTATGGCAAACTTAGATACGATAAAAAAACTTTATAAAGATTACCCTGAAATGCCTTATATCAATCCAGATCGTGATTTCGATACCTTTATGGATAAACTGAATGTTCAAAAAGAACACCTAGTCCCTAAACGAAATATGGAACGCACAGAAGAAGGTTTGTTGCCGGGACACATCATTTTATTATGGCGTCTTGACTTAGGAACTTTTTCAACTGAATCCGCTATTCCTCGTTATTTTGAGTATCTTTACGGGATTCATGCCTTAGATGACTTAGACCGTTTTATTGAAGAAGGGCTAGCTTACCAAATGTCAGCCAAGGAAACTTTGTACTTAGTGAATGCCGGGACTTTGAAAAAAATCCTTAAAAATGCTGGCTTATCGGGCTATTCTGCTTTGAAGAAAGATGAATTGGTGAAATATGTGCAAGATCAAATCAGTGAAGAAGATTTAGCGCCGCAAATGCCAATGATTGCTTACCAAACAACTGAACGAGGTCATGAACTGGTTGAAAAATACGACGGTATTATTCAGCGTCATGGACCTAAAGGCTAGCTTGCCATACTAGAGCTGTGACCATGATGTCACAGCTATTTTTTTCATCCTAATTGCGCTAGCCTTACTCCATTTCCAAGAGTTGTTTGAAGATTTTCTCTGAAATAATTTTAATTTTTTCACCACGGTTGGCGTATTCTTCAGCTTTTTTAAATTTACTGGTCTTCTTCTGCTTATTTAAATCAGATTGTGAGACAATAAGGTAATCTGTCTTAAGGGTGACTGATTTACCTAAAATAGCCCCCTTATTCAAACTAGATTGCATGGCTTCTTCACGAGACATATTATCTAAGTCCCCTGAAAAAACAATAGTCTTATTAAATAGCGGATGCATCGGGTTAAAGTCAGTTGTTTCTGCCTTTAAGTCCTCCACTTTAATTTGTTTTGGATAGCTACGACGGTAGAAAGCATTTTTGAAGTCTTGTTCACTTTGATAAACCTGTTTGGCTTGGTTAAAGAGTTGGTTATAGACTTCAATAGTAATATAGCAGTCTGTTAACCCACGGTGAGCGCCTTCGTAAGAGATGCCGTAGAATTGGGCCATAGTCCCCAACTTATGGTTCGGTGTTCCTGTTACTAATTTACGGGCAATGGTTAGCACGTCCAGATAGTCATTTTTCACAGGGAAATTATACAGGTTTACTGCGGTATCATAAATAAAGCCGAGGTCAAAATTGACGTTGTAGCCTAAAATGATATCTTCTTGGATGAAATCTAAGAATTCGGGCATGGCTTGATCAATTCGCGGTGCGGTCATGACCATATTGTTGGTAATACCGGTTAATTTGGTGATAAATCCTGAAATTGGCCGATTGGGTTGGACCAAGGTTGAAAAAGTCTGGTCCATCTGGTGGTCGCGAATCCGAATAGCCGACAACTCTAAAATTTCGTCATTACTTGGTTTTAAACCGGTTGTTTCGATATCAATCATGACATAGTCTTTTGGAAAACCGATGATTGACTTGCCCATATGTGGTCGTTGTTGACCAGATTTTCTATTGTAAGCCATATTACCACTTCCTTATTTACTGGTGATTTTACACCTTAATTGCCCATTATTTTGTATACACTATATTATATGTTTTATTTTCCCATTAGTTAATGATAGAAAGGATGTTTTGATGAAAATCTTTATCGACGGTGACGGTAGTCCCACTAAACAAGAAACTATTCAATTGGCGAAAAAATATGATTTACCAGCCGTTTTAGTAACCTCGATTGACCATTTTTCAAAAAAGCCAGTCGCTGATCATGTGGAAACTGTCTATGTGGAAAGAGGTGCTGACTCGGCCGATCTTAAGATTCTATCCATGATTAGTGCCGGGGATATTGTGGTCACCCAAGATTACGGTCTAGCATCATTAGCCCTGGCAAAAGCGACGGTGATCCACCACTCTGGCATGATTTATACCGACATGAATATCGACCGACTGCTCCGCCAGCGGTACGAAAGTCAACAGATGCGGAACGCCAGGATGCGGACTAAGGGGCCTAAACCCTTTACTGCAGAAGACCGTCAGCATTTTATTCAAGCCCTAGACAAGATTATTCAAGACCGCCTCTAAAAAGCTAATCATACCAATCTTGTTGGATGACTTCAATTGGATAATTGGCTTCACAAAAGTCAACAGCTTGATTGAGCATCTTTTCCGCAAAGCCGTATGAATTTGACACAATACCCATGCCAAGAATAGCCTGGTTGATGACGTCTTGGTCTCCAGTTTCTGCAACTGTAACACCGTATTTGGCGGATACTTTTTTCATCATGCCTTGTAGGATTCGGCGTTTGTCTTTCAGCGAATCGCTAGCAAATGTAAATGTAATTTCCAATCCCAATAAAATCATGTCACACACCTACCCCTTTTTACTAAATTTTCTCATACTATTTCCGGGTGTCAACTGTTTGAATTAAAAGCCTTTATGCCTTATAGTGAAAGTAAGAATCGATTGTATAATTAAATGTTGAAAGGAAGATTCCATGAAGATTGCTTTACTAGAACCATTACGCGTACCAGAAGCCCGCATTAACGAATTGGCCCAACCGCTGATTGACGCTGGTCATGAATTTACCTATTACCCTGACAAAACGACTGATCCAAACGAACTTTATGAACGGTCTAAAGACGCTGATATTGTCATGATTGCCAACAATCCATACCCGGCTGAAGTAATCGAGCGTTTAGAAAATACAAAATTTATCAACGTCGCCTTCACTGGTTTCGACCATGTTAACAGCAAAGCAAGTAAGGATAAAGGGATCGCCATCGCCAATGCTTCAGGATATGCAACAACAGCGGTTGCTGAATTGGCTTTAGGTTTGACTTTAGACCTATTCCGCGCCATCACAAAGGGTAACGACGACATCCGTAATGCCAACTTCCCAGGTCCCTTCCAAGGTCGTGAAATCAAAGGAAAAACGGTTGGTATCGTCGGTACTGGTCATATCGGACTTGAAACGGCCAAATTATTCAAAGCTTTCGGCGCTAATTTAATCGGATACAACCGGTCTGAAAAGCAGGAAGCCAAAGACTTAGGCGTAGAATTAGTTGAACTGGATGAATTATTGCAAAGGACAGATATTGTTTCAGTTCATTTACCTCTAAATGATGAAACAAAACACTTGTTAAATAAAGACAAATTAAGCTTGATGAAAGAATCCGCTGTGATGATTAACGTTGCCCGCGGGCCGATTATTGATGATGCAGCCTTAGCTGACTTATTGAATGATGGTAAAATAGCCGGCGCTGGGATTGACGTCTTTGACGGCGAACCGCCATTGCCTGCTGACTACCCGTTATTATCGGCTAAGAATGCTATTTTGACACCACATGTTGGTTTCTTATCTGACGAAGCCATGGAATTAAGAGCGCAAATTGCTTTTGAAAACACGCAAGCATTTATCAACGGTAAACCCCAAAACATCGTTCAAGAAGCCTAGTTTCTATAAACTTAAATCGATATTCAAATAACAAAAAAATCCAGGCTGCCCGGTTAAGGGTGCCTGGATTTTTCGTATGATTAACGTTTATTTATTAGCGTGTAGTTCTTGAACCTACATAACGTTTTTCAATATAGTTTGATAGTTTAGTTAGAATCGTAATAATGATGATGTACATCAAACCAACAATCAACCACATGCTACCTGATTGGTAAGTACGGGCGATGATGATACGACCTGTTTGCGTCAATTCTACGATACCAATTACGGATAGGATTGACGTATCTTTCAAGGTAATAACGAACTGGTTAATGAATGACGGTACCATCACTTTTACTGCCTGAGGCAAGATGATGTGACGCATTGTTTGGCCGTTTGTTAAACCTAGACTTCTTGCTGCTTCAGTTTGACCAGTGTCGATGGCTTGGATACCACCACGAACGATTTCACCCATGTAGGCTGCTGCATTAAGTGAAAGGGTTAAGATACCCGCCAAGTTACTTGAAATGGTAATATTAAACATTTGTGGAATACCGAAGTAGATGAAGAATGACATTACAATTAGGGGTAACCCACGCATGATGTCAATATAAACTGTCGCAATTCCTGATAGCACAACGTTACCACTTGTACGCATCAATCCTAAGAAAATACCTAAGATTGTTGCAATTACTAATGATATGATAGCTAAGTAAACAGTTGTTCCTAAACCTGATAATAAGGCTGGGAAGTTGTTAGCTAATTGAGTTAAGAAGCCGTTAGAAGAGCTTGTTTCACCTTCTTCAGAATCACCTAAGTATTTACCAACGATTTCGTCGTACTCGCCAGATTCTTGAATAGCTGCTAGTCCGTCATTGAACATTTGTAGTAATTCTTGGTTTTCACCAGCTAAAACAGCGAACCCATAAGAAACTGGTTCTAATTGGTCACCAATAATTTTAAGGTTCAAACCACCAGAGTTAATTGCGTAAGCCATTACTGGATAATCTTCTACTGCTGCCGATGAGTTACCAGAAATAACATCTTGGTACATGTTAGAAGAGTCATCAAATGTCGTTACGGTAAAACCGTATTCGTCGGCCATTGATTGGGCAATTGTTGCCCCTTGCGTACCAGTTTTCACGGCAACATTTTGTCCTTCTAAGTCTTCGTATGATTCAATATCTGAATCCGCTAAAACAGCGAATGTTGTCCCTGAATCAAAATACGGTTCTGAGAAGTCAAATGTTTGTTGACGTTCTTCTGTAATTGACATACCAGCGATTACGGCATCTGCTTGTTGGGTCTCAACCGCTTGAACTGCCGCATCAAACCCTAGTGATTTCAACTCGTATTTGAAACCTTGGTTAGCTGCAATGGCATCCAATAATTCAACATCGATACCAGTAAAGTCACCATTTTCGTCTACGAATTCAAATGGTGCAAAAGTTGTATCTGTTGCAATTGTGTAAGTTTCACCTGAACCAGCTGCTGGTGTTTCTGTTGAAGAAGATGTATCTTCTTGGCCAGCACCATATTCAGCTAAAATTTCATCATATTCGCCAGATGCCTTGATGTTTTTAAGACCAGCGTTGAACATTTCAAGTAATTCAGCATTTTGACCACCTAATACGGCGAAACCATATGGCGCTTCTTCAAAATTGTCACCAATGAATCGTAAGTTTAAACCACCTGATTCGATTGCATAACCCATTACTGGATAATCTTCTACCGCTGCCACTGAGTTACCAGAAATAACATCTTGGTACATGTTTGGCGAGTCATCGAAAGTATTCACTGTAAAACCGTATTGGTCCGCTAGTTCGGCTGCAATGGTTGCCCCTTGCGTACCAGTTTTAACAGCAACAGATTGACCTTCTAAATCTTCCAAAGATTGGTATTCAGAATCGTCTAGGACTGCGAAGGCAGTACCTGATTCATAATATGGTTCTGAGAAATCAAAAGTTTGTTGACGTTCATCTGTAATCGACATACCCGCGATTACCGCATCCGCTTGACCAGTTTCAACAGCTTGAACAGCTGCGTCGAAACCTAATGAACGTAATTCATAATCAAATCCTTGGTCTTCAGCGATTGCTGCTAAAATATCTACATCGATCCCAACAAATTCACCTGAATCATCTACGAATTCAAAAGGTGCAAAAGTTGTATCGGTTGCAATAATATAGGTTTCGCCATTACCTGTTTCAGTTGCCTCAACTTTGCCAGGTGCGATTGAAAATAATAGAGTAAGTAAACTTACAATAAATACGGAAAATGATAGCTTTTTATGCTTCATCATGCCTTTCCCTCACTTCTTTCTTCATATATTTTTAATGCTTTCAAAAGATAGTTACAAGTATACCTTGAAATTTTCAAAAAAGGAAAGGAAATATCACGCAAAATGTCAGATTTTCTCACACACGCAGATAAAACCCGTCTATTTACTCACACGACCCATTTTGTTATACCCAATCACTTTTTTTCACAAAATAAATATAAATGTGTAAAATAGGATTAAATCAAAGGATTAAATCAAAGAATTAAATCGAAAGTTGAAAATAAAAAAGAAAGTGATGTTGAATTATGGCCAAAGCTAAAAAAACCAATGTAATCCGTAAATTAGATCAACAAAAAATTCCCTATACAGAAATGACCCTTCCTGAAGATTTCACGCCCCATTCCAGTGAAGAAGTTGCTGAAGTCCTTGGCATTAATCCAGACCAACAATTTAAAACACTAGTCACACACGGAAAATCAAAAAACCACTATGTCTTCCTAGTCCCTGTTAACCATGAGTTAGACCTAAAATTAGCCGCTGCTGCCGTTGGCGAGAAGAATATTCATATGATTGCTCAGAAAGATCTCGAACCCTTAACTGGCTACATTCACGGTGGGTGTTCTCCCATTAGTATGAAGAAGGCCTTCCCAACCGTTATTGATGCCACCGCTCAAAATTATGAGACTATTATTTTTTCAGCCGGAAAACGCAGTTTCCTAGTTGAAGCACCCGTTAATGACTTGGAAAAAGTGATTGCCCAATTAGACTTTGCCGACATTCTAGCCTAAAAAAACTAGCCAAGAGAAATCTAGCTAGTTTTTCCTATATCTATTCTACTATCTTATATCCATGTAAAGTGTATTTGACGGCACTATCCGTGCACCAAATGGTACAAGCGATAGTAAGGCTAGTTTAAAGTGTTGTTTGGCGAACGGGATACCGATAATGGTAATGGCTAAAATAACCCCCATAAATAGGTGCATGGCTGCTAATTCTAAACCACCAAAGATTAACCATAGGATATTCCATAGCAAGCTCCCAAAGCCACTTTCTTCACGGACAACGTCCTTACCAAATGGCATTAAGGATAATTTGGCCATCTTGAAACATTGTAGGCCTACGGGGATACCAATAACCGTTAAACACCATATACAGCCGATAAAGATCCAAGAGATGGCAGAAATAATACCACCAAAGATCATTCAAATTAAATTTCCTAAACAACCCATGGGCGTTCATCCTTTCATTTTCGTTTTCAATAGTTTATGGTTATAATATAGCACAGATAAGTTTACTAGCCATCCGTCTTACGATGTAATTTTAAGTTAAAAGTAATTGTAAGCGCTATATAACAGTCTACAAAAGCTCGCTAGTAAAAAAATACCAATTGGAGGATTTACATGACAGACATCAAATTAATTGCCATTGATATGGATCACACCTTACTAAATGACAAGGGACAGCTCCCTAAGAACTTTACTGACCAGGTACACGCCTTAAAGGAAAAAGGCATCCAGGTGGCCATCGCATCCGGACGACCACTTTATACCTTGGCAGATATGTTCAGTCATATCGAGGACGATTTGATTTTCGTATCTGATAATGGTGCAGCCATTACCAAACAAGGAGAACAATTATTTAATTCAATCATCGAACCAGATGACTACCGAAAATTGATGGCCTTTACCCTTGAGCAAAATGAAGCTGCTGGCATCCCTATCTTGTGCGCCCTAGATGCTGCCTATATTCCAAAAGCCCATGACCAGTATGACCAAGTCTACCGGACTTTTTATACAAATATTTATTATTATGACGACTTTGCGTCAGTAGAAGCTGTTGCCAACAAGTTTACCGTTTATACACCGAATAACGATGCTGTTGACCAATATGCAGACATTTACGGACCTGCTTTAAACAAACAATTCTCTGCCACAACATCTGGTAAAGAATGGATTGATATTATGAACAAAAATATCAATAAAGGACAAGCTATGTACCAACTGAGTAACTTACTCAATATCACCACTGACCAAATGATGGCTTTTGGTGATAACTATAATGACATTGAAATGTTGGCTGCAGTGAAATATTCATATGCCATGGAAAATGCACATGACGATATTAAAGCACAAGCTAACTTTATCGCCCCATCTAATAACGATCTAGGTGTCTCAAAAATCATTCAAGACTTGTTAGACGGTAACTTCTAAAAATAACATAACCATAAATCAAAAACACAGAAAGTAGTTGAACCTCACTTGATCAGCCATTTTCTGTGTTTTTCCCTCTAGTATGTTCTTCCTTATTTACCATTTCCCCAAGCTAGCCTGTCCTTCTATAGAAAAAACCGCTAGTAAGCTGTTGATTGACCTTTTTCAGGTATTAATCAAACAATCCTAATTGTTCACAGGCTTTATAAATGCCGTCATTCCAAACTTCAGAAGTAATGATATCTGCAGTTTTCTTGACGTTATCGGTCCCATTACCCATTGCAACTGAGGTGCCAACTTTGGCCAACATTTCAAGGTCATTGTCGGCGTCACCGAAGGCATAAGTTTGTGAAATATCCATATTTAATATCTCAAGAACCCTGTCAATCCCATTGGCTTTAGACACATCGAATGGATAGATATCCAAATGAGTCGGACCCGTTTGAACGACTTTCAATTCAGTCAACCAGTCGCTCACAATCTGGATATTTTCAGTGGTCACGAGCATTTGAAGGACGTGTTCAGGATATTCACTATCATGCACAATCTTAAATGGTTCTCCGTAATCCCTGGCATGAAAAACATTTGGTAGTAAATGAAGGCCTTCCTTGGTATCAAAAAAGCCTGGCACATCGCGGAAACGCATCTCGTCAACCGTTCGTTCAACTAGTGCTTGGTCAATATAGTTTTGATAAACAAGGTCATTTTCGATATGAACTGCCTGACCATTTGAAGTGATGAATGAATCAATCTTCAATAAGTCCCCCACGTCCTGGGCACGGTTCTTCCAGCGACCTGTCGCAATAATTGGCAGCACGCCATTGGCTTTTAACTTTTCAATGGCAAGGTAGGTTGACTCTGGGACCTGTTGTTCAATGGGTAAATGGTACTTGTTTGAGTCAAATAAGGTACCGTCAATATCAAAAAATGCCACTCGTTCAATCTTCATAGAAGAGCCTCCTGTAATTTTCTTACTTTCATTATAGCAGTTTACGCTTTCATTTGATCTGAGTGATTGCATTTACTAAAATATTTCTGCTTTCAATTGATCAATAATGGCTGCGAATTTCTTAGTATCCGCCATTGGCATCCGGTTGCTTTCTAATCTACCTGCTTTTAGATTGGCATGGACATGGGTAATTTCACCATAAAAATCATCGACAATATTTAAGATTTCATTGTTGGTGACCCTATCGGCTACAATTAAGTCAAATTTAGTCGGTCGGTGGAAGACATAAAGCACAATTTCCCCTTTACTTCCTGAAATCACTGCTTTTGCGTCTGTAAATCGGTCAAAACCTGATTCTAGCACAGCTTCCTTACCGTTCACGTCAAATACCGCATTCACGTAAACTTCTACTTGACTTTCATGTAACTTGTAATCCAAGTTTTTCAAGACAAATTCACCTGGCAAGAAGTCTTCTAGTAAGGCCACGTTATAGACACCCATATCTAGTAAACAGCCACCTTGACCTTTTTCAAAATGGTAAGAAGCATTGGACTCATCGAATTTTCGGCATAAAGAAGTGGTTACCGTATGGACTTCCCCAATTTCACCTTGTGCGACCAGCTCTTTCACCGTTTGATAAGCAGGTGTAAAGCGACTCTTCATGGCTTCCATAAAGAAAACGGGTTTAGCATCTAAAGCTGTTTCAATTTTTGAAACTTCAGCTTGATTCATAGTCGCTGGTTTTTCACAAAGAATGGCTTTGCCTGCTTGGATGGCTTTCAAGACCCATTCCAAATGGTATTTATGCGGTAAGGCTATGTAGACCGCGTCCACTTGGTCGTCGTCCAATAATTCTTGGTAAGACCCATAAGCCTCTTCACATGGATGGTTAGCTTTGAAAGCTTCAGCCTTTTCAATCGTCCGGTTGGCAACCGCGTATAATTCACCGTCAGTTACCTCCTCTAGACTATTCGCAAATCGGTTGGCAATATTTCCTGCGCCTATAATTCCCCACTTAATCATCTAAAGCTCCTCTCTGAATTCGCGTAAACTTCTTGGCAATTTGTTCGTTATTTTCTTGGTAATTGGTCATATAAATCATGGCATATAGAACGTTGAAAATATATTCAATGGCAATTTGCGAGGAGAAAGTCCCTATTTTCAAGGAGTCTGACCTCTCCAAATCAATAGTTGTCAGCCAATGGTCAGTCATCCCCGCTAAAATTTTAGCATCTAGGGACGAAATCAAAATAGTTGGCACACTTTCAGCTTTCAAAATGTTAATAAATTGCTGGTACTTGACTGAATCCGCCCGGTAAGAGGTAAAAATGGCACAGTCAGTCTTTAAAATATTGGATGCTACCCAGGCCTCATCCGCGTATTCTTCCGCAATCACAATGAAAATCCCTAATTTAGCCAGCTTATTTTGAAAAGATCGGGCTGAAATTTGCGTGTCGCCTTTGGCAAAAATAAATATCCGCTTAGCATCTAGCAGAGTTTTCACACAGGCTTCAAAAGTCCTTTCATCCAAATTGGCTTGCATAGCTTCAATCGTTTGCTTGGTCAAACTAGCCATTTTGTCGGCAATATCACTAGTCGAATCTTCCGGTACGAAGGGAAAATTGGCATCCACTGCCCCTTCTTTGAACCGCTCCTGCTGGGCATAGGCAATTAAAGCCACCCGAAAATCCCTGAAACCTTCAAAACCTAACTTTTGGGTAAATCGAACAATCGCTGAATGCGAAGTATAGGTTTTGGTTGCTAAATCCGTCAGATTAAACTGGCTGGTCGCTAAGGGATTGCTCAAGATATAAGCCGCAATTCGCTTTTCATTGGGCGTAAATTTTTGGTCATTTTTAAGTGCTTGCACTAAATTCATTTTCTCACCTTCTCCTGAAAGGGTTTTATACTCATAACATTGTACGCTATCTGCCTGAAAATTGGTATGGAGGATATCTTTTTGGTCAAAATGTTCAAAAGCCCCCTTTAATTTAACCCCTTCCTGGCAGTTACTACCAGAATAGCCAAATCGCTATCATTTTCCCATCAATACCGCTATATTTAAGACAAATACATTTATGGAGGTTATATTCATGTTAAATATTGCTTATATCGGAAACGGTAAATCCACCAACCGCTACCACCTACCCTTCTCTAGTCGCCTACCGGAAATTGTCAACGTGCAAACGATTTACTCGCGGTCTGGGAAAAGTGCTTGGCCAACCCTTGACGGTGTTCATTACACGAGTAACCTAGATGATATCTACAAGGATGAAGCCATCAACCTAGTTGTCATTACAACACCTAACCCTACCCACTATGATTTAGCCAAACAAACTCTTGAAGCCGGTAAAAATGTATTGGTTGAAAAACCGTTTGCGGAAACTCGTGACCAAGCCAAAGAGTTATTCGACTTAGCCAAAGAAAAAGGCCTGTTCATCCAATGCTACCAAAATCGTCGCTACGATTCTGACTTCCTAACTACGCAAAAAGTCATCGAATCTGGCGTCCTTGGTGATTTGATCGAGGTTGAAATTCACTACGATCGCTATAACCCTGAATTTTCAGAAAATTCAACTTATAGTTTAATCGATTCCTATACATACGGACTAGGGTCTCATTCCCTTGACCAAGCCATTTCTTACTTCGGTATGCCTGACGATGTCCACTTCGACACCCGTCAAATTCTTGGTTCCGGCAAATTAAACGACTACTTCGACTTTGATTTAAACTACGGCAATTTAAAAGTGGCTGTTTCGGGATCATTAATGCGGTTTGAAGCCAGACCATCTTTTGCCATTTACGGAAAAAAAGGTGTCTTCATCAAGCAAACAAAAGACCGTCAAGAAGACCATTTGAAACTAAACTACACCCCTGACCAACCTGGTTTTGGCCAAGACTTGCCTGAACACTACGGCACTTTAACCTATCTCGATGACAATGGTGTCTACCACAAAGAAGCGGTTGTTACTGAAGTTGGCGACTATCGTCAAGTTTACCGCGATATCTATGAAACCATTATTAACGGCAAAGAGAAAGTCGTGAAAGATGAAGAAACCTTGTTAGTCATGCAAATTATGGAAGACGGTCAAGTCAACTTACATTAATTTAGACCCTACTAAAGAAAGGAAATATATATGAAATTAGGAATATTGGGTGCTGGTAAGATTGTCGTAGATTTCCTATCAATGGTCCACGATATCCCAGCTATAGAATTGGTTGCCCTTTTGTCATCTGAAAGATCTTTGGCTAAAAACCAAGCGATGGCGGACGACCACGGAATCAACCAAGTTTTCACGGACCTAGACGTCTTATTAGCTAGCGATATCGATACCATCTATGTGGCCTTGCCCAACCATCTGCATTATGAATTTGCAAAAAAGGCACTATTGGCCAATAAAAACGTGATTTGTGAGAAGCCATTCACCTTAAACTTGGCAGAGCTAGAAGAACTGGAAGGAATCGCTCTGGAAAAAGATTTGGTATTAGTAGAGGCGATTACCAACCAACACTTCCAAAACTTCAAAGCACTAAAAGCAGATTTGGCTAAACTAGGAACTATTAAAATTGTTGAAGCCAACTACTCACAATATTCAAGCCGGTATGATGCTTTTATGGATGGTGAGATTTTACCAGCCTTTGATCCCAAAAAAGCTGGTGGTGCCTTAATGGACATCAATATTTACAACGTCCATTTACTGGTCGGCTTATTTGGTGCACCAAAATCAGCTACATATTATGCCAATGTAGACCGGGGAATCGATACTTCCGGCATGTTGATTATGGATTTTGAAGATTTTAAAGCGGTCTGCATCGGGTCAAAAGATACCGACGCCCCAATTAGATCAACTATTCAAGGACGAAACGGTGCCTTAATTATCGATGGCCCAACCAATTCATTGGCTTCTTATGATTTAGCCTTGCGCGGAGAGTCTTCACAAACAACCGACAAACGAATTCACAACCACCGCATGTATGAAGAATTTGTTGAATTTGAAGACATCATCCGTACTCACGATATGGACCGGGTCAAAGCAAACTTAGCCCACTCTAAAGCGGTTATGGCAGTTATTGACCAAGCCCTTGCTTCAGCAGATTTACAATTAGGATAAGCACCACTAAAGTATATGACAAAAGCCTATGGCATCCACAATTGGGACTATAGGCTTTTCCTTTGTAAATTATTTTAATGCGTTCAATGTTTCTAGTCCTAAGACCACATCATCGGTAATAATATTGGTTACTTTAGCAGTAATTAGTTTTTCCATATCTTCAGCTCGGTTTACAGTATAGGTGTTAATCCCGATATTGTTGGCTGCAAGACTATCAAAATCTTCTGACTCTAAAGTCATGAAGAATGGATGGTAAAATTCATGCCCTTGACTAGCGGTATAATCACCTGGGTTCAAAATGCCACTCATCGTTAAAAGACCCGTTTTTAAGGCCGGATTTACCTTTTTGGCATCATTCATGGTGTGGTGTTGGAAAGAAGATAAGACTACTCGATCAATTAAGTCATATTGTTGAATCAAGTCATTCACCTTTTCAACTAGACCATCATAACGGAAAATATTGGTTTTTAATTCAATATTGACCATGATGTCCAAGGCCTGGAACCACTTGAAAAATTCTTCGAGTGTTGGTATTTGAATGTCTTCATTTTCTTCAACTCGACCTTGGAATTTGCCATAGAAATAGAAGGTTTTTAATTCCGCTAAGGTCATGTCCTTGATAAAACCCGTGCCATTTGACGTCCGGTCAATGGTTTCATCGTGACAAATCACGACCTGTTCATCGCTCGTTAATTGTACATCAAGCTCAATACCCGTGATATCAAACTTAGCTGCTTCTTTAAAAGCCAGCATGGTATTTTCAGGGAATAACTTTGAAAAGCCTCGGTGTGCAATAATGCCAGTCATAAGTTCACTCCTTATTCTTCGTGGTAACGACGGTTTAAAATTGAATTACCTGTTGTTTTATCAAATAAATATGCTTTATTTATATCAATTTGTAAATACACATCAGAATGTGTTGGCACTCTTCTCGCTGGACTTAAGCGCGCTGTCATTTCACGTTCTGAAGAATGGAAATCAAAGTAGACGAAGGTATCTGCACCTACTTGTTCAACATTTTTAGTTTGAACTAAAATAGTCTGGCTATCAAAACGATCATTCTTATATTCAAAGTGCTCTGGGCGTAAACCAATTTGAATTTCCTGACCAGTTGCTTCTACTAAAATGTTATCCTGCATCTCTTGAGGTAATGGGAAGATTTCCGCGCTTGATTCAATTGCCGTACCATTTTCAGTTTTCACTAAACGACCGTCTATCAAGTTCATTTGTGGACTGCCAATGAATTCCGCAACAAAACGGTTCACTGGATTATTGTATAAGTTTTCTGGTGTATCAAATTGTTCAACACGACCAGCATTTAAGACTGCAATACGCGTCCCCATTGTCATCGCTTCGGTTTGGTCATGTGTGACATAAATGAAGGTAGTTTGTAATTGACGGTGCAATTCAACGATTTCAGAACGCATCGATACACGTAATTTCGCATCCAAGTTTGATAATGGTTCATCTAACAAGAATACTTTTGGATTACGTACCATCGCACGACCTAAAGCCACACGTTGACGTTGTCCACCAGATAAGGCACCTGGCTTCTTGTCTAAGTATTCTGTTAGTTGTAGTGGTTTCGCTACTTCCTCAACTTTTGCATAACGTTCTTTTTTAGAAATACCTTCCATTTTCATTGCGAAGGCAATATTATCACGAACATTCATATGTGGGTATAAGGCGTATGATTGGAAAACCATTGCGATGTCACGGTCTTTTGCAGGTACGTTGTTGACAACATCATCACCAATACGTAATTCCCCTTCAGAAATAGTTTCTAATCCTGCGATCATTCGTAGAGTAGTCGATTTGCCGCAACCAGATGGTCCCACAAATACGATAAATTCTTTATCTTCGATGTCTAAATCGATATTATGGATTGCTTTAAATCCATCTTCATAAATTTTGCCAACTTTATTTAATTGAACTTTTGCCATTCTATCCTCCTATTAACCTTTCACTGCCCCTGCAGTTAAACCTTTAACCATGTTCTTAGATCCGATAACAAAGATGGCTAGACTAGGTATCATTGAAATAATAACACCCGCTACCATTAAAACTAATGATTGTGAATCTACACTATTCAACATTGAAATCCCGATTTGAACAGTTCGCGCATTATCGTTATTCGTTACTAGTAACGGCCACATGTACATGTTCCAACCTGCAAGGAATGACTGAACGGCCATTGAACCAAGCGTTGGTCTCAGTAATGGAAACATAATTTCAAATACAAATCGTAAATCTTTACACCCATCCATTTTAGCTGCTTCATAAATTTCATAAGGGAAGTTTTGTAGCGCTTGTGTACATAAAAAGATGTTAAATGCTGAAGCCATAAATGGCAGGATCAATACAATAATTGAATCATTTAAGCCCCAGCCAGATACCATCAAGAATTGAGAGATAATTACCGCTTCACCTGGTACCATCATGGTAGAAAGGATTAAGGCATACACTAATTTACTGCCCTTAAAGTTTACAAATCTGAAAGCAAAACCGGCTAATAAAGATGTCAGAATCTGCAATAAGGTAACAGATGTTGCTACGATAATTGAGTTGACGATATAACGACCTAAAGGGGCGATATCAAAAACTTGAACGAAGTTTGTTAACGTTGGGTTTTGCGGGAATAGAATTGAATTTGGATCATATAATTCAGCTGATGGTTTCAAGGCCATTAATACGGCATAAATTAAAGGAAACATCATAAAAAGCCACATGATAACGTTAAGGACAATTACGCCTACTTGTTGAACTCTTTGCTGCATCAAATATTTCTGATCCTGTTTATTACGGTTTGTAACTGCTATTGAATTTGCTTGCGTGCTAGCCATTATTTATTGCTCCTTCCTCGAATGATAAACATGATAATTGTTAAAATCATAATGATGACGAATAAAACAACTGATTCTGCTGAGGCAAATCCATACCGGTAATTCATAAAGGCATTCTTGTAAATATCGTAAACAATTACGTTCGTCGCTTCACCTGGACCACCTTTAGTCAAGATATTGATTTGACCGAAACCTTGGAAGGCGTTAATCACGTTAGTTACAATAACAAAGAAGAAAGTTGGGCCTAATGAAGGAATGGTAATATTGATAAATTTTTGAAAACCGTTGGCTCCATCAATTGAGGCACTTTCATATAAAGAATCCTCAATACTCGCTAATCCAGAAGAGAAATATAAAAAGTTCATCCCTGAATTTAACCAGCCAGTTAAAATCCCTATAACTACCAGAGACCATGTTGGATGCGTTAGAAGGTTCTGATTAGTGCCGATTAACTTGTTTATAATTCCTACTGTCGGGTTTAACATGACTTGGAAAATCATGGCCATACCTGCAGATGCAATAGCCATTGGCATCGCATAAGAGGTAGAGAAAAATCTAATCCCAGGAAATGACCGTTGACATAGAATAGCCGCTATTAGTCCAACTGTCACACCAAAAAGTACAACAATCAAAACAAACTGGAATGATACCATCATAGAGTTCCAGAATGATTTACTGGCAAATAATTCAACATAGTTTCTCAAACCAAGAAACTGGGACATTTGACCGAAAGAATCTGTTAGATATAGCGAACGGAAAATCGTTTGGATAAAAGGCCAAAACATAAATACTGTTAAAACTAACAAAGCTGGTAACAAGTACATATAAGGTTGGATTCGTTCACCCAAGGTCTTCTTCGCTTTAATGATTACAATTTCATCTGTACGTTCCAAAATTGTGCTCCTTTCAAAATATAAAACAGCCGGAAAAAGCTTCCGGCTGTACAAAGTCTAAATCTTATTGATTCGTCGCATTGTAGTTTTCAAGCGCTGCATTTGTTTGATCAGCCATATTTTGAACTGCCTCTTCTGCAGTGATTTCATCATTTAATAGGCGCTCTAATTCTGCTTCGAAGTACATACGAGCTTCTTGATTTACACCAGATAAAGCACCTTGATCTTCAGGTGTCGCATCATGTAATTGGTCAATCGCCGTTTGGAATTGAGGGAATTCTGCTAAGTTATCTTTGAATACTTGTTCGTCATGGGCATTTTTGTTTACAGGGAAGTAACCTGTATCTGCATTCCATTGCGCTTGAACCTCAGGTGTTACTAGGTATTGCATGAAGTCCCAAGTAGCATCTTTCTTAGCTTCGTCTTCAGATTCGATCATCCATAGAGACGCACCACCGATTGAAACGCCACCTTCATCTTCCGAAGATAATGCTGGGAAGTAAGCAGTACCTACTTCGAATCGGCCGTCAACTTCTGTTAAGATTTGACGTAATGTTGCTGTTGAAGCTAAAGTGATTGCTGATTGACCTGAAACGAACTCAGCTTGTCCACCAGTACGTCCCACGTTGGGTGCTACACCTTCGTCTTGTGCTTTTTTCCAAGTTTCTAAGGCACGTAGCATGCTACCGTTTTGGTCGAATACAACTTCTGTTGGTGCAGCATCACGGCCGTTACCATTGTTGTACATGTCTTCTTCAGTTTTGTTGATAAATTGCTCAATGTACCAACCATAGATAGTTAATGACATTGGCATTTCAACGCCTGCTTCAGTTAATTGTGGTGAAATTTCAATAATTTCTTCAAATGTAGTTGGTGCTTCTTCGATACCAGCTTGCTCAAATAGGTCCGCATTGTAGTACATTAACGGTGTAGATGAGTTGAATGGCATAGAGTATAAAGTGTCATCCTTCGTATAGTAAGCTAATAAGTTTTCTTCTAAGTCGCCTAATTCAAATCCAGATTCGTCAACGTAATCTTGAACAGGTACTGTTAAACCTGAGTCGATCATGAATGTCATCCCTTGTTCAAATACTTGAACTAAGTCGGCACCGACATCAGAACCAGAGGCAGATGACCGTAATTTTGTTAATGTTTCATCATAAGTTCCTTGATATTGCGCATTGACGAAAACTTCATCTTGCGACTCGTTATATTGGTCAACGATTTTTTGTAGTGCTTCACCAGTAGACCCACCCATACCATGCCAGAATACTAATTCAGTTTCGCCCTCTGCAGCACCAGTAGATGAGTTAGATGATTCAGAACCTGCACTAGCATTACCACATGCAGCTAATAATGCAGCTGATAATAACCCCACACCAAAGCGCATAATATTCTTGTTAAATTTCATTGTCCTTATTTCCTCCCGAAAATTAATCTCAAATTTTTAACTCCGCTATTTATCTTAAACTACTAATATTAACTTCCAATCAAGTTTCAGTATTAGTTTTGAAAATAATCAGTAAAGTCTTTAATCCGAATTTTTTACACTTAATTGATTTTATTCATCATATAAAAACGAATAAATCCCTATCACATCAAGCACGTAACTGTATTCAAGGGTTGCTGATTCCTAAATCTAGATGTGATTTTTGTAAATATTAAGTGAATTATTTACAATTTCCCGGTATTAACGTCCCATATTCGTTTATTATGGATACTTCGATTAGAATATTCATAGCTATTCTCAGTTAATCCCTATTTTCCATTTCGTTCTATATATGATTTAAGTTTTCTAGACTTTTAGGTTATGATATAAGGAATTCATTTTGTAAGGAGGATGGTCATTTATGACACAATTACATCAATGTAGTGTGGCCGATGTGGATGAGCTAAGAGCTGTCTCTATCGAAACCTATACGGATACTTTTGGAGAATTTAATTCAGATGAAAATATGCGTATTTACTTGGAGGATGCCTACAACCGCGATAAGTTGCTAGCTGAATTAGCAGAAACCAACAGCCAGTTCTTTTTTATGAAGGAGAATAATGAAACAGTTGGCTACTTGAAACTCAATCTTGGGGATGCCCAGACTGAATACATAGGTGACAACTTACTTGAGGTTGAACGGATTTATGTGCGGACAGCCTTTCTACGTAATGGTTACGGAACCAAACTAATTCAAACGGCTGAAGAAATCGCACGTGAACTTGGTGTAAACGGTATGTGGCTTGGCGTTTGGGAACATAACCAACGTGCCCTAAATTTCTATAGCAAAATGGGCTTGCGTCACATAAGCCAACATTCTTTCTTCATGGCTGACGATGAACAAATTGATTTAATATACTATAAAGACCTATAGGAAAAATGATTTAATTATATAGAAAATCCCTGAACATGGTGTAAAGCCCCCCAAAAGTTAGATTTTTGGTCTAACTTTAGGGAGGCTCTACAATTATCCTTCCAAAATATTCTTTGTAATGAATCTTTATAAGCAATTTTAGTTTAAAAATACACTTTAACAGCAAATTGATCAACTTGAAGGTCATGTACTACAAAAGCACCCTTACGCTTAACGGATAAGAGGTGCTTCTTTTCATCTACTTAATGTGATTAATATGAAATTTATCATACTTATGGAAAATGCTTGTATCAAGACTCAGAGGTTGAGAATAATATAAGCCCCCGTCCCAACGATTCCAGCTATAAGAATACCCGCAAATGTCTGAATACAAGCTTCTAGAATTTTTTTAGCACAATAATTAGGAAACGTATCTTTAGCATAATATTTAGCAATGGCGATACTAGCTGATAGCATCACTATAAGTAAGACCCAAAGAAATAAAAATGTTAAAAATGCTACATTCCATATAACATTATCCCCATTTTCTGTTAGATCTACGCACACTTTTATTACAAACAGCGATAAGAAGAATAGAACAATACCAACAACAATAATACGTATAAACGTCAATGCTAGATTCGTCTGTTCTACTGCTTTCTCTCGAATTTTTGTTTTTTCTTTTAAAGGATTATTCTCATTTTTCATTCTAAATTTCCCTTTCTTCAAACATTAACAATTTTTTGTTTCTAAGATTTTGAAATCTTTCTTTAATGATACGCTTAATTTACCACCCTAAACTAAATTTTTCATATTTAACAATTTCACCACTATTTATCTACTATATGAAATCAGTCTATTTTAAGTAATCCAAATCGTATCTTTCTTAATACAGTATATAATTGAAAAACTGAAGTATCTGACCTACTAAACATTTTAAGTTGGTTTTAAGTGGTTTAAACAAAAATAAGACCCTACAAACACTGTTAAAACAATGATTGTAAGGTCTTTTGTTTTTATTCCCACTCTATTGTTGCAGGTGGCTTGCTCGTAATGTCTAAGACTACGCGGTTGATGTGTGCACATTCGTTTACGATACGTTTAGAAATGGTGTCTAATACGTCGTAAGGGATGCGTGCCCATTCAGATGTCATACCGTCGATTGAGGTTACGGCACGGATACCAATTGTGTATTCGTAAGTACGCTCGTCACCCATTACCCCTACTGATTTGAAACCAGGTAGGACTGTAAAGTATTGCCAGATGTCGCCTTCTAGACCGTGTTTTCTAATTTCATCACGTAGGATAAAGTCAGATTCACGAACGACTTCTAGTTTTTCAGGGGTTACTTCACCGATGATACGGATAGCTAAACCTGGTCCTGGGAATGGTTGGCGCCAAACGATCTTATCTGGCATGCCAAGTTCTGTCCCTACTGCACGGACTTCATCTTTAAATAAGGTATTTAAAGGTTCGATCAATGAGAAGGTCATGTCTTCTGGTAAGCCACCAACGTTATGGTGAGACTTAATGGTTTGCGCTGTATCTGTACCTGACTCAATAACGTCAGTATATAAAGTACCTTGCGCTAAGTAATCAACGTCTTTAATTTTTTGTGCTTCGTCATCGAATACATAAACGAATTCGTTACCGATAATTTTACGTTTACGTTCTGGATCAGATACGCCTGCTAATTTGCTTAGGAAACGGTCTTCAGCATCTACTTTGATGATGTTTAAACCAAATTTACCACCTAGTGTTTCCATTACCTCTTCTGCTTCGTTTTTACGTAATAAACCGTGGTCTACGAAGATACAAGTTAATTGGTCACCAATGGCTTTTTGTAATAATACACCAACAACAGATGAGTCTACCCCACCAGAAAGGCCAAGCAATACTTTACCATCGCCCACTAATTCACGAATTTCTTGGATTTTAATATCGATGAATTTTTCCATCGTCCATGACCCTTGTGCGCCACAAATGTCGAAGACGAAGTTACGTAACATGTCGTTACCGTGAACTGATGCACGAACTTCTGGGTGGAATTGGAAACCGTAGAATTGTTTTTCTGTGTTTTCAAAGGCTGCTACTGGACTATGTTCACCGCGTGCAGTGACTTCAAAGCCTTCGGGAATTTCTTCAATACGGTCAGAATGGCTCATTAACACTAATTCTTCTGCTTCTAACCCTTTAAAAATGGCTGAATCTGCCTTGTCGATGAATAATGGTTGTTGACCGTATTCACGTTTGTCAGAGCGGGCAACTACCCCACCATTTTTGAATGTCATTAATTGCATACCATAGCAAATCCCTAAAACTGGGATACCTAAATCAAATACGGCTTCATCGATTGAAAAAGCACCGTCTGCATACACTGACATTGGACCACCAGATAAGATGATTCCTTTAACATTACCTTTCGCCATGATTTCGTCAGCAGTTAGTTTATGTGATAGTAGTTCTGAATAAACGCCTAGCTCACGAATACGACGGGTAATCAATTGGTTATATTGACTACCGTAATCAAGTACAATGATTTTTTCAATATCTTGCATTGATTGTTGGACACTCATGTTTTCACTTCCTTTTTCGAATTTCATCTTTATTCTAGCATTTAATATTTGTGATTACTAGGGATTTATCAAGGTTAATAAAATATTGTTCGGAATCTACTCGTACAACCTTTAATAATTTGCTAAATTTACATTTAATTCGTTTTCAAAGTTGTTGGCACCTGTAAATATTGTATATAATAGAACAGAATAGGAGTGAAAGTATGAAAAAAGCGACTGGTAAAGCCAACGGGAAAATCATTATTATTGGTGAACATGCCGTGGTTCATGGGTATCCATCTGTAGCCCTACCCTTTCATGCGGTAGAAATGACAGTCACCATTGAACAGATTCAAACCAATGCTTATTTGGTGAGTGACTTATATGAAGGACCACTCCACCAAGCACCATCAGATTTACAGAACTTGCTAGCTGTTTATGACCAATTGCGGGCCGATTTAATGACCCAGACCCAGAGTCACTGGCTGATTAATATCCACTCATCTATACCCGCTGAGCGAGGTATGGGTTCTTCAGCAGCTATGGCAACAGCTTTGGTCCGCGCTTTCTACAATTACTATGACCTTCCCCTTACAGAAGACAAACTATTAAAATACGTAGACTTATCTGAAAAAATTAGTCACGGCAATCCGTCTGGTTTGGATGCACGTGTGGCCGGCCTTGGCGTTCCTTTGATTTATCAAAAAAATCAACCAATGACGATTGTACATTTCGACACCCCTTATTGGTTGGTGGTTGCGGATACTGGCATTCACGGCAATACCAAAAATGCGGTAGCTGATGTGGCAGCTGGTTTGAATTCAGCTTTTATTACCCGTCGTCAAGCTGTTGAATGTAATTTACGTCAGCTTGGTGAGGCAGCGAATCAATTTATTGATTTAGTTGAATTAAATTCTGATAAAATGGCCAATGACCAGTGGTTTACGGCTATTTGTCGCACGTTTAAGGATGCCCATCAGCACTTGCGGGCTTTACAAGTATCCAGTCCTGAACTTGAGGCGGGCGTTTCTTTTGCGGAAGCGAATGGGGCCGGCGCAGCCAAGCTAACTGGTGGTGGCCGTGGTGGTTGCTATTTCGCCTTGTGCGACAGCAAGGACAAGGCTACCCTTTTGGCTAAAGCTTTAAAAACAGAAAATATGGCGGTGGCGAGCTGGGTGGTGCCTTTTAAATCATCACCTTTAGATGATAATGCCGGCGAATAGTGGGCGTAATCTGCAGAAATCAGTTATAATAAGGGAAAGAAAATTTTTTGAGGGAGAATCGAGATGTCAGTTTTTCAAGGCGCTTACCGGGCGCACACCAATATTGCATTAATTAAATATTGGGGTAAGGCGAATAAGGACTTATTTATCCCCACTACATCTAGTTTGTCGCTCACTTTAGACGCCTTGTATACAGACACGCGCGTGACTTTTTCGAGCGATTTTGACGTGGATGTTTTTTATTTAAACAATCAATTAGGCAATGAAGCGGATACGACGAAAATTAGCAAGTTTTTAGATATGTTTAGAGCAGAAGCTGGCGTGGACTTGCGGGCTAAAGTAGAAAGCGTCAATCATGTGCCCACTGCGGCAGGCTTGGCTTCTTCGTCGTCGGCATTTTCGGCCCTAGCGGCGGCTACTAGACAGGCTTTAAAGTTAGAAAATCAAATTTCTGACCAGGCACTATCGACATTTGCGCGACGGGGATCTGGATCAGCAACACGGTCCATTTTCGGTGGCTTTGTTGAATGGCAAAAAGGGACCACCAATGAAAACTCTATGGCAGTTGAAATTGACGACGCCTCTTGGGATGTGGGCATGGTCATTATGGCCATTAACACCGCTGAGAAACGCATATCTTCTCGTGAAGGGATGGCCCATACCTTGCGGACGTCGCCTTTCTACCCTGAATGGGTTCGGCAAAATATGATTGATTTAGAGCGAATTAAAGCGGCCATTGCCAAGCACGATTTCCAATTGATGGGTGAAATCGCTGAAGCCAATGCCATGCGGATGCATGCAACAACTATGGCTTCTGATCCTTCTTTCACCTATTTTGAACCTGATACCATTAAAGCCATTCAAGCAGTCCAAGATATACGCGCGACTGGCGTTTTGGCTTACTATACAATTGATGCTGGGCCAAACGTGAAAGTTTTATGTAAAGCGAGCCAGATGGACGAGGTGGAAGCCTTTTTTGCAGAACGATTTAAAGGTATGAACTTTATCCAAACGACTGCTGGACCGGGGATTAAACCCTTAGATAGATGGGAGTATGACGATGGCGCAATCTTATAATGATAGCACGATAATCCATACGAATAACGATACAGATGCCATCAAGGTGGCCGTGCCGGGGAAATTATTCCTTGCGGGCGAATATGCAGTGGTGAGTTCTGGTCAAGCTGCCTTATTAACCACAGTTGACGCCTTCTTACACCTCACTTTAGAGGTGAATTCTGGGCAGAATGGTTACTTAATCACCAACCAGGCTGACCATCCAATTGCTTGGACCTACGACGTCAATGGCCAAGTTGTTTCTAACGACCCAGAAGCTGGCGAATTCCCATTAATTTGGCAAGCTATGCAAACTGTAATAGCATATGCTGAAGCAGTCGGCATGAAATCGGCAGCGACACCAGATTACTTTGATTTGAAAATTCAGTCTGACTTGGATGCGGCTGACGGGACTAAATATGGTTTAGGATCATCTGGTGCCATCTCAGTGGCTGTCGTTTCAGCCTTATTGAAATTCTACAAATTAGACCAAGATATTACGGAATCGCAGTGGGTCTACCGGGTCTTTAAATTAGTTGCCATCGCTCAAGCACAATTGGGCATGGTAGGCTCACTTGGAGATGTTGCAGCCAGCACCCAAACAGGTGTCATCTACTACCAAAACTTCGACCGTTCCTGGTTTGACCAACAAGCCAAATCGACCGGGCAAGAAATTCATGCCTTAACCGAAGAATTTTGGCCGGAATTGATCATTGAACAATTACCGATTGATCCAGACTGGACTTTATCGTTAGTTTGGTCTAAAGAAAAAGCATCGACTGAAGACTTATTAAAAATGGTGGCCCACCATATTTCTGAACGAGAACTAGAAGAAGTCATGGCCAGTTTTAAACAATTGGCCAAACGCCAAGTTTTAATGGCTAAGGCAGCCATCCAAATGAATGAATGGTCTTTATTCAAATCAGCGATTAAAGATAATTTCGACAATATTTTAACCTATACCCAAACATTGAATAAGCCTTATTTGACCAAGTCCTTTAAGAAAGCATTGAAGTTAGTCACATCAGAAAAAACCGTCGCCAAAATTTCTGGTGCGGGGGCTGGAGACTGTGCCTACGCGATTTCTAGTCACGCTGATGAGGCCAAAGCCATCCAAGGCTTATGGCGAGAAAATGACCTAGTCGTGCTCCCCTTCGCTTTCTGGCAAAGAAATGAACAGGAGAGATAGTATGAACCGTAAAGATGCCCACGTGCACAATGCTGAAATGCAATACCAAACAGCGCCAACTGATTTTGAATCTGTTCGCTTTGTCCACCCATCCCTGTCCCACCAAGAATTCAATAATATCGACTTGTCGACCACTTTGTTTAAACAACAGTTTGACCGCCCTTTCTATATTAATGCCATGACTGGTGGGTCTGAATGGACCAAGAAAATTAATGGTATGTTCGCTGAAGTTGCTCGTGAATGTCATTTACCAATGGCTTCAGGATCCGTTTCTGCAGCCTTAAAAGACCCTTCTGTAGCGGATTCTTTTACCATTATTCGTGACCTGAATCCCAATGGTTTCTTGATGGCCAATGTCGGCGCTGATAAGACCTTAGAGGATGCCAAAAGAGCAGTCGATTTATTAGACGCAGATGCCCTACAAATTCACTTGAATACAGCTCAAGAAATTGTCATGCCTGAAGGCGACCGAGATTTCAGAAAATTAGAAGACAATATTGTGGCTATCGTCGAAAACGTAGATCGGCCGGTAATGGTTAAGGAAGTTGGCTTTGGTATGTCTTACCAAACCATGCACCATCTACAAAGTTTAGGCGTTAATACCATCGATGTTTCAGGTACAGGTGGAACGAATTTCGCCAAAATCGAAAACGCTCGCCGTGAACACCAAGAGTTCGCCTACATGGCTGACTGGGGGCAATCAACCGTTATTTCATTATTAGAAGCACAGCCATTGATGAGTCAGACCACCATCGTTGCTTCTGGTGGGATTAAAGACCCAATGCAAATGATGAAGGCCCTTGCCCTAGGCGCATCTGCCGTTGGTATGTCAGGTCAGTTCTTGCATTCGGTCCTTGGAGAAGGCGTAGACGCAACCATTGAAATGGTCAAGTCTTACGACGAACAATTACGCTTGTTGATGATGGTATTAGACTGCCAAGACCTGAATGAACTGCGTAACACAGACTTGATGATCACCGGGAAACCAGCCGAATGGTCAAGACTCCGCCGAATCAATATCGAGTATTTCGCATCAAGAAGCCAGAATTAAGATAAGGATGTGAAAAATGTCGTTTAGACTCGTAACAGTGGAAGAAATAAATGTAGTGATGGCACATCACGCAACTTATTTCTGAAGTGGCACGAGTCTGACATTTTGAACTCGACTACAAGGTGCGACACAAACCGTTCAGAAATGAACGTTGGAAGGTTGGAGCAGAGATGATGCAATCAGCCATAATCTAATCTGAAACGCAGTCATTTCTGGTTTGTGGAGCCCGATTATAAGGATGTGAAAAATGTCGTTTAGACTCGTAACAGTGGAAGAAATAAATGTAGTGATGGCACATCACGCAACTTATTTCTGAAGTGGCACGAGTCTGACATTTTGAACTCGACTACAAGGTGCGACACAAACCGTTCAGAAATGAACGTTGAAAGATTAGCGCAGAGATGATGCAATCAGCTATAAGCTAATCTGAAACGCAGTCATTTCTGGTTTGTGGAGCCCGATTGTAAGGATGTGAAAAATGTCGTTTAGACTCGTAACAGTGGAAGAAATAAATGTAGTGATGGTACATCACGCAACTTATTTCTGAAGTGGCACGAGTCTGACATTTTGAGCTCGACTACAAGGTGCGAGAGCCCCTTTATAAAAATGTGACGCAAATATCTCTTTAACTTAAATATTCACCAAAAAGTGCCCCTTCAACATGAAGAAGGCACTTTTTTTGCATGCCCTTTTTATTAGGACTGCCACATGTTTATATCAGCCGAGCCGAAACAAAAGAGCTATTTCCACGCCCTACAATTTTAGACAAAGGATTGTTGATTCTAACCAAATGACGACAGTAAAAAAAGACCATGGCCCTCGAGTCACGGTCTGAGGTCTAGCTCGAAATCGCTATACCCTTTTTCAAAAAATTATAGGAAAATGTATAAAATGGCGATGGTGCCGACGCCAGCGATGATGGTTTTGATGATGTCTTTATACCGGTAGGCGACGAACAAGGACACGAGTGCTGGTATCAGTTTGATATTCTCCAGTAGGTTGAGGTTGAATTGGCTTTTCCAGAAAAATATGTCGGTAAAAATCATTGCGGTAAAAATTATAACGGGTAGGTAAGCCATTGTTTTGTATACCATTGGAGAAATTTTGCTGTTACGCATAACGAGTGCTGGTACGACGCGCATGGCGATGCACAGTAAGCCGAGTGTTACTACGAATAATGTCATGATAGCCCTCCTATGCTACACGGTTATTTTCTTGACGTTTTAAGAAATAGAATACGACCGCTAAGGCGATGGCTGTGGCCATAATAATCACGTAGGATGATTGGAAAATAGTCATCAAGATGACGGCAATCACACCTGTCAATAACATGGTATTGAGCATCATGCGGTTATTTAGATTCGGGACAAGAATGCCGATAAACATAGCGACCATGACAAAGTTTGATATGACATCAGGAATTTGAATGAAGGTACCAAACAAGGCACCTGATGCAGTAAATAGGATCCAGGAAAGCCATGTTGCAGTGGCGACGAATAAGGCGTCGTTAATAGCCCATGGTTTCTGTCGACTGTTATCCTGCAGTTTTAGGACATTGATAGCGTAAGATTCGTCTGCTGTCATGTAGCCTAACCAAGCGACCTTAAAATTAGGAGCTTGTTTTAAGTATGGGCCGAAAGACACACTATACAAGGCCTGACGGGAACTTAATAGTAAGACTGAGATAAAGACTTCGAATACACTAGCGTTTTGTGCAATCAGGGCTGCTGCCACAAATTGTGCGGAGCCCCCAAATACTAGACTGGACATCAGCACAACCTGCCACCAGGTTAAGCCGGCATCAGCAAGCAGTAAACCACAAGCTAAACCAACTGGTAGATAACCCACGATAATGGGGATTGATAACTTGATACGTTCGGACTTGGCGTCCACAATTTCTGCCATTAAACATCCTCCCTTATGTTTATTATTATTTCGTCATCCGCTAGCACCTGACTAGCAATTTACCTATCTAACGATTCACTTCTCTATGGTAATCCATGAATTTCTTGATGAAATTGTAAGGATCGATTAAGCCAATTTGACGGGCAAAGATATATAAATTTGATTCCCGTAAGAAGGCTCTCTGGATTAAACGATAATCTGTAGCGATTCTAATAGGTTGGGTATCAGCGATTAATTCGCCCTCAGATAATACCCAAGCGTGACGGGTAAATTCTAATACTAGGTCCGTGTTATGGGTATTGATGATAATCGCAATTTCCTGTTCTTGGTTAATTTGATATAGATACTGCATGAATTCATTGTAATGATGGTAGTCTTGGCCTTCAGAAGGCTCGTCAATAATTAATAGTGACGGCTTGTTGATTAAGGCAGACGACAACATAATTCGTTTTTGTTGGCCAAAGGATAACTGGCCAATTCGTAGTTCAGCAGCATAAATCAAACCCGTTCGTTTCAAAGAATCACGGATGACATCTTCTGCTACTTCCGCGGAGTAATTACAATTAGCGGCAATCCCATTCAGATAGTCTTTCACAGTGAAATCTAGGATGGATTGGTCGATATTTTGTTGGATATAGACTGTTTCCTGCTTCATTTGACATAGGTTATCGTCAGTGACTTCTTCACCTAACCAAGTCATCGTGCCCGAATCTGGGCGGATGTTTCCGTCCATCATCTGACCAAGTGTGGACTTGCCCGACCCATTTTTCCCGACAATGGCAATCATGTCACCCTTGAAAACTTGGGTCGAAATATTGCGCAAGGTGGCTTGGTCCCGCCATGGATAAGTGTAGGATACATTATCAAGGGTCAAAACAGGTTGGTCACTACGTTTTTGAACGAAATTTGGCACGGTCATCAGCCAGGATTCGATGGTTCGTTTTAGGTTAGGACCGTGTAAATAATTGACGTTTGATATGTTACGGACCTTGTCTAAAGGATAGCCAGTATAGCGAATAGCCGATACATAGGATGGCTCGCCAACACCTAAACTGTTTAGAATATTCCGCTTTAATAATTTCTCTGAATCCCCGTCAAAAATAACCCGACCTTCGGAAAGGACGATGACGCGGTCAACTGGACGGTATAAGACTTCTTCAATCCGGTAATCAACCATGACAATCGTAGCGTCAGTATTATGGTGAATGTCATCTACTAAATCGATGAAAATTTGCCCAGCGCGGGGTGCTAAATTGGCTAAAGGCTCATCAAAAATAAAGACGGATTGCTCATAGTTGACGTTGTTGACGAAATTTTGAATGTCTCTTTGCCCTTCTGAAAGGCGCTCTAAACTAGTATCCGCTTCGGTTGGATGTTCAAGAATACGGTACTTTAACTCTTCCGAAAAATTAGGGATATAATCACTTGACCGCTTGCGCTTGCCGTTTTCTTCTAGGGTTTCCTCCAAGTGATGGTCCACTGCGTCAGCCATAGCTGTTGCGTCCATGGTTTCCATTTCTAGGTCGTAATTGATAACCTCTCCTTCAATAGTCCCTTGAAATTCGTCGCTGGCTAATTTTCCGCGTAGGGCGCGTACTAGGGTAGATTTACCTGAGGCATTAGCCCCGATGATCAACACTTTTTCACCGCGATAGAATGTTAGATTGATATTTTTTAATGCCCGTCTACCTGCACCCTCATAGGTAAACGACATATTTTTAAATTGTATCCAAGGATTGGACATAAATCCATGCCCCTTTCAATAATATTTACGTGCGAATGGTTATATGAATCCTATCTAATAGCTGGCGAATCCCTAATTGCCGAAAGCAGCATCCACTGTATCGTATTTAGACCGTTTACCTAAAATACGCACTTCTGGTTCTAGGGCTACCTTATTCAGGTCCCAAATCACTTCTTGAATATGGTGGATCATGTTAATATAGTCAGTTGCCGTAGCACCACCCACGTTGATAATGAAACCAGCATGTTTTTTTGAAATTTGTGCACCACCAATAGTGTAGCCCTGTAATTCAGCTTCTTGGATCAGTTTCCCTGTAAAATGGCCTTCTGGTCGTTTAAAAACAGATCCGCATGATGGATACTCTAAAGGTTGCTTCGATTCACGAAGGTAAGTTAATTCATCCATTTTAGCTAAGATTGACTGTAGGTCGCCCTTTTTCAATTTAAAACGGGCTTCAACTACAATATCACCAGTTTCTTGTAGGTCAGAATGGCGGTAAGCGAGATTTAGGTCTTCGTTCTTCAGCGTATACATACGGCCAGCTTTTGTGACTACGTCCACTTCCACTAGGACTTCAGAAATTTCGCCGCCATATGCACCTGCGTTCATGTAAACAGCGCCACCAGTGGATCCTGGAATACCACAAGCGAATTCAAAACCAGTCAAGCCTTCAGCACCTGCCGAACGACTCACGTCGATGATTTTAGAGCCAGCGCCAGCTTTAATGTGTGTACCATCAATTTGGATATAATCCATTTCAGTCAGCATCAAGACCACGCCTGATACACCTTCATCTGAAATAATCACGTTTGATGAGTTACCAAGGACTAAGATTGGTTCGTGGGCTTTATTGGCAAAACGAACAAGTGCTTGGATTTCTTCTGGTGTCTCTGGGAAAATTAAAACATCCGCTGGTCCACCAGTTTTTGTATAAGTATAGTTATTTAATGGTTCGTTGAATTTTATCGTTGATTGGGGAAATGCTTTACGCAAATCATTTAAAAACATGGTAAATTACCCTTCCTGGTAATATATTTAGCAGTAATAAAAAAACAGCAAAAATTGCTGATAAACTGCTAGTTAAATCTAATTCATAATAACACATTTTAACGCATTTTTACATTGTGTTAAAGGGTTTGTGTGGCAGATTCGTTAACAATTTCTTAAAAACATGTTATAGTATTATTCTAATTAGTGACAAATTGTCACAACTTGTAATATGAAAGGACCACTCCATGAATAAAATCAGACAAAATGCCTTAATGATGCTCGCTTTAACCTTTATCTACGCAGGTTTGCAAATTGCCCGTCCTGCAGCGGATCTAGCTTGGACAAACATCTCACTATCAATCATTATTCCAATCATTGCCATGATTTTCGCCTTTAATGAAAAAGACAATAAATGGCGTTGGTCCCTTGTAACAATTGAAGTCATTTTATTGATTGTGATGATCGCTATGGCAATTCTTAAGTAGTATTTGTATTTTAAAAGGTCGAGACTGAAAATGGTCCCGACCTTTTTATATTTTCGATATGCTTATGCCTGATCTTGATTTTCGACAGCTAAGCCCATCATGACTAAATCATGGAAGGCGTCGTCATGATACATCCCTTTAGGTGTTACCCCAATTTCTTCAAAACCAAATTTCTCATATAGGCTAATGGCCCGCAAATTATCTTTAGATACTTCTAAACGTAAATAACGTAAGATATCATTTTCTGTTGCCCAGTCAATCATATCTTCCATCATAACACGCGATAAACCCAGTCCCCAGAATCGACGTAGAATGGAAATGCCTAGTTCACCCATATGCGCCACTTTAGCATATTGTTCTGCGCCAATGCTTGCAACACCAATAATATCATCCCCTAATCGTGCAATTAATACACGGTTATTCAACGCTTCTTGTAAAGATTTCAAATAACGGGTTTCTTGTTCTTGGTTGATCCCTAAACCTTCTTCACCGAATGAAAGGAAATCTGTTTCACTACCCACTTCTTTATAGAAGTCTAATAAGGCTTTCGCATCTTTAGGCATAGCGTCTGCTAGGGTAATTTCTAATTGTTCTTTTTTCATATTGTCTCAATCCTTCTATGTGACTATTCGTAAAATTGGCTGTTTGCTTAAGTGAGGTCAGCCACTACCCCATCATACAACGCTTGTCCGCGCGGCCCTTCATAGGTTAAGGTTACCTCACGACTGGTTTCAGAAGATGCTGTTAAGGTTAACCAAATATAATCTTTAGGTAAATCTTGAACAACAAATTGAGGCCATTCGATAATGGTTACCCCCTCGCCATTAAGGTAATCTTCTAAACCTACACTATCTGAACCTGTTTCTTCTAATCGATACGCATCCATGTGGTATAAAGGGATGTCGTTGTCTTCATATTCGCGAATAATCGTGTAAGTTGGGCTTTTAATGGCTTGATCAATACCTAAAGCCTTGGCAAAATACTTGGTGAAAGTTGTTTTTCCCGCACCTAAATTTCCTTCCAAGCAAATAATGTCCCCTGCTTGCACTTGGGTCGCTAATTTTTGGGCAAAAGCATCTGTATCAGCCTCACTCGCCCATTCAAGTCTATAAGTCATATGACACCCTCTCTCCCTTATATTATCTCTATTTACTTTACTAAAAAATCGAAAAGACTACAAGGTTCAAGCATTCTTTCATCATTAGTATGAGCCGAATTATAATTAACGCCCTGTCACTTTAAGTTCTCTTTTCGAATGATTTAACTCTATGTAGTCAATGTATTCTTCATTTTGTAACCTGCCCACGACGATATCACTAGACACTTTAATGCGATTTGAAAAACGTATAATCGCTCCTTCAGAAAAGTTCTATACTTTTAAAAAGGATTCATATTCACCTAAAGTAAATGCTCGTAAAGTATCTAGATTGCGATTCAATTTAGCTAGCCATCTCATCACCATGCACGGAGGTTGTCTTAGAAAATCGAAATATTTTAACCTATTAGGTAAAAAACATTTTCACCTTCCTAACAAAAAGAGAAACAGCAAAATTGCCATTCCTCTTTCACTATTGTTTTATTTATTTGCTTTAGTCTTCTAAGATGGCTTGGTTAGCTGTGATGATAGCTAACTTGTAAACATCTTCTTCTACACAACCACGTGAAAGGTCTGAAATAGGTTTCGCCATACCTTGTAAGATTGGACCAATTGCTTCAAAGTTACCGAAACGTTGTGCAATCTTGTAGCCAATGTTACCTGATTGGATTTCTGGGAATACGAATACTGTTGCTCGACCAGCAACGTTTGAATCTGGTGCTTTTTGTTTTGCTACTGCATCTACAAAAGCCGCATCAAATTGTAATTCACCGTCAATTTCAAATTGTGGTGCTTTTTCTTTCGCAAGACGCGTTGCTTCAGCAACTTTTTCTTGCTCTGGAGATTTTGCTGACCCTTTAGTTGAGAAGCTTAATAAAGCAACTTTTGGATCAATGTCAAACATCGCTGCTGTTTTAGCAGATTCAACTGCAATTTCAGCTAAACCTTCTGCATCTGGGTTGATGTTGATCGCACAGTCAGAGAATAAGTATTTCTCTTGGTCGCGGCCACGCAACATGATGAAGGCACCTGATGTAGACTTAACGCCTGGTTTTGTTTTAATAATTTGTAAGGCTGGACGGACTGTGTCACCTGTTGAATGACGGGCACCTGATACTAAGGCATCACATAGACCTTGGTATACCAACATCGTACCGAAGTAGTTTTCATCACGTAAAATTTTACGTGCTTGCTCTTCCGTAGCTTTACCTTTACGCCGTTCAACAAAGGCTTCAACCATTTCGTCGAATGCATCGTAGTTGTTTGGATCAATAACATCAATTTTATTGATATCAAAGCCACGATCATGCGCGATTGTTTTTAATTCTTCTGGGTTACCTAATAAAACCGGTTCAAGAACCCCTTCAGCTTTCAAACGCACAACAGCACCTAGAATACGCTCATCGTACCCTTCTGGGAAAACGACACGCACATTTTTATCTTGGATCTTGGCCTTTAAGCTATCAAACATATCCATTTTTAACATTCCTCCTCAGAAATTTAAAACGCTTACTATCCTTATTTTACACGATTTCAAAACATTTGTCATAACAATTACTGCAAAGATGTGCTGACATTAAATTGCAGACGCTCAATCAATTATTCGCCCAATTTTGAGCGCAAATCTGTTGATTTTAATACAAAATTGCTTTTGATTCTTGGTCAGCAGAATCTGCGAATTTTTGATACATCAAAAATTTTTCTTTGTATTTGTCAGCCATTTTCCCCTCTGGCGCTATAGTGGAAAATGAAAAGTCTTGCCTTAAGCTAGGCCCTTCCACAAGGACACCGGCCCCAACCAAGCTCGCGTCGTCACCTGACACATATTGCAAGGTTATACCCATAATATTTGCAATCCATTGGCCAATTTTTGGGTCCGTGAATATTTTTCCGTTTACCTGAATCATTTTTTGTTCTAAATCAACGGTCTCAAAGACCATATCCACCACTTGGCGAATTTCAAAAAAGACCCCTTCAAAGACAGCTTTAGCCATATCTAGCTGGCTAGTGTGCCCTTGAATCCCTTTAAATTCAGCTTGTAAGTAGGCATTCCAATATGGGGCTCTTTCTCCGTTTAAGAATGGTAAGAAGTATGGACCGCTAGCTGAAAAATCATGCGCCAAAAGGGTGGCTAACATATCTGAAAAAGATTGCCCTTTTGCCATAAAGCCCAAGTGTTGATAACACCAATCCAATGCGTTCCCGGCGTTATTAACTGGCCCACCGACGATATAATGGGGCTGGTCGTCCGCGATATAGGTGAAAATCCGACCACTTTCATGCAAGAATAATTGGTCAGTTAAGGTCCGGACAGCTGCTGAGGTCCCAAAAGATAGGACGAATGGGCTAAGTTCCCGGTCCCCTTGAATAGCGTAGGCTAAATTAGATAGGTTGGCCAAGGCACCGTCAGTTGATCCTGCCAGTATGTGGAAGTTGTCAGCTAATCCTAAGGCCTTGATAAAGTCAGATTTTACAGACAATGCTTTGGTTGAATCGACTAATGCTGGCAATTGGTTTTCAGTCAAACCGACCACCTTTAGTAAGTCTTTTGACCAAGTATTTTGGACTATATCCAACAGTCCCATAGAAGATGCCGTTGCCCGGTCAATTACAAACTCTCCCGTTAACTGGCGGATAATATAGGCTTTGATGTCCATAAATACCACGGTTTCATCTGTAAATAATTCCGGACGGGCCTGGTTTAGATAAGCCAATTTCACAAAGGGGTTCATGGCATGGATTGGCGTCCCTGATTGAGCGAAAAAGGCGACCGCTAGACCTGATGCCTGCATTTCCTGCGCCACATGCTTAGTCCGCAAATCTGCCCAAGTCATGGTATTTTGCACAATATCTCCCTCTTCGTTCATTGCAAGCAAGGCATGCATCTGGCTTGAAAATATCAAGATGTTGACCTCAGGATACTTGGCTTGCATTGCACTGAGTAAGTCCACGAATTGTTGGAAAACGACTAGCGGATCACTTTCATGCTTACCCTCGCTATCTTGTTGAATGTGATTGCGCGCTTCCATTGTATCCAATACCCGGTATGGGGTTTCCATCAAGGCAAATTTTAAGTTGGTTGTGCCAAGGTCGGCGACGAAATATTAAAAGTGTTGCATGATGATTCCTGCTTTCTAAATGCATTTATTTTCTCCTGGGAAAAACAGCTTGATTATCGAAAGCCATTTTTCAATAGGAATATGTTACCTCTATTTAACCACAAAAAAACGCAATGAAGCCACGATAAATGATTACCGGACGCCATTGCGCTTGTGCTAGTTTATTAAAGTGTTCTCAGCCAAATATTAACGGATTTCAGCTGCTAATTCATTTGTTAGTGCTTCAGTGATACGAGCAACATCTTTGGTCACTTCTTCATCTGTTAAAGTAGCTTGGGGGTTCAAGTATTTCAAACTGTAAGCAAGTGATTTCTTACCGTCTTCAATATTTTCACCTTGGTAAACATCGAAGATTTCGATATCGACTAAGATGCCACCTTTAGAAGCTTTTTGAATAGTTTTCACTACATCCGCATTCGACACTTGGTCTGACACAAGGATAGCGATATCCCGGTCAGAACCTGGGAATTTAGGGATTGCTGATTGTTTCACTTCTACTTTTGGTAAGGCATAAATTTCATCTAATGAAATTTCAAATACTAGGGTATCTTTCAAGTCATGTTTGTCAGCAACACTTGGGTGTAATTGCCCGATATAACCTAATTCAATACGTTCGTCAGATTGACCCACTGCATAAATTTTGGCAGTACGGCCTGGATGCATATCTGCTAATTCTGACGTTGCTTCAAATGCAACTGCCACATCAAGATTAAATGAATCTAAGATGCTTTCAACTACACCCTTCATGTCGTAGAAATCAACAGCTTTCGCTTGGTGGCTCCACGTTTTCGCTTGCGCGTTACCTGTCCAAACAGCCGCTAAATGTGTTTCATCCAGTGGTAGGTCAGCATCGGCCCATTTGAAGACACGGCCCGATTCAAAGATGGCTACATCAGAAGTTTTACGGGCTACATTGTATTGAACAATTTCAAGTAAGGCACTTAAAAGATTTGTCCGCATGAAACGACGGTCATCTGACATTGGTAAGTCAAGAGCAACTGGTTTCGCGTTCGCCATTTCCAATACCGTTTGATTGTCCCCAATTAATGAGTAAGCAATCACTTGGTTAAATCCTTCTGCCAACATTTGGTTATTGGTACGACGTTTGAAAGCTTGCCAGTCAGTAAGACCCATATTTTGCGCATTTACTGAAGGCAAGCGAGAAGGAATTTTATCATAACCATAAATTCGTGCAATTTCTTCAACTAAGTCCGCTTGAATAAGTATATCCCAACGACGCGCAGGTACGGAAACCGTGAACTCATCGGCATCACCAGATAGTTCAAACTGTAGCTGATCAAAGATTTGTTGAACTTCCGCGAAAGTTAGGTCCATACCTATACGTTTATTTACATAAGCAAGACTCGATGTTACTAGAATTGGTGTTAAATCAATAGCAGATACACGTTCAAAGCCTTCTACCAATTCACCATTAGCCAAGTCAGCAATCATTTCAGCTGCAAATGCACCTGATTCAGCAATTGTCGCCTTGTTAATGCCACGTTCGTTACGCATAGATGATTCAGAATGCAAGCCGTTACGACGAGCAGTTTTACGGATGTGGATTGGTTCAAAGTTGGCTGCTTCAATCAATACATTTGTTGTATTTTCATCGATTTCAGTATCTAACCCACCCATAACACCAGCTAATGCAATTGGTTTTTCACCATCAGTAATGACGATATCAGAATCTAGTAAGGGACGGTCCACTTCATCAAGCGTGACGATTCGTTCGCCCTCTTTAGCTAGACGCGTCTCGATTACCTTGTGATCTAATTTATCATAGTCAAAGGCATGTAATGGTTGGCCATTTGCAAGTAAAACGTAATTAGTAATGTCCACTACGTTATTAATTGGACGGATGCCAGCAGCCATCAATCGTAATTGTAGCCATAATGGTGATGGTTCAACAGTGACATTTTTCACCAAGAAAGCATTGTATTCAGGTACTAATTCAGTGTCTGCAACTTTCAAGTCAATCGCGCCTGCTAAATCTTTACCGTCATATTTAGTGATATCTGTGTAGTCAAATTTTGGTTGACGGTTGTATACAGCCGCTAATTCCCAAGCTACACCACGCATAGAGAAGGCATCTGCACGGTTTGGTGTAATATCTAATTCAATGATTGGGTCATCTAATTTTAGGTATTCTACAATATCCATACCAGCTGGTGCTTCTTCAGGTAAGACCATAATGCCGTCAGCGTATTCTTTCGGAACGACACTGTTTGAGAAACCAATTTCTTCAAGTGAACAAATCATCCCTTGAGAAACAACGCCACGCATTTTACCTTTTTTAATTTTCACATTGCCCGCAATACGAGAGTTTGGTAAGGCAACGATAACTTTTTGACCTGCAGCCACATTTGGAGCGCCGCAGACAATTTGGAAAGGCTCATCTTCGCCCACATCAACAGTCGTAATTGACAGGTGGTCAGAATCTGGATGTGGTTCGCAAGTTAATACGTGGCCCACAACAATTTTCTTCAATCCAGTACCTAGGGCATTTACGCCATCAACCTCAATACCAGTACGTGACATACGTTCCCCAATATCTTGCGGATTCAAGTCAGCAAGATCGATAAATTCATTTAACCAATTATATGATACTTTCATTAATTGCTACCCCTCTTCCGTAAATTGTTTTAAGAATCGTAAATCATTTTGGTAGAAATGACGAATATCATCAATACCATACTTCAACATGGCTACACGGTCTGGCCCTAATCCAAAAGCAAAACCTGTATATTCGGTAGAACTAATCCCAGCCATCTCAAGGACTGAAGGGTGAACCATACCGCCACCTAAGATTTCAATCCAGCCAGATTGTTTACAGATGTTACAGCCTGCCCCACCACATTTGAAACAAGTAACGTCAATTTCAACAGATGGCTCAGTGAATGGGAAATAAGAGGGACGTAAACGTACTTCAGTTTCTTCCCCAAACATATGACGGGCAAATAATTCTAAGGTACCTTTTAAGTCAGCAAGTGACACATTACGGTCAACAACCAATCCTTCAATTTGATGGAATTGTTGTGAATGTGTCGCGTCATCATCATCACGGCGGTAAACTTTACCCGGTGAGATCATTTTTAATGGGCCCGCTTCAAAGTCGTGGGCATCCATTGCACGCGCTTGTACGGGTGATGTATGGGTACGTAATAAGACCTCGTCGTTGATGTAGAAAGTATCTTGCATGTCACGCGCTGGGTGGTCCTTCGGTAAGTTCATCCGTTCGAAGTTGTAGAAATCAGACTCAATTTCTGGCCCTTCAACCACCTCGTAACCCATAGAAATAAACAAGTCTTCAATTTCTTCCATGACTTGTGTCAAAACGTGTTTGGTACCTGTTGCTGGTTTTTCACCAGGTAAAGTAACGTCAATCGCTTCTGCTTGTAATTGTGCTTCAAGCGCTGCTGCAGAAAGTAATGTTTCTTTTTCACTTAACTTGCCGTCAGCTTTTGCTTTCAATTCATTGGCGTAAGCACCAACTTTTGGACGCTCTTCTGCTGATAAATCACGCATACCACGTAGGGCTTCCGTAATGGGACCCTTTTTCCCTAAATATCTCACACGAACAGCTTTAATATCAGCTAGTGATTGTGCTGCATCAATTTCATCCATGATTTGATTTTCAATGGCTTTTAAATCATCAATAATTTGCATTTTTCCATCTCCTGACTTTTATCCTTTTATGAGTGTTTCTTACTGTGAGTATCAAGACCAATAAAAAAAAGGTCCTCCATCCCCTAAAAAAGGGACGAAAGACCGTGGTACCACCCTGATTCCGGTATAGTTAGTCCATACCAGCACTCATTGATCGTTTTAACGGGGCGACCGGACCTGCTTTCAAATAGCACAGCTATTCTCCCGCAAGCCTACTCAAGAAGTGAAAATGTTTTAACTATGTAGGTAAGATTCCCAGCAGCACTTACTCTCTAGACTACATCTTTGTTAAAAATTGTCTTCTGTTAATGTAATTTCTCTTTATATTTTAGCGATTTTACTTGGTTTGTCAACCTTATTCGGCTGGATCAACCCATTCATCTGCCCAAAGATGTAAATTGTTGAAGATTTTTTGTAGGTCTTGTCCTTTTTCAGTCAATGTATAAACGGTAATGTTGTGACCGTTTGATTCTGATTCTTCTTTTCGGACGATACCTTCTTCTGTCAACTCACGTAGGCGTTCAATTAAAACACGATCAGAAATACCGTTGATTGAGTCACGTAATTGACCAAATCGTAAAGGTGTTGCCAGCAATACTTCAATAATTAAGCTGTTCCATTTTTTACCAATCACTTTGCAAGCATGTTCCATCTTGCCACACATTACCGGTAAGTCTGGTTGTTTAATGGTAATTTCCATCTTGATCAATCTCCTCTTGCGTTTCTACTAATTCTTCTTTTTCTTCTAAAGAGACATCTTTACTACTTGTGCTAGCAAGCGCTGGAATAACCAATTTACCGACGAAGTTCCTAAAGGATTTCATTATTTGTCTCTGTGATAAGTTGGCTAAACTCGGTTTTACAAAATCTTCAGTTGCAATATATTTATCCACGAAAGTGACCAGATAGGACTCTTTGTAGCGAGGAAAATGTGGGGTTGCGAGCCACATATGTTTTAAAATGATATCTTCTTCAACAGATGATAAATCCGTCACCACAAGAGCATTCATTAAGGCAATTTTAGGATGGTTCCTTAAGTGAGATCCTTTAGAAAAAGTAACCTCACCCGGCACATAATAAAATAAATCATGCAATAAACCCGCCCGCGCACAGGCCTTGTAATCCCATCCTAGTGACCTAGCTACTTTATATGACATATAAGAAACTAGATAGGAGTGGGTTAAGCGATTGCCGTGGACATGTTGCTTAAAATAAGCCAAGTCCGTAACGAAGGGATGATCCTTAATATCCGCTATAATCTGCATATACTCTGAATCGTCTTCCCAAAAATAATGTTCTTGTTCCGTCACGATAATCACCCTTTTTTCCAACGAATCCATACATCAACTGATTTCTACATGCTAACTTAATTCATTGCAAGGCTTGCGGCAAATACTGTCATGTCTTGCGATTGAGAAGAAAATGATTTAGTCATGGATAGGAAATTGATACATGACTATCGCACCAGCAACCGCTACATTCAAGGATTCTGCTGAACCAGACATGGGGATATATAAAGCCATATCCGCTAATTGACTAGTCGCCTGGCTCACGCCATTTCCTTCATTTCCCATAACCAAGGCCCATTTCCCTTTAGCTTTTAAGTCAAAAGCGTTGCTCGCTTGAGCTTGGTTGTTTAGTTCTGTTGTTGTAATAAAATAGCCAGCCTCTTGTAATTGTGGAATGACTTCTACTAAGTCAACCTCATAAGTATTCACGGCAAAATGGCTACCTTGCATCGATCTAAGTACCTTGTCATTATACAAGTCCACTGTTCCAGACCCTAGTAAGACATCACGGTAACCAAAGGCGTCCGCAGTACGGATTAAGGTGCCTAGGTTTCCAGGATCTTGCACATGGTCTAAAATCAGTAATCCTTTTGATAATTGGTCAATGTCCAATGACTTAGCTTGCGGTAAGCTGGCTACTGCGAAGATATCTTGGTGGTGATCTGTCTGGCTTAGTGCCTTCGCCACCTCAGGCGTTACCTGTGTCAGCGGCAAATCAGCTTTTAAAGCTTGAACTTGCATCACATTTTGATGGCTACTCTCAGGCACGTAGTAAATCATTTGAATCTCTGCATCCGCCTTGATGGCCATCTCTACAAGATGTGGCCCTTCAAGCAAATACTGGCCTGCTTTTTTGCGGCCTTTACGAGTAAAAAGTTTCTTTAATTCTTTAATCTGTTGATTTTGAACAGATGAAATTAAGCGTTCTACCATAGGCTTATGTGTTTTCTGGCTTAATCAATTCGTAAATGGCTTCAGCGTAGATAGCTGCTGATTTCATTAAGTCACGAACCGCAAAGAATTCATTGGCTTGGTGCATAGTGTCTACTGAATCTGGGAATAATGCACCAAAGGCTACACCACGTTTGAGTAAACGGCCATAGGTTCCCCCACCGATTGAACGTTCTTGCCCTTTTTCGCCTGTTTGATTTTCATAAACAGCTAGTAAAGTTTGCACCAAAGGATCATCTGCTGGTACGTAATGCGGTACTTTATTGGTTTTCGTACCGTCTACAAAGTTGTAGTGGTAAGTTTCTCCGTGGGCCGCAAATGTTGCATCAATTTCACTATATTCTTTACCACGTGGTACACGAATATTTAAGACAGTGTATAATTTGCCGTCTTCTTCGCCAACCAAACCTGGGTTTACAGTCACTTTACCCATAATTTCATCTTCATGGGCAATACCTAATTTTTCACCATTAAAGTCTAAATGTAATAGGTCACCTAAGAATTTCAATAGATCATCTTGGGCTAAATCATCGTCTAATTGTAATAATAATTTAGATAAATATGTTGCCGCATTATATCCAACACTTGGATTCATTGCGTGAACGCCTTTACCTTCAACAGTAATTGCCGTTGCATCAGCGTCTGGACTTACAATGATTGTGATTTCTGGATTAGCTGCTTGGAAATCGGCAACGATTTGGTTGACATCAGAGGTCAATCCAGTCACAACTGCATGTGCTTCACCCGGTACCATATTTTCACGAAGACCACTTTCAAATGAAAGTAATTTTTCAGAACGACGGTCGAATATTAGCTTAGCTGAGTACATCCCTTTTTCCCCATTAATAATTGGGAAATCGGCGTCTGGTGAGAATCCAAAATCAGGTTCATCTTCAACTTCAAAGTAGCGTGTGACACCTTGCCATTCGCTTTCTTCGTCTGTACCAACGATGAAACGAACACGTTTCTCAACTGGTAATCCTAATTCTTTGATGACTTTCAAACCGTAGTAGGCAGCCATTAAAGGACCTTTATCGTCTGAAGCACCACGGGCATAGATGCGGTCGTTGATAATTTCGGGTTTGAATGGATCAGTATCCCATTTATCGTCTACTGGAACAACGTCTACGTGGGCTAAAACACCAAGCGTTTCATCGCCTGTACCGAATTCAGCATGACCTGCAAGGTTATCGACGTTTTTAGCTGTGAAGCCATCGCGTTCAGCAATCTTCAAGAAAGTTTCTAATGCCTCTTTAGGGCCAGGTCCAACAGGTGCCTCTGCACTTGCTTTACTGTCGTCACGCACACTGTTTACGCTTAATAATGTAAATAAGTCATTGATTAAGTCATCTTTACGATTGTTGATTTCTTCTTGCCAATTAATTGTCATTTAGAATCCTCCTAGAATTTTATACATATCTATATTTTAGCACAGATTTGACGATAACTCACATAATACAACTAACAAATTGTAAGGGTGCGAGCTTTGGCGCTCAGGCAGGTAACACTGGAAGGAATATGCCGTAGCAAGTTTACTTGCTGCAAATATTCCTGAAGTGGAGACCGGACTGCCAAAGCGAACCCAACTAAAAAGGGTGTGAGCGTCGACGCCGAGAAAGGAACCGTTGGAAGATGAAAGCAGTAGATGATACAGTCAGCTACAACTTCATCTGAAACGCAGTTGTTTCTGGAGACTCGAACCCGACTAAAAAGCGTGCGCGCTAGATTGCTCAGCTCAACAACACTGGAAGAATAGTGTCTTATCACACAAAGTGTGATGCAAACTATTTTGAAGTGGACTTGAGATGATCTAGTGAACCCGACGATAGTACAAAGTTAAAAAGGTATTGAGTTTATAGACTGCTTGTAGTTAGCCTTCTGCTAAAAAATAATTCGGCAAGTTTCGATAGTTAAGTCTAGGCACTTTTGAAGTCAGATATATGCAGACAAGAACTCACCCCCATCAAAAAAGCTAGGTGCATGACCTAGCTTCTTGAGTGATTATTCTGTGATGTTTAATGCTTTACCTTCGAAGATGGCGTCGTAGAGATCTTGATAGTCTACTTGAACGAATTCACCTTCTGTTAGGGCATCCGGTAGTATCAATTGCCCAATGCGTTGGCGGTGTAGTTGAACGACTTCACAATCAACTGCATGGAACATGCGCTTAACTTGGTGGTACTTGCCTTCTGCTATGACCACACGGGCTATGGATTGGCCAGCTTCTTCGTCTACTTGGTCGATGAAGAGTTGTGCTGGCTTTGTTTTTTCACCTTGGCCAATGTCCAAGCCTTTTTCAAATTGGTCAATATGCTTGTCTGATAATAAACCGTCAACAAGAACAGCGTATTCCTTTTCCACGTGTTTCTTAGGGGCCATTAAGGCATGATTGAATTGGCCATCGTTGGTGATCAGTAGCAGGCCTGTTGTGTCCTTGTCTAGGCGTCCAACTGGAAATGGTTGGTAGGTTAAGACCAAGTCTTCTGGTAAAAGGTCAATCACTGTCTCCCAACGGTTGTCCTCGGTTGCGGATATAACGCCGTCTGGCTTGTGCATCATGATATAAACGTAAGGTTCATAGACGATTACTTGACCATCCACTTCCACCTTGTCCTCTGTTACATTGACTGGGTGATTGGGCTTCTTGGCTACAGAACCATTGACATAAATAGCGGATTTTTTGATTAAGGTCTTCACGTCACTTCGGCTATAAGGAGTCATGCTAGAGACAAATTTATCTAAACGTTGGGTGTTCTTCCCTGCCTTTTTATTTGTCATAGCGGCCCATTCCTAATTTCGCACGAAGCATTTTGGCCTTGTCGCCAAGTAGTGTATCTAATAGTTTAAAGCGTAAACCACCAATGACATAAACCGCTACCCCAACACCAGCTACAATCACAATTTGAGCTACTTGGTGCACAAGTGATATTTCAGGTGATAAGATAGTGCGTCGTAAGAATTGGTTGACTAACCAAGTGGCAATACCCATAGCACCTGATAACAAAGCAATGCCCTTGATTTGGCCTAGAACTTCAACTACTGATAAGTTGATACGGACTTTTAGGCGCCACAAGTAGAATACAGCAATTCCGATAAAGGCTGTTCCTGTAGCTAATAAGGCACCTGAAGTGCTAAACATCGCTAGGAAAGGTGCTTGTAGGACCAATTTAAGTGTTACCCCAAGTAACATACCCATAATAGCGTCTTTAAAGAAGGACATGGCTTGCAGCATGGCAACCAATACTGAAAAAAGCCCCATAGTCACAGCTACTGCTGCTGATAATTGTAATAGTGAGGTACCTAGTGGATCGTGGGTAAAGATGATCGCGTACAAGGGCTCAGCTAAAACCGCCATCCCGATTGCAGATGGGAACATGACTAGGGAGAATAATTTCAAGTTGTGGCCGATTAACCCTTTTGTTTCTGGAAAATCTTGTGTGGTATGTCGGTCAATACGTTTTGGCTGTGCTTTATTTGCCAGCTTGGCCTCGATACCCCTTTTCTCTTCTGAATAGGTAGCTGAAATAACAGCGATGGATGTCGAACCGATGGCAACCGCTAGGGAAACGATGATGGTCACGAGTTTATTGGCGTTGGCACCGAAAATGGCGTATTCATTGATTAATTGATCATGTGAAAGATGAGAAACCCTTTCCATTATCGGCATATAGGTGTTGGTATCGACTAAACGGGATAGTTCGATTGCTGAACCGGAAACGATGAATGGAATAGCAATCATCACGATTTCGAGTAATAGATTTTTGGAAGAGACGTAGGTTTCTTCCTTAACCGCGTACAATTCTTCTTCCTTATTGTAACCTTTGCGGTAGCGCATAAAGAAGAATACCAATGTGGCTAAGGCTGCTAGTGCCCCAAGGAAGGCCGCAAATGTTGAGTGAGTTACAGCTTTGACCATTTCACCGTTATTGATCACACGGATGATGTAAACCGCCCCTAACATGTATAGGACACGTAAGATTTGTTCAGTAATTTGTGAAATCGCGGATGGCTTCATATCTTGGTGCCCTTGGAAGTAACCACGGATAACTGAAATTGTTGGTAGAACAACTAAAGCTGGCACCAAGGACCGAATAACTAATACTACTGAATCGAAATCACGGGCTGGTGTTGATTGGGCCAAAATGGGTGCGAATGTCCAAAGTAGGACACCACCTACTAAACCAGTAACCGTCATCAAGGCTAGACCCGCCTTGAACAAGCGGTTGGCTGTTTTATAGTAGCCTCGTGCATTATAATAAGCCATTTGTTTAGCGATTGAATCTGGTACCCCGGCGATTGTAATGGACAAGAAAATCGCGTAGTAACTATACCCAATATTGAACAAGGAATTGGCTTCATTGGCGATGTGCGGTTCACCCATCCATTTGTACCAAGGCATGATGTAAAGGACCCCTAAGATCCGTGACACCATTGAGGCAATGGTCATCCAAGATGCCCCAGCATTCATTTTTTCTTGTGCGCTGGCACTTGGTTTTCTAGGTGGCAGATCAAGTGGATCCACTTCTTCAGGTTGAATCACTTCTTCCACTTCATCAGTCCGATTTAAATTCGGATCGTCTATACCCATATTTATTTAGCTCCTTATACAATAAATTTGATTTATTTCAATTTTTTATATTTATTTATCTTTGAAAAATACTTAGCTTTCATTTTATATAATACCTACCGTCATTTCAATCATCATCAGATTAAAAAGACCTTAAATTTTAAAAGAAAGGCTGTAAAATTTGGCCTTTTGGCAACTATATAGTAGGCCTATTATATCAGAAAATCTGAAGTTGAATTCACCAACTCGCCAACAATAGTGGCATGCGATATTACTAACAACTAACAGCTTCGACTACCTTCAATTTAAAAGGTAATGATAAGTAAAACTTTAGTCGCAACAAATTAAACTTTCCAAATAAAAACTGACAGTTATGTCGTCTACACAACTGCCAGTTTATGATTTGTCTGAATGTTATTGTTGGTTAGCTTTTAATTTTGATACGAAGTTAGATAAGTCGCCTAAGAATAGTTCAAATTGTAAACCATTCATCATAACATCTGGATCATCTAATGATTTTTCGATAATTTTTGGAATGTAGTCCACAGCTAATTGGCTAGCCACTTTAACAGAAGCACCATTTGCTAATGCACCAACAAAGATTGAACCGAAGATATCACCAGTACCGTGGAATTTACCACCGATAAATGGTCCAGTCGCTAAACCTTTTTCACCAGTCTCTACGTCCAAGTAGTAAGCACCAGTTTGACTTTCACCGTCATATCCTGCACCAGTTAATACAACTGAAGCATTGGTTTGTTTACGAACTAATGTTAAGAATTCGTCAATTTTTTCTTGTGGCCAGATACCTTCAGTGTAGTCCACACCATACAAGAAGCTCGCTTCTGTTTGGTTAGGCATAATCACATCTGCCATCGCACATAAATTCAACATTTCTTTAGCATATTCTTCGTCAAAACCGTAGTAGAAGCTACCATTGTCAGCCATAACAGGATCAAGATAGAATTTTGCATCATCTTTTAATAATTTTGGCAATTCTTTCTCTAAAAACTTGATTTGGCGAACGCTACCTAAGTAACCTACATATGCTGCATCAAATTTTAAGTCAAATGAGTGCCAATGATCCACGATTTTTTCCATTTCATCAGTTAAATCTAGAAATGTGAATCCTTCAAATCCAGGCCCCGTATGTGTTGACAACAAGGCTGTTGGTAAAATAGTTCCTTGCAGGTGCATACTTGATAGAATAGGTAATGCCACTGTTGTAGAACATTTACCGAAACTAGAAGCATCGTGAATAATTAAAATATTTTTCATGTAAAATTCATCTCCCATTAATTAAAACTAACCATACTATACACAAGACAGCTATGATGTCTACTAATTTGCCACAATATTGACTAGTTTGTTTGGTACTACGATTTCTTTGCGAATTGTTTTACCAGCAATTGCTTCTTGCACTTTCTCGTTTGCATGGGCAATTTCTAACAATGCTTCTTTGGCACTATCATTAGGCACTTGTAATTTCGCTTTGATTTTACCATTCACTTGAACAACAATTTCGATTTCATCGTCAACGATCATCGCTGGATCAAATGTTGGCCAGTCTACGTATGAAATACCAGGTTCGTTTCCAACAATTACCCACATTTCTTCTGCTAAATGCGGCGCGATTGGAGCAATCAATTGAATAAAGCCTTTCACGTATTCATAGTATAGGCTTTCAGCCTTATTGGCTTCATTTACAAATACCATCATTTGAGAAATGGCTGTATTAAAGTGTAGGTTGTCAAAGTCTTCCGTAACTTTTTGAACAGTTTGGTGGTAAACTTTGTCTAATTCACCAGTGTTCATTGTCGTAATACGGTCACGCATTTTGCCATTTTCATCAACTAGTAAACGCCATACACGTTCTAGGAAACGACGAGAACCTTCAAGACCATTCTCAGACCAAGCGATTGACGCATCTAGAGGACCCATGAACATTTCGTATAGACGTAAGGTATCTGCCCCGTATTGGTTGACTACATCGTCAGGATTTACAACGTTCCCTTTAGATTTAGACATTTTCTCATTACCTTCACCAAGAATCATCCCTTGGTTATAAAGTTTTTGGAATGGTTCTTCATTTGGTACTACACCTAAATCATACAAGAACATATTCCAAAAACGTGCATATAGTAAATGCAATACCGCATGCTCAGCCCCACCTATATACAAGTCCACATTGTACCAGTAGTCTAAAGCTTCTTTGGAAGCAAATTCATTTGAATTTTTAGGGTCGATATAACGTAGGAAGTACCATGATGAACCTGCCCATTGTGGCATTGTGTTTGTTTCACGGCGGCCTTTCATACCTGTTTCAGGATCAGTGACATATAACCACTCTTCAATATTGGCTAATGGAGATTCACCTGTACCTGATGGTTTAATGTTGTCAGTTTTTGGTAAACGAACTGGTAGCTCATCTTCTGGAACTGCAGTTGTTGTGCCATCTTCCCAATGGATAATTGGAATTGGTTCACCCCAGTAACGTTGACGAGAGAAGACCCAGTCACGTAAACGGTATGTTGTTTGACGTTCACCGCGACCTGAAGCTGTTAACATTTCAATCGCTTTTTCAGTAGCTTCTGCAGTTTCTAAACCGTTTAATTCACCTGAATTAATGTGAGGACCGTCTCCAGTATATGCTTCAACAGCAACATCGCCACCTTCAATTACCGGTCGAATGGGTAGGTTGAATTGTTTAGCGAATTCGTAGTCACGGCTATCATGGGCAGGAACCGCCATAACAGCACCCGTACCATATGAAGCTAAAACATAGTCTGCAACCCAGATTTCAAATGGTTCACCAGTTAATGGGTGGATACCGTAAGCACCGGTGAATACCCCAGTTTTTTCTTTGGCTAAATCTGTACGGTCTAAGTCAGATTTCATTGAAGCTGCAAGTAAATAAGCTTCCACTTCTTCACGTTGCGCTTCTGTCACGATTTGACGCACCAAGTCATGTTCAGGCGCTAAAACAGCGAAAGTTAAGCCGTAAATTGTGTCTGGACGCGTCGTAAAGGCATCAAAAGTTAAGTCATGATCTTTAATATCGAAAGTTAATTGCGCACCTTCTGATTTACCAATCCAGTGACGTTGCATTTCAACAACTGAATTTGGCCAGTCAACATTTTCCAAACCTTCTAATAAACGGTCAGCGTAAGCAGTAATCCGTAATACCCATTGTTTCATTGGTTTACGAACCACTGGGTAGCCACCACGTTCAGACTTACCGTCGATAACTTCTTCATTGGCTAATACTGTACCTAAAGCTTCACACCAGTTAACCAAAATTTCGTCTTCATAGGCTAAACCTTTTTCATATAATTTAGTGAAAATCCATTGTGTCCATTTATAAAATTTCGGATCGGTTGTATTGATTTCACGGTCCCAATCATAAGAAAATCCTAGTGATTTGATTTGACGTTTGAATGTGGCAATATTTTTCGCAGTGAAATCAACCGGGTCATTCCCTGTATCTAAGGCGTATTGCTCAGCAGGCAAACCAAAAGCATCCCATCCCATTGGGTGTAAGACGTTATACCCTTGTGCACGTTTGTAACGCGACATGATATCTGTTGCTGTATACCCTTCTGGATGTCCTACATGTAGTCCAGCCCCTGATGGGTAAGGGAACATGTCTAGTGCGTAATATTTAGGTTTTGAATAATCCTCTAAAGTTTTAAACTCTTTATTCTCGTCCCAATATTTTTGCCATTTCTTCTCAATTACTTTATGATTAAAAGCCATTGTTTTCTGTCTCTCCTTTAATTGTGAAAATAAAAAAAGCCCTACACACGTCAAAAAAACGTATATAGGACGAAATGATTTCGTGGTACCACCTATGATTTGTACTCTTCATACCGATAACGTTGGCGCGACGTGGTAACGGATGCTTCTCATCGTCACCAACTTATAATCCAGCCTAATTCACAAGTGGTTCAAATATACTTCCACCAACCGTATACTCGCTTCATTGAACACAACTTGTTACTACCTCTGAAAAAGTTCAAATATTGCCTTTATTCTAGCACTTTCACCCAGTAAAAGCAAACCCACACAATCCAGATTTTCCGGGCTTATTTGGCTTTTCTAGCAGCTAATTGACCCTTAATGGTATCAAAAACTACTTGTACTGGCATTTCTTTATGGGCAAATAATTGGTAGTTTAATTTAGCTTGGTAAACTAACATATCTAAACCACCAATGACCACACAATTTCTTGCTTTTGCTTGTTGCATAAATCGGGTTTCCATAGGATCGTAAATCACGTCCATGACCACTGTCCCCTCTTGTAACCAGTTTTCGTCCGCCAAAATGGATTGGCCCTGGCTTGATCCCATCCCTAGGCTCGTTGATTGAATCACGATTTCAGCATGCTTGACAGCTTGACCAACTTGGTCTTGATCTGAAAGGTCAATCAGTTTTAAGTCAATTTGTGGGTAATCCGCTCTTAAAGCATCGCACACCTTAATCAACAGGTCTTTTTCTTCGATATTTCGTGCCACCACAGAAATATCTCTCATGCCCTCCATTACGGCCTGGGCAATAATGATCCTAGACGTTGCGCCAGATCCGTAAACGACTAACCGCTTGCCAACTAGGTCAACGCCCCTGTTTTTTACGGCAAGCCATAAGCCGGCACCATCAGTATTGTAGCCTACCCATTGCCCCTTGTCATCTCGGGTAATCATGTTGACAGCGTTGACATATTGACTAGCAGCATCTAAGCGGTCAACCGTCTGCATAGCATTGAATTTCCCTGGCATGGTAATGTTAATCCCTTGAACGTCTAGGGCTTTCAAATGCTCAATCCGTTCAATTGTGTCATCTTCGCTCGTTTCAAAAGCGATGTAGACCATATTCAGGTCTTGAGCTTTAAAAGATGTATTGTAAATAATTGGTGAAAGCGAGTGGCTCAAGGGTTGGCCAATCACCGCTGCAAACTTCGTTGTCCCGTTAATATCTGTAATTGAATCCACGCATTAAGCCCCCGCTTCTACGATTGTAATAGGTAATTTATCAGCTTTTAGGTCAGTAAAAATGGTCTCTAACCAGCCAGCATATTGGTCAAAAGTAATAGTTTTAAGTTCACATTTACCGAATGATTCAGGAAAGATTTCTGTAATTTCCCCACCCCGACGTTTCTTGTCGTTGGTCATGGCGCCAAGAATATGCTCAAAGGTATACTCTTTTGCCACATGCACTTGGTCTAATAGATGGTATTGGTTGAGTAAATTGTTAAAACGGTCAGCCAAACTTAACGCTGTCTGCCCTTCTTTTTCAGCCATTAATTGGGTCAAAATCATACCCGTTGCAACGCCTCGACCATGTGAAACTTTGTAATGTGATACTTGTTCAATCGCGTGTCCAATCGTATGGCCAAAGTTCAATAATTGACGCAAGCCTAAATCTAGTTCGTCTTCTAACACAACGCTCCGTTTAATCTCAACACAACGTTTAACAACAGCTGCCAAGTCTTCGCTCAAGGCATTTAAAGGTTGGTCGCGGGTCATTAAGTTGTTCAGTAAATCACTGTCTAAAATCATGCCGTATTTAATTAGTTCTGCACACCCATCTTCGAAAATACTTTGCGATAAAGTATGGAAGGTAGTTAAGTCACAAAGGACGCGTGCTGGCTGATAAAAAGCGCCAACTAAGTTTTTACCCTGGGGTAAGTCGATGGCCGTTTTGCCGCCTACTGAAGAATCAATAGCTGAAAGTAAGGTCGTCGGAATTTGAATGTAGGGAATGCCGCGCAAATAAGTCGCTGCTGTAAAGCCAACTAAGTCACCAATTACCCCACCTCCCAAGGCAATCAGGATGTCTGAACGTGAATAATTCAAAGTGGCCAACTCTTCTTGCAAGCGGATGTAGTTTGCAGATGATTTCTGGGCCTCTCCAGCTGGCAACGTAATGGTGTTCACCTCAGTCGTAATTGGGCTAATCGCCTCTTGTAGGGTCCCTAGGTAACCATATGAAGCCACGTTCTCGTCAGTAACGATCATGACCTTACGTTGTTGGACCAGATCTTCCAGATAATGTCCGGCATTTTTAATCAAATCGTTGTCAATGATCACATCATAGGGATTGGCAACTGCTACATTTACTTTTTCCAATTTCATTCCTCAATTCTTTTAAATACGCTTGTCGATAAGTGGTTTAACCGGTGGTTGTAGATTAATTTAAATCCGCTAAGAATGTGTGTAATGCTTGCACTTTCTTAGTTAACGCCTTGTACTCATCTAAGTATAACGATTGTCGGCCGTCTGACCAAGCCTCATCTGGATTTTGATGAATTTCAATGATCAAACCGTCAGCGCCAGCAGCCACCGCAGCCATAGCCATTGATTCAACCCACTCACGTTTCCCTACAGCATGACTCGGGTCAACCACAATTGGTAAGTGCGTTTTTGAACGTAAAACAGGAATTGCTGATAAATCTAAAGTGTTTCGCGTACTTGTCTCGTAAGTACGAATACCACGTTCACATAAGATCACATTCGGATTACCTTGGGCTAATATGTATTCAGCCGCCATTAATAAGTCTTCGATTGAAGCAGCCATACCGCGTTTTAACAAGACTGGTTTTGTCGTTTGACCAATTGCCTTTAATAAATCAAAATTTTGCATGTTTCGTGCACCCACTTGGTACATATCGATCCCATCGAATAAATGCACTTGATCAACAGCCATCACTTCTGTCACCACTGGTAAGTCGTACTTCTTACCAACAGCCTCTAACATGTCTAAACCTTCTTGCCCTAACCCTTGGAATGCGTATGGAGATGTACGTGGTTTGAACGCCCCACCGCGTAACATATTGGCACCTGAATCTTTCACCGCTGCAGCCACTTCGTCCAATTTATCCAAGCCCTCGATTGAACATGGGCCACCGATCATGGCAAAATGACCGTTACCAATTTGGATATTGCCTACTTGTACAACTGATGGCGCCGACTTGTATGATAAGCTCGCTCGTTTGTATGGCTCTTTAATATTAGCTAAAATCGTTACTTCCGTTCCTGCAGTCATTACTTGTGTATTCATTTTATTTTCTCCTTTTTTTAAAACGCAGTATCATCATTCATTTTCCAAGGTTGGTATTTAAGCAAGAAAAAAAGCCCTTTACAACAAAACCACCCTTGAGTGATTTTTGCTGTAAAGGACTTTCTTGTGTAACTAGCACCTACGCTAGTTACTTAAGAACTAAAGCCATATCCTTTTTCAAGTACAACAAAATCACCTTTACCAAAACCGTAAAAGTAAAAGTAAAAGTTGAAAAAGTTATAGAATGTTGTACTTAGTAATGATTTCATGGCTGTAGTCCTCCTCTCGCTATTTAATAATGCAACTTTAACAGTCTTTTTTAACCTTGTCAACAAATTTCTAATTCAATTCTAATTTTATCTAAAAAAACACCTCAGCTTGTAAAGGGGGAGCTAAACAAGCTGAGGTATCATAATTTGATCAAATTAGTTTAGTTTTAAGACTTGGCCAATGTACAAGTTGTAGTTTGATAAGCCGTTCAATGTCATTAACTCATCTAAGCTTAGACCGTTGTTTTTAGCGATACGGTATAAAGTTTCACCAGATTTAACTGTATGTGTCTTCGCGCTTGAAGTAGCTGAAGAAGATGCAGTTGATGTAGATGAACTTGTGCTAGCTTGACTAGATGAACTTGTTGACGCTTGACTAGATGAAGCTTGGCTAGATCCACCAGTTGTAAATACTTTACCTGGGTGAATTAAGTCAGAACCACCATTTAAGGCCCGGGCTTCCGCTAATGAAATACCTAAGGCACGTGCTACAGTGTAAATACCGTCACCAGATTTAACAGTGTAAGAGTTACCTGACGCTGATGATGTACTTGTAGATGTACTTGCAGCTGATTGACTAGTTGAAGCACTTGAAGTTGATGAAACTGAACTAGAAGACGCTTGACTAGATGAACCTTGGCTAGATGAACCTGCAGTAAATACTTTACCTGGATGGATTAAGTCAGAACCACCATTTAAGGCACGGGCTTCTGATACTGAAATACCTAAAGCACGCGCAACGGTGTATAAGCCATCACCAGATTTAACTGTGTATGATTTACTTGATGTTGATGCTGAAGATGAACCAGTATTAGCACTTGTACTTGATGAAGAGGACGAACTTGATGTAGAAGTTGTCGACTGACCAGCTTTAAATACTTGGCCTGGGTGGATCAAGTCAGAACCGCCATTTAAGGCACGTGCTTCTGATACTGAAATACCTAAGGCTTTCGCTACCCTGTATAAGCCATCACCAGATTTAACTGTGTATGATTTGCCTGATGTTGATGCTGAAGATGAACCAGTATTAGCACTTGAACTTGATGAAGAAGACGAACTTGATGTAGAAGTTGTCGACTGACCAGCTTTAAATACTTTACCTGGGTGGATCAAGTCAGAACCGCCATTTAAGGCACGGGCTTCTGATACTGAAATACCTAAGGCTTTCGCTACACTATATAAACCGTCACCAGATTTAACTGTGTATGATTTACCAGTTGATGTAGACGCTGAAGATGAACCAGTATTAGCACTTGTGCTTGATGAAGAAGACGAACTTGATGTAGAAGTTGTCGACTGACCAGCTTTAAATACTTGGCCTGGGTGGATCAAGTCAGAACCGCCATTTAAGGTACGTGCTTCTGATACTGAGATACCTAAGGCTTTCGCTACCCTGTATAAGCCATCACCAGATTTAACTGTGTATGATTTGCCTAATGTTGACGCAGATGAACCAGTATTAGCACTTGTGCTTGATGAAGAAGACGAACTTGATGTAGAAGTTGTCGACTGACCAGCTTTAAATACTTGGCCTGGGTGAATCAAGTCAGAACCGCCATTTAAGGCACGGGCTTCTGATACTGAAATACCTAAGGCTTTCGCTACCCTGTATAAGCCATCACCAGATTTAACTGTATAAGATTTACCTGATGTTGATGCTGAAGAACCAGTGTTAGTAACTGTTCCTGTGCTTGCTGAGCTAGACGATGAAGATGCGCTAGATGAAGCTACAGATAAGACTTGGCCTGGGTGAATCAAGTTAGAAGTTAAGCCATTTTGTGCCTTAACCTCTGCAACAGCTACACCTAAAGCGCGTGCTACAGTATATAAACCATCACCAGCTTTAACTGTATAAGACTTCCCACCATTAGTAGATGATGTTGTCCCTTGTGCAGATAAGTTTGTAGTTGCACCAGAAACTGATGCAGATGTACTTGAGGTTGAACCAGCAGGTGTATCATATTGTGTTAAACTATGTGTCGTAATTAAGTTGTTTAATTTACCACCATAGCGGGTATCAGTTGCGTAAGTACCAGTTAAGGCAGCAGTCGCATCTTTGTATGAACTTGTATTTGATTTCCAAGTACCTGAATAAAATTCAGAATCCCAAGAAACACCGTTAACCATTTTATTCGCGTAGTCATTTAATGACTCTTTGTATGATGGGTAATCACGGAATGAATCTCTGATTTGGTAGTAGTTACCAGAACCATCATCTTCAAGTGTGTAGAAAGTTACACCCTTGCCGTTATAAGTCCCTTTAATCCCGAATAAGTTGTAGTATGGTGCTGCTGATAGTCCTGATACACCCCAGTTAGACTCTAAAATCGCTTGAGCAATCATTACCGAAGCATATAAGTCGTTATCATTTGCTAGCTTATAAGCATCTGGAATGATGCTATCTAAGAAAGCATTATTAGTTGATGCAAAAGTAACTGTCGTCCCTTCGCTCGCTTCTACTGTTGGAATATCGATATTTGCACTTAAACTTGATACAGCAAAAGCAGATCCTAAAACGATAGCCCCTAAAGTTGCTGATTTTTTGGAAATTGACGCAATTGATTTGCGCGATACTACTTTATTCTCCTCAATAACCAATTATACTCCCCCTTGTAATTTTTTAATTGTCAAAAAAGCAAAACTTTCACAACCTAAATTCTATCTAAAATGATTTTATTAAGAAAGACTTAATTTATGTTGATGTTATTATTTAATATTTGTAATATTAGTGTAATATTGTTTACCGAAAACCCACGGTAGATTAAGCTATTAATATAGAAAGAAGGAATGGTATGTTTCAAAATATTGTCACTGTGTCGCATCAAATAATGAAAGAAAAAATTCACAAAGGCGACCATGTATTAGATGCGACAGTAGGTAAAGGGAATGATACCCTGCTACTTTCACAACTAGTTGGTCCTGAAGGTATCGTTTACGGATTAGACATACAAGCAGAGGCGATTGCATTCGCTGAAAAACGCCTTTCTGAGGAGGCAAAATTTAAAAATACAAAGTTATTTTTAAAAGACCATAGCGAATTAGACCAAGTCATTCCAGTCGATGAGAAATTGCAATTAGCCATCTTCAACCTCGGATATTTGCCTAGTGGTGATAAAGAAATCATCACCCAATCAGAGACCACTATCAAAGCCATTCAAACGGTCCTTGAACGTTTAGATAAGATGGGTGTGTTACTGATTGCTTCATACGTTGGTCATCCGGGTGGTATGGAAGAATTTGAAGCGGTTCAATCTTATCTCGAAAAATGCGACCAAAAAAGTTATAATGTAGCTATGTTCAATTTTTTGAATCAAAAAAACCTACCTCCACGATTGTTTATCGTTGAAAGGAGACAATAAATGGCAGCAATCAAATCCATGGCCGGTAGCAAAAACCGCCAAATCCTTGTCCCAGCAATTTTCCATGTCCTACTCGTATGTCTCATGGCAGTCCCTGCCTTCATGACATTACAAGCAGTCAACACGATTAACTGGACAAATTTTCTACTATTAATTTTCTGGCAATTTTTACTTACACAGGTCTACTTATTATTTTCTAAGCAAAAAGGACTCACACTCATTAAGAATATGATCATCTTAGGTGTGGTCGAAGTTGTCCTAATCGCCATTTTAATTTTTAGTCCCGTAACTATTTTGGCAAAAGGATTACTCTTCCTACAATGGTTATTGATTCATTTAGTGATTGGTACGCATAACTTACTGCCAGTATTGCCCCCATTATTCATCGCAATGGAAATGGTCATCATGCAAAATATTGTAGAAATGGCCAACGCGCAAGTCTTATTAACCGGTTTAGGCCTTATCAAATTCCTATTCTACCTAGCAGTATTCTCCTGGTTATCTAGCTTATTCATGGATTACCGTTCTGAAGGCGTAGAAATCGCTGGTAAAAAATCAAATTCAGCAAGAATGATGAAATTACTGGCTAGCTTTGCGATTGTCGTGTTGATCATCGCTATCGCTGCAAGCTTCATTATTCCGGAATTGTTAAATGGTCAAACAATCGCTTTATTCATCATTTCATTAGTGATTATGATTTACAGTTTATTCCTTAAAAAGAGACAATAATAATAGACAAAGCCCGCTTTGAATGGTTGTAAGCACCAGATCAAAGCGGGTTTTGTTATGTTGTTAGCGTACTTGATAGTGAAAGTAAAGAAAAAGGAGACTATTGAGACAGCCTTTATAATATGCTCAATAATATCCACAATATATAGTCGCAAAAAAATTGATTTTATAGTTAGATGATTGATGCTTAAAATAAATTTTCGATAATTTATGCCCTACATAAGAAGCTAATAGAGCTACGAATAGGTCGAATAAAAGAGAGCCTATTTTTGAAACATCGAATGATACTTCAATACAAATGAGAGCTTTTTGCTATTTCTATATCTTTCAAATTTAAAGCAAAAAAAAAGACTAGCTAAACTGATGTTTAACTAGTCTGGTGGGCTGTTGCCCTAACTGTTAAAATTTAAATTAGATTTACGCTTTAACAACGTTAGCTGCTTGTGGTCCACGGTTTCCATCTTCGATTTCGAAAGAAACTTCTTGACCTTCTTCTAAAGATTTGAACCCGTCACCTTGAATAGCTGTGAAGTGAACGAATACGTCGTCAGCGCCGTCGCGTTCGATAAATCCAAAACCTTTTTCTGCGTTAAACCATTTAACTTTACCTTGTTCCATAATAATAGAATCCTCCTCGTGCTCATGCACATATTTCTTTAGTAATTCTTGCACGGCTCGAGTAAAACTTTTAAGTGCTTAGCACTTTTAAAAATGTATAACTTTTTACCTATCCAAAAATTCTTACTTTAGTATAACATGGATAAATCTTTTTAGCAATGATTATTAATAAGTAAAGTTATTTTTATCATTCAAAAACACCATATTCCTGTAAACTTAAGAAAGCATCGCCACCTACAATGATGTGATCCAGTATTTCTATGCCAATCAATTCCCCCACTTCAGCCAACCGTCTAGTAAAGTCGATATCCGCTTGAGAAGGCGACGGATTACTCGACGGATGATTATGGGCGACAATAATTCGCGCAGCAGACGCCCGAACCCCTTCTTTAAAGATTTCCCTTGGATGTGCAACTGAAGCATTTAAACTTCCAACGAATATGGTCTTCTCTTTAACGATTTGATTTTTTGTATTTAGATATAAGGCCATCACATTTTCCTGCTGCAGGTCTTTCAACTTCTCAATACAATAATTCCCCGCATCTTTCGTCGACATAATAACGCCCAATTTTTCCTGGTTAGATTGGTATAAGCGCCGACCAAACTCTATAGCAGCCTGTATTTCAACCGCCTTAGCTGGTCCAACACCTGGCAACTGGATCAAATCATGGTAAGATGCCGTACGCAAATCATACCTCGTCCCGAAATGCTGAATAATTTTCATAGCCAATTGAATGGCGTTCAAACTCCGGTTCCCCGTCCGTAATACAATAGCCAATAGCTCATACATAGTCAATGATTCTGCCCCGTGGGTCATCAACCGTTCCCTCGGCCTAATTTCCTCTGGCAGCTCATGTATCGTTGTCTTTAATAACACTTGATTTTCAGTCATCCCTTCACACCCCTCTACCATATTTATACGTGGTAAAAGTGCTAACTTGACCAATCTAATTATGGATAGAAATCAGGTTTCGCTTTATTTTTTTGGCAAAAAGAAAAACGTGCAACTTTCGCTACACGCTCTCTCATAAATCCACTTATATTTTTAGCTGATGCCACAGAAAACCTAGAACAAACCAGTGATTTCGCCATCTTTTTTAATATCCATATCCAATGCTGCTGGATGTTTTGGCAAGCCAGGCATCGTTAACACATCACCCGTCAAGGCCACAATAAAGCCAGCCCCAATTTTGGGCACCAATTCACGTACTGTCACATCAAAGTCTTCTGGTCGACCCAAAGATTTTGGATCATCGGATAGTGAATATTGGGTTTTCGCCATACAGATTGGTAAATTACCCCAGCCATTTTTCTCGAAACGACGCATTTGATTTTGAGCTTTCTTAGAAAAGACAACATCACGTCCGCCATATACCTTTTGTACAATAGCACGGGCTTTCTCTTCTAAATTCGTTGCTTCATAATCATAAGTCGCTTTAAATTCCTGGTCATTACCATCAATTGCCGCTACGACAGCGTCCGCCAAGTCCAAACCACCCTGGCCACCATTAGCCCATACAGATGATTTCACACACACCACACCAAGCTGAGCACATTTGTCTAAGACAACCTGTTCTTCAGCTTCTGTATCCGTTACGAATTCATTCACACAAACAACCACTGGCACTTGGAAATTTTGCATGGTTTCAATATGTTTTTGCAGATTGGCAAAACCAGCCGCTACCGCTTCAACATTTTCCCCTGCATTCAAGTCTTTCACTAAAACGCCACCGTGCATTTTCAATGAACGAATGGTCGCCACAACAACGACTGCATCCGGTGCTTTTCCAAGCACGGGCACTTTAATGTCCATGAATTTTTCGGCCCCTAAATCAGCCCCAAACCCAGCTTCAGTCACCACATAATCCGCCAACTTCAAGGCTGCATGTGTCGCCACAACTGAGTTACAACCGTGGGCGATATTAGCAAAAGGCCCCCCATGCACAAATGCTGGTGTATGCTCTAAAGTCTGCACTAAATTCGGCGCAATAGCATCCTTCATGACCAAGGTTAAAGCACCTTCAGCCCCCAAATCAGCTACAGTAATTGGCTGACGGTCGCGGTTTTCCCCAATCACAATCCGGGCAAAACGCGCACGCATGTCTTCTAGATCAGTCGCTAAACATAGAATCGCCATAATTTCTGACGCCACAGTAATATCAAAGCCGTCTTGACGCGGGAAGCCGTTCCCAACACCACCTAAGCCCACTGTAACCTCACGTAAGGCCCGGTCATTCAAGTCAACTGCCCGCTTCCAAGTCACCCGGCGAACATCAATATCCAATTCATTCCCTTGGTGGATGTGGTTGTCGATTAAGGCGGATAAGGTATTATTGGCCGTTGTAATGGCATGCATATCGCCTGTGAAATGCAGGTTAATATCTTCCATCGGTTGAATTTGTGCGTAACCACCACCGGCAGCACCACCCTTAACGCCCATAGTTGGCCCTAAAGACGGTTCACGCAAGGCAATCATGGTTGACTTACCGCGCTGACTCAATGCGTCCCCTAAACCAACTGTTGTTGTCGATTTCCCTTCACCTGCAGGCGTCGGGTTAATGGCTGTCACCAAAATCAACTTGCCATTTTCATTCGATTCAATTTTTTCCAAGGTTTTTGCAGGTACCTTGGCCTTATATTTTCCATATAAATCGATATCGTCCACATTAAAACCAATTTTTTCAGCAATTTCACTTATCGGCGCCAACGCATTTTGTTGGGCAATTTGAATATCTGTTAACATGACAAAACCTCTTTCTATGACATCATTTTCTCATTATATTCTAGCATACTTTTAAGCCCATCTAATACTTTCTTGAAAAAGGACGATTCTTGTCCTGAATAGCGAAACCGCCATAGGTAGAGGTGCCAGCAAGCTGACGTCTACCTCTACCACTTTTGCAAAAAAAGAACTTCCACACTAAAAAAAAGACTGGCCCACGAGGGTACCAGTCAAATTTGCTTAGTCTATAAATGGTAAGGCGTCACCAAGACGGCCAACGACTGCTAAAACGCGGTCGTAAGTTTCGTCGTCCGGGGCTACCAAATCAGGAACCATAATCACGTCTAAACCTGCTTGATAAGCAGCATTAACGCCATGAATAGAGTCCTCTAATACGATTGTTTTCTCTTTGTCTAAGTTGAAATCAGCCACAACTTTTAGATAGATTTCTGGGTCTGGCTTAGCGTTTTCTACTTGGTCACCACCAAGCACACCTTTGAAGTATTTACGGATGCCTGTTGCCTCCAGTAAGTACTCTACTGTTTCAATATTTGTTGATGACGCTACGTAGCAATCAACTTTTTTAGCTGCTAACGTATCCAACACTTTGATTAAGTCGTCTTTTAAATCAGGGGCTTTATCTTTGATGATTTCAAGGTAACGTTTATCTTCGCGGGCCAATAAAGCTTCTGCCGCTTCTCTGTCACCAATGGCTTCCTCATACATTTGAAGGGTTTCTTTCTCGCCAACCCCAACATATTTTAGGTAGTCATCCAAGGTGAATTCAATGCCTAACGATTCGAATCCTTCTTGGTTTACTTGGGCGTAGACCTTCTCAGTGTCTAGCATTAACCCGTCCATATCAAAAATTACTGCTGTTTTCATAGATATCCTCACTTTGTAGTTTTTCTCGCACTTCAGAGATAAAGTAGAAAGAGCCACAGAACACTACTACGGCATCTACATTTGCTGGTGCGGATTGCTTATAATCATCATACCAATTATTCACAAATTTCGCATCTGTAGTGGCTAAATAATCATCTTCTTTTCTCGCTTCTTCATAATCAAAAGTGGTGACATATAATTCAATGTCCGAATGTGCTTGGATATAGTCCAGTGAGTTGTTAATTTCCTTACGGTCTAAACTTGAAAAATACATAATAATTCTTTTATCCGCAAAATTTGTCTTTAATGCTTCCACCAATACCTTAATGGCTGAAATATTGTGGGCGCCATCAATATAAGTGGCTGGCTGGTTAGCAATCAATTCCATCCGACCTGGTAAAGCCGTCACTTGAATGGCTGCAATGGCTGTTTGTTGGTTAAAATACAAGCCATTTTCCTTTGTAAAAGCCGCAAAAGCAGCGTAAGCAGTCCGCGCATTCCATACTTGGTAAAAACCAAGTTGCGGAATGTCCACCTGCGGTTGCAATTTATAAGAAATCAATTGACCTTCTTTTTGAGTCACTTTGTCTTGGATAATAGCCAAGTATTCTGGGGCAATTTCCCCAACAACCATGGTATCCCCTTGGTACATAATGCCGGCTTTTTGCTTGGTAATGGCGAATTCATCCTTACCTAAACTAGGAATGTGGTCTTTACCAATAGAGGTGATGACCCGGACGGCATGTGGAAGAATATTGGTGTAGTCTTTTTTGCCACCAATCCCTACTTCAACGATCAGGATGTCGACGTCCACCTGGCCCGCATAGATAAAGAAGGCTAAAGTGAGGACTTCGAAATAGGACATGGCTTCGATTTTTAGGGCTTCGATATGGTGACGGACTTCGTTCATCAATTGAATAAAGGCTTGGTCGTCGATATTTTCTTTATTGTGGCGAATACGTTCGGTTAAGGACGTCAAATGTGGTGACGTGAATAGGAGAGTCGAGTAACCGTGATCTGTCGCCATCTGCTCGATATAACGACAGGTTGACCCCTTGCCGTTGGTACCAGTCACGTGGATTGCGGGTGTTTTTAATTCTGGGTGGTCGTAGCGGTCAAGCACGCTTGCCATCCGCGAAAAATCTTTTGGCGTCGACTTGGTGTACATTGCCAACCATTGTTCGATTTGCGCCATATTATGCATTAAAATAGCCAATTTCATGCCCCCATTTTTTTCAATTATCATCTTGCCAGACATCATTCTAGCACGGAAAGTCCTTTAAAAGTATGTTATTTGTGTAAATCACTGGGTATATTTTTGCTAAATGGCCTAAGTATTTAATTCGAAAAAAGAAGCCGACTATTTAAGTTAAGTCGGCTTCTTAAATGGTTATTTTGGGTCAAATTAGCCTTGTAATTCAGCGATTCTTTCTTTAGTAGAAACTAATTTGTCTCGGTAATCTTGACCTTTTTGGCGTTCTTCTTCAACGACAGCTTCAGGGGCATTGGCCACAAAGCGTTCGTTAGATAATTTCTTCTCAACCCGGTCTACTTCAGATTGCCATTTGGCTAATTCTTTCTCCAGACGGGCAATTTCTTCTTCGATGTTAATGAAACCAGCTAATGGTAAGTAAATATCTCCACCGTCAAAGAATAAGGTTACGGCTTGATCTGGCGCTGCAGCACTTGTATCAATCGTAAAGCTTTCTGGGTTGGTAAAGCGGTTAATGAAAGCAATGTTGTTTTCAAGGGCTTGACCAATTTCAGCGTTCCGTGGTTTCACAATGATTTCGATTGGTTTAGATAAGGCCACGTTTTGTTTGTTACGGGCGTTACGGATCGCTTTAACCAGTGAAATCACGTAGTTCATATCAGAAGCAGCTTTTGTATTAGATAAGTTTTCATCTACCGTTGGGTACGCAGCTGTAACGATTGACGCCTCTTTATGTGGAATATGCGCCCAGATTTCTTCTGTTACAAATGGCATGATTGGATGCATTAAACGTAGAATGTTGTTTAATGTGTAGGCCAATACTGAACGAGTTGTCGCTTTCGCAGCTTCGTCCTCACCTTGTAAAGTTTCTTTAGCCATTTCAATATACCAGTTACAGAATTCATCCCAGATGAAGTGGTACAATGAACGACCTGCTTCACCAAACTCAAACTTATCAAAGTTTGCAGTAACTGAAGCGATGGTTTCATTTAGACGTGTTAAAATCCATTGGTCTTTGATTTCAGTCACGTTTGATAAATCAATTTCATCATAAGTTAAGTCATCAAGATTCATGATGGCATAACGAGAAGCATTCCAGATTTTGTTAATAAAGTTCCAAGCAGCTTCCAGTTTCTCTTCGTTGAAACGGATATCTTGACCAGGCGTTGAACCAGTTGCTAGGAACCAACGTAAAGCGTCAGCACCATACTCGTTAACAACATCCATTGGGTCAACCCCGTTACCTAGAGATTTAGACATCTTACGCCCTTGGCTATCACGGATTAAACCGTGGATTAAAACATTCTTGAATGGACGACGACCAGTGAATTCCAACCCTTGGAAAATCATACGCGCGACCCAGAAGAAGATAATGTCATACCCTGTTACCAATGTTGATGTTGGGTAATAACGTTTAAAGTCTTCTGCATCAGTATCTGGCCACCCCATAGTTGAAAACGGCCATAAGGCAGATGAAAACCAAGTATCTAAAACATCTGGATCTTGCTCCCAGTTTTCGCTGTCAGCAGGTGCTTCCATACCGACATACATTTCACCAGTTTCTTTGTGGTACCAAGCTGGAATTTGGTGACCCCACCATAATTGACGTGAGATAACCCAGTCGTGGGCATTTTCCATCCAGGTCTTAAAGGTATTTTCAAAACGAGGTGGGTAGAAATCAACACGGTCTTCAGTGTCTTGGTTTTCTAATGAATCATCCGCTAATGGACGCATTTTAACAAACCATTGTGTTGAAAGACGTGGTTCAACAACGACACCAGTACGTTCAGAGTGACCAACTGAATGGACCATTTCCTCAACACATATTAAGAAACCTTGTTCATCTAAGGCAGCAACGACTGCTTTACGGGCTTCTTCACGGGACATACCTTTAAATTCGCCTGCATTTTCGTTCATAGTTGCGTCAGCGTTCATCACGTTGATACGTGGTAAATCATGACGGTTCCCTACTGCAAAGTCGTTAGGATCATGGGCAGGGGTAATTTTTACAATACCAGTCCCAAATTCACGTTCTACGTAATCGTCCGCAACGATTGGAATTTCACGGCCAACAAGCGGTAAAGTAATGGTTTTACCAACTAAGTGGGTGTAACGGTCGTCATCTGGGTGAACTGCAACCGCCGTATCCCCTAACATGGTTTCTGGACGTGTTGTAGCGATTTCTAACGAACCTGATCCATCTGTTAATGGGTATGAAATGTGGTAGAAAGCACCATTATCATCAGAGTAAATCACTTCCATATCAGATAAGGCAGTTTGTGCTTTTGGATCCCAGTTGATAATGTATTCACCGCGGTATATTAAGTCTTTATTGTATAAATCAACGAAGACCTTACGCACAGCTTCACTTAAACCCTCGTCTAAGGTAAAACGTTCGCGAGAATAATCAACAGAAATACCCATTTTACCCCATTGTTGACGGATTGTTTCAGCATATTCTTCTTTCCAATCCCACACTTGGTCAATGAATTTTTCACGGCCTAAGTCATAACGAGAAATGCCTTCTTCGGCTAATTTAGCTTCAACCTTAGCTTGCGTTGCGATACCCGCATGGTCCATACCTGGTAACCATAAAGTATCGTAGCCTTGCATCCGTTTTTGACGGATAGACATATCTTGTAGAGTCACATCCCAAGCATGACCTAAATGTAATTTACCTGTTACATTGGGAGGTGGAATAACGATTGAATATGGTTCAGCAGTTTTATCTTCATTAGGGGCGAATACACCTGACGCTACCCATTGATCATAGCGACCTTCTTCAACCGCATTCGGTTGGTATTTAGTAGACATATTAGTCTCTTTCATGAAAGCTTCCCTCTTTCTTTGATTCATATTTTTGGCAAAATAAAAGCCCTATACTATAACAATCTATGGTTAGACAATTATAGTATAGGGCGCAAATTTCATTGCTCGGTACCACCTACATTTTTACTTCATTGTAAGGACATGATAACGGTATGCACCGAAGTAAAGCGACACTTTGCCTACTGCGCAACCATTATTGACTGTCTTACCTGTTCACACCAACCACAAGCTCGCTTAAAGACAAACACAATAAACCTCACAGCAATTACTTAAATTATTTGCATAGCCAATAATAGCATGGAAAAAAACAGAAAGCAAGAATAGGATGTGAGACAGGGCGTTTAGACAGGAGACGATGGAAGAATAGTGCCGTGTCACACAAAGTGTGAAACAAACTATTCTGAAGCGGACACTTGTCTGCCCTGGCGAGCTCAACTTCATAGGGTGCGAGGGTCGACGCTAAGAAAAGAACCGTTGGAAGATTAGTGCAGTAAATGACGCGGTCAGTTACAAACTAATCTGAAACGCAGTCTTTTCTGGAGACCCTAACCCGACTATAGGATGTGAGACAGGGCGTTTAGACAGGAGACGATGGAAGAATTGTGCCGTGTCACACAAAGTGTGAAACAAACTATTCTGAAGCGGACACCTGTCTGCCCTGGCGAGCTCAACTTCATAGGGTGCGAGGGCCGACGCTAAGAAACTAATCTGAAACGCAGTCTTTTCTGGAGACCCGAACCCGACTATAGGGTGAGAGCTTTGGCGCTCAGTCAGATACCACTGGAAGGAATATACCGTAGCAAGTTCACTTGCTTCAAATATTCCTGAAGTGGAGACCGGACTGCCAAAGCGAACCCGACTATAGGATGTGAGACAGGACGTTTAGACAGGCTCCGCTTCACAGGGTGCGAGGGCCGACGCTATAAAGGACTTGGCTATGGGTGTGACAGAAAGCATCAGCCTCTAGCGCACCCTTAATATTGGTTATACCCTAATACATTGCGTACGCATTTTAAAGATAAACAACATTCAGAAAAAGCCAGGAGCGCTAACTCCTGACTTTTCCAAAACTATTAAGCTTGACGTTTTGTTTTACCTTCCCAATCAGAAAGGCCGCCTTTTAAAATATAAATTTTATCGTAACCAGCGTCTTTTAATTTTTTCGCTGCACGACCAGTTAAATTATGTACATCAGCGTATAAATAAATTGGACGTGATTTACTGAAGCCCGGCACACCTTGTTGTAATGTAGAATACGGTACATTACGGGCACCAAAAATGTGGGCAGAGTTGAATTCATTTGCTTCTCGAATATCAATAATTTGTGCTGATTGCATGGTTTGTTGGAAATCTTCTTGAGAAATCATGGTTGCGTTGTTACGACGCAATAAGTAGCTGTATAACCAGAAGCCTCCCCAAACCAATAATACGACAATTAAAATAATCCAAGTAATAGTACCAAAGTTGATCATAAGTATTGTTTTTCCCTTCTAACGACAAAGACTAAACGTTTTTCATAACTAGTGATGCAGCACCATACACACCTGCATCATTTCCCAAAGTAGCTAGACGAATACTTGTTGTCTCTCCAACACCAGGATATACCGATTTGTGGAAGTGGTCTGTTACTTTATCTAGTAAGTATTGACCAGCATTGGCAACCCCACCACCAATTAAAATATATTGTGGGTTCGTTACGGCAGCCACTTGGCCTAAAGCACGGCCTAAATGCCCCATCGTGTCGTCAACAACAGCTTCCGCAAAACGGTCACCCGCTTCTGCCGCTCTAAAGATATCTTCAGACGTTACAGGGTCCCCGTTAAAAATACGGCCTTGAATAATAGAACCCGTATCATCCATAGTATAAGCTAATTCACCAGCAGTCCATACGATACCTGAAGCAGATGCCACAGTTTCTAAACAACCATGTTGACCACAAGTACATTTACGACCACCATCTTTAGAGAACATATGCCCAATCTCACCAGCAGCACCTTGTCCAACGACCAATTGGTCATTGACAATAACACCACCACCAACACCAGTACCTAAAGTAACCAAGATAACATTATCCGCGTGGTCACCAGCACCCTTCCATTGCTCACCTAAAGCCGCAACGTTAGCGTCGTTTTCGATTAAAATTGGCCAATCTGCATTGAAGTGGCTACGAATCAGATCTGCAACGGGCTGTTCTTCAACCCAAGCTAAGTTATACGCACCAGTCACAGTACCTTTTTCCCGATTCACAAAGCCTGGAGACCCCATACCAATGCCTAGAATATCTTCGTTAGTCCAATTGTTTTCTAGCATTTTTTCTTGAACAGCTAGAATTAAATCTGGAATAATGTGTTGGCCGTCTTCTTTAGTATCTGTAGGCACTGACCATTTATCAATAATTTCGCCTTCAATTGAAACAACTGATAATTTAATTGATGTACCACCAAGGTCGATACCGAATATTTTCTTAGTCATTATCATAACTCCCTCTTATCTATTAGTTATATAACTCTATTTTATCAGACTTTCGCAAAAAAATTAGGTTTTTAAGCAAAAAATGATACCGGTTGCATCATATTTATATTTCCCCAACAATAATTTGATCCACTGGAATATCAAAATCATCAATTTCAAAGGTCACTTTATCAGAGACCATGCCTGGAAAGGCTAAGGCAATCTTGTTTCCTGGGTAATCCGCTAGGAAAATATCGTAGAAACCGCCCCCATGCCCAACCCGATACCCGTCCGGTCTAAAAAACAAACCTGGTACAAGCATCAAATCAATTGCCTCTTTATCGATAAAATCAGCGTCTGCTGTGGGTTCATAGATACCAAATTTAGTCTTCTCCAAGGCATTCAACCCTTGATATTTAGCAAATGCCATTTGGCGTTTAGGATAGGTTTTAGGCACATATACCTTCTTACCAATTGTTAAGGCATAATCAATAATGGGTTTCGTATCAATTTCGCCTGGATGGGCAATTGTTATGGTAATGGTATCGGCTTGAATAAAGGTTTCATTGGTAAATAATTGGGCATAAATATCTGCCTGCAAAGCAATTCGTTCAACCTCTGGTAAGGCTGCCCAGTATTTAAAAGTTCGGTCGCGAATGGCCTTCTTGTCTAAAATTGTTTTCATCTCTTCTGTCAAATAAACACTCCTAACCACCAATTAAAGTATTGAAAATGCCGTGGTTGATTAAAATAAATCCAGCAATCACCACGAAGGTAGCAGCTGAACTAATCCGTTGGGTGTAACGTTGATCTGGCCCTTCTCCGCTAAGTAGCGCCATGGTCATTAAGAAACCACCTACTAATCCGCCCACATGGCCCCAAATATCAATCCCTGTACCCATAATACCAAAGACCAAGTTAATCACCACGAGGGTTAAATATTGCGAACCAATGCTTTGGATATGGCGATTTCTCGGGAAGAGATTTTTAAGCGCTAGGAAAACAGCAAACAAACCAAACAATGCAGTCGATGCCCCAGCTGAAATATTTTCTGAAAATTGGTAAGAGAACAAGTTCCCCATCAAGCCAGAAGCCATGTAAATCACCAAGTAGCGCCAGTGGCCCACAATATTTTCAACCATACTACCTAAATAATACAGGGTAATAGAATTAATCAATAAATGAATAATTCCAATATGTAAGAACACGGGGGCAATTAACCGCCAATACTCCCCTGCAGCAATTAAAGGATTGAATTTAGCCCCGAATAATAATAAGGTGGCATAACTTTCGGAACTGCCCATAAATTCCATCATAATAAATAAAATAATTTGAATACCTAGCAAGGTATACGTCACAAAAGGTTTTCTCGTAGACATGATTAGCTCCTTTTAAAATAGCGAATGTACTTTCACATATTATACCCTAGTTTTCAGGATAATCACAAAATGGCAGTTACTTACAAGAAAACTTTAGAATTCTTCCACAAGATACAACAAACAAAGGCAAAAAAGACCCACACCAACGCGAACGCCAATGTAGGTCTCCCAATAGTAAATACGTATTTATTATTTGTGTGTTACCGAGCCAGCTATCTAATTTACATTAGATTATTTTACCTCTTTGAAGACACAAACTTTACGTAATTTTGGACTATATTTTTTTAATTCTAAACGGTCTGGATTATTACGACGGTTTTTCTCTGTTAAGTAAACACGTTCGCCTTTTAATTCAGTGTTTTCTAAAATAATGTTCACACGCATGTGATACCCCTCCAATACAATAAAATTATTAACTGATATACAGTAACCATACTCGAGTATTGTACCATAATCTTAACCTATATGCCAAATATTTTTTAGCCTTGTGAAAAAGATGGTCGACCACTTAAAACAATCAGCATGGGGCTGTGAATTTAGTGTCACAGCCCCACATGCAATTATTGTGCACCTGTTTCTTCTAAAGCTTCCGCCTCTTCTGCTGATGCTTCTGCGTTTTCTGCCAATTGGTCAGCTACTTTATTTTGATATTCTTCAATATCATAGTATAAACCTAAGACATTTGGTGCAGCTGCTTGGGCAGATACAGACACATTTGGTGTTGTTCCTGGGATAACGATAGAAACCGCAATTTCAGGATCATCATACGGTGCCCATCCGGCCCAAGTTGAATTTTCAAGCGTATCAGATACTGTCGCAGTACCTGATTTACCCGCTACTTCAATTGGGAAATTAGCAAAAATAGCGTTCCCCAAACCAGTTGAAGTATGGATAACAGACCAGATACCCTCTTGCACTTCCGCAAGCATTTCATCTGTAATCGACAATTCATTCAATACAGTTGGTTGATATTCGTAAACCGTTGCCCCATCGCCAGCAGTCTCCTCGTCTTCGGTAGGTGCCAAAATCTTATCTAGCACATGTAAAGCATAGCGGGTACCACCATTCGCAATGGTTGAGATATATTGGTTTAATTGAATTGGTGAGTAGGTATCAAACTGACCAAAAGACAAGTCAAGTGCGTTACCTGGGTCACCAGTATCGGCTCCGATTAGACCAGTTGATTCATTTTCCAAGTCAATACCAGTCGATACACCTAAACCAAATTCTACATAGTAGCTACGTAAGGTATCATAAACGGCATCTGTATCCAGTTCTGACAAGTCCATGTATGGTTCGTAATAGTTTACACCACCCATTGCCATGGCCAATTTAATCATGTAGACGTTGGATGATTGAGCTAAGGCTTGTTTATCTGTTAATATCCTTGGCGTTGAATCGTTACCTGATGTAAACCACCAAGAAGCTTTAACTGGCGTACCAGAGAAGTATAGGGGTTCATCGGTAATTTCATTGTCTGAACCAACTTCAAGCAATCCTTCTCCGTAAGCAGCGGAAATCGTTGCAGGTTTCACGACAGATCCTGATACAAAGACATTATTAATCGTACCTAAGGCATCATCCACGATTTCGCCATCTGAATTTTTCTTCTTACCAACTAAGGCGTAAATAGCCCCCGTATCAGGATCAGACGCTACAATATAGATAGAATTGTTGTCTTCAGTTGTCGCATCTTCTAAATACTGAGTTGCATAAGCTTCTAATTCCGCTTGGTATTCAGAATCAATGGTCAACTGAACCGTATTCCCCATTTCTCCAGCATAAGTCTGTTCAGAGTGGATAATTTCTCCGTCTTGACTCACTTCTGTTTCATAGGTCGTTTTTGAACCACGTAAATCCGCTTCATACTGTTCTTCAATATAAGACACTCCTACCCGATCATTTAGGGCATAACCCTTAGCTAGGTAGAAATCTTGTTGGTCACTTGGAATCCCTTCTTCTGTAGAAGACACACTACCAAGCAATGAACGTAGTAATGAATCTTGTGGGTAAGTCCGTTTCCAGTCGGTTGTCACATTGACACCTGGTAACTCAGCTGAATGCTCTGCCACAACGGCCGTTTCTTTAGTGGTTACCCCATCATTTTTAATCATGACAGTTGAAAGTGACGATGCTGCATTCATTTTGGCAAAAATAACTGCTGCTTCCTTATCTTGGTCACTTAGACCATTCAAGTCGTCGTCAGTCACCTTACTCACTTGGATGGCGTATATTTCATCATCCGCTGCAGAGACCTCATCGTCCGTTAACCGGTCATTGATGATATCTGTATTGGCTGCCACAAAATAATCCTGCAGGTCGCGATCGGATACATCCTCGAAATCTACAGCTATGTATTTAGCTAGATTCTGCGCCGTTTGGACCATATCCTCACCGGAAGTGTCCTGGCCACGCGTATAAGAAATTGCTGGTAAAGCCTCATTAGACACCATCAATTCTCCTTCAGAATCGATAATCAAACCACGAGGGACCGATGCCTCGACAATAGTTGTTTCTGTCGCATTCACCAAATCAGAGAACATATCCCCTTGAACTAGTTGCAGATAAGATAAACGTAAAATAAGCATTGCAAACAGGACAAAAATCCCTATCAGCATCACGTTCAAACGGTTTAAAAAGGAGCCCCATATGGGTGCACGTCTTTTTGGTTGGTCTTGATCATCAGAACCCATTTTATTCAACTTTTCCTCGGCATCCTCATATTGCTTCGGTTGTTTATTTTGATCACCTTGATCCAACTTGTCACCTACTTTCAAATAAAACACTTATATGCAGCCAAAATAGGTCAGTCCACTCAGGCTAGCATCATCTTTTTTAATTATACACAAAAAATGGTCATAAGACTCGTGTAAATTATTAAGAATCCCTATATCCATCTAAAAATCCCAGAAGTTTTTATTTTTGTTAAAGATCTTTAAACAAGGCAATCAATCTGCTAAATATGATATGCTAAAAGCAATTATCAAAAAGGAGTTCGTGTCATGACGCAATACATAAAAACGATTCAACAGAAAAGTCAGAAACACCCACTCAAAGCTTCAATGATTGGCTTGTTTCTAGCAGTCTTTGTCCTGATGGGACTCTTCTTTATCTTTGGCCTAAAAATATTTCCATTCGGCAATGGCACCATCATGACTGTCGACCTAGGCCAACAATATATCGACTTCTATCAATACTACCGAGACATCATCCATGGTAATTGGGATCAGATTTTCTATTCCTTCTCAAAAGCCACCGGAGGCGAAATGGTTGGGACCTGGTCTTACTACCTCATGTCCCCCTACTTAATTTTATTACTATTTTTCCCGCAATCCTGGCTGTCCTTTGCCGTCGCCTTGATTGTCTTACTCAAACTCGCCACCGCAGCATCCGCCTTCCAGTTCATGTTAGGCCGGTTGTATAACGAAGTGACGTGGCAATCACTCACATTTTCCTTCGCCTACGCCTTCATCGGCTACCTGTCCGCCAACCAACTAAACGTCATGTGGCTAGACGGCGTCATCTTCCTACCCTTTCTCATTTGGGGTTTAGAAAAGGTCATGCGCGGTCAATCTGGCTGGACCTATGTAGGCTGGCTAGCCCTTATCCTAATCTCGAATTACTATATCGGCTACATGATTTGTTTATTCTTAATCCTATTTTTCTGCTACCGGATGGTCGCTCACGGACGAGCTGACTTGCATAGTCAAGACCAGATGGAAAGCTTGAACCAGAATTTGGCACCAACAGCGCAATATCAAGCAAGCTACTTTACCAATTTGAAAACCTATTTCATGCAAACAATTGGTAAATTTACCGGTTGGTCACTCGCAAGTGGTGGTTTAGCTGCCTTTATTTTAATGCCAACATTCTATGCATTAACAACCAGTAAAGGGCAACAATCGTCACCCGAACTTGAATTAACCACCGATTATCCTTTATACGATATTGTGTCAAAATTCATCCTAGGGGCCTTTAACTTCGACCAAATGCCAGAAGGATTGCCCAATATTTTCGTAGGTAGTCTAGCTCTTATCATGGCCATCCTTTACTTTTTCAATAAGAGGATTCCTTGGCAAGAACGATTAGCCGCCGGTGGATTGATGACGGTCTTATTATTATCCATGAATATTTCAGGGCTGAACTTGATTTGGCACGGGTTCCAATACCCAATCTGGTACCCATACCGTTTTTCATTCGTCTTTTCATTTTTCCTATTATTTATCGGCTACCAGCTCTACCGACAAAAAACGGTCTTATCCATTGAAAGCGCAGTAGCCTTGCTGATACCTTTTGCCATTGCCTACGGTTACTTGCTCTATAGGATTGAAGAATTTGACTATATTTCAGTCACAACTGTCCTAGTCTCCTTCATCTTATTCGTTGGGGTCACTGCCCTACTGATGATGGCTGTTGACTTCGACCGGTTGATTTACATCCTATTATTGTTCATCACCATGAGTGAAGTGTTTGCCAACTCAGTGATCACTATTTCCTCTATTTCTTACTTGAAACAAGATGACTTTGCGGATTATATCGCTGAAATCAAACCAGAAATCGCAGCCTATGCGCCCGGAGAAAACGAATTCTACCGGATGACCAAGACCTTCCAGCGGACAAAAAATGATGCCATGCAGCTGGGTTACTACGACTTGAACCATTTCAACTCAACAATGGAACGAAACACCACCCAATTGTTCAAGCAATTAGGGCAACCTATGTCAGATGGCTTTACCAACTATACAACAGGGACTCTACTGACAGATGCCCTGTTTGGTGTCCAATATTACTTTGACGTCACACCGTTTGAAGATGATCAAGGCGCCTTAAAAAACCGGATCATGTCAACGCGAGCTGACTTGAGTGAATACCCTGTTACAGAAGTCACAGACCAATTAATCATCCATGAAAATCCCAATGCCTTGTCGCTTGCCTATATGGTCAGCCAAGACATCCAAGACGTCGCCATTGATGACGTCAACCCAGTTTACCTACAAGATGAATTGTTGAATGTCTTAAGCAGAAACGGCACAACAGACGGCATTGACCTTTCACAATTTGAGATTGCCAACTTTGCCAGCGTGGACCTTTTCCATGTGGATTCACAAGATGCTTCAGTGGTAAACACAGCTTATACCCGTGATGACACTGGAGAAGATTCATTTATTGATATCCATATCAATGTGAAAACCAACCAAGCTTATTACATTACTGTCCCTTCATTCTTGAACGATGAAGAAGTCAAATACTACTTAGACGGCGAGCCATTGGACTACGATTCTTCCTACCAGTCGATTCAATTATTTAATATTGCCAACGACGAACAAGGCGCAGAGAAAGTATTTACCATCCAATTGCTAGATGATGAAACAACCCTAGCGGATATCAACCTCTATTCCCTTGATCAGGAAAAAGTATCTACCATGGCAGAAGACTTGAAGCAAAACCAGTTGGAACTGACTGACTTCTCGAATGGGGCTTTCTCAGGCACCGTAACAGTAGACGATCCAAGTGAATACTTGATGGTCACTGTCCCATACGCAAAAGGCTGGCACGCCAAAGTCGACGGCGAAAAAGTCGATACCATACCCCTATTAAACGGTAGCTTTATGGGCATCCAATTCCAAGAAGCCGGTGATTATGAAGTCACCTTCTACTACATCCCACAAGGCTTGATATTAGGTGTAGCCATTACAGGAGCAACCGGACTCGTACTAGTAGGTGTATATTTCTTTAACAGGAAAAAAGTGAAAACGAAATAAATACAAAACGTCTGCTGATAATTGTCGGTAGGCGTTTTTTAGAGGCATTTTTATGCAATTAGCCGTAAAAAAGAGAGGTTAGCCTAAGCTAACCCCTCTATTACTATTTTAATAGATGTTAAATTATTTTGCTGCGTCGAAACGTTTTGCAACTTCATCCCAATTTACAATGTTCCAGAATGCTGCAATGTAGTCTGGACGAACGTTTTTATATTTCAAGTAGTATGCATGTTCCCAAACATCGATACCTAATAATGGTGTTTGACCATCCATTAATGGTGAGTCTTGGTTTGGTGTAGAAGTGATTTCTACTTCACCGTTAGCTAAAACTAGCCAAGCCCAACCAGATCCGAAACGACCAGTTGCTGCAGTTTTGAATGCTTCTTGGAAGTCTGCAAATGAACCGAATTTAGCGTCGATAGCTTCTTTCAAAGCGCCTGTAGGTTCACCGCCAGCGTTTGCTGCGAATTGTTCCCAGAATAATGTGTGGTTAGCGTGTCCACCAACATTGTTACGAACAGCAGTTTTTTTGTCTTCAGGTACAGCGTCAAAGTTAGATAAGATTTCTTCAGCAGATTTGTCTGCTAAATCAGTACCTTCTAAAGCTGCGTTTGCATTTGTTACATAAGTATTATGGTGCTTGTCGTGATGCAAGTGCATTGTTTCCTCATCGAAATACGGTTCTAATGCATCATAAGCGTATGGTAATTCTGGTAATTCAAAAGCCATGTAAAATTCCTCCTATAAAACTTATCATTATTTTCTTACTAAAATTACTATAACAAGCCACACCCTAAAATTCAAAGGAATCGACTTAAAGCGCTCACTTATTTTTAAGAAAAGTTTTTCCTTTTCCAATCATCCGCTCATTATTTTTGACCAATCTTTGTTATAATGAATGTTAATGTGAGAATGCTTAGTCATTTTCCAAGTCCACCAGCTAAGCGTGAGAATATGCGAACAGAAAAGAGCGAATGTATGAAAGAAAGCAATATCCTCGTCATCTTATACGATGCCCTATTGAATTATCCAAAAATTATCCGTGTCATTTCCTATAGTTTTAAAAGAATGTTGGTCTATGCCCTATTAATTGCAGGTATATCAGCAATTCCGACCTTCTTTGATACCTTGAAAGTATTTGATTTATTAGAAACCAACGCGACATCGATCGTTAATCAAATCCCTGACTATCAAGTGACAGATGGCAAAATAGCCACCAGCGATGACCAAGCGGCCTTTATTTTTGAAACAGACCTGATGACCTATGCCTTTGATCCAAATGATGAAATCGCCAGTCAAGACGTGACGACTAGTCAAAACAATCTGATTACTGTTGAAAACAACTCAGATAACCTAACCTTATCATTCATAGGCCAACCTATCGCCTTCACCTACACACAATTAGGTGACTCTGCCAATAGCGATGGTGTCAAAGGTATTATCCAATCAATGACTAGCCTAACTTGGGCCTACTACCCGATTATCTTCATCATTGTGGCCCTATCTAGCCTATTAAATCTAATGCTAGCAAGCCTGATGATTGCCCTAGTAATTGGTGTGCTACCTGATTCAACCCGGTTAAGACTAACCTTTAAAATGCGGTTATCTTTAGCCCTTGCGTCATTAACTATGCCACTAATGGTCATTACCCTCTTTAACCTATTTGGCTTCTATGTCGTCTATCAATTAGAAATCATGTATGTATTCGCCTTGATTCGTTTATGGCGACTATTGAAAAAAGTACAAGTCATAAAAATGCAGAAATAATATAAGGCCGTGTGTGAGACCGCTCAGCTCAATAACACTTCGGAATAGTGCCGTATCACACAAAGTGTGATGCAAACTATTCTGAAGTGTGGACCTGACTGCCAAAGCGAACCCGATTACATAGGTGCGAATCCGACTAGAGTGTGAGCGCTGAAAAATAATTTACCATTAAACCAAAAAATCCGAGGAATTGATCAAGTCAATCTTTCCTCGGATTTTTATTTTGAAGATGCTAGTGAATTTAGAAATCCACTTGGTTGTCTTCTTTGTTTTTACGACGTTGGTCACGACGTTTTTTACGTTGATCAGCCATGCGGTTGTCTTTGTTATGTTTAGAAATTTGACGGCTTAATTTTTTCTTGTAACCTGGTTTGACTTTACGACGTTTGTTTCGTTCAATCATCCCAACTACAGTATGGTCAACTTCAGGTGCTTTTTGACGGGCAGCACGGGCATCGTGGTCTTTACCGTCGATTAATTGATGGTCTTTGATATCTTTATTTTCAAAGATGATCCCTTTGTTCTCCAACCATTCAATATCTTTTAATTCATCCGGAATATAGAAGGTAATGGCAGTACCTGGTTTACCTTGACGACCAGTACGGCCTACACGGTGGATGAAGAATTCTAATTCATTCGGTACTTCGTAGTTGATTACGTGAGACACACCATCAATATCGATCCCACGAGCAGCTAAGTCAGTTGCCACCACGTATTGGAAGTCCAAGTTTTGTACTTGTTTCATTGCACGGCGACGTTCGCGAGCTGGTAAATCACCATGAATTTGGCCGACATTTAAGCCTTGAGATTTCAAGTATTTGTACAATTCTTGTACAGTTTCCTTGGTGTTGGCGAAGATTAAAGCTAAATAAGGTTGACCAATTGTTAAGGTATCGAATAACAATGCTTTACGGTCGCGCCCTTTAACAGGTACCAAGTAGTTATCAATGGTATCTGAAATTTTGTGACGGGCTTCTATTGTTATCCATTCAGGATTGCTTAGGTATTTTCTCAAGAACGGTTTCAATTTGTCCGGAATAGTTGCTGAGAAAACGTACATGTTCAATGATTTTGGCATACGGCCTGCAATTTGGTCGACTTCATTTAAGAAACCTAAATCAAGGGTCATGTCTGCTTCATCGACAACGAAATCTGTTACTTGGTGTACAGAAATCAATTGGTTGTTAATCAAGTCTAATAGACGTCCTGGTGTCGCCACAACGACTTGTGGTACGGCATTTTCTAAACGGTTGGCCTGTTTAACAGTATCTGTCCCACCAAAAGCGCGCTCAATATGTAAATCTTCATCTGAAAATGACAAGATTTGACGGCCAGCTTGGTATAACTGCTCCGCAAGTTCACGACTAGGTGCTGTAATAACCAACTGCGTGTGGTTTTCAGCTGTAATCTTATTTAATAGTGGTAATAAGAAGGCGTGAGTTTTCCCTGATCCGGTTTGGCTTTGGGCAATGACATCGCGGCCTGATTGAATCACTGGAATAACTGTTGCTTGAATTGGAGACGGCTCATAGAAATTTAAATCTGCGAGTGCGTCGTTAATAAATGGTTTTAAATTAAATTGTGTAAAAGACATGGTCTCCCACCTTTCTCTGCTTGCCAGCTTAGGCAAGTACGGTTCTTTTTGCTCATCCGTATTATTGTACCATTATATTTCTTAAATCTAAAATAATAGAATATTAAAAAATACTAAGAATAGTCAGGACTAATTCTTGTGTAAGTGATGAAAGTTCGTATATAATTGATGATGAACTATGAAAGGATGTAGCATAATGACTAACAAACAAGTTGGTGGGCTTATCGTTATGTTTGGTGCAGCAGGAGATTTAGCGCGCCGTAAACTATACCCATCTTTATTCCGCTTATATCAGCGTCAATTATTATCTGAAAACTTTGCTTTGCTAGGAAACTCCAGACGCGAATGGACTGACGATTATTTCCGTGATATCGTCTTGGATTCAATTTCTGACCAAGAAGCAGACGAAGAAACAATCAACAACTTTATCAAACATTTCTTTTACACATCTCATGACGCCACTCAAGCTGATGATTATGAGAATTTGAACAATGAAATGGCAAGATTAAGAAATGAATTTAATACCGGTGAGAAAAATTTATACTACCTATCGACTTCACCAGCCTTATTCCCTGAAATTACCCAAGGATTGAAGGATGCTGAAATTGTGACAGATGGCGGTACACACCGCGTAATCTTAGAAAAACCATTCGGTACTGACCTATCTTCAGCCAAAGAATTAAATGATGCCTTAGCAATTTCTTTCGATGAAAAAGATATCTACCGTATTGACCACTATCTTGGTAAAGAAATGGTGCAAAATATCTTAGCGACACGTTTCTTTAACCCTGCAGTTGAAGCTTTATTAAACCAGGAATTCGTTTCAAATATTCAAATCACCCTAGCAGAAGACATGCCAGTTGGTAGCCGCGGTGGTTACTACGACAAATCAGGTGCTATACGCGACATGCTACAAAACCATATCCTACAAGTGGCGACATTACTAGGTATGGACCTACCTGCTTCACCTGAACAAGACGATGTACATGCCAATAAGCTAACTTTCTTGAAACAAATCGATTCATTAACAGCTAAACAAACTGTTCGTGCCCAATACCTTGCAAGTGAAGATGGTGAATTCATCAACTACTTAGAGGAAAATGAGGTCGCGCCTGATTCTGTGACTGAAACTTATTTAGCAGGCTACTTCCAAGTCAATAACGACCGTTGGGGCCAAGTACCCTTCTACTTCAAAACAGGTAAAGCCTTGGATGACAAACGGACGACCGTTGAAATCGTCTTAAAAGATGCCGGTGATAAAACAGATATCGATAAGGGGTGCAACCCAAGTCAAAGTCGCATCACCTTCAACATCCAACCAGAAACTGGTTTAGCCTTTAACCTAAATCAAAAATTACCTGGTGAAGAATTATTGCCAACAATGGTGTCTATTAACTCTAATGTAGGCGAATTAAACGTTGCCTATGTACCAGATGCTTATGAAAAATTGATTTACGATGCCTTAATTGGTGACCAAACCAACTTCTCTACATGGGATGAATTGGCTGAACAATGGCGTATCGTTGATTCAATCATTGCCAACTGGAAAAAAGCAGGCACTAGAACCTTACCTACTTATATTGGTAAAACACGTGGTCCTAAAGAAGCGGATGAATTACTGCGCCAAAACGGCCATGTTTGGGTGAAATAGTTTTATTGAAAATTTCCTTATAAAAGAAACGGCGTATTTTACACAACCTAATCCATATAAACAAAACCAGGAACTAATATTAAAATCGCGGTTCCTGGTTTTTCGTGTTCACTATTTTAACGCACTTGGTTTCAATTGCCTTATAAGCAAACTAACTTTCAGAGTAAGTGAACTCTGGAACTTGAATATCACCAGCGATGATCGCAGCTTTGGCTTCTTCAATTTGCGCCCATTCTTCATCTAGCAATTGTCCTTGAGTTAGCGAAACGCCGCCATTTTCCAAGCCATAAGCTAAGCTTTCACCTGCAGGAAAGCTACTGTCTCTAGTTTGCTCGGCTAAGGCAATAATGGCTGCCCCGGTATCTTTAAGGGTCGACGCTAAGGTGAAGTTACCGCCAGTCCACTCGCCCTCGTCAGTTTGATCTCGGTCAACGCCAATCACCCATAATTGTGTTTCTGCATCTGCTTCCAGACGGTTACGGGTCTCAGTGAAAACACCATTACCAGACCCACCAGCAGCTGTATAAATCACGTCAACACCATTGGTATACATAGCGTTAGCAATTTGTTGTCCTTTAGAGGCATCGCTAAATGATTCCGTATATTGACTTTCCACTTCAATATTTTCGTCAATATAGGCAACACCCGCTTTAAAACCTGTTTCAAAACGGTCAATCACTGGAATTCTAGTCCCACCAATAAAACCAACTTGATTCGTTTCCGTATTTAAAGCAGCCGCAACGCCCGCTAAGAAGGCAGCTTCTTGGTCTTTAAAGGCGATAGATACCGCATTGTCTAGGTCAACTTCCCCATCAATCAAAGCGTAATTTTGGTCAGGATTTTGCGCTGCCACCTCATTTAAGGCTTCTGCCGTTGTATAACCGAGACCAACGATAATGTCGTACTGGTCTGCAACCGCAACATTTAAATTAGGGATCAATTCAGATTGATCAGGTGACTCATAGTATCGGACTTTGGCCCCAGTTTCCGCTTGCCATGCTTGCAACCCTTCCCAGGCAGATTGGTTGAACGAACGGTCATCAATGCCCCCTTCATTTGTTACCATACCGATTGATAAAGCATCAGTAGTCGCTGATTCACTGGCTTGTAAACTGGATGATGACGCTGTGTCGGCATTGGCATCCGTACCGGCATTTTGCCCTTGGCAGGCCACCAGTAGTAAGGCAGCACTTGAAATAAGGATTGATTTTAATAATGAAGACATGACTTGATTTTCCTCCCAACGAAAACCCTAAATGTTCGTTTATTCGCATTGTTATTTTCTTTACCTCATTACTTTAGCACAATTATATTTCTAAAGCCATATGAATTTATTATTTTTACTTATTATTGTTCGTTATATGTCGCATTTACACTCAATAATCTCTCTAAAACAGCCAACTTACTTTGTAAAGCCGAACGAAAAAGACCACAACTGAATTTTACATACAGGTTGCGGTCTTGAAAGCTATATTCCTTTTTCAATTAGTCATAAAAATGGTCGCGACGGTATTTCATAGCGACTTCACCTAGTTGAGCTAATAATTCATCTTTCTCTTCTGAAGAATAAACGTTAGCGCCTGAGGCTTTCTCGTGACCGCCACCATCATGTTGTGCAGCAATATGATTGATTACTGGGCCTTTAGAACGGATTCGGCAACGTACTTTACCATCTGGTTGCTCGATAAAGGTTACCCAAGTAATGACCCCTTCAATAGTTCCTGGAATTTGAACGATTTGGTAGGTTTCATTGGCGGTTAAATCGAGTGACTGCAGTAGGTCTTGTGAAATATAAACTGAATTCACGGTCCCTTGTGCTGACAATTTCATGTTTTGTAGGACATAAGCTTGCAAGCGGGCTTGAGAAATAGTTTGCGTATTCGATTCTTGCATCAAGTCAGAAGCTGGGAAGTCGTAGTCCAACAATTCACCGGCAATTTGCATGGTATCACGGGTCGTATTGTCATATAAGAAACGACCAGTATCCCCTACAATTCCTAAGAAGAAGCATTTAGCTGCTTCATCATTCATTTGTAAGTTATTGTCATCACGCAAGACGATAGATGCCCATAATTCTGAGGTAGATGAGATACTTGGTTCAACAATCATAAAGTCCCCGTATGGATCTTCATTTGGATGGTGGTCAACTTTGATCAGTGTGGCACCCTTTTTATATCGTTGATCATCAATTCTTGGTCGATTAGCTGAATCATTCACGATAACAAGTGCATTCTTGTAAGTATCATCCGAAATATCATCCATGTCCCCAAATTCCGCTAATGAGTCATCATCTTGACCAACTGCATAGATATCTTTATGCGGGTAAGTTTCTTCCAAAACAGCTTTCAACCCCATCTGCGAACCTAATGCATCTGGATCTGGGCGAACGTGGCGGTGAATAATGATGATATCGTGTGCCTCAATTGCCGCTAATATTTTATCTAACATATTGACCTCTTTCTAAGACCTAAAAAATTTTCTATATTTAAATTATACCCATGTTTGGTAGATTCGTCATTAATTTGTCAGAGTTTTCACACTTGCCAAAGCTTTCGTCATGACTTGTTTACCATGGTAGACGGTGATATCAATTTCCATTGAACGTCTAGAGACATCTAGGAATTCTAGCACAATATCGATGGTAGATTGTAAGGGTACTAATTTTAAATAATATGCACTTACCTTATCAACAACGATTGATTTACCTTGTAGCTTCTTGACAAATTGTTTTACCGATAGTTGGATAATACTATGTTGTAAGGCATTAGATAAGGCGCCAAAATCATTCGTTAATGAAACATCACTCAGGAATCGGTAACGCGCTTTTGTCATATCCTCATTTTGATCAACGAATTTCAACTTATCAGCTAATAGCATCTCAATACGGTTTTCACTCTGTTCTGTCTGTTGCGTATACTGTAATGTTCGTAAGACATCTTGTCTAGATAGGATTCCTTGTAAATAATCCTCCTCATCCACAACAGGTAGTATTTCTAAGCCATCCCAAATCATCATATGTGTAATTGAGGCCACACTCATTGGCTTCTTAGCCGAAATTGGCGTTGGCGTCATGGCTTTGGCTAAATGGGTATCCGGTGCAAAATCTAGGATATCCTTAGCCGTTAAAATCCCCGCCAACTTACCATCTCTTTCACAAATTGGAAAACGGGTATGCCCCGAGTTTTCTGACAATTGTCGGTAGGCCGTAATCGTATCATCCGTGTATAAAAATTGCGTTTGCTCAAGCGGAATGTAGATATCTTCAACAAGTAGAATATCCTTCTGCATAGACCGCTCAATCATCGCTTTATTGATTAAAGTAGCCGTCGCATAGGTATCGAAGTTGACACTTAAAAGTGGTACTTCTCGCTTGTTAGCCAAGTCCACAATGGCATCTGACGGCTTAAAACCACCCGAGATTAGAACAGCGACGTCATTTTCCAAGGCAATCCGTTGAATTTCATCACGGTTACCAACGATAATCAAGGAATCTGGTTCGATATAACGACGCATCCCGTCCGCTTCCATGGCGCCGATAATAAATTTACGAACCTGACGACTCAAACCTAAAGCCCCGCCTAAAACCTGGCAATCCGTCACCTTGATAATTTCTTCAATCGTTAAATGGTGCATGCGGCGGTTTTCGTTCTCTTCAATCCGGACGGTTCCCACCCGCTCTTTGGTCGCCACTAAATGCAAGTTTTCAGCCGATTTAATCGCTCGATAGGCAGTTCCCTCTGACACCTTCAAATTGCGTGCGATAGACCTAACCGAAATTTTGGAATCAATGGGGAGATTTTGAATATATTGTATGATTTGTTCGTGTTTAGTTGCCATTGGCATTGCTCCTCCGTTTAAAATCTGACCCATTCGGTTTTACGCGTCACCATCCTCATGTTCAGATGGCGCTTGGTCTGGGGCAGGTTGGATTGTTGAATCTTCTTTTATATTTTTATTTTCATTTATTTCTTCATTCTCTGATAATAATGTGTTGGATTTGTAGGCCAGCGTTTCCGCTTCTTTAGCTTGATGTTCATATAAATTCAAGCGGATATTTTCAAAGGCCAACTGAGACAAATCACTCACCGTAATCCCCAGCAAGCGAATCCCCTGACTGACATCCCCATAAGTTTGCCATAAGTCCAAGGCGTAAAAATAAATATCTTGGCTATTTGAAATTGCGTCAACAAGCGACGTCTGCCGTGTAACCGTCTCAAAATCCACATTCCGAAACTTCAAGGTCACCACCTTTCCGTGCATGTCCTTTTTACCCAGGGCCTCAGACACTGAATTGGCTAGCTTACGCAAAGTTTCTTCCACCTCATTATCGTGGTAAAGGAAAGGATAAAAGGTCCGCTCCTTCCCAATCGATTTACGGATGCGGGTGACTTTCACCGGCCGGTCGTCAACTCCGCGGACCCGTTCATACAAGGCTAGCCCTGCCTTACCGAAATATTGAATGCATTCATCTTGGGATAATTTTTTCAAGTCTGCACCCGTATAAATATCCAATTCATGCATTTTTTCAGCCGACCTAGTCCCAACTCCATAAAAATCTTCAATCGGTAATTGCTCCAAAAAGGGAATCGCTCGTTTAGGGGTAATCACAGTCATACCAAATGGTTTTTGGTAGTCAGATGCCAACTTGGCAATGAATTTATTATAAGAAACCCCAATCGAACAAGTTAAATTCAATTCCTTATAAATGGTTTCTTGAATTTCCTTGGCCACATCCATGGCATAAGGAATCCCCTTCTTATTATCCGTCACATCTAAAAAGGCCTCATCTATAGAAAGAGGTTCGATAATATCCGTATACCGCTTGAAAATTTCTCGTACTTGTTCTGAAACTTCGCGGTATAAGGCATAGTTACCCGACACAAAAATCCCTTGCGGACATAAGCGGTAAGCTTCAGCTGCAGACATGGCTGAATGGACACCATATTTACGCGCTTCATAAGAAGCCGTTGATACAACACCCTTACCCGAATTCTCTTTTGGATGGCGGGCAATGATCACCGGTTTTCCCCGATAAGCAGGATTATCCCTTTGTTCAACAGAGGCGAAGAAAGCATCCATATCGACATGTAATATTTTCCTAGACCCATCAATTTTTGGATCATCAAATGATAATATCCCAATCGTGCGCATGACACTTACCCCCTTTAAACACTGGGTTACTTGTGATGATTAATCTTCGTCGACAAAAATATTTAAAGTCGCCTTAGGATTCAATACAATTGATTCCCCTTTACGTGAAATCGTAAATGATTTGTCAAAAGCTTCAATTTCATCAATCGTATATTTTTTATCTAGTTTGATATCTAACTTATCTAGGTAGTTTAATAAATCTTTATCATCTGTTACACGTTGGATTTTAAACTTATCACCAACCGCTAAATCAGCTAAAGGCATCGTAGCCTCTTTAGCCATCACGCCATCTTTATCAGGAATAGCCCCACCGTGCGGACAGTATACAGGTTTACCTAAGAATTCATCTAATTGGTCAATGAAGAATTCTGTCCCAGTATGTTCTAACTGTTCAGCTTCTTCATGAACTTGATCCCAGTTGTAACCTAATTTTTCATATAAGAACATTTCCCATAAACGGTGACGACGTACTAAAGAAGCACCCATTTTGGTTCCTTCTTCAGTTAATTGGACACCTTGGTAAGGAATGTAAGTGATCCAACCCTCTTCTTGTAATTTTGAAATCATTTCAGTTACAGAGGCAGCGGAAATATTTAAGGCTTCGCTAATTGCTTTGTTGCCTACACGATCCATCTTGCCACCGAATTCAAAAATGACTTTCATATAATCTTCTCTACTTTTAGACATGGTTAATCACCTTTCTTTAATGCTTACGCTCATTAGTACTATTATACCTTATTTTTAGGTGTATTTGGAAATTACCTACTTTGTTTTTATAGATATACCTAAAAAAAATGTCATTTTCTTTACGATGACTCTTAAGAAAATAAGCAATACATAAATCTAGCACAACCAAAAAGAGCATGACACATAGTCATACCCCTCTGAATTTTTCATTTTTGAAATTATACTATTTTAACAAATCGTCGATATTCATTTCATCTAGCGGATGAACATCATATACTGTCGCCTGCAATTTTGCATAATCTAAATAGTCATTCGCGTGTAACTTCTTGATTTCTTGAATACGGGCACTAAATTTCTTTGGTGCCTGACGTTTCCACGCAAAATCTTTAAAATATTCTTCAATGTCTTGCCATTCTATCCCATTATACCCTTGTTTTTTAATACTTTGAGATTTTGAAAGAAACCATGGACGAAGACAGAGGAATTCAAAGTTCGAAACTTTCATAATGGCCTCCGTAACGAAAGGTTCAATCATTCTGAATCAAGCGGTTGCTGTGACTAGATTTGATCGTCCTCTTGTTGGTCGCCTGCTTCTACATCTTCAATGACTACATCATTTTCGCGAGCTTCTTCTTCAGCAGCATCGCTCATGATATCGTTAGCCATTTCAGTATTCATTGGGTCAGCTTTTTGCGTACGCGCAATTGCACGACGATCAAATACTAAGTAGACACCTTCACAATCTAAAGTGATAGTGTTTTTAGTTTCATCGATTTCAGCAATGACACCGTGTAACCCACCGATTGTTACTGCTGAATCACCAACTGCCATTGCAGCCATCATTTCTTGTGTTTCTTTTTGACGTTTTTGTTGTGGTCTAATTAACATGAAGTACATTAAAGCCACTAAAACAACGATATATAATATTGTTCCCATTCCCATAATAAGAATAACCTCCTGTTTGATTATTTGTTCACATATGAACCGTTCATTTTTTTCATTATTAGCATAATCGTACCATAAAGTGCCGATAAATTATATAGGTTAACCCTTGTAAGCCAAAAGATTTAGCAAGACCTCGCCTAGCCCTTTTTCAAAAAGAAAAGGTCTTGACCTAAAAGGCGGTTTTTTGAACCTTACCGTAGTATTGCAAGAAGAATTCGTCTCTAAAGTCCAATAGACGGTCTTCGCGAATGGCGTCTTTAATTTGCTCCATCAAATTGATTAAGAAATGCAAGTTGTGGATTGACGTTAATCGTAGTGCAAATGTTTCGTTGGCTTTCAATAGGTGACGAATGTAAGCACGTGTATAGTTACGGCAAGTGTAGCAGTCACAATTTGGATCTAATGGCGTAAAATCGCGTGCATATTGCGCATTTTTGATGACTACACGGCCTTGACTGGTCATGGTAGTCCCGTTACGTGCAATACGTGTTGGCAATACACAATCAAACATATCGATACCACGGATAACCCCTTCAATCAAGGCATCAGGACTGCCGACACCCATTAGGTAACGCGGTTTGTCTTCAGGCATGACAGGTGTCAGATAATCTAAAACCTTGTACATATCTTCTTTCGATTCACCAACTGATAAACCCCCGATTGAGTAACCTGGGAAGTCCAAACCGATCATATCTTTGGCGTGTTGTAGACGTAAGTCTTTATAGCCAGCACCTTGTAAAATCCCAAATAAGGCTTGGTCATTTGGTCGTTGGTGGGCGTTTAAACCACGTTCAGCCCAACGTGTTGTACGATGAATCGATTTTTCAACGTAGCTGTGGTCGTGGTTGAAGTCTGGACATTCGTCAAATGACATAATGATGTCCGCACCCAAGTTGTTTTCGATATGGATGGCTTTTTCCGGTGATAAGAATAATTTCTTTCCGTCTAAATGAGACTTGAAGGTGACTCCTTCTTCCTCAATTTTTCTAGAATCAGCCAGCGAGAATACTTGGAAACCACCTGAATCGGTTAGAATTGGTTTGTCCCAATTCATGAATTGATGTAAGCCACCTGCTTCTTTGACTAGGTCATCACCTGGACGTAACCATAAATGATAGGTGTTAGACAGAATGATTTGGGCATTCATATCCGTTAACTCTTCAGGAGACACAGCCTTTACAGATGCTTGCGTACCAACAGGCATAAACACCGGTGTTTCAATCGTACCATGTGGGGTTTCCACTTGGCCTAAACGCGCACCTGTATGCTTTTCTTTTTTATGTAATGTATATTTTAATGCACTACTCGTCATTAGAATTCCTTTCTTTCTACCACACATGCTACTTTTTGAATCAAAATAATTGATGTGTGTACGACTAGGTTTCTACCTAGTCCAACATATTGACAACCAAACAATGTTACCATGCATCCGGCCTGCAAGCAAGGGATATAGGCCATTCCATAGGCATTTCTAGCTGTTTTCTAATTTAAGCCAGATAGGATATTTTCGATATCGTTTTTGATCTGCCCTTCAACTTCCGCAATATCAGAAGCTTTATATTGGCACTCAATCGCAATAGGGATGGCTGGGTCTATCTCTTTCAAGACAGCAACAAAGTCCACGTCCCCTACCGATAAGCCTGCTAAACTAGTATTGGTCGCTTGTTCCACTTGTTTTAGGTGGACATAATGTACCAATGGTAAGACATTTTTAACCTCTGTTACTGGATCTTCATCGAAGTATAAAAAATTACCCACATCGAAGCACATGCCCACTTTATCGTTACCATTGTCTTGTAAAAAGGCTTTAAAATAGTCGCTAGCGCCTGTTGCTTTCGTGATGTCATTTTCCAAGGTTAGGGAAATGCTGAACCGGTCAATTAGTTTATTGACCAACGTCATATCTGCAACCACTGTTTCTGGGTTATAGGCACCTAAGTTGACCTTCAATTGTATAGCACCAACCGCTTGGGCTAATTCAAAGTAGTTTTCTAATTCAGGATTTAATAGGCCCTCTTCAAATAAAGGTGCTGGCACAGAAAGGAAAACAGTTAAGCCCGCTTTTTGGTTTGCAGCTTTTAGGTCCACCAATTCTTGGTCTGAACCGTCAAAGTATTCACTTCTTAATTCAATATAGTCAAAACCTAACCCTTTAACAGAATCAATCATATCTAATTGGCCAAAACTTTCTTGTGCCATCAAGTCACCATAAGCAATTGTATTTAAAACCCAGTTCATTATTGATACATCCTCTCTGATTTAAAAATCGGATAAACTAAAAGGGGCTGTCTCACAGCCCCTTTTGTATGCTAAGAAAGTCGTGATATCAGGTTCCCATAGTCGGAATTGTCCGACACTTCACAAAATACGCTGAACACTTGCAGTGTTTAGCCGCCTTTTGTTCTAGTTTATGGGCGAGTTAGTGCTTTAGCATTTACTCACCTAGATGCGTTAGAAGCGGTTAATTCTAAGCGACTATCATCACACCTATCTTTTAGCTACTGGTTTGTCCAGTATTTCTTTTAATAATATACCACGTTTTAGGTTATCTTGATTAGATAAAGCTAATATTTCGCGCGGATTTCGTGATTTTTTCTTGCTTTCAGTCGTCACATGTAAATCTTTACCTGGATCTTCCATTTCATTAAACAATTGGCCTACTTCTCTATCAAAACGGTCCGCTTCACGGTCATACATTTCATCCATTTGCTGCAATTCTTTCCCTAATTCAAGGACATTGGCAGCCATTTCTTGGTCAAAATAATCACCATTCAACATTGCATTTTCAGGTACAGAACCTTCATTAAAGCGACTACCTTCTGCAGAATAGCCACGACCCTCAGCATATACATCTGACTCATCCCAACCCGTTCCTTCACCAACAAGCGCGGTGCTTTGACCGCCCTCAGCTTGGTTTAAGGTTGCATGTTGGTTTTGACGGTTCTGTGCCCGCATAGCCTGGTTTTGTTTAGCATACTGCTGACCACGATTTTGTTGGTTTGCATTTCGTCCTTGCTTATTCTGCTTTTTAGCTTGAATCTTTTCAGTCTGCCCTTCTTCAAAAGACTTTTGCGCATCCGCATCCACTTCATCTAAATACGCTTGGGCTTTAGCTAGATAATCTGCCAAGGTTTTTGGCTCCTTATCTTCTTGGTGTCTACCGCGACTGGTACTTTGACGATTTAAAGTTTGTCGAGTCTGTCGGGTTTGGGTTTGGCGCGTGTTTCTTTGCCGATTCACGCCGTTTTCACTCATCCGCGAAGGTTGATTAGAAGCATCAAATCGTTTCGCTTTCGCCTTCTCTTCTGCTTCTAGCTTCTTCTGGTGATCCTTGTAAAAGCTGTGCGCTAGCCCAAACGCGAAGATCAGAATTCCAATCAGTTCCATTATTGATCACCTGAATTGTATTCAGAATCTCCTTCAGAAAGACTTTCGCGCATCTTCGTATCTGCTTGAATATTTTGCATATTGTAGTAGTCCATTACCCCGATTTTACCGTTTCTAAAGGCCTCAGCTAAGGCTTCTGGTACTTGAGACTGTGCTTCCACAACTTTCGCACGCATTTCTTGCGTTTTCGCAATATTTTCTTGCTCTTGGGCAACGGCCATCGCACGACGCTCTTCAGCCTTGGCTTGGGCAATTCGTTTGTCCGCTTCCGCTTGCTCTGCTTGTAGTTTAGCCCCAATATTACGACCTACATCAACGTCCGCAATATCAATCGATAGAATTTCAAATGCTGTACCGGAATCTAAACCTTTTCGCAAAATAGTTTGTGAAATGGCATCTGGGTTTTCCAAGACTTCTGAGTGTGTCACTGCTGAACCAACAGTTGTGACAATACCTTCACCAACACGGGCGATAATAGTAGATTCACCAGCACCCCCAACTAAACGTTCAATATTAGCGCGAACAGTTACTTTAGCTTTCGCGCGCACTTCAATACCGTTCATCGCAACCGCTGAAATAATCGGTGTTTCAATCACTTTAGGATTAACAGACACTTGAACGGCCTCAAACACGTCACGACCTGCTAAGTCAATAGCCGCAGCTTGTTCAAATTCTAGGTCAATATTGGCACGTTGGGCTGCGATTAAGGCATCCACGACCATATTGATATCCCCACCTGCTAAATAGTGGGCTTCTAAATCATTTAAATCAATGGATAATCCGGCTTTTGTCGCCTTAATCAAAGGTTTAATAATGTTATTTGGATTTACACGACGTAGACGCATACCGACTAAATCGCCAATCCCAACTTTTACCCCTGAGAAATAAGCTGTTACCCAAAGGCCAACTGGCACAAAGGTAAAGAACAGCGTTAAAACGACTAGAATAATGATGGCTAAAATCAAAATTCCCCAAATACTTGTATCATTTCCATACGAACTACTCATGGTTCACTCTCCTTACTAATAATTGATTGTTACGAATCCTCACAACAACCACCCTTTCATTACTACCAATCACTTCATTGTCACTCATCACTTCCAAGATATTCCCGTCCGAGAAAGTTGCTTTCCCAGTCGGTCTCAGTGGCGTGAGCGTCACAGCCTCTTGCGAAACATAATCCGCAACAGACACACTTTGCGATTGATAACCTCGCTCCCGATTCAAAGATGTATTCAGTACAATTTGATCATTAAAAGGAATCCGGTAACCCAACTTGACTAAAATATAAAAGGCCACGATACCCACAACAACACCAATCGTTAAATCTACCACCGCGTCGCCGATATCTGCAGTCTGTCCCATCAATCCCCAGGCACCGATCAACAAACCTACGACACCCAATATCCCGTAAGTAGGTAAAAATACTTCGGAAATAATCAAGACTGTCCCTAAAGCAAAAAGCATCAGTGACAACCAAGACCCATTGTCATACAAACCAAAATACAATAAGAAAGATCCCGCACCCATAATGCCTCCAAGCATATAATGACGCGTCATCATTCCAGCGATAATGGCTAGGATACCAATGGAAAATAATACTGTCTCCATTTCTCCACCTCCACCCATCTTCTATACTATATATTTTACCATATTGAAATACCGCTTTCACAATGATAGCCTAGGTCCAACAGTTTCTCCTTCCTGAAATTAGACGTATGCAATAAAAAATTCTCCACAAACTAGGCATACTACTTGCTAGCTTGTGGAGAATTAATCAACCACTTATTTTTATATAGATTTAATTTTGGACTAAGGGTGTCACATCAAACTTGATCTCATGATTTTCATCAATTGAGATGTTCACTGCATGCTGCTTACTAATAGTACCTGCAATAATCGCACGTGCTACTGGTGTTTCCACTTGGTTGGTGATGAAACGACGCAATGGTCGTGCACCAAATTGTGGATCATAAGCAGTGTCACCAATCCAGCTCACCAATTCATCACTGAATGTTACCGCAATTTCTTGGCTAGCTAAGCGGTCGCTTAATTGTGCTAACATCTTGCGTACGATACCGTCCATATCATTGTGTGATAATGGTCTGAATAAAATAGTGTCATCGATACGGTTTAAGAATTCAGGTCTAAAGTGCATTTTCAAAGCACTTTGAACAGCTTCTCTTGCTTCATCATCGATTTCCCCGTTTTCATCAGTACCGTCTAACAAGGCATCTGATCCTAAGTTACTTGTCATAATGATGATGGTATTTTTAAAGTCTACAATCCGACCTTGTGAGTCAGTTAGGCGACCATCATCTAAGATTTGTAATAGGATATTGAAGACATCTGGATGGGCTTTTTCAACCTCATCTAGTAAGACCACTGTATATGGATTACGACGTACAGCTTCAGTTAATTGGCCACCTTCTTCGTAACCAACATAACCAGGCGCTGCCCCTATTAAACGGGTCACATTGATTTTATCCATGTATTCACTCATATCAAGACGGACCATGTTATTTTCTGAATCAAACATGGCTTCAGCTAAGGCTTTAGCCAACTCAGTTTTACCAACACCAGTCGGTCCTAAGAATAAGAATGAACCTAACGGACGGTTTGGATCTTGAACACCGGCACGTGAACGTAATACCGCATTTGTCACGCTATCAACTGCTTCATCTTGACCTACTACACGTGTATGCAAGGTGTCATCTAAGTGTAGTAATTTTTCACGTTCCCCTTCGACTAACTTAGTTACTGGGATACCAGTCACCCTTGAAACCACTGCTGCGATAGAGTCTTCAGTTACAGATTCTTCTACCAAACGGTCAGCGCTCTTGTCTGCGTGCTCGTGGTAGGCTTTTTCCATATCTGCCAATTCTTGTTCCAAGGTTGGAATAGTCGCATGTTGCAATTTGGCTGCTTCTTCAAGATTGTAGTCATTTTCCGCTTGCTCCAAAGCATGTTTGGCATTGTCAATTTCTTGACGTTTAGCGTTAATATCAGACATACCGCCTTTTTCAACTTGCCATTGCATGGTTAATTGGTTAGTTTTTTCACGGACATCGGCTAACTCTTCTTGAAGGTCAGCTAACCGGCGTTTACTTGCCTCATCTTTTTCTTCTTGTAAGGCTTTTTCTTCAATTTCTAGTTGAATTAAACGACGACGTTCTTGGTCTAATTCTGTTGGTAATGAATTCATTTGCACGCGGATTTCAGCACTAGCTTCATCCACCAAATCAAGGGCCTTATCTGGTAAGTACCGGTCAGTGATGTAGCGGTCTGACAATTCAGCAGCTGCTACTAAAGCTTGGTCATGAATCGTTACTTCATGGTGCAATTCATAACGTTCTTTCAAACCACGTAAGATTGAAATAGTATCTTCAACACTTGGTTCTTTGACTAAGACACGTTGGAAACGACGTTCCAAAGCCTTGTCTTTCTCCATGTATTGACGGTATTCATCTAAGGTTGTGGCACCAATGCAGTGCAATTCGCCACGAGCCAACATCGGTTTAAGTAAGTTCCCAGCGTCCATTGACCCTTCAGTCTTACCGGCACCTACAATGTTGTGGATTTCATCGATAAATAAGATAATCCGTCCGTCTGCCTTTTTCACTTCGTTTAAGACAGCTTTCAACCGTTCTTCAAATTCACCCCGGTATTTAGCCCCTGAAATCAAGGCACCCATATCTAATGAGAAGACTGTTTTGTCTTTTAAGTTGTCAGGGACATCTTTTTTCACAATACGTTGGGCTAAACCTTCGACGATAGCGGTTTTACCTACACCAGGTTCACCAATTAGGACCGGGTTGTTTTTAGATTTACGAGACAAGATACGGACCACATCACGAATTTCTTCATCACGTCCGATGATAGGATCCATTTTACCTGCTTTAACTTGTTCGACTAAGTCGACGCCATATTTCTCTAAAGCTTCGTAATTTTCTTCTGCTTGTTTACTTGTCACACGATCACCCTGTCTCAAATCTTCAATTTTTTCTTCTACTGCTTTGGCGGTAATTTGATGTTTTTTAAACCATTTTGCAAGGTCTGTATAAGCTACATCATTCAGTGCCGCTAGCACCATTTCGGTGGCTAAGAATTCGTCACCTTGTTTTTCTGCACGCGCTTGGGCTTTTTGAATCAATTCACCCAAACCACGTGATATTCCTTGGCCATATTGTACATTTGTACCTTGGACCACTGGTACCGCATCTAATTCACGGTTTAATTCTTCTGTAAGTTCTGCCATTGGCACATTTAAATCTTCATAAAAGTCATAAGCAAAGTTTCCAGGTTGCACCAACGCTGTAAACATATGGGGAATCCCAATTTCTTGATGTTTACGTGTCATAGCAATTTGTTGGGCATTTGCGATGGCCTCTTGTAAGGTTGTAGTCATTTCCATGTTTGCCATTTCACATCTCTCCTTTTCACTTTATGTATATAGTATAACAAATTAGTCAGTAAAGGTCAAACATTTATTAGTGATATTTTTGACCTTTTTTAACCATCTAAATCCTTGATATATCAATATTATACAAACATTTGACTACAAACATCAAACTAAAGGTCAATATGTGACCACTTACTTTCTTTGACCAATTCAATATGGCGCACATCATCCCATAAAATCTTCTGACTACCGATCAAAAAATAGAAATAATTACTCTCCCCATTAAACCAACCGAGGATATGGTCAAGGTAGCGACCTAAATGATCCTTCAAAGACAATTGAATAGAAACAGGATAGTGGTTTAACCAAGCTTCCTGCAAGACTTGGTCAACCTCTTCCCTAGTCATCTCAGGCAGTGGTGTAGATACTTTAGCTGCATCCTTATGGTTGGATTGAATGCCTTTGACCAATTCATCCATGGCATAAGCAGTAGCCCACTTCATACCAAAGGTCCGGTCCTCATATTCATTATAAGGCGCGAAGTGTTTACGGGTCCTTGGGTGTCGTTGCTTTTTTAACCATGACAATTGGGCCCGTCTTGTAGTGTTCGGTAGTTCCCAAGGTTCAAGCCGCTTAGCCATGGGCCTCACCTTCGATACCCGCCATACCACCAGCGTGACCGCCAACTAAACTAGACCGGTCAATCGCCCGACCGCCAGCTTTAAGAGACGAGGCATAGACCAGACTCTTAAAGCCATATTTCTTGCGGATGGTATCCACAATCACATCTGTTTTCATTTCCGCTACTTGGTTATTTTCACTTTCAAATAAATTTAATTGAACTGCTTGGTGGTAAACAAGGTTGCCGCTATATAAAGAAATATGCCGAATTACTTGGTTGTCATAGAGTAAGGACAGCAGGTACAAGGCCACTTCAGCAATCACCTTACTTTGATTGGTCGGTGTTACCTTGATTTGCTTATGAATACCCCTTTTACCACTTGCATCAAAGTAGCCCATGGAATAGCCTAAGCCAAGACCGACGACTTGGGTTTGCGCGCCAGCCCGTCTTAAACGGGTACCAATTTGGTCAGCCATTTCCTTGACGACGACAGCAATTTCATCCTTATCGGTGTAGTCTCTTGGTAGCACTTGACTGTTGCCGATGGACTTGTCCTTTGTGGTATAAGGGGTGCCGAGAAAAGACCGGTCTATGCCCCACGAATGGGCATAAAGTTGGGCACCCATGACCCCTAATTTATCTTTTAATACGTGATAAGAAGAATGGGCGAGGTCGTAGACATTATTAATACCCATCCCATTTAGCCGGCGGGCCATTCGGTGGCCAATACCGCAGACTTCTGTTAAATCAGCAATCTGCCATAGGGTATCCGGGACATCCTCATACCGCCATTCAGCAATCATGTCGCCCTCCTTTTTCGCGCCAATATCTAGGGCTACTTTAGCTAGAAACGGGTTATCGCCAATACCAATCGTTGTATAAATACCGGTCTGGTCATGGACATCCTTTTGAATTTTCTGCGCCATTTCGTAGGCACTACTAACCTTAAATAGTTTGAATGAATCCGTCACATCTAAGAAACTCTCATCTATTGAAAATACGTGATGGTTGGCTTCGTCCACGTAGCTTTTATAGATCCGATTAATCTCTTGGTTCTTCTCCATATAAAACCGCATGCGCGGTTGAGCAATTACCAAATCTTCTGGATAGGGATAAGGTAAATCACGGGCCCGTGTCACGTTGGAAATATTAAAGGCTTTCTTAGCGGCTGGTGAACTAGCCAAAATAAGCCCCGAACCCCTACTCTGACCGCCAGCCTCATCAGAGTAGGACATGACGACTAATTTGGTCGTTAACGGGTCTAAACCGAGTTCTACTGCCTCCACTGAGGCATAAAATGACTTACAATCAATACACAAAATATCGCGGCTAGGTTCCTTTGAATAGTCAAACGTTACATTATTCGCAAACATCTTTAGCCCTCCTTCGCTTAGACATTTAAATTTACGCCCTTAGAAATAGAACGTATGTTCCCATCAATAATAGAACGTACGTTCGGTAAACACAAGTGGTTTCGAAGGGAATTTTGAAACGAAAATAAAAAGGCCACGATCCATACGGTCGCAGCCTCCTCAGTTAACTATTTAAGTACAATTTTAGTCTTCCATTTTAATATTCTTTTTTTAATCTTCTTCGCGCTCAACTACTAAGTCAATCGCCATCACCACACCTAAAATAATTGGCACCACATCAGCTGGCACATGGTCTTCAATATCAATCACAAAAGTATCGCGAATTGAAATCAACTTGCGGTCGATGCGGGCAATCCGGTCGCCATTTTCATCCGTGATACGGAAATCAAAATCAAGGATATTCCCCTTCACATCCCAATCCAAGGACGTTACCTTGTAGTTATCTCTAAATAAAGAAATCTTCTTGCGGATTTCAGCTACCTTGTCATTATTTTCATCATACACATCGACCGTTGGCATCAAATCAATGATTTGCTCTTTAACTTGTGCCACTTCTTTATCCTGGGCTAGGTCAATAATGCGAAATTGTTGGCCAATTGATAGCCATTTATTCTTGATTTTATAAACAGGATCGCCATCTTCATTCTTCAGATTAAAGTCACGTTTCAACGATAGTAATTGGTTTTTCATATATAATTTCATGGTTTATCAACCTTTCTCTTCATAACTTATAGTTAATTATACCTTTATACTAGTAGAAATTCACACCGTAACCCTCATACCAAAGTCCGAAATCTAAGGTATAATTGAAAAAAGAATCCACCATCGTAAAGGAGTTATTATGTATTTAACCATTTTTGCTATCTTGCTCGTTGTCGCCGGTTTCGTTAACGGGTATATCTTCTTATTTAAATACCCCAAAGAATTTCAATCGACAAAAATTATCCATGGTTTCTTAACCCTATCCTTACTTCTTATCGGCCTATATTTATTGATTAAAAATATATAAACCAAAAATGCCAGCAGTTGCAATTTACAAAACGGCTGGCATTTTCGGTTATAAGTCTTAAGTTTTGACTACGAAAATAGACCAAAGTAAAAACTTCGGTCTATTTATTCTCTATTAAATTAATTTGCTGATTTTATATTCCTAATTTCAGTTTTAAAATTTATCGAAATTACATTGTCAGCGATCTTCTCATTCCTGTTTAAATCTTTAACTTTTTCAGCATATTTTTCTGCTTTTAATTTTGCATTTTCTTTAGCAAGTATCTCTATTTCTTCTTTTGATTTTTTATGTCGATTCCATAGTTTACCTACACCATAAGTACTTAAAGCAGCTAATGGGATTCCTATTGCCGCAATTTTTATAAGCACTTCAGTTTTTCCATCTAATGTACCTTCTGAATACCCATCTGTGAATCCATCTGTATATCCATCTGCATAAATATCTTTTATTAATTGTTCAGGATTAACATGATCTTTTGCTAGTTGTGCTAAAGCTGCCCAATCAAAATTAATTGCTTTTTCCTGAAATTCAATCAACGTCTTATTCATAATCTTATCCCCCTTTTCTTCTTAAAACTGATTTGATAATTTGATTATTTCACATGATACTTGAGAATTTAATTCTATGATTAGTTCTAAACATTTTAATCATAGCGGATTGGTGTTCTTTTTACACTCAGTGAGTAGATAAATAAACAAAAAAATACTTCCAAAAATTATTTTTAAATCGACACTTCTAGACTACATAAAGAAGACCACAAATCAAGCGTACTTCTTGTGTCGATTTTGAGTACACTCATAATCGACAAAAAAGCTGAATCAAAAAGTCGTAAACTTTTTCTGATTCAGCTTTTGTATTTAACCTAAAAAGAGCTTTATTCATTGACTCTTCTTTTTTCATGATCTCCTGTGGAGTGATTTTGAGGTTTCGTTAGTGTGTATTGATCTGAAATCTCTTCAGGAGAGGGCACATCCAATTCTTCCAGAATCTCTTGCAATGCTCCTTCCATTTCCACTTTGTCGGTCTCTCTGTTAATTAACTCCATCTGTCTAGCATATCTTCACCTTCTTAATTTGCTGCTTTGGACAGTTTAGGCTCATCCTTATAATAGGGTACTGGCGGATAGGTATAGTACCTGCGATACATCAAAACACCCAGTGCTGCTACGAACAAAACGAGGGACAAGCCTTGTGAAACTCGTAAGAAATCGCCTATCCATAAGCTGTCTGTCCGCATGCCTTCAATAAAAAACCTTCCTGCTGAATACCAAATGACATAGCTGAGCGCCACTTCTCCTTGGCGAAGGAATTGATTCTTGTTCCGCAAAAGGAGCAACAAGGCGAAACCAACTAAACTCCATAAAGACTCATAAAGAAAAGTGGGATGGTAATAGGTTCCGTTGATATTCATTTGGTTAATGATGAATTCCGGTAAGTACAAGTTTTCTAAAAATTGTCGGGTGACTGGACCGCCATGTGCCTCTTGATTGATGAAATTTCCCCAGCGACCAATCGATTGAGCTAGGAGGACACTAGGTGCCAGTATGTCTAGTAAAAGAGTTAGCGTCATTTTCTTTCTTCTTGCAAACCAGTATACTGCGAGACCACCCGCAATTAGCCCCCCATAAATGGCAATTCCACCATTCCAAATTGCGATGATTTCACTCGGATTCTGTATATAGTAGTCCCATTTGAATAAAACGTAATAAAGTCAGGCACCGATAAAGCCAATTGGTATGGCCCATAATGCCATATCTACCGTGGTATCTTCTTCAAGTCCCAGTTTTTGAGCTTCCTTTGTAGCTAATGAAATGCCGATCAGCATCGCTAGAGCAATAATAATTCCGTACCAATAAATCTTTATCGGGCCAATTGAAATAGCAACTGGATCGATTACACTAAGTAAAACATTCATTCTTCAATCCCCTTCATAGCTTACATTAGTTAATTGTTTTAAATCACATAATTTAAGTTCAATTTGTGTAGTTATTTGTTTACAGACAATAAACCCTCATTTATATTGTCAAACACATTGTCAAAATCCCCTTCACCATTGATAACGTAAAGCAGATTTCGCTCCTTGTAGAAGTGAATAAGTGATTCCATTAATTCCTTATTAATGTGTAGCCTATTTTCAATCACTACTGGTTTGTCATCCAGTCGAATTTTTCCCCTTTTTGATTCGATTTGGGAATTTCCTTGTTTTTCTTTTGAACGAAGATTCCCTCGTTGCGCTAACCGATGTCTTAACGTATCCTGACTTACATCTAAAAAGAAAACAGCGTCTAAATTCTGATTCTGACTTTGTAGGTAAGCTTCGAGCATTTTTGCTTGCTGTAGGGTACGTGGGTAACCATCCAGAACAAAGCCATTTTCAACATCTTTTGCTTGTAAGCGACTCTTAACCAATGAGTTTATCCACTCATCTGGAACTAGCTCTCCTTTATTCATATATTCTTGCACTCTGAGTCCGAATGTATCTTTCTCCTTGGTTGCTTCTCGTAACATTTCACCAGTTGAAATAGCCGTCAGGTGGTACTCTTCTGCGATTCTTTTAGCTTGGGTGCCTTTCCCAGCACCAGGTAACCCTAAAAGGACCAGCCTCATAATTTTTCCTCCTTATAAACTAAAAAAGGAAGAGATGATTTTTTAAATCATTTCATCTCTTCCTTAACTGTGAAACTATTGTATTTTTACACGATAAGGTCATTCAATTATTTAATGTACCAAATAACTGTTTATTTTGGCTCTAATTTCAATGTCATAGCATTGATGGCAACAATAACGGTCGATAAGGACATGAGGACGGCGCCGAAGGCCGGACCCAAGGTAATGCCGATAGGAGCGAGGAGCCCAGCAGCGATTGGAATCGCGATAAAATTGTAACCTGCTCCCCACACCAAGTTTTCTTTCATCTTACGTGTCGTCTTATTCGCTAACTCGATAAAGGATTCAATGTCGCCAGGGTCTGACTGTGTCAAGATAACATCGGCTGAATCCAATGCTACTTGAGTTCCGGCACCAACAGCTATACCAACGTCTGCTAATGCAAGAGAAGGTGCATCGTTGACCCCGTCACCGACCATGATAACTTTCTTTCCTTCTGCTTTAAGTTTTTCAACTAATTCATATTTGTCTTGAGGAGATTGATTAGCTAGATAATCAATACCTAAAATTTCTGCAGCTCCTTGAGCCGCTTTTTCATTGTCACCCGTTGCCATAATCGGCTGAATCTTGTTCTTTTTAAGGGCTTGTATTAAGGCTTTACTTGTCGGTTTTAATTCATCCCCTAAAGCTACAGCACCGATTGCTTCGTCGTTTTCTACTAAGACACTAAGGGTTGCTCCTTTTGGAATATCCATATCCAGATTACGTCTATATGCTTTTTGACTGATTAATTGATAACGATGTCCGTTAGCTTGACCTTCTACACCAGCGCCAGAAATAACATCAATCGAATCAAAACTTACTGGACGTATCCCTTGCTGTTCTGCGTAACTAATTATTGACTGAGCGATAGGGTGACTAGATCCACCTTCGATACCTGACAATAAGGCAACGATTTCATCTTTCGTATATTTATCATTAAAGAGTTCAACATCTAATACTTTAAACTCACCAGTTGTTAAAGTACCTGTTTTATCCAATACCATAACATCCGCTTTAGTAGTTAATTCCAAAGCTTCTCTATTTTTAACCAGTAATCCTCGGCTTGCACCCAAACTAGTACTACGTGATACTACCAAGGGAATAGCAAGACCCAAAGCATGTGGGCAGGCAATAACTAACGCAGTCACAGTAAAGATAACGGCTGTAGGCAGATCCGCAATGATCGTCCAGATTAGTAGGGCGATTAAAGCTACTACAACCGCAATGTAGAACAACCAGCTAGCTACTTTTTGAGCCACATTCTCTGCACGAGAAGGTTGGCTTTGTGCTTGGCTAATTAATGATTGTACTTGTGAGATAAAGGACTTATCCCCTGTTTCTGTTACTTCTACATATAGGACACCACTACCATTTGTTGATCCACCAATGACTTGATCTTTAACATTCTTTTCGATTGGCTTAGATTCACCTGTTAAGAGGGCCTCGTTTACACGGGATTCTCCGCGAATAATGATACCATCTGCTGGAACATTTTCTCCTGCTTGAACACGGATAACATCTCCAATCTGAAGTTCAGATACAGGGCGAGTCTCAATCGAATCGTCTTCTAAAACAACATGAGCATCTTTCGGCACCAACTCAGCCAATGCTTTTTGCGCGTCCCCTGCTTCACCCAATGCCTTCATTTCAATCCAGTGTCCTAATAACATGATTAAAATTAACGTTGTAAACTCAAAGAAGAAGTCCATGACATGTTCTCCAGTTACATATCGAGCGGCCACTGCGTAAACACTATAGGCATAAGAAACCGTTATTCCCAAAGTAATCAAGGACATCATGCCTGGAGCTTTTGAATTAAACTCATCTTTCGCACCCATGTAGAATGGTTTTCCGCCATAAATGTATAGAATTGTTGCCAATACAGTTGCTACAACGTCTGCATAAGGAAAGATAATTTGGAAAGGCAACTGAATATCCATAAAAGGAGTAATGAGTAAGATTGCAATTCCTAATGGGAGTGACTTCAAGAAAATCTCCTTAAAGCTACCGTGATGGTGGTGGGCATGCCCTCCCATTGCGCCATGATCCATTTGACTGTGATCCATCGCACTATGATTCATCTTGCTGTGATCCATCTGACTATGGTCCATCTTGCTGTGATCCATCTGACTATGGTCCATCTTGCTGTGATCCATGTCGCCGTGATTATGATGACTATGTGACGAATGTTTTTTGTTATTACTCATTTTTAATTCCTCCTTATTATATTAGAGACTGATTTTAAAGTTTTATAACTTTCTCATCTAACACTGCATATAATTCTCATGAAAAGGGTTCTATACTTTATCTCTATCTACTATCTATGAATAAATGGTATTCGCACTTTATGCACTTAATACTGAATAGTTAGTTTCTGCTAAAGCAGCATTGAGCGTTTCGGTATCAATCTCTGTTTGACTTTCAAGTACTGCTTTTTTAGTCGCTAAATCAACCTCTACAGATTCAACCCCTTCAATAGCTGAAAATCTTTCTTGTACCGTGTTCGCACAACCTGCACATTTTACGCCATCTAATAAGACTTCTTTTTTCATTATTTTATTCCCCTTTTTTTTTTTTATCTTCTCCTATTATATAGAATAGGAAGAAGTTTAAATCCCAGATAAGCTACGTGTTTTCTAAACAACTGCTGGTTTGAATCGTCTTAACCGTAAAGCATTGAGCAAGACCGATACGGAGCTGAAACTCATGGCGACTGCCGCAAACATTGGATTCATCAATGGTCCGCCAAAAATATACAAGAGACCCATCGCAACTGGAATACCTACAAGGTTGTAAGCAAAAGCCCAGAACAAGTTTTGTTTAATGTTTCGTAGCGTTGCATGACTTAAATCAATCGCAGTCAATACAGCGGTTAAATCATTACGCATAAGGACAATATCAGCCGATTCAATCGCCACGTCTGTACCTGATCCAACTGCAATTCCGACATCTGCTTGAGCTAATGCGGGTGCATCGTTAATGCCGTCTCCAACCATCGCTACCTTCTTGCCTGCCTCTTGTAGTTTTTTGACTTCCTCTGCTTTATCTTCAGGTAATACTTCACTTAATACACTGTCTATACCCACTTGCTTAGCAATCGCTTTGGCTGTACGTTTGTTATCTCCAGTAATCATGATTACTTCAACACCGCGTCTTCTAAGTTCTTTAACAGCCTTCATACTATTTTCCTTGAGTGTGTCAGCTACTGCGATAATTCCAGCTAGTTCTCCATCAACAGAGAGATACATCGGTGTTTTTCCTTCGTCTGCTAAACGATCGGATTCTATTTCCATGCTTGATAAATCAATCTTTTGCTCTAGCATCAGTTTACGGTTTCCAATGTACATATCTTTGCCCTCAATTTCAACTCGAATCCCGTGTCCAGGAATCGCTTCAAAATGATCTGGTTTAGCTAATGTCATGTTCTCTTCTTTTGATTTTTGTACGATGGCTTCGCCTAATGGGTGTTCAGAACCTGTTTCACCGGAAGCTGCATAATATAAAAGATTTTCTTTAGTAATAAGAGGAGTTACCAAAATATCCGTCACGATAGGTTTACCTTCTGTCAGTGTCCCTGTTTTATCAAATACAATCGTGTCTAAATTATGAGTGGTTTCTAACGCCTCACCACTTTTTATCAAGACACCATGTTCTGCCCCTTTTCCGGTTCCAACCATAATACTTGTTGGAGTCGCCAAACCTAAGGCACATGGACAAGCAATGACAAGGGTTGTTATGATAACGGATAAAGCAAATATTCCAGATTGACCTGCAATTAACCAAGCAATCCCTGCTAAAACGGCTAATGCTATAACAATCGGTACGAAATATCTGGTAATGATATCGGCCATTCGAGCAATAGGTGCTTTAGACCCTTGAGCATCTTCTACTAATTTTATGATTTGAGATAGAGTTGTATCACTTCCCACTCGAGTCGCGCGGTAATCAATGGAACCATTTTTATTGATACTAGCCCCAATAACCTCGTCTCCACTTTCCTTTTCCACGGGGATACTTTCTCCTGTCAGCATTGATTCATCGACTGAAGTGCGTCCCTCAACAACAACACCATCTACAGGCATACTTTCTCCCGGACGAACTCGAATAACATCTCCTAAAGCGACTTCGTCCACAGTAATCTCTTGTTCCACACCATTACGTATCACTCGAGCTGTTTTAGGAACCAAGTTGACTAATTTTTCAATCGCTGAGGACATTTGCCCCTTTGATCGCTCTTCTAAAAATAACCCTAACGTATGAAGAGTTAAGATAACTCCAGTCACTTCATAGTAAAGTAAATCTGAAAAGTTCCCGTAACCTAAGCCAGCCCCGATCGTCGCTGCCAGACTGTATACAAAAGCGGCCGCGGTACCAAGGGCAATCAGGGAATCCATATTTGGGTGACCTTTAAATAAGGTTTTGAATCCCTTCTGGAAATATTCCCAGCTTACTACCATTATCGGAAAAGTCAGAATAAGTTGTAAAAGAGAAAAATTAAGTGCATTTATCATTGGGTCAACGATATTTGGTAGAGGCATACCGACCATATGACCCATGGATATAATTAGTAAAGGGATTGTAAATATAATGGATATCCCAAAACGATTTGAAAGTTGCTTCATTCTTTTTTCTTTTTTCTCACGCTTCTCTGCTCGTGAATTATCTTGAGTCTCAGTTGTTTCTAATACGGCTGCATAACCACTATTGGATACAGCACCAGTCACATCAGATACTGAAATTGCTGACGGGTTATAAGAAACTTGCATTTTTTCTGTCGCTAAATTGACGGAAGCTTTATCTACGCCCGACAACTTTCCGACGGCTTTTTCAATTGTCTGTGCACAGGATGCGCAGGTCATCCCTTCAATTGCAAAGGTTTGCGTCGTTCCTTCTTGGGCAATCAGTTCATACCCTGAATTATCCACTGCTTTTTGTAGATTTTCTACCGAAAAAGTTGGTTCATCGTACTCTATACTTAACTTCTCTGTTGCTAGGTTCACGGAAGCCTGTGTGACCCCACGTACTTTTTTTGCCGCTTTTTCTACTGTCTGCGCACAAGACGCACAAGTCATGCCTTCTATGGCAAACGATTTATTCTCCAATTTTTTCGCTCCTTATTCTCCATGATGATGTAAATGGCAATCGCATTGCCCTTCTGTACACTGACAATCCACTTCTTCTACTGCGAAAGCTTTTTTCATCTCTAATATTTCTTCTAGTCGCTGGATATCATCGAAGCTTAAGACATGATCTTCAATGATACTCCCTACTACATTCCCGACATTCTTTCGACAAATACGATCGAAAATATTGTTTGTAAAACTTCTTACCGCTTCTTTCTCTTCGATATTTGCCGAATAAATATATTTTCTACCTTCTTGTTCTGTATACAGTGCGCCTTTTTCCACGAGTCGACCTAAGAGCGTTTTGGTTGTCGCTTCTTTCCAGTCCATTTTCTCTCCCAATGTAGAAATGACTTCTTTACTAGTCACTCGACCATTCGCCCAGACTACACGCATAACTTCCCATTCAGCATCTGTGATATGAGGGTTAACTACTATTGTACTCATTCACTTTCCCTCCTTATTGTCTACATTCGTAAACGTAAATGTTTGAGATAAGTTTACTATTGTAAACCATTCTTGTCAAGTCTTTTTTAAATAAATGTAACCAGCTTGTTTTTTTAATAAATATAACCAGCTATTATTGCCTTTGTTTTCCTATCTTTACCCAATACTAATTATAAGGTTACCATTGATTTACTTTTATTGATTTTAGAATTCCTTATTTTTAAAATTATATTTTCTAAATATGATGAACACTATTGAGCAATTTAATTGTTTATCGTATTTAGGAAATCAAGAATTGAGAAAAAGCGGAAAAATAGAAAAACCTATACACACGGAAGTTATCATAGACTTCTTGTGTATAGGGATTTTTTTACTTTTTAAATTTATTGAATGTTTATTCTTCTCCGTTTTCTTCTATATCTTCAATTAATTGTTCCATCTTAGCAATTTCTTCTTCTTGTGCTTGTATAATTTCTTCGCTTAATTGCTGTACTCGTGGATCTGTGAGATTGGCATTTTCACTAGTCATAATAGCGGTAGAGTGGTGTGGAATCATGGCTCTCATCCAAGCAGTATCGTCTATGCCAACTTGGTTTTGAATAAGCCCAAACGATCCCAGCACGAGTAAGACTGAAAGCCCCATTATAACGGCGTTTAATTTTTTATTATCATACATTTTCCACATAAAACCCATCATAATGATAGCCATGACTGCGCCCATCAAAATAGCCATATAAACACGGGTTTGACTAAAGTAAATGTGCGCAAATTCATTGACATTCACAAACATTAGAAAGTACATAATGATTGTTGAAATTAAAATCATGAGGGCAAATTTTAGGTATTTATTCATAAGTATCCGTCCTTTTTTAGTATTTCTTAAACTTTAAGTTTGGTAGGTATTTTAATGTATCACTAGTGATTATTGAGCTAATTCTTCTTCAACAAACCATTTATGATTACGAACAACTGCTCCGCCATCTGTTGGTTGGTAATCCACCATATAAACATTCGTAGTTACAGCGTCATCAATTATTGCAGTTGCTCCTTCCATACCTTCCATATGGTCGGCTTCTAATGTCACTTCTTCTCCAGGTTCAAATGCGCCTTTGGTTGACTCAGAAATGTCTTCGTGGATAACCCAGCGATGATTTTCCACTCGTTCTCCACCATTGGTTGGATTGAAAGAAACCTCATAAGCCGTCGTAGCAAATACGCCAGAAACAGTTGCTTCGGCACCTTCCATTCCAGGCATATGATCGCGCTGAAGAATAACAGATTCTCCTACTTCGTACATCGGATTTTCAGCTTCTTCCAAGCCTTCTGGAATTTCTCCCGACTCATCATGCTTCATATCTCCCATATTATCCATATCTCTTGTTTTTTTGGACTCGCTAATTATCTGGTTCTCATAGCTATCTTCTAATGATGGTTGATTTTCAAGTGTGTAGTTAGCAAATATTAAATCAGCGTTTTTAATATTAAATACTTCAGTTAAATCGTCTACTGAAAAATTAGTACTTTGAGAAATCGCCCAGAGAGTATCTCCCCAAACCACTTCGTAATTTTGAAGTTCTTCTAATGTATCGTATTGGGAAACATCTGCTTGTACTTCTTCTACTGTACGCGCTCTCCAAAATTGGCTTGAGTCTTGTACTTCTTCCCCTAATTCTTCTTCTACTAGCCATTTATGATTTTCAACAGTATCGCCTGTTTCTGTATCCGTGTACGTGACCATATAAACAGTGGTGTCTTCTACCGAATCAATAGTTGCGGTCACCCCTTGCATACCGGGCATATGGGAAGCTTCTAGAACGACTTCGTCACCTGCTTGGTAAGGCTCGTCTTGGGCATTTTCAACTTCCTCGTGTACAACCCATTTGTGATTGGCGATTTCCTCTCCTGTTTTGGTATCGTTATAGGTGATTTCATAGGCAATTGAATCAAAGGCACCCACAACCTCACCTGTAGCTCCCATCATTCCTGGCATGTGATCGGTTTGAATCGTTACTTCGCTTCCTTCTGGATAAGTTGGATTTTCTGCCTCTGCCAATCCTTCTGGAATTGCCCCAGATTCATCATGTTCCATACCTTCGTGGCCTGTTTGAGATTTATCCGTTGTTTCGCTAGCCACCGTTTTCGAGCCAGTTTGAGCAGCATTATCTGCATCATCAAGTGTATTCGCGCCTACCTTATTCACTAGTGGATAAGAACTTAATAATGCTACAGATAAAAGACTACTTATAATTGTTTTTTTCATACAATTTCTCTCCTTTTGGTAATACCACCTTTGTCTACAAATGTAGTTGAATGAACTTACATATAGTTTATAATTACCCCTTATCATTGTCAAACACTTTGATTTTTATCAATTACAAATGAAGACTTATCGTTGTTTTTATTATCTCATCAATATTTAAAAAGCGATTCCATAATAAACACGTAGATTAATTTAGAAACCAAAGACAACAAATTATCCCTTAGATCACCTATAAATCCCTTATTAATGCCCACTAATTTTAATTGTTTTTAAAGTGCTTCTTTTACAAGTTCAGTCAAGCCCATATCTTTCGTTAAGGTTTATGTTGCAACCTATAGTTATAAGAAATGAATATGGCAAAAAGTGATTAGGTAATGTTTATTAATCCATAGTCATTAGTCTTAACTTTTGAATACAAGATAACAGAAAAAAGGAAGCTTTTACTGATATTCTATCAGTGCTGCTTTCTTTTTTTATGTTGAATATATAAATTTAATTTTCTTCTTGAACATACATGTATTCAAACAATTCAAAACTATATTTTTTAACTAAATCTCTGCTTACTCGTTTACCTACAATCTCAATTAATTCATAAGACTGGTCAGAGTCATCTCCATTTAGGATTTCTTTTACTTCTGCGGCAGTCTTATCAACGTCATACTCATACCGCCACTCCTTGATTAAGGCCGTATAAGAATGTAGTTTTGGAATTTCCATGATACTTACACTGCTTTTACTTGCCATCAATGAAATTATACAAAAATGTTTGTTTAAAAGGATCTTTATTGTTATAAAAAATGATTTTATCTGAAAATTAAGAAAACGGTTGTAATCAATGTAGAAATGATTGAATACGGTTTCAATAATAGTTATACTTTGTTTATGAATATGTTAAAAAATTCACAAAGGAAGAGGTTATATTATGGTAAAAGTTGCGATTGTTACAGGTGCTGGTCAAGGGATTGGGTTAGCGATTGCTAAACGTCTACATGCAGATGGCTTTAAAATTGGTATTGTTGATTATAATCCCGAAACAGCTGAAGCTGCTGTAGCCGAATTCCCAGAAGGTGATGCTATTGCTGCAGGCGCAGATGTGTCTAAACGTGAACAGGTATTTGAAGCATTTGATAAAATTGCAGCACATTTTGGTGATTTAAATGTAGTTGTCAATAATGCGGGTGTTGCACCGACAACACCATTAGAAACAATTACCCAAGAAATGTTCGACCAAGTATATGGTATCAACGTAGCAGGTGTAATCTGGGGTGCACAAGCTGCTCAAAAACACTTCAAAGCCTTCGGTCACGGTGGTCGAATCATCAATGCTACGTCACAAGCAGGGGTATTGGGTAACCCTGAATTAGCTTTATACTCAGGCTCAAAATTTGCAGTCCGCGGTATTACACAAGTATTAGCCCGTGACCTAGCTCAAGATGATATTACTGTGACAGCATACGCACCTGGTATCGTGAAGACACCAATGATGTTTGGTATCGCTCACGAAGTAGGAGTCAATGCAGGTAAAGACGATGAGTGGGGTATGAATCAATTCGCACAAAACATTACCCTTAAACGTCTATCAGAACCAGAAGATGTAGCCAACGTAGTAGCATTCCTAGCTGGGCCAGACTCAACATATATTACAGGTCAAACAATCGTTGTTGATGGTGGTATGGTCTTCCACTAAGCTAAATGATTTGATGAATTTTGATAACACCCTTCGAGAAATCGGGGGTGTTTTTGTTGAATACACTAATCAAACGTTTATCTAATCTTGGATCACGTTGATTTAAGATCAATATACATGTATTCCCCGTATGTATATAACTATATTTTTAGGAGATAAATCATAAATAGCTAGAAGAGAATAATTGATTAAATTCATGTTTATTTTCATTTCATAGTAAAATTTCATTATGACAGTAATGAATAATTAAGGATATTAATTGTCTGACTGAAAATTTAGGTTTAAGAAAGGAGTCATAATGGCAAACTAGTTCTATTCCAACAGTCAAAACTATCCTGAAATTGAACAAAATGTTTTAGATTATATTGCCAGTTATCAAACTGATTTAAAAGATTTGACCATACAAAAATTAGCCTATGAAACTTTAACTTCAAAATCAACAATTTTTAGATTAACGAAAAAGCTATGAAAGTTGATTGCTCTAGAAGTAAAAAATAAGAGAACAGGCATCTTAGCAACCTGTTCTCTTATTATTTATTTTCAATACTATACGTCTATATTCATTTAAAATATTGTTATATATTGATGTAGCATAAGCCACAACAGATGGCTAGCGACTCTTCATTAGTAACTGAATTGCTTGTTGAATACGCTCTTCACCAGTACTGCCATCTTTAATATTTTCTTGCACACATTCTACTAAATTTTCAGCAACAATTAAACTAATCGTACGATCGATACTAGAGCGAACGGCTGATAATTGAGTCACAATATCCACGCAATCTTTTCCTTCTTCCATCATATTCAAAACGCCATGCAATTGACCGTCAGAACGGTTCAAACGGTTCACAATTTTTTTATCGTATTCCATTAAACAATTTCTCCGTTCCATGCAGAAATTCCGCCCATTACATTTATCACGTTGTATCCTTCTTGTGCTAATTGTTGACAAGCCTTTGCAGAACGTGCTCCAGAGTGACACATTACATAGTACTCTTGTTTTTTATCCAATTTATTTTTTTCAGCTGAAAGATTACTTAAAGGAATATGGATTGCACCATCCAGGTGACCATCTTCCCATTCGTTGATTTCTCTAACATCTACTAAAGGAAGTTTCTCTTTTTTCCACTTTTGTTCAAATTTTGACATTGATATTGAATGATACATTATTTTATCCCCTTTTCTAGTTTCACAGTTGAGTAAAGAGCAAATGCGCCATCTAAATTTTTAGCTTGGTAGCCATTTTGTTTCAGCATTCTTTCTGCTGTTTAGCTAGGCAGTCCACTGTGACAGCTGACAATAATCGGTTGATTTTTCGGAAATTTCGCCTGCTACACCACCAATAACGACAATTCTCATTAATTTTCACCGACTTATTTTTATTTGTTCAGGACGTCATACCGCCGCAGACGTTAATAACATCATGCCCTTACGGCTTCTTTATACCCCCACCCGTATTTTTCTATTATACCCATGCTGGTATTTGTTGTAAAGTTTTTCGTAGCGAATAATGCACATTGCAACATAATATTTTTTATATTTTATTTCTTACCTAGATACAATACTACAAAGCAGCGTTCAATAGTCTTGAATAGGATAGGTAACTTAAGTACATCTTATGATTTAGAAAGACATTAATTAAAAAAATAAGAGAACAGACATTTTAACAACCTGTTCTCTTATTTTTAAATTTAAACTTACATGCTATTTTGCAAACTGACTGTTATAAAGGTCTGCATAGAAGCCACCCTTGGTCATTAAAGCCTCATGGTTTCCTTGTTCGATAATGTTTCCTTTGTCCATAACTAAGATAATATCAGCATTACGGATAGTGGATAAACGGTGGGCGATCACGAATGATGTTCTACCTTCCATCAATTTGTCCATGGCTTCTTGTAATAAGACTTCTGTACGAGTATCCACTGAAGATGTGGCTTCATCTAGAATCAATAAAGGTGCATCTTTCAATAAGGCACGTGCAATGGTAAACAATTGTTTTTGCCCTACTGATAAGGTTACAGAGTCGTCTAATACAGTATCATAGCCTTTCGGTAATGTATTGATAAAGTGGTCAATACCTACTGCAGCGGCTGCTGATTCAACCATTTCATCGGTAATGTGGTCTTGGTTGAAAATTAAGTTCTCACGAATGGTGCCTTCAAATAGCCAAGTATCCTGTAATACCATTGAGAATTGGTCGTGGACGGCTGCACGTGAGATTTCACTGGTTGGTATCCCATCAATGTAAATTTCACCTGAGTCGATTGGATAGAATTTCATTAGCAAGTTGACGATTGTCGTCTTCCCAGCACCGGTAGGTCCTACGATAGCAATCTTCTGACCTGATTTAGCGGCTACTGAGAAGTCTTTGATAATCGGTTGATCTGCTTCATAACCGAAGTTTACGTGTTCAAAAGTCACGTCACCATGGACATCCGGCAATTCGCTCAATAGGTTTGTTTCTTCAACCATTTCCTCTTCATTTAGGAACTCAAATACACGATTTAAGGCTGCTGACGCAGATTGGAATGAGGCGAATGATTGTGATAATTGACCTAGTGGTTGAGTGAACATGCGGACATAAACCATGAATGATACAACGACCCCGAAGCTAATGTCGCCATTTAAGGTCATAATTGACCCCACAACAGAGACCGCTACATAACCAAAGTTTCCGATGAATTGCATCAAGGGTTGCATGATACCTGACAAGAATTGGGCATGCCAAACACTGTCATATAAAGCTTCGTTCGCTTCATTGAATGTTTCTGTCACTTGGTTGCGGCCATTAATAGTGGTTAAAACACTTTGACCTGTGTAAGATTCTTCAGCAATACTGTTCACATTGGCTAGATTTTTTTGCTGTGAAACGAAATAACCTTGAGAACGGCCTAGAATGAGGACAATTCCTACAAAACCAATAACCACGGAAGCCAAGGCTACTAGGGTTAGAATTGCATTGTTGTAGAGCATCATAGCCAAAGTACCAATTAATAAAGTCACTGATGGTACAAATGACGGCATGGTTTGGTTAAGTGATTGCCCAACCAAGTCCAAGTCGTTGGTTACCCGACTTAAGGTGTCCCCGTGACTATGGCTATCAAAATAACGTAGCGTCAAACGGTCAATTTTGTCGGAAACATTCTTCCGTAATTTTCTTGAAAAGTTTTGAATAATTGTTGCCATCACGAAAGTTTGAATATAAGTGAAGACAGCCCCAATGACATAGATAACCACTAAAGTAATTGCAATTTGTGAAATACGCTCTAGGTCAATCCCATCTGGTGACATCAAGCCTTCCGTGATTTTATCCGTCATATCCCCTAACCGGTCGGGACCGATAATAGACGATACAGAACCAATCATGGCTAGGACAACCGCTGCAACGAACGGCCATTTGTATTCACGCGCATATGTCATAATATTCGCCATCAATGAAGGTTTATTTGCATCTTTTTTGTTAGTCATTTGCTAATTCCTCCTCTGATAATTGTGAATAAGCAATTTCTTGATATACCTTGTTGTCCGCTAATAAATCTTGGTGTTTACCGCGACCAACAATTTCCCCTCTATCTAGTACTAAAATCTCGTCCGCATCCATAATAGTTGAAATACGTTGGGCCACAATGATTTTAGTGGTGTCAGCCATACGTTCAGCTAAAACGCCACGCAAGGTCTTATCTGTCTGGTAGTCCAAAGCAGAGAATGAGTCATCAAAGATTAGAATCTCTGGCTTACGAGCAAGCACGCGGGCAATCCCTAAACGTTGTTTTTGACCACCGGAGAAGTTGTTACCACCTTGGGCAACATGGGTATCCAATTGGTCTGGTTCTCCTTCAACAAAGTCTCTTGCTTGTGCAGTGTCTAAGGCCGCCCAGATTGCTTCGTCTGATAGTAACTGGTGTTCTAAGTGTTCGTTACTTTCACCAAGGTTCATGTTTGAACGAATTGTGCCTGAAAACAGGACTGGTTTTTGTGGCATGTAGCCGACAATATTATTCAAGCGAGCGTGGTCAAAGTCTTTGACATTTTGCCCGTCGACAAGTACTTGTCCTTCAGATACGTCGTATAGACGTGGAATCATTTGGATTAAAGTCGATTTACCTGAACCAGTTGATCCGATAATGGCTAAGGTTTCACCCTTGTTAATTTTGAAATTGATATCTTTAAGGGCTGGTTTGGCATCATCACCGTATTTAAAAGTGACGTTTTTGAATTCAACAGATCCTTGTTCCCTTGTTTGAATCGCATCTTCTTTAAAATCAATGGATGGTACTAGATCAAGCACTTCGTTGATCCGTTTTGCCGAAACGATGGCACGCGGTAGAATCATGAAGATCATGACCATCAACAGGAATCCGATGATGACTTGCATGGCGTAAGATGAGAAGACAACCATGTCTGAAAATAGGTTAATTTGCTCTGTCCCTTGTGCCGCATCGGCGATTAAGTAAGCACCTGACCAGTAAACTACTAGGGTTAAACCACTTGATACGAGAGTCATACCGGGTTGCATGATCCCCATTACACGGTTAACAAAGAGTTGTGTATTGGTTAAGTCATCATTAGCTTTTGCGAATTTTTTATTTTGATATTCTTCTGCATTATAAGCTCTAATAACGCGTAAACCAGTTAAGTTTTCACGAGTCACGGCATTTAGACTATCGGTCAAGGTTTGGATTTTGCTGAAACGAGGGACAGCGAAGTACATGATAAATCCAATCATCACTAATAAAACACCCACAGCGACGGCAGTTGTCATTGACCATTGCCAGTTTTGACCGGAAATTTTCGCAATCGCCCAAATAGACATGATTGGTCCCCGTAAAACGACTTGTAGTCCTAAAGCAATCAACATTTGGATTTGGGTCAAGTCATTGGTAGAACGTGTCACTAAACTTGGCACTGAAAATTGGTTGATTTCATTGGCAGAATAGCTCATGACTTTATCAAACACTTCCCCACGAATACGGGCAGTTAAACTTGCAGCAATACGTGCAGCAAAAAATCCTACCAATATAGCAGAGGCAAAAGATGCTAGTGATAAACCAACCATGATTAAACCTGGTTCCCAAATATCCGCTGTCACGGTATCTGGCATTTGTAGTAATTCTGTAATTTCTGACATGTAGTCAGGGATTTCTAACTCTAAGTAAACTTGCAGCATAATCAGCAGCACACTTAGTAAAGCGAAAAATTTTTCCTTTTTATTTGCTTTCGCTAATATTTTTAGCACCTTTCATTACCTCCTAATACTCACCTTTTTAAGGCAGCATGTTCTGAATTAGTCTATTTAACAAGTTGACGAAAGTATCGACCTCTTCCTTTGAGAGACCTTCAACTAGTCTGTCATCTATCTCTTGTAAAAGTTGGAGAATCCGGTCATGGACTTCATGTCCTTCCTCTGTAACAATTAGCCTCTTTAATCGACCATCTTTTTGCGATTTCTCCGTCTTCACATACCCATTCTTCTCTAATCGGCTGACCAATTCAGATGCAGTAGATTTACGAATCTTCATATATTTTTCCAGGTCTTTCACATAGATTTCATCTTGTGCTGACGCATGGATTAGATAACCCAATGCCATCGATTGTGGACCCTTCATATCTCCCAATTCGTGCTCACTAAGTTCTACACCAATATTTCGATGGACTGCAATTGTTAACTCCCGTAGCAGACCACCTATATATAATGGACGATCCTCATGTATCACTTCTTCACCTTCCTTGCATGTCTATTTTTGATTAGTTCGCACCCGAACCTTATAGTTCGCATACTAACTATTTTACTTAGGAATTCACCAATGTCAACGGATCAGGTCCAGAAAAATATGGATTTTTTTGAAAACGTTTTTTATTTTTTAGTAACGTTTTCGCCATAACTTAGCCATTTTGCCAATAAAAAAGCTAGTATACTGAGCTAACCCATTGGAATAGCTGTCGCATACTAGCTTTGGAAAAAAATTTACATTTATAACTTGGCAATATCGGTCCGGTAAGTCAATGATGCGCCGCGAATCTGGCCCACAAGCTTGTAGGCTGCCTGGCGGGCGCTTTGAATGTCGTCTGCTAAGGCAACTGGCGTTAGGACACGACCACCGTTTGTAATCAATTGCCCTGCTTCATCTGTCGTCGTACCGTTGTGGAAAATCAAGGCGTTTTCAGGTAAGGATTCAATCGCAACATGGTTGTCGTAAAAACCAGGATAGCCTTTTGAATATAAGACCACGCCGACTGCTGCTTGCTTAGACCAAATTAAATCCGTCGGTTTTAAAGTGCCAGCTAGGGTTTTTTCAAAAACTGTCAGCAAGTCACTTTCCAGTCTTGGTAAAAGGACTTCCGTCTCAGGATCCCCAAAGCGGACATTAAATTCCAAGACTTTCGCTTGGCCATCTTGAATCATAAAGCCAATAAACAAGATCCCATAGAAAGAAAATTTTTCAGCGATTAACCCACGTTCAATTTGCCCCAAAATAGCTTTGATCTGTGCATCCAAGGCCGGATCTGTGGTTTCAGGCGTTTTTGGTAAAGAATAAACACCTACGCCACCCGTATTGGGTCCTAAATCGCCATCAAATGCCTTCTTATAATCTTGGGCCGTCTCCATGGGTACCAATTGGTTATTGGACACGAAACATAAAAGTGACTGCTCATAGCCATCTAAATAGTCTTCAATAACGACTTGGCTAGCGGAATCTCCGAAACTTTGATCAAGCAACATGTCTTTTAAAGTGGCCTCTGCCTCTTCAAGACTGTGACAAATCACGACGCCCTTACCTTTGCATAAACCGTCCGCCTTAATAACGATTGGCAGGTCAGCTTGGTTGATATAGTCCTTAGCTTGGTCAAAGTCAGCTGTGGTAAAAGAGTTGGCAGTTGGAATTTGATATTTATTCAAAAATTGCTTGGTCAAATCCTTGCTAGCTTCTAGTTGGGCACTCATTTTGTCAGGGCCAAAAACAGCAATACCAGCATCTTTAAAGACATCCACAATACCGGCACAAAGAGGATCTTCTGGCCCTACAATCACCAGATCGATGGCCTCAGTTAAGGCAAAATCAAGTAAGCGGTCAAAGTCCATCACCTCGATTGGGACATTGGTATAATCACTTGCCGTACCTGCATTTCCAGGTGCTAGAAAAATATCAACTGGTCGGTTGGACTGGGCCAATTTCCAAGCAATGGCATGTTCTCTACCACCAGCACCAATAATTAGAATTTTCATGATTTCTCCTTAGGAATGAACAGCTCGTCATTAGTGTTTGAAATGACGCATGCCAGTGAACACAACTGAAATATCGTAAGCTTTTGCTGCTTGAATCACTTTCTCATCTTGGACAGAACCACCTGGTTGTACGATGGCTTTAATACCATATTCATGTAAACTGTCGATGGTATCTGGGAAGAAGAAGCCGTCTGAAGCGACAACTGCCCCTTCTAATGGGAATTCAGACCGATGTAAGGCATCTTCAAGCGCCCATACGCGACGCACTTCCCCGTGACCTAAAGCGTAGGTTTGTTTGTCCTTTGCAATGACCATAGCGTTTGACGCACAGTGTTTAGCCACTTTCCAAGCGAAGTCCATATCTTCTAACTCTTTGTCCGTTACTTGACGGTCTGTTTTAAGTTCAAGACCTGTTTCAGCGTAGATTGGTAAGTCTTTATCTTGGATTAACAAGCCGCCCACTGTTTCCTTATAAGTTTTCCCTTTACCCTTGAATTCACCTAATTTCGTTGATTTCACTAAACGTAGATTTTTCTTTTTGGCCAAAATGGCAAAAGCTTCTTCCGTAAAGTCAGGCGCCACGATAATTTCTAGGAAAATTTTCGACAATTCTTCAGCCGTTTCAGCATCAACCGTACGGTTAAAACCAATAATCCCACCGAAAATAGACACTGGGTCCCCAGCAAATGCTTTTCTGTAGGCGTCTGCCGGTGTATCAGCAACCGCTACTCCACATGGATTAGCATGTTTGACTGCCACACAAACTGGCTCGTCAAACTCTTGGACAAGGTCCATATTAGCCCGCATGTCATTGTAGTTGTTATAAGAAATTTGTTTCCCATGTAATTGTTCTAGGTCAAAGTCTTCTTCAAGCGGACTTTCATAGTAAACAGCCGCTTGGTGGGGATTTTCACCGTAACGTAATTCTTCCTTATAACGGAAGGCTTTTGTCAATAATTCTGGGAATTTCTCATCAACTAGGCCAGTAAAGTACTCAGCGATCATGGCATCATAGAAAGCCGTTAATCTGAAGGCTTTTGCAGCTAATTTTTCCCGTAATTCAAGGGTATTGTGATCATTTTCCAAAGCATCAGCAACTAAATCATAATCCGCTGCGTCTGTGACAATTAAGACGTCTTTGTAGTTTTTAGCTGCTGCACGGATCATTGAAGGACCACCAACATCGATTTTTTCGATAATTTCTGCCTTAGATGAGGCCGTATTTTTTACGGTTTCTTCAAATGGATATAAGCTGTTGATCACCATATCAATGGCATGAATCCCCAATTCGTCAACTGTTTCTTGATGTTCAGGAATGTCACGGTTGAATAAGATCCCACCATGAATATGTGGATGTAAGGTCTTCACACGCCCCTGTAAAATTTCAGGTGAATTGGTTACTTCTTCAACAGAAATCACCTTGATGCCAGCTTCTTCTAATAAAGATTTTGTCCCACCTGTAGAGATGATTTCCCAACCTAATTGGTCTAATTTGGTCGCAAATTCAACAATACCAGTCTTATCGTAAACAGAAATTAAAGCTCTTTTCATTTTTGTCTCCTTATGTCTCCGTAATATTTTTTTCTTCGCTTAATCGCTAAACCTAGCCGTCTAGACCGCTAATGACCTCAGCAATAGCTGTGACTAATATACTGTGTTCTACTGCTAAAACGCGTGCCTGCAAGGTTTCTGCAGTGTCTGTCGGCAAGATGGCAACCACCTCTTGAATCAGAATTTTCCCCTCATCAAAATTTTCGTCCACTAAATGAACGGTCGCTCCAGTCACTTTAACCCCACGATCAATAGCTGCTTGATGGACTTTTAACCCATAATACCCCTTACCTGAAAATGCCGGAATAAGTGACGGATGAATATTCAACATCCGGCCATCAAAAGCTTGGACCAGGTCTTTGGCAATCAATTTCAAGTATCCTGCTAAAACCACAATATCCACATCATAGGCCTGTAAAGTCGCTAAAATACGCTCATCATCATTGGTATATAATTGGTCAATCCCAGCCTTTTTGGCCCGTTCTAGACCATAAGCATCCGCCTTATTTGAAATGACCACTGACACTTCAGCTGGTAAGTCGCCTAACCGACAAGCATCTATAATGGCCTGCAGATTGGTCCCACCGCCAGAAATTAAAACGCCAATTTTGATCATACAAAAGTCACTCCGTCAGCTTGCGTCGTCACCTGCCCTAATTTAAAGGCGCCGCTGTCATTAGCCACTAAAACTTGTAAGGCTGTGTCAACATCCGCTGGGTCTAGGAAAATGACCATACCAACCCCCATGTTAAAGGTCCCAAACATTTCATCCTCTGCCACCTGGCCTAGATCTTGTAAATAGTCAAAAATATCTAGCGTCGGGATTTGGTCACGGTTAACCGCTAACCCAAGGCCTTCAGGTAAAGTACGCGGTACGTTTTCAAATAAACCACCGCCTGTAATATGGGCTAGCCCTTTGACAGTCACGGCCTCGATTAAAGCTAGCACATCTTTAGCATAGATTTTTGTGGGTGTCAGTAAAACTTCGCCCACCGTCCTATTAGTATCTCGATATTGATCATTAAAAGAAATATTATTTTTTTCTAATATTGCTCTAACTAATGAAAATCCATTAGAATGGACGCCAGAGGACGGCAAGGCAATAGCAATATCGCCCGCTTTGATGTCTTTTCCTGAAATGATTTTTTCTTTATCGACAAGACCGACGGCAAATCCGGCCAAATCATAGTCATCTTCGCCGTACATACCTGGCATTTCAGCAGTTTCACCACCAATTAAGGCAGCACCAGCTTGTTTACAACCATCAGCTACCCCTTGGACGATGCTGGCCATTTTCTCAGGAACTAGTTTACCTGTTGCAATATAGTCAAGGAAAAATAAGGGCTTGGCACCTTGACAGATAATGTCATTGACACACATCGCGACAAGGTCCATCCCAACGGTATCATGGATACCAACTTCTTGGGCCACCATTAATTTGGTCCCCACCCCGTCAGTTCCAGAAACTAAGACGGGCGCCTTCATATCAGACGCACCTAGTTCAACCATACCTGAAAAGCCACCTGTTTCAGTCATCACCTGATCTGTATAAGTGGCTTTCATCATGTCTTTAATTAATTGCACCTGCTGGTAGCCGGCTTCTTTGTTGACCCCAGCAGACTTATAATCTAATCCCATTTCGCTCTCCTATTATCTTCTATTTGTCGCTTATTCTTCAGTAAAATAAGGTTCATAAAGTTTACTGCGCCCGATGGCACGGTGGAACCCATCTAAAGAAATATATTTCAAGCTATCACAGCCAATCAAATCTCTCACTTCTTCAATAGTCCGGTTGTAAGCCACAAGTTGGTGCTTGTCTGGAATATCCACGGTCATCGATTCACCCTTCACAACTGGCGGCGCAGCAATGCGCACATGAATCTTACTTGCGCCTGCTTCTTTTAAGGTGTTGACTGTTCGTTTAATAGTTGAACCCCGCACAATGGAATCATCGATTAAAATGACTTCACGATTGGCCACAATACTTTTAATTGGGGTCAATTTGATTTCAATATTTCGTTCACGAATGGTTTTCGATGACTGGATAAAGGTCCGTCCAATATAACGGTTACGGACAAATCCTTGCTCATAGGGTAATCCTGACGCCTTAGCATAACCCATAGACGAAATCACACCCGATTCTGGTGCCCCAATCACAATTCCTTTGTGCAATTGGTCTTCTTGCCATAAGGTTTCTCCTAAACGATAACGCGCATCATAGACAGAAATCCCGTCTAGAATGGAGTCCGGACGCGCCGTATAAATAAACTCGAAGGCATCCAGGCTTTCAGTTGCTTCCATGTTGGCTGATAGGTAGTAAGAAATGCATTGTGTTTTTGTTTGAATAAACAATTCACCCGGTTGGATTTCACGAATTACGTGCCCAGCGATCGAATCAATAGCTGCCGTTTCTGAACTCGCAATGATGGTATCATCCATCTTCCCAATGGCTAAAGGTTTAATCCCGTCCAAATGTTTATAGGCGATAAACCGGTCATTGTTCATATAAATCAATGTAAATTTACCGATTAAAGCTTCAAAATAAGCCTTAATTGTTTCAATATCTTGCCCAAGCACTTCAATACAAGCCTGGTAGGTGAAATCTTCATTTTCAATTTCCCCATCAATCGCCATTAAAGCCCCCTCATGGTAAAAAGGCATAGGCTCACTTTCCCGGTTCTCAAAGGGGTATTGGACAAATCCAATCCCCTTATTCCCCGGCATATGTTCAATCAAACCGTCACCAAAATGTTCACTGATTAACCCTTTTTCACGGATCAATTGACTGTCACCATCTGGCGTAATTGTTCCAATACCGACAGCCGCTTGCCCTCGGTGTTGCAAAGCATAGAGACCGTAATATAAATGCGGAAATGCTTCAATATTATCGAAAGAGTAAACGCCTAAAATACCACTCATTTAGCCACCTGCTACAACGCTTGAATCGCTGCTTCGTTGTTCATGTCGCGAACACCCGCGCTTAATTCTTTTTTATAGTCGTTTAATTTTTCTGTTAAAGCTTGGTCTGCCACCGCTAAAACTTGTACGGCTAAAATAGCCGCGTTTTCGCCGCCATCAAGGGCCACTGTCGCAACTGGGACACCTTTAGGCATTTGAACGATAGATAACAAGGCATCTAAACCTGACAAGGTTGAAGATTTTACCGGTACACCGATTACTGGTTTAACAGTCATACCAGCAATCACCCCTGGTAAATGCGCTGCTTTACCGGCAATACCGATATAAAGGTCAGCGTCATTTTGACCAACTAAGGCTTGTAGATCATCTAAAGCGCGGTGAGCAGAAATCACAGATACTTGGTAAGGAATTTCAAATTTACTTAGGTTACTAGTTACTTTGCGGGCGATTTCAACATCACTTGAACTACCCATAATAATTCTAACGAACATAATATAATATCCTCCTATTTGGCGTTTAAATATGCAAAAGCTTCAGTTAAGAATGGATTTTCACCTTGACTTGGCACGTTTTGGTAGAGGTCTTGCCCACTTCTTTCAAATGAAGAGATGGTCCCAAAGACTAAACCATTTGGACTAGCTAAGCCGTCAATATTTTCTTCTGCAAAATAAGTATCGAAAGCGGCAATCACTTGACCATTGGCTTTGATTTTTTCTTCTGCTTCACCTAATACGACGCGACCAAATGCTGTTGCAAGCGGTGCGGTATAGGTTTTGTTAGCTCGACCAGTGGTAAAGGCTGATTTTTCAGCAACCACACGACCAGTAGTCAAATCAGACACGAACTTGCCGTTTTGATTTGGTAAAACACGAATCGCTGAATGACCAGTCACTTGGCCAAATTCAATTAAACCAGTGCGGATTAAGGCTGAGAAAGCAGATCCAGACCCGATAATTAAGCGGTCGGCTTGTAAATGAGCGTCAATAGCTTGGCTGACATCCGGTCTGTTAAGGATCAATTCCCAAGCACGACCTTGTTCATCCGTTTGGTTACCAAAGATTGACCCATTAGGTATAGCCAGTAATTGTGTATCTTTTAAGTTTTCAAGTAACGTTTGAATTGATTGCTCGAATTTGGCATTTGATGAGTCGGCGATAACCATCACTTGACAGTCAAATCCAGCTTCTTCAAGGGCAAATTGTAAGTCATATTCACCATTGGTTCCGTATAAAACAGGGATTAAGGCTTTAACAGGGGTTGCTGTCTGGCCAAGAGAACTATTAGGACATGCAAAACTATTGCCTGCGACAATTTCAGGTGTTTGGCGGTCAGCATGTTCAATCTGATCAAATACAGAAGCAAAAACTTCATTTGAGGCAGCTTCAATCGCCTTAACAGCGTAGTCTTGACCAGCAATTTGAATGGTATCCGCTTGCGTTTGGCCAACAACTTGGTAAGGAATATCCCCAAGTAGGTCCTTAGGATCGCCGGCTAATTCTAAAAGGAAAGCCCCCATCATCGGTTCAGCCAAGCGGTTGGTGAAGTCTTCTGAAACAGCCACAGAAATCCCATTTCCATAAGACATTTCGATTAAATCTTTCAACATCCCGTTAAAACCAACAGTCGAAGCAGCTAATAAAGCCTCCCCTTTAGCCAATTGATGGATCGTTTCATAAATGGCTTTTTCTTGGTCTAAATCGATAGTCCAGTCACGGTTTAATGGATTTTCCATTAAGACAACTGTTGAACCTACTTGCTTGAAGGCACGAGAAACCACTTGGTCCACACGACCTTGCGCAACGGCGAATGACAATAAAGTTGGCGGTACGTCGATATCATCAAAGGTTCCTGACATGGAATCCTTCCCACCGATACTCGCTAAATCAAGTCCAGACATGGCTAAGTTGGCTCCTAATAGAGATAAAACTGGCTTACCCCATCGTTCTGGATCATTTTGTAAGTTTTCAAAGAATTCTTGGAAGGATAGACGTAAATCTTTGTAGTCAAATCCTAAGGCCACCATGCGGCTGACTGATTCGATGACTGAGTAGAAAGCCCCGTGGAATGGCGATTGTTCTGATAAGTAAGGGTCAAATCCATAGGCCATACCAGACGTTGTGATCGTTTTACCGCCAGCAACTGGTAATTTTGAGACCATACCTAATTCAGGCGTTGCTCGGTATTTACCACCGAATGGGAAGAGTACAGACGCACGCCCAATCGAACCGTCAAACTGTTCCGCCATAGCCTTTTGGCTCGCTCTATTTAAGGTTGACATATAAGCTTTTAATGACGCTTCATCCCAGACTGTCCCTGCTTTCACATCATTTTGGAAAAGGGTTTTCGGTTGTAGTAAGGTTGCATTCGCGTGTTTAGTCGCCCCGTTTGAATCTAAGAAGGCTCTTGACAAATCAATAATTTGCTTACCTGACCAAGTCATTTGCATCCGGTCATTATCGGTCACTTCAGCAATAATAGTCGACTCAACATCTTCCTCTTCGCAGTATTGTAAAAAGGCTTCAATGTCTTTCTCAGCAACCACAACTGCCATACGTTCTTGCGATTCAGAAAGCGCAATTTCACCACCATGCATACCTGGGTATTTCACCGGTACATCATCCAGTTGAATGTCCAAGCCATCTGCAAGCTCACCAACAGCAACAGAAATCCCACCAGCACCAAAGTCGTTACAACGTTTGATTAAACGTGTTGCTTCACCGCGTCTAAATAAACGGGTAATTTTTCTTTCAATGGCTGCGGCTCCTTTTTGTACTTCAGCTCCTGCATTTTCAAGGGATTGTTCCGTTTGAATTTGCGAAGACCCAACGGCTGCACCTAAACCGTCACGACCAGTCCGACCACCTAATAAGATGATTTTGTCTGTTGCGACTGGTATTTCGCGGACGATATTTTCTTTTGGTGCCGCTGAAATTAAAGCCCCTGTTTCCAAACGTTTAGCTTCATAACCAGGATGGTAAATTTCTTCAGCGTAACCACCCGTTAAACCGATTTGATTGGCGTAATCGCTATTACCTTCTAAGGCACGTTTCGTGATGGTTCTTTGCGGTAACTTTTCAGGATGGGTAGCATCAAGTGGTAGATTAGGGTCTTTAGCCCCCGAAATTCGCATTCCTTGGTATACCCAACTTCTACCAGATAATGGATCACGAACCCCACCACCAACACAAGTAGACGCACCACCAAATGGTTCGATTTCTGTCGGGTGGTTATGGGTTTCGTTTTTAAAGTAAAGGATCCAATCTTCTTCAGTGCCATCAACGTCTACCTTAATTTCTAAAGCACAAGCGTTCACTTCAGGTGAAATCTCAACATTGTCAAGGATGCCATTTTCCCGTAAGTAACGGCTTTGAATTGTACCTAGGTCCATCAGGGTGATAGGACGTTCAGATCGGCCAAGTTGCGCTCTTTTCTCTAAATAATCATTTAAAGCTGCCTTGAATAAGGGCTCGTAGCGACCGGCATCGATGGTCACAATATCGATTTGGGTGTTGAAAGTGGTGTGACGGCAGTGGTCTGACCAGTATGTATCAATGACTTTCAACTCAGTTAAATTAGGATTACGGTTTTCAGATTTAAAATATTTTTGGCAAAATAGCAAGTCGTCTAAATCCATGGAGAATTTTTGAGCTAGGTTGATTAAATCAGCTTCAGTCATTTCGGTGAAACCAACAACTTCCTCAAGCTCTTCTGTAGATGAAGGGTAAATTTCAAATGGGGGTTCATCCATGGCAATGACGGTATTTTCAACAGGATTGATGAAATAATTTTCAAAAATTTGCCCTTGGTCTGGTGTGACATTGTTTAAAGTCACAACTTTAGAATGAAAGACTTTTACTTCTTCAAAACCAAGCATATGTTGGATCATTTCCGTCATCATTTGCTCATGTTCATTGTATTGACCAGTCACTTGGCGGTAGCGGAAAGTGTAGTCAGCGCTCGGGATTGCTTCGATAAAAGTTAACTTTTCAGTATCGAATAAGGCTTTTTGGACCACTTCCAGGGTAGCTTCAGAAGCACCCTCAAATTGGTAAAGATTGTAGAAAGCAACTTCAGTATCCGCAGCAAAATTTAAAAATTCTAAGGCTTCTTTAGTATATTTTTGACCTTCAACATCGAATTGAGCATTATTTTTTGTAATGACTTGCATTTTGGGCCTCCAATTATTCAAAGTAATGCACAAGTGCTAAAGGTTCGATGTATTCATCACCTTTATAGACACGCATGTTGCCACCTGCAACTTCATCGATTAAGACAATGACATCAGAATTGTCTAAGCGACCAAATTCTAATTTAATGTCATATAGTTCTAAGCCTTTTTCGGCTAAAGCTTCTTTGATAACTAGGGAAATATCTTGGGTTAATTTTTTTAATTGGTCATATTCGCCAGCTTTTAAAATATCTAATTGCTCTAAGGCATCTTGGGTAATCAAGGGATCTTGGCGGTCATCATCTTTTAAAGTGAACTCTACGTAGGCATCAAGTGGTGTACCTGATTCAATGTAAGCTCCGTAGCGTCTGATAAAGCTACCAACAGCTTTAAAACGACAAATCACTTCTAACCCTTCACCAAATACAGAAGCTTTTTCAATCTGCATGGTGTTTTCTTCAGTATTTGAAGAAATATAATGCGTTGGAATATTCTTTTCTTTAAATAATTCAAAAAAGTATGTTGAAAGCACAACATTGGAGTGGCCTGACCCTTCAATCGTCGCCCCTACTTGGTTTTCACCTGGGTCAAATACCCCATCTTTACCCGTAACATCGTCTTTAAATTGGAAATAATATTGGCCGTTATCATCTTGGCATAAGTTTTTCGTCTTACCTGAATAAATAAGCATTGCTAAAAATCGCTCCTTTTTTAAACACATACGTTTCCACTGAACTATTTATGAATATTCGTTTTCCGGATAATCATGTGCTTACCTTAACGAACTTTATGAGTAAAGACAAGTCAAAACTGAACATTTTAATAAAAAAGGTTAATTTTTGTTTGGAAATAGCCTGTATAAACGAACATTCGACTTTACATATGCGTTTAACGTTAAGAATTTAATGTTATTGATAAAAATTGTGCAACTTTTGTATTTTGGCAAATTTTGCTAGCGAAACTGGAAAAATGGGCAAAAAAAGACCGCCATAAGTCCGGTGAGTTGCGCACTTATGACGGCCTATCTGCCCTTGCATGTAATATTAGAGATACATTTTAAGGGTGGATTAGCTTTTATATATTCGAATTTTTATTCAGCTTTTGGTTGGGTTTTGAGTACTTCAACCTTTTTGCCATTAATTTTCTCTTCTAATTCAGGGTACACAAGACGTGCAGTCGCTGAACCAAAGACCATTAATTCATACAATAATTGTGGGTCTTCAGTGGTTCTTGATAATAAACGTAGGTAAATTTCCCCGTCACCAGTCAGGATTAAAGTGTAGTAGCCTGCACGTTTTAAGTTGATTTCATTGATCACTGCTAGGGCTTTCGTTTGGTTATTGAAGTCCTCTACTTGGACTAATTTACGATAAGTGATTTGGTATTCTGTAACCGACGAACCTTCCTTAAATTCACGCGCTACCACGTTAAATGGGATTGTTTTATCTTCAGCAATGCGGTAAGCACCAGAGAAAACAACTTGATCTTCGTTGAATTTATTCTTCTTAACGGGTACTTTCTTATCGTTAAACATTTTCTCTAAAATTGGTTGAATTGATGGCATGGTATTCCTCCGTTTATCTTCTAAATTCATTACTATCATCATTGTAACATAAGCTTGTCAGAAACCGAGAACAAGGTTGGTCAAAAGTTGCATAGATTTATCACTTTCAATTCATTAGGCGATCAAAGACCACAGCGTAATCTCCCCTGTAAGCTAGACTAAAATCGGGTTCGAGCCTCCAAAAAAAACTGCGTTTCAGTTTAAGTTGTTGCTGACGTTGTCAGCCACTGCCTTAAACTTCCAACGTTTCCTTTCTTGGCGTCGGCTCTCGCACCTTAGCTACAAATTCCGCCATCATTTCTAGTGCCTCATCTGCTTCAGGAATCGGGTAAATTGGGAAAATATGGGCCATGTGCTGGTGGGTATCGAAATAAATCGGTAATCTCTCAGCTTCAACTTTTTCTTTCAAGGCAAGTGTATAAGTCAAGGTTAAATCTCTCGTTCCACTCACGACTAATATAGGTGGTAAGTCATTAAATGATCCGTACCATGGCGAAACTAAAGGACTAATTGCCGGGAAGGGTTTTGCGAAAGTTTCTGTTTCAAGCGCGATTAATTTCGGTTGTAAAAAGGGTTCGTACTCCACATGGTCATATGCCACCAGGAAATTCTGCAAGGTGCCATCCAAAATGGGTGCGATAAGTATTGCCGAATCCGGCAATGGTAAATCATGGTCTCGCAATTGCTGCATAAAAGAAACTGCCAACGCTCCGCCCGTAGAATCACCAAGAATCGCAATATTTTCTGGCGCAATTCCCTTCTCCTCGATTAAATATATATAGCGCTTTAAAATCATTTTGTGCGCATCAACGACGTTGTAGGTTGGTCCTTTTGGATACATGGGCATCACTACTTGTCGATTAGTTAGTTCCGCCAATTTACGGGCCATATTAAAGTGCAATAAAGTTGGTTGTAACCAATAGCCACCACCTGCAAGATAGAAAATAATTTTTTCTGGCTGATCTGAACTTGGCGCCAATAAGTCATTTTGCACTGTAAAAGTATCTGTAAAGTCATCAAAATAGTCAAATCCCATTGAACGTTTGGTCCAGCTAAGGGCTAATGGTAGCTCATTACGGTTGTAAGCGAGCGTGTACAGACGATCATAATTAGATTTTTGACCAGGAAGAATACTGGAAGCCAGGGTCAGACTATCCTCGACTAATTGCGCAGCGTAAGAAATATTCACCTTACGGGCTCTGATTATTTGACTAGCAACAATACCTGTTAATGCGCCTAGTGCGACCTTTGTCCAAGTTTTCATAGCGACCTCCTAAATCACTTTCTTGCAATCATCATATCATGATAAGCTGTACATAAACATCTATCTGTATTAACCAACTCAATATTTTTAAGAATAGAAAAAAGCCCGAATAAAATATCCGGACTTAAATAATCTTAAAATGTCAATTTTGGTTCCCAAAACGGTTCTTCTATTAAGTTTGAATCAGCAATAGCCATATCTAGTATTTCCATAACTGTTAAACTTTGGGCTAGGTGTTCTTCTGCATACATGGTATCCTCATGATCAATCCAATTTGCAAAAATCTTAAATTCTGCACCCATTTTATGCTCGCATGCATTCAATTCAAAATGATCCATATAGCCATCATTTGTCCAAATATCAAATGATGTGACCCTGTTAGTAGCGCTATTGACTCTAATAGTACCTTTAGTACCTTGAATAGTTGCGCCATTTTCCCCTGTAGAATCCTTTGAAGCCATGCATACGGCTTTTGTGTATCCATAGTCCATGATTAAAACGCCAGAGGTATCGATAGCATTTTCGATGTTAGGGTAGTAAGCAACTTTCTTTGGTTTCCCAATTAAGCCAACAACGAAATGTATATTGGATGAATTTAAATCCATTAAGGCACCGCCACCATTTTTGATATTAAAGGCCGGTAAAACGTTACCTGCTGTGAAGGAGTCATACTTACTCGAATATTTTGAGAAATTGCATTCAATTAACTTAATATCTCCAAGAAGTGGTAAAAGTTCGCGGATTTTACCATAATTTTCAACGAACTGGCCTGTTACAGCCTCAGCCAATACTAAATCGTAATCAATGGATAGACGTTCTAATTCGATTAATTCCTTTTGTGACATCGTAAAAGGTTTCTCACATATAACATGCTTACCATGAAGTAAGGCTTCCTTAGCAAAAGGAAAATGTAAGTTATTAATGACCGCAACATACACTGTATCAATATCTGCTTCTGTCAAAAATTGATTGTAATCACTATATACTTGATCAATGCCATATTGTTTTTGAAAGGCGATTGCCTTGTCAACGCTTTTAGGTGTTGAGTTAATTGCAGTTACTTGTACTTCTGGCAACTCGGCAAGTACCGGCAAAAATTGCGCAACCACTTTTCCAGTCCCCACTATCCCTAATTTCAAATCTACCCCTCCATTAACCTAAAATACCGCCAAATTAGGTGTTAACATTGTTTTCTGATAGCTAATTATAAGCCTCTAAATCCACAAATTCTAGCCCCTTTTGACACAAATTTAATTTTTTATTCAATTTTATACAAAGTAACTGAAATGTCGCTGTTTTAGAATAAAGAGGCTCTTTCAAACTCCCCGCAAACGATCAAAAACAAGCTAACGCCGATTCGTTTTACTGGCCAGCTATTCAAATGTCCTTTATCATATAAGATAGTTAGGCAAAAGATTTAAAGGAGGATTTCTCATGAAAAAGTATAACAATTTCATTAACGGTGAGTGGACAGCCCCTACCAATAATGAATACAAAGAAGTAGAAAACCCGACAACTGAAGAAACGATTGCCCAAGTTGCATACTCTGCAAATGAAGATGTTGACCAAGCAGTTGAAGCAGCTAAGACAGCCTTTCCTGCTTGGAATAATCTATCTCTTGAAGAAAGAACCGGTTATGTAGAAAAATTATTAGCTGAAATCAAAGCCCACAAAGAAGAAATTCGTGACATTATTGTTGAAGAATTTGGTGCCGCCAAGACCTTCTCCGAGTCAGGACAAGTTGGTTTAGCCATTGATGAGATGTCAGCTACAGTTGAGGCCATTAAAGACTACAATTTAACGCAACAAATTGGTGATACTAAAGTCATTAAAGAAGGTTATGGCGTAGTTGCTGCAATTACACCTTGGAACTATCCATTAAATCAAATTCAACGTAAAATCACACCTGCTTTATTAGCTGGGAATACCGTAGTTGTTAAACCAGCATCTGATACACCACTCACTGCAGTCAAACTATTTGAATTAGCTGAAAAAGTAGGCTTCCCAAAAGGTGTATTCAACCTGATCCTTGGAAGCGGTAGTGGTGCTGGTAACTATCTAGCAGAACATGAAGATGTCGCCGTTGTTTCCTTTACTGGGTCAACTGAAGTTGGTCAAGGACTATATGAAAATGCTGCAAAAGGCATCAAACATATCATTCTTGAACTAGGTGGTAAATCTGCGTTAGTTTACTTACCTGGTGGCGATTTATCCTTTGCGGTTAAAAAAGCAATGGGCACTATTTTAAACAACCAAGGGCAAACTTGTACTGCACTTACAAGACTATTAGTGCCTAAAGACGAATTAGCTGATGTAGAAGCTGAAGTAAAATCTTTCTATGAAAAGAACGTCGTTATAGGTGATCCTGCTGATCCAAATACGCTTGTTGGTCCAATGGTATCTGCTAATCAAAAGAAAACAGTACTCGAATATATTGAGAAAGGTAAAGCAGAAGGAGCTAAAGTTTTAGTCGGTGATAAAAAACCAGCCAGTGAAACTGGTCATTTTGTAACACCTACTGTCTTTACGAATGTCACTAATGATATGACGATTGCCCAAGAAGAAATTTTTGGTCCTGTACTTGTCATCATCACATATGACACAGAAGAAGAAGCGGTTGAAATCGCAAATGACTCAATTTACGGCCTTTCAGGGGCAGTAGTTGGTCCTACTGAAGATGCATATAAAGTGGCTAAGCAATTACGAACTGGTAATATCTTTGTAAACAAAGCAGAGCGTAACCCACTTGCACCATTTGGTGGCTACAAACAATCCGGACTAGGTCGCGAAAACGGTCTCTTTGGTGTGGAAGACTACTTAGAAACTAAAGCGATCTTCTTAGAAGATTAGATGATAGTATCTTAGAAAATAAATAAGCAAATTTTCGATACATAAAAAAAACAGCTACTAGGTGATATCAACCACCTAGTAGCTATTTTTGTATTTTTAATAATCAACCTTTGATAAATATAAGACCGTCTATGCCATGTTCTGTGAATAAACCACTACACCACCCAAGAAGCCATTCTCAATCACTCACCATCAACCCTAATAACGATTCGTATATAGGCTCAGATTGGCAGACTTCTGCCACGAAATAAGCGATATAAGTGACGATGGCAATTGGGAGTAAATACTGGATAGATCCCCCTGTCATTTCTAATATTAGAAAAATACCCGTTAATGGTGCGCGGACAATCGCTGCGAAGTGGGCTGACATGGCAATGACCGTGAAAACCGTGATTGTGTATGCGTCCACCAGTCCCAATTCATACAAGCCACTGGTGTACAAGTTGCCGACCAGCGCCCCAATTGATAATAATGGGAAAAAGATACCGCCTGGTATGCCTGACCCGAATGCCACACCGAGCAGAACTAGTTTTGCCAGGAATAGATAGAGCAAGGTCAACAGACCCGGATTATCTAAAAATGGTAGCAAAATGAGTTCTTCGCCTGACCCGATTAACCGCACATCCATCAAAAGTACAAGTGCCGTTAGCACAAAGGGAAAAACCATTTTCCAAAAAGTAGGTGCAGTCCATTTACCATATATAGCTTTAGACCATAAGATAACTTTATTAAAAAGTACACCTGATAAACCTAACAAGGCCCCTAAAATAAGTAGATACGGGTAAGTAGCCATTTCCACATGTAAAGCTTGAGGAATAGTGATAGCAGCATCATCTCCAATCAGTGCTATCGATACTAAAGATGCTGTAATTATCGTTAGAGTGGCAGACAAAAATCCACGACGGGTAACCTTCTTTAATAATTCCTCTAAGCAGAAAATAATACCTGAAACAGGGGCATTAAAAGCAGTGGATAAACCGGCACCTGCTGCGCCAACAATCAAGTATTTCGTAGACGCTTTAGAAGATTTGCTTACTTCTGCCACCCCTTGCCCGATTGAAGCACCGATTTGAACAGAAGGACCTTCACGCCCAAGCGTCAAACCTGATCCGATAGCCAATAAACCACCTAATAATTTATAAAATAAGACCGATGCCCATGAAAAATTGAGCTTACCGCTTAATTTCCCGGCAATTTGTGGAATACCTGACCCACCAATCATAGGTTCCTGCTTAGCTGTCCAAGCCACAATGCAGCCGATAACCGCAAACAACAAAACAAAGCCGATGCTGTGCCAAATCGAAGTCTGTCCCCAGACCAAAACACCCTCAACCACATGCATGATTGCTGGAATAGCCAGTCGAAATCCAGACAACACAATTCCCACGATAACCCCAGTTACGACCGACAATAAACCCAAACGATAATTCAATCGTCCTTCATGCATCAATATCATACCCTTCTTTGACAAGTTTGACTCTTTAAATATATCTAAATAAAAAAATCCCAACCAAGAAAAAGCTCGATTGGGATTCTCTGTATAGCTACTGTAGTAGCATTATTTTTGTTTACGGCGACGTTCTGGGATACGTGCAGCTTTACCATGTAAGTCACGTAAGTAGAACAATTTAGCACGACGAACTTTACCTTCACGTAATACTTCAATTTTAGCTACGCGTGGCGTGTGTACTGGGAAAGTACGTTCAACACCAACACCGTTTGAAATTTTACGAACTGTGTAAGTTTCGCTGATACCAGCACCACGACGTTGGATAACAACACCGTCAAATAACTGGATACGTTCGCGTTCACCCTCAACAACTTTCGCGTGTACACGAACAGTGTCACCAGGACGGAAGTCAGGTACATCGTTACGTAGTTGTTCTGAAGTGATTTGATCAATTAAATTACTCATTTAGATTCTCTCCTTCCAACAACACTCATATGGCAGTTTTGCCACAGCGGAATATCATAAAGTATGTGTTGAAACAACACCTTTAATAGTATATCAAATTTATCACTTATTGTAAATAGAAATTTGAAAGTTTCTTGTTATAAATAGTGGACGTCCTATATAAGGGTTTGCGATCACTCGTCTGCTTTATTCTAAAGTAACATCTTCAGACTAAGTATCCTTAATAGGAATCGTTTCAATAAATCATCCCAATCACACTGTACAAATATTTGTTAGTTACTCGTGTTCACGATACAATGATAGGTGAATAGGAAACGGTTACAAATCAGTGATAAAGGAGACAAAGTGATGACAAACCAGAAAACGCAAATAAATAATATTTACAAAGATTTATATTTAGAAGTATCAGATTTACGTAAAAACGTCTATAAGGATGGCCAACAAATTTATGCCTCTTGGGATCCTTCCACCCTCCGTGAAGATTTTAAAGAAGCAGCCTTAAATTTTGCTTATTATGTTGCCCTTCGTCGCCGAGATATCCGCAGCCTACAATTAAAACTGGGAAATCTTGGTCTTTCTTCACTTGGTCGTCTCGAAGGCCATGTATTAGCTACCCTTGATTTAGTCGTTTATCATCTCGCCAAAAGTGCGAATATGCCTGCAGTTGACATTCCTGAACATATGACAAAAACCAGTCAAGGACACGGGTCTACACTTGACCAACTCACCAATGATTTCTTTGGCTCAGGTGCTGAGGATCGTTATTCCCGCATTATGGTGACTATGCCCAATGAAGCCGCCACTGACCAAGACCTAGTTGATCAAATGGTAGAGGCAGGTTTAGACGTAGCCCGTATTAACTGTGCCCATGATGATGTATCTACTTGGCGGAAAATGGTTGAAAATATTCATCAAGCTGGCAAGAAATACGAGCGTGACATTAAAATTTTTACCGACATTGCTGGTCCTAAAGTACGAATTCAAGCCATCTATACCACCCTGCAAAACCCCAAGCTCTATGAGGGAGATAGTTTTTTCCTCACAAGCGATACGGTATTAAAGGATTTGTATGATTGTGAAATTGTCTTATCTTGTCCAATTCCAGAAATTATTAAAGATTTAAAGGTTGATGAGGCGGTGTCACTTGATGATGGTAAAATTCTAGGTAAAGTCCAAAAAACTTACCCTGAAGGAGTAAAAATTCGCATCACCCAAATGGCATCAAACGGTAAGAAAGTGAAAGCCACGAAAGGCATCAACTTCCCTGATCGTGAGTTAAATATCCCTGTATTAACCGATAAAGATATCGATGATTTGGCTTTTTCTAAAGAAGCTGCTGACGTTATCGGCTTCTCCTTCGTCCACGACTTGGACGACGTTCGTCATATCAATCAAGTAATGGCAGAAAAAGTAACCGAAGACCAAGATAAACTGGCGACGATCAAACTAGAAACCGTCTCTGGTTTTGAGAACCTCATCAATATTATTATCGAAGCAAACCGCTACCGACCAACAGGCATTATGATCGCTAGAGGAGACTTAGCTGTGGAAGTTGGCTATCTACGACTATCTGTTGTCCAAGAAGAAATTCTTTGGTTCTGCGAGGCTGCACAAATCCCTGTAATTTGGGCCACTCAGGTCCTGGAATCCTTGGTAAAATCAGGTGTACCTTCACGTGCTGAAATTTCGGATGTATCTATGGGGGCACGAGCTGAATGTGTCATGTTAAATAAAGGTGAGCATATCCTCGAAGGGATCAATCTCTTACGGTCAATTTTAGAAGACATTGATGAACACCAATTCAAAAAGACAGCCTTAATGAAGCAACTAAACGTAGCCAAAACCATTTTCGAATAAAAAATAAACACCTACCTCTAATAACCTAAAGGTAGGTGTTTTATAATGGCTAACTACAATAGCTTGCATGCTATTGTCGCTTACCATCCTTGGTATAAGCAATTACTTTTGTCCCCTTGTTATCAGCAATTTCCTTAGCCCGCTTCATAGCATCCTCTTTTAAATCAAAAGTACCCGCAGCGCGTTTTGCCTTCACGGTAATCACTTGCCATTGCGCATTCTCGTGATCAAATTTCACTTGAACGTCCTCATCCATCAAATCAGGATTGGCTGATTCAGTATCATGCTTATCGCTCTTTTTGGGTTTGGTTGCCTGTTTAACTTCCGAAATCTCTGTATCAGAAGCATTCTGGTACCACTCTTTCCCTTGCTGGATTGCAATGGGTATTAAATCTTCTTCTTTGTAACCCGCAGCTTCCATAGCATTCATGATCTCAATGATCTTCTTTCGTTCAACCTCATCAAAGTTTTTTAAGTTATCAGGATAATCTTGCATATTCCATGGCATAAAATCACTCCCCATTCTTGACTCATATTATATCAGGGATAGTGAATAAATAAAAAAGATATCCATGTTAAAGCTAGTTTGAAACTGTGGTCCACACAATAGACCCACTCATAACAGTCCTACTCAGTTTCTGCTTTAATTTCTTCTAACCATTTAGCTTGTTGATCTGTTAAGGGGTAATTTTCTAACATATCCGGCCGGCGTTCATAGGTCCGGCGTAAGGATTCTTTCCCCTTCCAGTCAGCAATCTTAGCATGGTTACCAGACATCAATACATCCGGCACAGTCATTCCTTTGTATTCAGCCGGGCGGGTATATTGTGGATACTCTAACAAACCAGTAGAGAAGGAGTCTCCCGTAATCGATTCCTCGTTACCCACCGCATCTTCAAGCAAGCGGACAGTAGCGTCAATCACAATCATAGCCCCTAATTCGCCACCAGTAAGTACATAGTCTCCAACCGAAATTTCATCGGTCACATATGACCGAATACGCTCGTCATAGCCTTCGTAGTGGCCACAAATAAAAATTAAATGGTCATCTTCAGCAAATGATTCCGCATGTTTCTGCGTAAAAGTTTCACCAGCCGGGTCCATCAAAATCACCCGTTTTTTAGTATCAGGGTGTTTACCCTCAATTTCTTCTAAGGCATCATTGATGGGGTCAACCCGCAATAACATACCAGCACCACCGCCATAAGGATAATCGTCCACATGCCCGTGCTTATTGACCGCAAATTTACGAAAGTCCGTCACATCAATATTGGCCACTCCTTTTTCCTGGGCCTTCCCAATAATCGACGTGTTCATTGGACCTTCAAACATCTCTGGAAAAAGGCTTAATACATCAATCTGCATTAGGCGTCACCCTTTTCCGCGTCCACATCATCAATCAGACCGTCCATCGGGTCAATCACAACTCGGTTATCATCCAGATCAATCTCTAACACAATATCTTCAATATAAGGAATCAAGATATCCTTCCCTTTATTTGGACGTTGAATAGCCCAAACATCATTAGACGGTAGTGACGTAATCTCCCGGACCTTGCCTAGATAAGTCTCATCAGTCGTATAGACTTCTAGACCAATAATATCATCATAATAAAACTCATTCTCATCCAATTCGTCCGCCTCGCGCTCAGTGCCCGCAACCTTCAAATCAAATCCTTTGAATTTTTCTACATCATTAATATTGTCCTTGCCCTTAAAATGCAACAAATTGAAATTCTTATGCAGACGGTGACCATCCACCTCAACCATTTCAACCAACTTGTCGCCATTAAAAATCGCCAAAGTCGCGCCTATTTTAAAGCGCTCTTCCGGGAAATCAGTTGTCGCCATCACACGCACTTCACCGCGTAAAGCCTGTGTATTCACGATTTTTCCGACCAAATAATACTGCTCTTCAGCCATGCCCTCAATCTTCACCATATCTATTGCCTTCCCTTCTTATGTGCCTATCTTCCAACCTTCAAACCACTTCTTAGAATAGGACACACCTCACATTTCTAGCGACCACTGTAATTAAAAATAACATGGTCAAACGTCAGTCTTATTTTACATCAATACACTTTAAAAACCAAGATAACACGACGAATCCCAAAAGTGCCCCATCCAAAAGTTGTTTAAAGATATCAAAAAAAGACGCAGACATTTCTGTCTACGCCCTTAAAAAGCGAATTGCTTTGTTGCAAACTTTGTCTAAACCAATTATAGGGTGAGCTCGACTATCGCACTTTGTGAAGTTGAGCTCGCCAGGACAGGCAGGTGTCCGCTTCAGAATAGTTTGCATCACACTTTGGGTGATACGGCACCATTCTTCCATCGTCTCCTATCTATACGCCCTGTCTCACATCCTTTAGTTGAGCTCGACTATCGCACCCTGTTTAGTCGGGTTCGAGTCTCCAGAAAGAACTGCGTTTCAGATTAGATTGTAACTGACTTTGTCAGCTACAATCTAATCTTCCAACGTTTTCTTTCTGAACGTCGACTCTTACACCCTGTTTAATTTTCTCTATCAATTACCAAGCGAATTCTCTTTGGTCCTTCTACTCGAACTGAATAGATAATGGTGCGGATTGCATTTGCAACGCGGCCACCCTTGCCAATCACCCGGCCAACATCATCAGGATGTAGCAACAAATGGTATTCTAAAAATTCATCTCCATCAACAATGTGCAATTGGATTTCATCAGGATGATTCACCAATGGCTTTACAATTGTTAACAATAAATCTTCAATATTTGGCATATCATTCATAGTGTCTACGCTTATTTGTTAGCTGCTTTAGCTTCTAATTTGTTTTCGTGGTGTTTTTTCATAACGCCTTGACGAGATAAAATGTCACGAACTGTATCAGTTGGTTGCGCACCATCTTTTAACCATTTTAAAGCTAACGCTTCATCTAACTCAATAGTTTCTGGTTGAGTTGTTGGGTTATAAGTACCAATTTTTTCAATGATACGACCATCACGTGGTGAACGTGCGTCTGCTGCAACGATACGGTAGAATGGGTTACGTTTAGATCCCATACGTTTTAAACGAATTTTTACTGCCATGAGTAAGTTCCTCCTAAAAATTAAGTGTTTTTATATATTTAAAGCCTTAAAAGCTCATCACAAGTAAACATGATAACAAGTTTTTGTCAGCTTGTAAAGTATTTTCTCTTTACAGGGCCAATTTATTTTTCCCTGAGGTCGAAAAAAGGTTTATTTCCCTTTTTTCTTAGCTTTTTTCAGCTTGCGGGCCATTTGTTTGGCTTGTAATTCAGCAACGCGATTCTGGTTACGGTTGCCACCGCCACCAAATCCCCCGAAGCCACCGCCTCCTAGGCCACCCAACATGTTTTGAAGAGCGCCCATGTTGCCGTTAGACATTGCGGACATGATTTTACGTGACTCATTAAATTGTTTAATTAAACGGTTCACTTCTTGCAGTGTAGTCGCTGAACCTTTAGCGATACGACGACGGCGTGATTGGTTGATTGAATCTGGATTTTCACGCTCATACGGGGTCATAGATTGGATCATCGCTCTAGTTTGTGCCATTTGTTTCGGATCAATATTTAAGTCGTCCAAATTCCCCATTTTATTCATACCTGGAATCATCTTCAAGATATCTTTCATAGAACCCATCTTGTTCATCTGGTCCATGTTTTTCATGAAATCATTGAAATCGTAGGTATTTTCCCGCATCTTAGCAGCCATCGCTTCTGCTTCATTTTCATCAAACTCAGCTTGGGCTTTCTCGATAAGGGTTAACATATCCCCCATACCCAAAATTCGGTTAGACATACGGTCTGGGTAGAAGCGCTCAATCTCGTTTAATTTCTCACCAGTACCCGTAAATTTAATCGGTTTACCAGTTACAGAAACGATAGATAAGGCCGCACCACCACGGGTGTCACCATCTAATTTCGTTAAGACAACCCCTGTGATATCCAACTCTTCGTCAAAGGCCTTAGCAACGTTGGCTGCCTCTTGACCAGTCATCGAGTCAACAGTTAATAAGATTTCATCCGGATTAACGGCTGCTTTAATATCTTTTAACTCAGTCATTAACCGTTCGTCAATTTGTAGACGACCGGCCGTATCGATGAAGACTAGGTCATGGCCATTCATTTTAGCATGTTCAATCGCTTGAGTCGCAATCTCAACTGGACTTACTTGGTCACCCAAAGTAAAGACTGGTAAGTCTAATTGTTGACCGATTGTTTGTAACTGGTTGATAGCAGCTGGACGGTAAATATCGCCGGCTACCAGCAAGGGTTTCTTATGGTCATTTTTCTTCAAGAAGGCCGCTAACTTACCAACAGTAGTCGTTTTACCGGCACCTTGAAGACCCGCCATCATAATCACGGTTGGTGGTGCAGTAGCAAATTGAATATCTTCGTGTTCTCCACCCATTAAGTCAGTTAATTCGTCGTTAACAATCTTCACGACTTGTTGCGCTGGCGATAGTGACTGCAATACCTCACTGTTTAGCGCACGTTCATTGACACGTTTCACAAAGTCTTTCACGACTTTGAAGTTCACGTCAGCTTCTAGTAAAGCCAGACGCACTTCACGCATCATTTCTTTTAAATCGCCCTCGGTAATTTTACCCTTCTTACCCATCGTTTGGACAGCGCCTTGTAGCCTATCCGATAAACTTTCGAAAGCCATTCTTGGTAACACTCCTTATTTATTCATTCATCTTAAGCATTCAATTCGGATGCTTATTTGTTAAAATTCTTCACTTGCTTCATCACGGTTGTCGATCGCAATTAATTGCTTCATATAGTCTGCTAGTTGCGTATCATCTGGGTATTTTTTCGCTACATAGGCAGCCATCTTTTCCCCTACCGCTTCACGCGCATAATAATCACGCGCCAAGTGCAAATGATTCTCATACTTCAACAAACTCTTCTCAGTCCGCCGAATGTTATCATAAACTGCTTGTCTTGACACATCAAAATGTTCAGCAATTTCCCCTAACGAAAAATCCTCAGCATAGTACAATTCAATATAAACACGTTGCTTTTCAGTTAACAAATCCCCATAAAAAATCAACAGGGTATTCATTTCATTTGTTTTTTGAATCTCCATCTAAGCCTCTTCTATCTGTCTAAAATTTGTCAAGCAGTTTTCCTTTACAAGTGTTTAGTATACACTATCAAACCCCTAGAATCAACGATATGGCCCAAATCCTTTAGTCGTTTTTATCAGCTATCACTTCAAGTATTTGATATACTTTATCCACAATATAAAAAGATCGGAGGCTAAATTTAGCCCCCGATTACGTACTTGCCTTAATTATTAAGCTTCTGGATCTTTTAATCCAGCTAATTTCTTCACTAAGTATACAATAATGGTCACAACTAGAACGATAGCTAGGATAATACCCCAAGTAGCTAATGTCAATGGTTCTGTACCAAATACATTGTTTAAGAAAGGTACATAAACAACCAATAATTGTAGGACTACTGAGAAGGCCATTGCGGCTAATAGTAGTTTGTTTTGGAAGAAGGTCTTATCTAGTCCAAATCCTGATAAACGACGAACGTTTAAGATATGGAACAATTGCGCAATTGCCATGTAAGTAAATGTCGCAGTTTGTGCATAAGTCAAGCTCATACCAAAGATATTATGGAATAGGTAGAATACCCCGAAGGCACCTAAACCAATAATCACACCTGAGATGATAATCCGACTTAAGAATGTCTTATTGACTAAACCAGATTCCGGATTTCTTGGCGGATGTTCCATGACATTTGCTTCTGCTTTTTCATAGGCTAAAGCAATCGCTGGACCAATATCTACTAATAGGTTTAAGAATAAGATGTGTAGTGGTTGAATTGGCATTGGTAACATGAAGACAATCGTCGTTAGGATTGCCACAATCTCTACCATGTTACATGCGAATAAGAAGGAAATGTATTTTTTGATATTTTCAAAAATGATACGCCCTTCACGAACCGCGTCCACAATCGTACCAAAAGCATCATCGGTTAAAATCATGTCAGAAGCTTCTTTAGCAACCTCAGTACCACGAATACCCATAGCGACACCGATATCAGCACCGTTTAAGGCCGGCGCATCGTTAACCCCGTCACCTGTCATCGCCACAACGTCCCCTTCTTCTTGGAAGGCACGAACAATTTGTAACTTGTTTTCTGGTGATACGCGGGCAAATACGGCCACATCGCGGATTTTGTCGATAAAGTCTTTATCCTCATGGATCGCATCCAATTCTTTACCAGTCATGGTATTTTCATGGTTTTCAATCCCAATATCGCGGGCAATAGCAGATGCGGTTCTTGGGTGGTCACCGGTAATCATTTTCACCTGGATACCAGCCGCTTGTGTTTGGGCAATAGCATCTTTCACGTCTTGACGTGGCGGGTCAATGATACCGAATAATCCGTCCATAGTTAACTTATCTGTATTGTTGTCCAACCAAGCTTCCATTTCGTCAGCGACTTTATCCGCGTCCCCTTGGTCTTTAAGGGTATATGAAGCCAAGGCAATTACACGGTTACCGTCTGCTGTCAGGTCCTCATTCTTCTCTTTCCAGAAGTCTTCTTCACCGTTTTCAGTCGCCACTAACTCTAGAACAACATCCATAGCACCTTTTACGACTAAACGGTGAATGTCATTTGGAAAATGATAAAGTGCTGCCATATATTTCTTCTCAGAATCAAATGGAATTTCTTGGACAAGTTTGTAGCCGTTGTCTTCTTCCCACTGCGGTGATAGACCGACTTTATGGCCTAATACCGTTAAGGCACCATCTGTTGGGTCACCTTTAATGGTATATGGGTCTTGATTATCTTCGTCTTCAGCATCGTCTTCTAATTCAGCTGCTTCTTCATCATCTAGTTGACCACGTTCGATTAAACGGGCATCAGATGACAAGTAACCATCCGTAATCAATTTCAATAAGACAGCCTTGTTGTCGCTTAAATCGTCAATATCTTCAATTGCATCAATATCAAAAGTTACTTTTTCCGCATCTTTTGTAATATCGCCTTCAGGTGTATAGCCTGAACCTGAAACTTCATATTGGACATCATTTTTAATAATGATACTTTCAACCATCATTTGATTTTCTGTTAATGTACCCGTCTTATCTGACGCTATGATCGACGTAGCACCTAAGGTTTCAACTGCAGAAAGTGACTTAACTAAAGCTTGGTGCTTTGCCATTGTCTGCATACCATTTGATAAGGTAATGGTTTGAACAGCTGGCATAGCTTCAGGGATTGCCGCTACCGCAAGGATTACTGCAATATGTAAGATTTCACTTGGCGGGTTGCCGTTGAATAAACCAATAGCAACTACTAAAGCTGCTGCTACAAAGGCCACAATAATCAGGGCTTTACCTAATTGGTCAACCTCTTTGTCTAACGGTGTTTGTTGATCCTTTTCGCCAGACATCATCTCAGAGATGCGCCCTACTTCAGTTTTCATTCCTGTACCAGTTACAATCACTTGCGCCTTACCGCGTGTTACTGCAGTACCTGAAAAGACCATATTCAACCGGTCACCAATTGACTCTTCTTCGTCGTAAGTCGCATCTGGGTCCTTGTCCACAGCTTCAGATTCACCGGTCAATGACGCTTCCATGACTGCAAAGTTGTTACTTGTAAGCAAACGACCATCTGCAGCAATCGCATCTCCTTCACCAAGAACCATCACGTCTCCTGGGACTAACTGAGAAGAATCAATTTCAATCTCTTCTCCGTTTCGGATCACATGTACACTAGTATTGACCATATTTTGTAAGGCTTCCACAGACTTTTGGGCTTTAGTTTCTACAAAATATCCAGTCAGCACCGAAATAAAAACGGCCAACATCACGGCTATAGCTTCAATCCAATCACCCATTGCAATTGAAATTATGGCTGCGACGGCTAGTAAATAAACGATAATGTTATTTAAATTATCTAATAGGATCTCCCACTTAGACTTACTATCCGATTCTTGTAACTTATTTTCCCCATAAGTTTCTAAACGTTCAGAAACTTCCTGGTCACTCAATCCTTCAGTCTTCGATGTTTCTAATTCATCAATGACCTCTTGTAACTTTTTTTGATAGATGTTTTTGCTCATCGCCTCATCCTTTCTTTAATAGAACGTTCAGCTCTATTTACATATTATGTTAACATAATATTTTATCCATTAAAAATGATTCAACTTGCGAATACGACATTTTTAGCCATAGCTAATCTCAAACATAAATCTTTTCTACCAAAAAAGGCTGGAAGATGACTTCCAACCTTATATATATCTGACTTCATTAGCGGAACTACTCACTAGCGCACCCGATTTAGGCACCTATACCTATAAAAATTAGGCTCACTATCTTTCAATCATCTACCTATTTTACATCTTTTAAAGCACGTTTCGCTAATAACAGTGAACCAGTAATCCCAGCATTATCACCTAGCTTAGGTAACTGGATATAATCTGTCATTGCTGGCAATTCAACATAATTAGCAAGCGTTTTTTCTACTTGTGTACGAATCTTATCTAATAATTGATCTTGATGCATCACGCCACCACCTAGTACGACACGTTCTGGCGCTAAAGTTAAAGTATAATTTGCAATCGCTTGCCCTAAATAATTTGCCACATAGTCCCAGACTTCATGATCTGAAGGTAAGTCAGCACCTTTAATACCTGTCCTTTTTTCAATGGCAGGTCCTGACACAAGTCCTTCAATACAATTACCATGGAATGGACAAGCCCCTTCAAAGTGGTCATGAGGGTCTTGAGCAACTTTAATATGGCCCATTTCCGGATGACTGTGTGCATGGTAAATTTCCCCGTTCATAGAGAAACCACCACCAACACCAGTCCCAATTGTTAAATAAAGACAAGAGCTAGCACCCTCAGCTGCACCCATGGTATTTTCAGCGAGTGACGCGCCATTTACATCTGTTGTCCATGCAATCGGTTTATCACCAAACCAAGTTTTCATTTGCCCTACAAAATCATAATTCTGCCAAGGTAATTTAGGCGTTGAGGTGATATAACCATAAGTTGGCGAGTCATGATTGATGTCGATTGGCCCAAAAGATGAGATACCGAAACTTTCCACTTTATATTGGTCAAAGAAATCTTTTAATTCACCCATGGTTTCTTCTGGAACCGTCGTATCAATACGCACTTGGTCAATGATATTTAAATCTTCGTCAGCTACCGCACAGATAAACTTCGTGCCACCAGCCTCTATACCACCATATAATAAATCTCTTGTCATGATTAATTACCTCCATTGTTGTCATCTTTTCCCATATTATACAATACTTGCTACTATTATAAAAAGAGAGGCTGACACTTTTGTGGCCACCTCTCTACAAATTTGTTTTAGCTATATGATTTACTTGATGACTTATACTTCTTCAAAGAATTGACCAGGATGTTCAATTGCACGTACACGAACAATATCTGGAATTTCTTCTAATTTTGCCACTAAACGCTCAACTTTCTCATAATCTAATTCCTCTAAGTCAACTATTGTATAAGCAAAGTCACCACGACCACGGTTCACCATATTGGCGATATTCATGCCTTGTTCCGCAACAAAGGTTGAAATCTTACCAATCATGTTTGGAATGTTACGGTTGATAATGGTGATACGAACTGGTGAATTAAAGCTCATTTGTACAGATGGGAAGTTCACTGAATTTACAATATCCCCTGTCTGTAAAAAGCGTTTTAAGTTTCCAGCTGCCATACGGGCACAATTAATTTCTGCTTCCTCAGTAGAGGCACCTAAATGTGGTAACACACGAATTTTTTCATGGTGCAATAAATCTGCATCCGCAAAATCTGTTGTATAGCCACCAATACGATTTTCGTTGACTGCTTTTAAGACTGCGTCCTTATCAACAATAGGGCCACGGGCGAAGTTATATAACTGCGCATCCTCTTTCATCATAGCCAACTCACGTTCGCCAATCATACCACGCGTTGAATCCATTAAAGGTACGTGAACTGTAATAAAGTCACAGATTTTCAATAAGTCATCTAATTCCATCACACGGTTAACACGACGAGAAATACTCCAGGCAGTATCCACAGACACATATGGGTCATAACCATACACTTCAATCCCTAAACGGTAAGCATCGTTAGCAATCATAGCACCAATAGCCCCTAGGCCCACAACCCCTAACTTCTTACCTTCTAATTCATTACCCGCAAATTGTTTTTTGTTTGCTTCAACAATCGCTTCAACATCATCATCTGGACCAAACTTGTAATTTTGTATCCATTCATGTCCTTGTAAAATAGGACGAACAGATAATAATAAGTTAGCTAGCACTAACTCTTTAACCGCATTCGCATTCGCACCAGGGGTGTTGAAAACAACAATTCCTGCTTCAGTAGCACGTTGAGTTGGGATATTATTTGTACCCGCACCAGCTCGCGCAATCGCTTTTAATGAATCATTAAATGTCATATCATGCAGATTTTTTGACCGTAAAATCAATGCATCTGGATCATCATTTTCATTAATGGCATATTTCGCTCGTTCGAAACGTTCCATACCCTCAGCAGCAATCGCATTATAAGTCGTTATTTGATAAACTTTATCTTTTAATTCCATTTGTTCAATAATTCCTCCATACTTTAAAGCGGGCACAACATCCGGTTACATGTCGGTTGATAACCATCATTACACTGTAAGCCGACTATTTAAGTTGTTGATCGGCTATTTATTTTCCTCTTCAAATGATTTCATAAATGCTACTAGTGCTTTAACCCCTTCTAATGGGAAAGCATTATACAAACTAGCGCGCATACCACCCACTGAACGGTGGCCTTTTAATTGTTTGAATCCAGCAGCATCCGCTTCAGCGATAAATTTCTTATCTAATTCAGGATCATTCGTTAAGAATGGTATATTGGTTAATGAACGGTTTTCTACTTTTACATGATTTACAAATAAGTCAGATTGATCAATGTAGTCATATAATAAGTTCGCACGTTCTTTAGCGTTAGCATACATGGCTTCTTGTCCGCCTTGTGCTGCTACCCATTCTAATACTAAACCAACCATATAAATCGCAAATGTTGGTGGTGTATTAATCATAGAACCTTTATCTGCTTGTGTTGCATAAGAGAAGAAGTCTGGTAGAGATTTATCTTCTTTCAGTAAATCTTCTCGTACAATAACAATTGTCACCCCTGAAGGTCCCAAGTTCTTTTGTGCACCAGCATAAATTAAACCGAAATCTTCTACTTTATAGTCATTCGCTAAAATATTAGAGGACATATCCGCTACTAAAGTCACGCCATCAAAAGCTGGGATATCATGGAATGTAACACCACCAATTGTTTCGTTAGTTGTGATGTGTAGGTAAGCAGCTTCTGAATCAACAACTTCAATAGCAAAATCAGGTACAGAAGTAAAACCGTCCGCTTTAGAAGATGCAATGACATCAACCGACACATTATCTAAATTTTCGGCTGCTTTAATGGCTTTTGTAGCCCATGAACCAGTATTCACATATTGAGCCTTTCGCCCTTTCGCAAGGTTTGCTGGTACCATGGTGAATTGTTGTGTTGCACCGCCTTGTAAGAATAAAACTTTATAGTGATCAGGAATGTGCATCAAATCGCGTAGTTGTTGTTCAGCTCGTTCGATAATATCAACGAAGGAGGATGAGCGGTGACTCAATTCCATCACGGACATTTCTGTACCGTTGTAATTTAAAAGTTCCGCTTGTGCTTGTTCTAATACAGCCTTGGGCAATACTGCCGGACCAGCTGAGAAATTATAAACAGTTGTCATTTAATTTCCTCCATCTATTGGTTTACATATTTTGAACGACTTCACATCGTCACCACTATTATATATTTTCATCAAATTTTAATCTACCCTAATCTCAACTTATTTTTCTCTCATTTTTTATCCAAATAACACTTTGTGCATATAAAAACAGAATATAATCTTTAATTTTACGAGTTTTGTACGTTAATAAACCCATATTTCACAAATCAATTATATCAAAGTTCGTAAATTAAAGAAATAGAAAAGATACTGATTTCTAACCAATTAGTACATATATTGTTCTTTCTAAATTTTATAAGTTATAATTTTAAAAAAGAAGTGTAAGGGGATGGAAACATGAAATTGTATATCAACTACTCTCTGTTAAAACAGAGAGTTTGTCCTAAACATGGTGGTTGTACAAACGATATAATATCTCCAACCGTTTAAAGACACTAAGGGATGGTTGACTGGCACCCCATCAGTAAGCGGTCTGTAGACACTTACCGAATATTGTTTTACGTTTAATAATTTTGTATTGGCACAACTTTTTCAAACCGCGGGTTTTTCTCACTCGACAGATATCGGTGACCCAATTCTTGAATGTTGATAGCTGCCACACGGTCATCATTTGATTGATACCCACAATTTTGACAAGTAAACAAGTGCTTATCTTGTTGTCTATTAGCTCTATCAATTGATTCGCATTTCGGACAACGTTGGGACGTAAATTGTGCGGATACTTTTAAAACTTGCGAACCACTTTCTAAAGCTTTATACATTAACTTTTCTTCAAAATCGAAGAATCGCCAAGAATGGTGTTCATACCGTGCATCTTGCTTACGGTGGTGAGTCGTGTTAAAAGTAACGTTCGTAAGATCTTCCACCACAAACAAGGTATTGGCCCCGTATCGGTCAACGAGTGTCTTTGATAATTGATGGTTCACATCATTCATCCAGCGGTTCTCTCGTCTTTCAATTGTTTTAAGGCGTCTACGACTTGATTTGGTGTTCTTCGCTTGTAAGGACTGGCGCAATTCCTTAAAACGCCGTCTTTTCTTCATCAAGCTTTTACCCGAATAGAAGGTAGTATGAGCTGTATCATCCGCAATAGTTAGTATCTGTCTTAAACCACGGTCAATGCCTACAATACGTTGAATATTAGTTTCATCTGGGCTGTCTATCTCTTTACTTGCGGACACGTGTAAGAACCACTTACCCTTACGACAGAGTAATTCAGCTTGACCGAACTTGTAAGCATTCTGGCTACATTGTTGAAGATAATCGATATGTTGCTTATCACAAGACACTTTAATTCGTCCTTGATTGGTCGTCAGTGAATAGGTATTGTTTTGGTGATAAGCGTAGTTACGATTACGTACGAACACAGCGACTGGTTGCTTAAACCCTAGGGGTTTCGTTAAATGGTAAAGGTCTTTATATAGCGTATGATATTTACCTGTATGGATATCTTTATAACGCTTATGTTTTTGTTTAAACTGTGTTTTCACGGTCTTATATCTCGCGATTACCGTACGCATCACGGACTGGGCCATTTGCGATTGCAGCCCAAAATCCTGACGTATCTGATGATACAAGGCGTTGTGCAAAGTCGTTTGACCTAATTCAAAGTCATGGTCAAAGATATATGTCGAAACAAAATTACAAGCGTTTAAAAACTGTTGTTGAGTTTCTTCGAACTTTTCAATATCACTAGCACTTGGGTATAATTGCACTTTAATTGTTTTCGTTAACTGCATCTTATCACCTCTTTTCTCTTAAATACATTATACCCTCTATTTAGAGGAAACATAAAAGATAACCTAGTAAAATCAACAAAAAGAGCAGTCTATTTCGCTAATTCCTCCTGGGTATCAATACCTAGGAGGAATTAGCTGACAGCTTGTAAATGAAGCAAAAGTTATTTTCGTTGAAGCAGGATTTTAATATTTACGACCACAATCAAACACCCCTGTTTCGTGTATCTGGCAAATTATTTTCAGTTGGTCGCCAATTACGGATTTATGATGCCCTAACAAATGAGGAACTGGCTTATGTTAAAGAATCTCCTTTTCGCTTTTTAACCCAGCTAAAGGTTTACCAAGGCGATGATTACGTGGCGACTATCCAAAAAAGATGACCTTATTTAAAACCAAAATGGCCATTCAAGATATTGGATGGACAATTCAAGGAGACTTTTTAGGTTGGAATTACGTCATCAAAGATGAACAAAATCAGACAATTGCGGAGGTTAAAGCAAAAATGCTATCTTGGTCAGATACGTTTGAAATGACGATTGATGATACTCAAGTAGACCCCATTATTGTCCTCGCGATTATTCTTGCGATTGATACTATCCGAGACAAGCAACAATCTGGTTGAGAAAGGTAAAAATAACGACCGATAACAAAGCTGAAATCGCTATAACAGAGGTGTACTGAAAATACAACCCAACAATTTTCAGTACATCAATTCACTTTAGCGCCACAGCTTAATTTTTTTCTTCAATACAAACAGGCCTATTCTCATTCCAGGCAAGTTTTTTATGGATAAATTTCACAAATAGCATAGAGATTTGTCTAAAAGTAACACTTCAAAGTGATTGGATAGGGAAAATGCCTTAAATTAACATCGCAACCGGCAATAGTGACCAGAAATACGATTAACCAAAATTCAATTCTTTATTCTATATTCAAAAAAATAGACTAACTTGACCATTCATCTATGGCTTAAGTTAGTCTATTGCTATCTATTCAAATTAAACTTCTACAACCTCTTTAATTAATTGGTAAATGAATTTCTCTGCATCAAATACTTGCAGGTCATCGACTTTTTCACCAAGTCCGATAAATTTAACGGGAATATCCATCTCATAGCGAATCGCAAAAATCACGCCACCCTTGGCAGTTCCATCAAGTTTGGTTAAGACAATACCATCGATATCTACAGTCTTATCAAACTCTTTAGCTTGGACTAAGGCATTTTGTCCTGTTGTTGCATCGAGTACCAATAATATTTCATGAGGCGAACCAGGCAATTCTCTCGTTAAGATACGTTTCATTTTATCTAATTCATTCATTAGATTAATTTTAGTTTGTAGTCGTCCAGCTGTATCTACTAATAAGTAGTCATAACCACCTTCACGCGCAGTTTTAGCAGCGTCAAAAGCCACAGAAGCTGGATCTCCTTGCGCCTTACCAGTCACGATTGGTACATCAATACGGCGTGCCCATTCTTCTAATTGTTCAATCGCACCCGCACGGAACGTATCCCCTGCAGCAAGCAAGACTTTTTTACCATCTTGTTTTAATTGGTAAGCCATTTTCCCAATGGTAGTCGTTTTGCCGACACCGTTCACCCCAACAAATAGAACAACTGTTGGACCATCTGGATTTTCATTGATTTCAACATTCGGCTCGCCACCTTTGTCGTAAATCTCCACCATTTTCTCAATGATGACATCTTTTACTTGTTCACCTGAAATAGCACCGCGACGTTGTACTTCCTCACGTACTGCGTCAGATAAGGCAAGTGTCATGTCAAAACCAACATCAGAAGAAATGAAAGTTTCTTCTAAATCATCAAAAAATTCATCATCCACTTGGCGGAAACCAGCAAACAATTCATTCATACGGTCAGAGAAAGAACGTCGTGTCTTCTCAACACCCTTATCGTACTTTTCAAAGACAATCTGCTCTTGACTAGGTGATTCAGATTGACGCTGTTGCTCAACAATCTCATCCTCACCCGTAAACGCGCGTTTAATACGGTCAAATAATCCCATCGTATCACTCCTTTACTAAAATAAAATCTCGTGTGTAATCATAAAACTATAGGTCAAGTAATATATCAACGAACCTACTCTATATTATAAAATAATCGACCAGAATACTTTTAAAATATTATCCATGGAAAACAATTGAAACAGATTTTCAAGAACCAAATGCCATTTGATAAAGTTGACATTATGATACAAATTTTAAATTTATTGTACTGACTACTTCTTGTATTAAATAGTGTCAGTCGTGTTCAACATAAGGCTGGAACTATCCTAGCATGCCTTAGCAGTGAAAAAGGATGACTGACCCATATCAGAGAGTTGGCATTTATGCCTTACTCTCAGAATCGTCAGACAAGGAATTAGACTTTGGCTAATTCCGGTCCCACTGCATTTAAGGCAATGCTAGAAGTAGTGAAAGCCTACGGCTTACTTACAATTTTAGAAATTTAAAATAGTTATTATAACTATTAATTATCTGTTTCAAAGAAAACAAAATGGTCAATTGCTTTAGCAACCCCGTCATTTTCATTAGAATCTGTGATATAATCTGCGAACGCTTTTACATCTGGGCGACCATTTTCCATCACCACAGATGTACCTGCCCACTTAAGCATAGCTAAGTCATTCTCCTCGTCACCAATTACCATCACTTGGTCTTTAGTTAATTCTAAAATATCGGCTAGATGACTCACACCAGTTCCTTTATCAATCCCTTTAGGCATGATTTCTAATTGGAAAGGATGGCTACGCATCACTTCGAAATCTTCATATACCCAGTTTGGAATTTGATCAATCATACGCATTAAATGGTCTGTTTCTGTATTTATCACCACTTTAAAAATTGCCGTTTCTGGATCTAAATTGTCCATATCAAATTGTTTGAATGGTAAGAAATTCATTGTTTGTTGATAAAGACCTGGATGGTTTTCAGGGAATGGGAATTGGTAAACTGCGTCAATCAATACTGCTTCAAGTGGTAATTCTAGAGACGCCATCACGTCATATAACCGTTTAGCATCCGCCATAGACATGGTCACTTGGCTAGCCACCTTACCAGTCTTATTTTGAATAACTAACCCGCCGTTATAGGTGATAGAATAATGATCCGCCGTATTGGTTGCTAAAGTATCCAAGAAATTTTGGATTGCTTCAAGTGGTCGACCAGTACAAATCGCAACATCCACACCATTATCTATCGCCTTGCGAATCATTTCACGGTTACCCTCACTAATCGTCTTATCATTTCGTAGTAAAGTACCATCTAAATCAATTGCAATTAATTCAATCATAATGCCCTCATATTTCTGTTCAATATTTTCTACATTACCTACATTTTGACACATTTCCCCATGAAAAACGACTAAATCCTCTTTAATTTGATGATTCTAGTAATTTCTCATCAAATTCTTCTAAACGAACAGCCGCCAATTTAGACACACCAGAATCCTGCATGGTCACCCCATACAAGATATTAGCTGATTCCATTGTCCCCTTACGGTGGGTAATCACAATAAATTGCGTCTTATCCGCAAATTCACGTAAAAACCGACCGTAACGAGCTACATTGGCTTCATCAAGGGCTGCTTCCACCTCATCCAAGATAGAGAAAGGCACTGTTTTAACATCTAAAATGGCGAATAATAAGGCGATTGCTGTTAAGGCTTTCTCCCCACCTGATAATAAGGACAAGTGTTGAAGCCGTTTCCCTGGCGGTTGAGCTTCAATATCAATTCCTGATTCTAACAGATTATCCGGCCTCGTCAATTTCAAACTTGCCCGACCTCCACCAAACAATTTAGGAAAGATATCTTCAAAGGCATCCCGGATAGCAATAAAGGCTTGTTCAAACCGTTCAGCTACCTCTTCATCCATCTCAGAAATTGTTTGATAGAGTTTTTCTTTGGCAGCCAACACGTCATCTCGTTGCTTTTGCATAAAGGTAAACCGTTGATTTACTTCTTCAAACTCATCAATGGCTGCTAAATTAACTGGTCCAATTTGTTCAATTTCTTTTTTCAACTGACGAACTTTTAAGGATGCTGATTCCATAGACATGGTTAATTCTGACGTCGCTCTTGCCCGTTCAAATGTCAAACCATATTCTTCCCGAAGGTGGGTTAAATGGTTATCAATCGACACTTCATATCGAGAAGCTGTCGCCTCCACCTTAGCTTGTTTTTCAAGCAAGTCTTGGAGATGAGTATTCATCTCTTGAACTTCTTGGTCTAGGGCATCGGCCTTATTCTGCGCCTCATTGCGGATTTTTCGGACCGCTTTTAATTGAGCTTCACAGTCTTTTTGTGCTTTCACAGCTGCTTGATAGTCAGCTTCCAAGGTGCCAGAAGTTTCAGAATTGGATAAAATAGCTTCCCGCATCAACTTAAGTTCGGCTTCCACTTGGCTTACCTGATTTTCTTTTGCTTTTAATTCAGCTTCTTGACCTGCTAATTGACTTTCAACTTGAGTGTGTTGCGATTTTAAGACCGCTAAATCTGTTTCAGCAGCCTGCAATTGCCCTTGTAATTGCCGCCGCTTTTCAGCCTTATCAGTAGCGGACAAGTTCATATCCTCAATTACATTTTTCAATTGGTTGACTTGATCGTCAACAACTTTTAAATCCGCCTCTAACTTCGCTTTGGCTTTTTCTTGTTTTGCCTTTGTTTTTGCAGCAGAAGCTTGCAGGCTTTCACCAGTTTTTAAAGCCTCAGTTAAATCAGCAATTTGCCCGGTTAACTGGTCAATTTGACTCGTTAAAGTCCGTTCACTAAAGCGTGCCTCATCACCTTGTGCTTTGACTGTTTCAAGCTCTTTCACCATCTTTTCAGATACTTGTGACGCTTGGTGCATCTCTTCTTGCAAGTTGGTGACGGTTGCAGTCAAGGTCTTGATTTCCTGACTTAAATGATCGATATCCGTTTTCCGGGACAATAAACCAGCATTGTTATTACGTTTCGTTGCCCCACCAGTCATTGACCCGCCAGCGTTAATCACATCTGATTCAAGGGTCACAATCCGGTAGCGAGAATACAGTGCTTTAGCAATCGCACGGGCATTATCAAGATTATCAGCGACAATGACATTCCCCATTAAATTGGCCATAATTTGTTGGTATTGGCTATCAAAGTCAACCAAATCAACCATCACACCGATAAATCCAGGCATTGACTGAATTTTATTCAAGTCACTGGGATTTACTGACCGGCCTTTAATCACATCAAGGGGTAGGAAAGTTGCCCGCCCTGCCCGTTGCCGTTTCAATTCGCCAATTAATTGACTGGCTACCTGGCCATTTTCTGTCACAATATTTTGCATGGCGCCAGCAAGTGCTGTTTCAACGGCCCCAGTATAAGTATCTGGTACGCGGAGCAATTGGGCAACTGCCCCGTGGACACCCTGAATTTTATCTGATAGGTCTAAAGCTGCCTTAACCCCCTGGTAGAAACCAGCATGATCGCGGTCCAAATCTTCTAACGACTCTTTACGGGCAGTAGCCTGCATTAGCCGTTGATTCGCTTGGTTCATTTCTTGATTAGCTCGGTAAGCTTCATCTTGCTTGGCTTTGACCGCTTGCTCTTTAGATTGATATTGCCCTAGTAAAGCTTCAATCTCTTGACCCAAACGTGCTTTCTCCGCTTCAGCCTTTGCGAGTTGATCTTTCAATTCAGCTAAAGTAGTTTCTTTAGCTGTTCGCTCAGACTGGTTTTTTTCAACTGAGGCGACTTCATTCGCCATATCTTTTTCCAGCTGACTCAAGTCATTTTGTAGACTGGACTGTTTTTGTAAGGCTGTAATATATTCGGTCCGTTTAGCTTGAACTGCTGCTTCAGAGTCATCTGACAGGTCTTCAAGCGCAGACAGTAAACTATCGCGGTTAGTCGTTTTTTCTGCGATATCTTTTTCCATATCCCCTAATTGGGCTTTTAATTGGATAATGGAAGCTTTAAAGTCTTTTACCGCAGCCTTCAAACTATCAAGATTCTCAGCTTGGCTGGCTTGGTTATTTTCCTTGAAAAGGACTTTTTGATGGTGAACCTGAATTTTAGCTTGTAATTGCTCCGCATTTTTCACCAAATCAACATATTGCTCTTGCATTTGATTAACAGACGCATCTGCTTCATTCGCTTTACCTTTATAATCCGTAAGCGAAGCTTGTGTTTTAGTTAAAGCAGCTCGACGGTTATGAATATCCTCACCGTAAGCTAAGATATCATTCTTGGCTACTTGCCATTGTTCATTCAAGGTTTCAATCTGAACTGCCGTTAATGCAATCTCAATGTCCGACAATTCTGCCTTTGATGCTTTATAACGTAAAGCTGCATTCTTCTGTTCTTCCAAGGGCTCAATCCGGTCAGCAAGTTCAGATAAAATATCATAAATCCGGTGCAAGTTCTCCTCAGTATGCTTCAACTTCCGTTCAGCTTCATGCTTACGTGACTTGTACTTCATAACACCAGCAGCTTCTTCAAAAATACCTCTTCTATCCTCTGGCTTCTGGGTGAAAATCTGTTCTACTTTACCTTGTGAAATAATGGAGAAAGAATCCCGTCCAATTCCCGTATCCATCATTAATTCGGTGATGTCACGTAAACGGCAGGGACGACGGTTAATCATATATTCAGAATCCCCGGAAGCTGTATAACGACGTGAAACAGCCACTTCATCTGTTTCAAAATTCAAGGCGCGGTCGCTGTTGTCAAAAGTGAGGGTTACTTGGGCGTACTGTCCCTTACGGCGGTCTTCAGCACCTGCAAAAATCACGTCAGACATCTTAGATCCACGCAAGGACTTGGCAGATTGCTCCCCCAGAACCCACTTAATGGCCTCTGTAATGTTCGACTTCCCTGAGCCGTTTGGTCCTACAATAGCTGTAAACCCATTATCAAATTCGATTGTCGTCTTATCCGCAAAACTCTTAAAGCCGACCATTTCAACTGTTTTTAGGTACACAGGCTAATTCCTTTCTCCTACTATTTCTTCAACATTTCTAAGGCATTGGCCGCCGCAGCTTGTTCCGCTGCCTTCTTAGAATGGCCCACACCTCGTCCAATGATTTCATCATATAAACGAACTGCCACATGAAATTCTTTACTATGGGCTGGACCAGATTCATTTTCAAGTTCATAGGCCAATTGGATCGCACCTTCTTTTTGTAACTCTTCCTGTAAGGCCGTTTTCGCATCAGATAAACGTGTAAAATCACCATTCTTGATCTTAGGATAAATGGTTAGGGACATCAAATGCTCTATCGCATCTAACCCAAGATCAAGATAAATCGCACCTAGAACCGACTCAAATAAATCACATAATAAAGACGGGCGCTTGCGACCATTACTCGCTTCCTCACCATTACCCAAACGTACAAACTGGTCAAAACCACACTCAACACAACGTTTAGCCAATGACTCCTCGCGAACAATTAAAGCACGTAAAGACGACATCCGTCCCTCATCCATCTCGGGATAATTTCGGTATAAATAATTAGATACCACTAACTCTAAAACCGCATCCCCTAAAAATTCAATCCGCTCATTATCCTCTAAAGCTAGCTTTTGGTTTTCATTCACATACGAAGAATGGGTAAACGCCTCAATATAATGCGTTTCATCTTGTAATTCCAAATCAAACTGTTCAGCCAATAAAGCCTTCACACCTGACAAATCCATGAAAATTCCTCCTTCTTTATTTTCAATAAAATAAGGCTGGACAACCAACTGCCAGCCTCCTCAAACATCGAATCATAAACCTACTTATGGCTATCGATATACTTCACAATATCCGCAACAGTTTTAATTTCTTCAACATCATCATCAGAAATCTGGATGCCGAAATTATCTTCCAATTCCATTACCAATTCCACAACATCCAAGGAATCAGCACCCAAATCGTCCGTAAACGACATCTCAGGCGTCACACTAGAAGCCTCTACACCGAAACGTTCCACAATTAAAGCCGCTACTTGTTCAAAAGTTGTATTCTCTGCCATGAAAATCCTCCTAAATAAAATCCTAACTTACACATCAACTAAAACCTTTTATTTTTTGAAAAGGGGGAAACTAGGTCAAGCTAGCCCCACTTTTAGTAAATTTATTCTGCCTTCTTAGCAGCCATTTCTTTTTCAAATGTTGTGGCCAATTCCTCAATAATACCTGCATCTACAATTGTCGCTGCTTGTAAAATTGTATGGAAGACACTGGTCGCATTTGAAGAACCATGTGCTTTTAATACTGGTGCTTTAACACCAAATAAAATACCGCCGCCTGCTTGGTCTAAATCAATTTTAGTCATCGTATCTTTTAATGACCCTTTGATTAGTAAACCACCAAGTTTAGAGCCAATCCCACCATCCATAATCGCATTTTTAACCAATTTCATTACAGCAGCTGCTGTTCCTTCCACTGATTTTAATACGGCATTTCCAGTAAATCCATCGGCTACGACAATATCTGCTACCCCGTTTAAAATTTCACGAGATTCGATATTACCAGTGAAGTGAATCTGATCATTGGCATTTAATAAACCAAAGGCTTCTTTCGTCAAATCATTCCCTTTATTGTCTTCAGTACCGTTATTTAATAAACCAACTGAAGGTGCAGCTTTTTTCAAGACTGCACGGGCATAGGCTGTTGCCATGACTGCATATTGATTTAAATATGACGCTTTTGATTCCGCATTGGCACCACAGTCTATTAATAATACTGAGTCCCCAATATTGGCTAAGTTTGGTAGAGCTGCCATTAAGGCTGGACGCTCAACACCTTTCATCCGGCCGACCACTAGTAGGCCTGCTGTTAATAAGGCGCCTGTGTTACCAGCTGAAATCAAGGCATCTGCTTCACCGTTTCGTACTGCCCGCGCTGCCATCACCATAGATGATTCACGTTTTGTACGTACAGCTCTTACTGGGTCATCTTCAGATAATATCTTATCTGCTGCGTGAACAATTTCCACGTTTTTAGGTGTAGACCCTTCAATTTCTGCTTTGATCGCATCTTCATCTCCATAAAATATGATGGTGACGTCTTTACGTTCAGCTGCAGCTTTTAAGCCACCCAAGACGATTTCTTTAGGCGCGTTATCGCCACCCATTGCATCTACTGCAATTCTCATTTCTATGCCTACTTTCTACATTCAATAAATTCAAAAAGCTGCTCTTATTATATCATACCCAGAGCCACTTGTAGCCTATAAGGGAAAAAGGATTTCAGCTTGAAAACTTACACCACCTTGGCCCTGATTGTCTTTATTTTGCCTAAATTTTTATTTAAAGTCGCCCCTTGAGAAAACCGTGTAATTCATTACATGGATGAATCAAGTTCTAGGGCGACCGTCATTGTATTCCGTTAATTGATTTTCTATATACTTTTTAACAGTTTCTTTAGACATACTGCCTACTGTTGACATGAAATAACTAGGTGTCCATAAATGGCCACCCCATAACATTGTCTTTGTTTCTGGATATGCTTTGAACCATAGACGTGCAGATTTTTCCTTTAAGTGTTTTGACGATACTACTTGCGGCATGTGTAGGGTTGAACGAAATCAACATATGGATATGGTCAGGCATAACTTGGAGCGATTGGATGACAATATCGTGTTCATCACAAATATGCGTCAATATATCTTGCATGGCATTTTGTTTTTCAATGGTTGTAAATATTTCTTTACGATACTTTGTTACCCAAACCAAATGGAAATTAAAATCATAGACATTTGTCCTTGTTTTCACTATCATATGTAAACACCTATTTAATTATATTATAGCAATTGTTATCGCTGTAAACAACAGTCACACGTATGGTATAATATATCTATAAACGCAAGGGGGGTGAAAACATGTATCAAGGAATTGAGTGTAAAATCTATCCTAACGAAAAACAGCGTCAGTTAATTCATATGACCTTTGGTCATACCCGATTCATCTGGAACGAAATGTTGGCCATGTTGAATGCGCGGTACGAAAACAATCCTGACCTTCAAATGCTATCTTATAATGCGTTATCCTCTCTTATTCCACAAATGAAGAAGGAATATCCCTGGTTGCGTGAAGTTGATAGCGTAGCTGTTCAATGTAGTGTTAAACGCTTATCCGAAACTTTTGTCCGTTTTTTTAAAGGCTATTCAAAATACCCAAAATTCAAATCAAAGAAGAACACCAGACAGTCGTATTTAAGTACCATACGTGGCAACAACATTCGTTTTAATGACAATCAACGGTATATCAAATTACCTAAATTAGGTTGGATAAAATGTAAGTCAAGTGTGTTTCATATTGAGAATGAACGCATAAAATCTGTCACCGTTAAATATACACCTAGTGGGGACTACTATATCTCCCTTTTGGTCACAAGCGATAATCAAGCAATGCCCAAAACAGGAAATGTAGTCGGTGTCGATTTAGGTGTAAGTGATTTAGCTATTACGTCTGATGGTCAAAAATATCAAAGTCAGCGACTACATTTGTCTTATAAGAAGCAATTACATTATTGGGAAAAGCGAATGGCCCGTAGACGTTTACAAGCCAAAAAGAACGGTGTAGCTTTAGTGGATGCGAAAAACTACCAGCAAGCCAAACGCCAAGTGGCCCGTATTCATCAACGTATCAAAAACATCCGTAAGGATTACATTCATAAAATCACAACCGATATGGTTAAAAGTTATGACGTTATCGTTCTAGAGGATTTAAAGACGACTAATATGATGAAAAATCATCAATTAGCCCGTTCAATCGCTGGCCAATCCTGGCGGATGTTTAGAACAATCTTAGAGGCAAAGTGCGAAATGTACGATAAGACATTTGTAGCTATTAATCCGTACAAGACATCCCAAAAATGTTCTAATTGCGGTTATGATAGCGGTAAAAAAGCGTTAAATATACGTCATTGGACTTGTATGAAGTGTAATATGCATCACGATAGAGATATCAACGCAGCTAAAAATATATTAAATATTGGCCTGGAACGGGCCTTAGTTAAATAGCTTAGACCGCTGTTTTGCTTTGAAATAAGTGGAACAAGTCATGAGTGTTCCTAGAAACACGCCATTTTAATGGCGTTGTAGTTCATTGCACCAATAATCCTAAGCGTTGATTGTTGTCACTTGCTGGTCAAGCCATTCGGCTAATTCAGTGAATTCATTTAAATGGCCTTCAAAGTAAGGCATAAATTGAATGGCGTCTTCACGAGCCACTTCTAAAATGACACCATCTTCAATTGGGTCAGCCACCTTAAATTCTGGTAGACCAGACTGACGGGTACCAAAGTAATCACCGGCACCACGTAATTCTAAGTCTTGCTGGCTAAGGTAAAAACCATCTGTCGATTCAACCATGATATTCATCCGCTGTTTCCCGTTATCTGTTCTTGGATCAGCTACTAAAACACAGTATGATGCATGCTCACCACGTCCCACCCGTCCTCTTAACTGATGGAGCTGTGCTAAGCCAAACCGGTCAGCATCTAGAATCACCATATAAGTCGCATTTGGCACATTAACCCCTACTTCAATCACCGTTGTTGACACGAGTATTTGAATATCATTCTTCTTAAAGGCTTCCATGACTTGGTCTTTTTCATCCGCACTCATTTGCCCGTGCAATAAACCTACTGAGAATTGCCCACCAAATTGAGCGGCATAAGTTTCATATATATGCTCAGCATTTTGCGCTTCTAGGGCTTCTGATTCACCGATTAAAGGGCAAATAATATAAACTTGTCGGCCTTTTCTCACTTCTCGCCAAATTTGTTCATCCACTTGGGCTTGTCGGTTATGACGGACCCATGATGTTTCAATCGGAATTCGTCCTGAAGGCATTTCCTTTAATTTAGAAACGTCCATATCCCCCATCATCGTAATCTCCAATGTACGCGGGATTGGCGTTGCAGTCATATACAGGACATTGGGCGCTTTGAATTCGCCTTTTGCCACTAATTTAGACCGTTGGTTAACCCCAAACCGGTGCTGTTCATCAATCACAACCATCCCTAAGTCAGCGAATTTCACATCATCTTGAATCAAGGCATGCGTCCCAATTAAAAGGTCAATGTCCCCGTTTACCAAATCGGCTAAAATTTCCCGCCGAGCTTTAGTTTTCGTCGACCCCGTCAGTAAAGCTACTTTGTAATCCGTTTTTTCAAAGAATCCTGAAATGGAGGCATAATGTTGGTCAGCTAAAATTTCAGTTGGTACCATCATAGCACCTTGAAAACCCGCATCAATCGTTGCCACTAAGCAAATCATAGCTACTACCGTCTTCCCAGACCCAACATCTCCTTGAAGGAGGCGGTTCATCTGGAAGGGTTGCCGTAAATCCGCACAAATTTCATTGACTACAGCCTTTTGGCCAGCTGTCAATTCAAAGGAAATCGTCTGGATAAAGTCACGAAGATGGTCGTTATCATAAAGTATTTGAGCACCATTGGCAATGCGGCGTTGTTGTAATTTGCGCCATTGTAATTTCAAGGCGTACAAGAAGAGTTCTTGGTATTTCAATTGCCGACGTGCTTGCCGGTTATTTTCTTCACTATCTGGAAAATGAATTTGCTGGATGGCTAACTTATGCGGCATGAGTTGGTATTTTTCCCGCAAAGCTTCGGGCAATAATTCCACAACTAGGTCTCCATATAAATCAATCGCTTGTTTGATTAAGTCCGTTAACGATTTAGTCGACAAGCCTTGAGTTAAATGGTAAATCGCTTCAAAATCATTATCACCATTCTCCTCATCTTGGTGGTTGGAGAACAGTTTAATCCCTACAATTTGCTGTTTAGCCGCTTCAAATTTCCCATAAACAACAATTTCTTGGTTGACCTGAATATTCTTTTTTAAGTAAGGCTGGTTAAAGAAGATAACCTGCAATACCTCATGGTCCATAGCTAAGCGAAACGTCAAACGGTTACGGTTGCGCCCAAAATATTGTACAACGGGTTCCGTCACTATCACGCCTTTTACTGAAGCTTTGGTATTATCCATTAATTCACCGGCCGATTTTACAGACACATCTTCGTAGCGGAAAGGAAAATGGTAAAGTAAATCTTCAACCCTTGAAATCCCAACCTTTTCTAATAATGCCGCTTTTTTTGCGCCAACACCTTTCAAAACTGTCACTGAATCGGATAAAGTTCGTGCCATCATAATCCCCCTTTCCATAAAAGTAGCTAGTTATAAGGAAAGAAACCCGGTTAAACCAGGCTTCTTCCATTAAATTCACCTTATTATTAAGATCATTAGCGTTTTGACCTTTAAATATTGACCTGGCTCAAGATTTCAATTAACGCACGGCGATTCGCAAACCCAGATAAATGATTGGCAATTAAGAACCCATCTGCGTCGGTTTCTTCTTTCAAACGGCGCAACTGCATTTCCACTTGTTTAGGTGTGCCGTATACTTTTTTAGACGCATGTCTATCTATTTCATCCGGATCAATAGTTGTGACAAAATCTCTTGCTTCAGACACTTCCATCAATTCTAAATAAGCACGTTTGTCATCTTCTAGTGCATCTATCCAATCATTTAAGGCATAGTTTAATACTTCCTTCAGATTGCGCTTTGTAGAAGTCACTGCATAAAGGGCGATGAATACTGAAGGTTTTGCCATCCCTTTAGAAGGTTTGAAGTGTTTTCTATAAATCTTGATTGTTTCAATACATTCTGCCAAATCTCCTGAGAAGAATAAACCGAATACCATTCCTAAACCTTTCTCCGCAATAAACTGCGCGTTACGGCGTGAACCTAGCATAGTATAAAGTGGCGTCACGCCGTCAAAATAAGTAGGCATTACACGTAGCCCATGCATCTCATCTTCAGTTGCTAGATCATCATAAAGTAAACCTGCAATTTGTGAAATCGTCTTTTCATAATCTAGTCCACGGTTAATCTGCATCCCTAATGTTTCCTGACGGGTAATTTCTTTTGGCATAGAATGGCCAACACCTGCTTCAACACGTCCAGGATACATGGCTTCAAGCACCATATAGTTTTCTGCAATTTGATAAGGAGTAGAATTATTGATAATCACCGCCCCCGTACCCAACTTAATCTGCTTTGTTGCTGCACCGAAACGGGCTAATAATAACTGTGGCGTTGATGATAAGACAGCTGGCGTTGAGTGGTGTTCTGTTAGCCAGTACCGGTCCAAACCCTTTTCATCCGCCAGTTTAGCTAGTTCTATTGACTGCTCAAAGGACTCTAATACCGAGGTATTTTTATCCCGAGGTATAAAATCTAAAATACCTATCCCTAAAGTCATTTTGTCACTCCTCTTACTGATTTCAATAACCTTATTTTAACATATGTAGAAATAGAATAAACTGTTCAATTACTTTTACAAAATTTGAAATAAAACAACTCTCTATCAGTAAATCAACCACAAGCAGTAACCCTACACAAGCATATTGTATCTCAATTCATGACAATCTGTGATAAGTTTAAGTGGATGAATAAAACACCTTTGGGAGGTAGAAAAATGAAAAAATATTTGCGTTATATTGGACTGGCTTTAATCACTTTGGTGGTCGCTGCTTGCGGAAAGCAGACGGAAGATACACAAACCATCAAAGTGGCCACCTCACCTGGCCCCTATTCTATTCTATTTATGGAAGAAGTGGCCCCCAGATTAGAACAACAGGGCTACACCGTTGAAGAAATTCAGTTTTCCGAACTACGACAAGCCATGATTGCTGTTGATGAGGGTGAAGCGGATATCAATGTTGACGGTAACCGGTTGAACACTGAAAGTTACAATGATACTCTGGACGCTAGCTTTCAACAAATTGTCCGTATCCCAACCGTACCGGCAGCTATTTATCCGGGGCAAAAAGACAGTCTTGATGATGTTGCAGAAGGTGATACCATCGCTTTCGGTAATGGTACAGTTTCCATGATGCGTGGTTTATTATTGATGCAAGACCTTGGGTGGATTACATTAGATCCAGACGTTGAACCAGCCAAAGTTACCGTTGACGATATCGAAGAAAATCATGTAGGTATTGAAATTGTCGAAATGCAAGGTGCCGCTATCCCACCCGCAATTCAAGACGTTTCTTATGCCTTAGTTGCTGGATCAATTGCTTATGATGCAGGTATGGACTTAGACTCTCGTTTAGTCACAGAACAACCAATCGAAGGTTTACTACTTGAAGCTATTACCACTGCAGATAAAATGGACCAAGCTTGGGTAGAAGATATTAAAGCTATTTACCAATCAGACGATTTCAACCAAGCAGTTCTTGACCGTAACGAAGAAATTGGCACAGAGTTTTGGATTATCCCTGAAGAAAATCAATAGATTATAGACTTATACAAAAGGCAAAAAAGCCATCGCGGTAAGGGTTCATCCCCAACCACGATGGCTTTTCTTATATACACATTGAAGTAATTTTAGGTCTTTCACACATCGCTATGACACAGTGACCCTAGCTAGCGCGTACACTGGCATACTTTATCATCAGCAATTTGGAAGCCGACTACAGCTTCCACCATATTTTTAGCCACTAAGTCTAAATTAGCTAAATAATAGTGTCGGTCAGTTGCATCTGCTAGGAAAAATAATTCTAGTAACCGGTAATTAATTCCCCAACGGCGTGCATTGTTACAATTCAACAAGTCGCCTCTTTTTGATAAGCCTAAACCGTTTCTAGTGACTAAGCCAAAATGCTTTTGAATCATCGCAATCAAGTTATCATCTATGGCATCTGTCACATAGTCCGAATGAATGATTATATGGCCACCTTTTTGTGGTTTAGCCGCCGCATCCATATGTACTTCAACCACCACCCAATCCGCATAGGTCTTCATATCTGTTGCATGTTGGTAAAGATTGTCCATATAGAAAGCCACTTTGATGCCAGCTGCTTTAGCCCATTTTTCAATATAGGACTTTAACTTCCGCACCATTTCTGCCTCAGTAAATTGCCCAGATACGGCGCCTGGGTCTCCATTTCCATGTCCAAATGCAATTAAAAGGCCTTTATATTCTTTAAATGTTGTTGATTTCATCTTGTCTCCTAACCCACCAACAAATGGCGAATAGATTGTAGTTTGTCCATCAAATTGCGCTTCTTATTGTAAATCGCTTGGCGAGAAATCGGGTAAATTTCAAGTAATAACTTGGTCTTGCCCTGACAAGCAATCACCTGGTATAGAAAGTCTAAATCACGATGCTGTAATATTTTCGCCGCCTCAGCTAAGAAATGCTGAATATCAGCCGTTATTTCAATCGGATGCCCCGCGCCCAAACCAGCCTCAAATACCCATTCATCCGTTGTTGAAAATTCCTGACCACCCAAACGTGTATGCTTACGCAATTCATCCAACACCCGCCAAGCCATCACCCGCTTCACATAAGCTACAAACCGGTAACGGTCAGCCTCACTTAGCGGGTCCCCATCAAAGTCTTCCGCTGCTTGATATAAAGCAATCTGAGCTAACTGGTAAATATCATCATAATAAGACTTATACACATCCACATGATACCGTTTTAAGACATGTACAATCACGCCATGATATTGGTCCAACAACTCCGGATACTGATATTGATCAAACATAAAAGCAATTTCCTCCCCTAAACGAGCCTAAAGTATCTTGTCATCACCTGCAGGTAACTTAAAATACGTTTAATACTCGGAAAAAGGCAAGCCCGCGCCACGCTGATTGCCTGGTATTTTTGATTGCAATTATCACCTAAAAGATAAAAACATTGAATCAAAACGGCTAATTCCCGTCAAATTATCACTTATTCAATATAAAACAATCTATTTTCAAGTCCTTTCAATTATTTGGTTTCATAAAAATAAATACAATGTTATAAATAAGATAACAAAAAGTATAAAGGTGGTAGAACATGCGCATAGATAACAGTAATCTTGAAACAGTCCCAGAAAAATTCATTTGGCAAGACCATCTCAACATCCTCATCGAAAAAGCCATCACTGGCAATCCCCGTCACTTCAATCAACTGCTTCAAAACATGTCCCTCCTCTACAATGTATCGACATTCAAACTACCGTTTAAGACAATTATTCTTTTCACCGACCAATCCTTTGGCATTAGTCACCTAGACACCATGTCACTCTTGAAAGCTTGGCATGACCAATACGCCTTCCCGGCGACTTATTTCAACCAAACACACGCGGATATTCTGGATAGTAATAAGCGGTTACCGGTTACCCTTGGAAAATTTGCCTTCCAACGCTTTGATGACAAAAAGGAGATCAATCACATCCTGGCCTTACATAATATTCAAGTCTACTATGCAGACGCCCAGTGCAAGAAGGATACCTGGATTGAAGTAGACAACCACTTAAAATATAAAATCAATCTAAAAAATAAATATTTAAGAGAAAAAATAGGTTTTTATACTACCTTCCGCCAACAACACTTACGATTCTTTAATCAAATGGCTTTTTATAGTCAGTTCAACCACTTCACTCATCATCAATCATTAAGCAATCAAGCGGATGAGGATACACTTGACAATCAACAATTTATGGTCAGCGAATCTGCCTATCAACCCATTAAAGCATATCTAGACTTTGGCCAGCTAGATAGTATGTACCAACTTTTCGCCAATATTCTCTATTATGTTTTTGGTCAAGAGAAATTAAAGAAAATCGCTGGTAAAAATACACAAAAAAAGATACGGAAAATTCAAAAAGGCGTTAAAGAATAGAATCAAACGCTGTACACGGATAAGTGTAAATTAAAAAAGCTGAGCTACCATTAGCCCAGCCTTATGAGTGATTATCTTCTTTAACTAGATATCAATTTCTAACAAAATTGGTGTATGATCTTGACGCGTACCAGAGTCTAGCATTTCAGATTTTTGCACTTTGTCTGCAATTCGGTCACTCACCAACCAGTAATCAATGCGCCATCCTGAATTATTGATTTTACTTGTTTTCACTCGTTGTGCCCACCAAGTATAAACACCTTCAACGTCGCCATGAATATGACGGAAAGTATCTGTGAAACCGCGGTTTAATAGGTTGGTAAAGCCAGCACGTTCTTCATCAGTGAAACCAGCAGAAAAATGATTATTTTTGGGGTGTGCCAAGTCAATTTCCGTATGGGCGACATTAAAGTCACCACAAGCTATCACTGGTTTCTTAGCATCCAAGTGCGCTAAATAGTTTGCATACTGAACGTCCCAAGCTTGGCGGTCTTCTAAACGTGCCAGAGCAGAGCCTGCATTAGGTGTATAAACATTGGTTACATAGAAATTAGGAAATTCTAATGTAATCATCCGACCTTCGTAATCCATCGTCGTTGGTGCCCCAATTTGCGGGAAAGTGACTTCTGGCGTGTATTCTTTCTTGTATAAGAACATGGTACCAGCATACCCTTTACGGGCAGGCTCCACACTAGACACCCACTGAATCTCATAATCTGGTACATTCGCTTCCAATATCTCAAGGTGCTTTTTCGTAGGCCCCTTCGCAGATAATTTCGTTTCTTGAATCGCAATCACATCTGGTTGATGTTCACGAATCATCTTTAAAACCGCACGTGATAATTCTGCACGCGGAGACGCACCAGTTAAGGCTGCATTTAAAGAATCAATATTCCATGAAATTAACTTCATTATTAAACCCCTTTACTCATATGATGACTATATTTTAGCATAATCACTAACGTAACCGAAATGAGACAGAGGGAGTGAGTTAGTTGACTTGTTGTAAATATTGCGCAAATAGTGGTGCTAATATTTTTGTCGCTTCCACATCGGGCTGTATCACTTTATATTTTCCCTTGGATAACACATCGTGCACTAAATGTATTGTGCCCACAGTTTCAGCATTTTCAATTTGTGGAATATATAAATCCTTATTCAAAACATCGGCGATTAACTGGGTTAAACCCGTCATCTGCGTTACACCGCCCACTAAACCAATTTTATCAAAGGCAACTAAGTCTCCTAAATGCGTTACATTTACCTTTATATTGAACACCATGCCTAAGATAATGGCATATAAAATGGATTCTCGACTAGCATTTCTAGTTAAATTTAATAGACTTGCTGTCGCATAATCCTGCCAAATGGGCGCTCGTTCCCCGTTAATATAGGGGATAAATATTGCTTGGTCAGCAGGTCTATTTATACAAATTTCATTTAATTCATTAAAATCAGTTTTGAAGATATCACAAGCCCAAGCTAAAATATCTGCCCCATTATTACTCGCTAAACCAATAAGATAGTGGTGAGCATCTATGGCATATGAAAAATTATTTAAGTTAGCATTGGTTGATGGTGAATCAGCCACTACACGTACTGCATGACTGGTACCTATGGAAAGTACAGCATGATGGTCTAAATCATTAAAAATATAGTTAGAAGAAACACCATCAGATGTCCCGATAATGACTTTTATAGGAATTTGTAAGGATTTATGAAAAGTCATCACTGAATAATTGACTGGTTGAATCTTTGGTAAATCTTCCACACTCAAACCTAACTGTGTTAATAATGCCTGATCCCAATCCAAACTAGACAAATTTAGTAAGCCTGAACTCGAAGCATTACTTAAATCAATCGCCCATTCACCTGTTAAACGGTAGAATAACAAATCTTTTATAGAAGCTATTTTCATATCCGGTTGATAAATGGATAATAGCTTGATATAAGGATTCATCGAATGTATCGGTGTCCCTGTCCGTTGATAAACATTTTCTTTTTCTGTTTTGGATAATTGTGGTATTAACTCATGCCCTCTTTTATCTGCCCAAGTAATCGTTTGTCCGAATAAATTAAAATCTTGATCCAACAATTGAACGCTATGCATAGCTGTTGTTAGGATAATTTCTAACGCTTCTATTTCATACAGGTTGATTAAACCTCTTAAGCCATCTGTTACAATTTGCCAAATTTCTTCAAAATCCATTTCATGTAAATCGTTCTGCTTATTTGTTCTCTGATAACCAGCTTTAAACGTATCGATTAATTGATCATCACGGTTAAATAGATTGATTTTAGTATTCGTTGTGCCAACATCAATACTCGCGGTATAAGTCATCAATATTCTTTATGCCCCCCAAATCGATAACGCATTGCTGAAATCACTTGATTTGAGAAAGAAACTTCATGTAGACTCGCATTCCGGTTCATCAATGATAAGGCGATGACAGGTGTTGGGACTTCCTCAGTTAAGGCTTCATTAACCATCCATTTCGCCTCACCTGAAGCAGCAACTTTATGTTGGAAATTGCCTAATAAAGTATCTTGATTCAACTCATCGTAAATATTGTCTAATAAAGCTGATTCAATAATAGAGCCTCTAGACCAGTTACCAACTACATCATCCAATTTAAAGGCATAATGACTTTGCGCTTTCAGTAAATGAAGTCCCTCAGCAATTGCCTGCATCATCCCATATTCAATACCGTTATGAACCATCTTTAAATAATGGCCACTACCCGGCTCAGGATAAAAGCGATAACCACCAGGTACACAAAGCCCCTTCAATACATCATCCACTTGCTGATCCAATGGGTCTGGCCCACCTACCATCATGCAAGCTCCGTGTAAAGCACCCTCAACCCCACCTGAAATCCCGCAATCATAATATAGGATAGCTTTTTCTTCAAATAGCGCAAAATTATCCAAAGAATCCTTATAAAAAGAATTTGAGAAATCAACAACCACATCACCCGGGCGTAGGATATCTTTTAAAGTTTTCATAGTAGATTTGGTTGGTTCACCAGAAGGCAGTAAAGAAAATACTACATTCTTGTCTGCAGTATCCGCCAAAACTCTTAAATCAGTTAATAGCTGACACTTATCGGTTTCTAATTGGTCAACAATTAACGGATTCAAGTCGAATCCGTTAATATGCTGTCCTTGTTTCATTAATTGTTTAGCTAAGGCTAAACCCATTTTACCTAATCCTATCACTGTTATCTTCATACATGACTCCTATTTTAATTCCGGCCAAAATTCGCCATTTGCTTGAATTAAGTCATCTAATACTTCACGCGCTTTAGTAGCTGTCGGAATTGTTCTTGATAATGTATAAGCTTGCCAAACCTTTTGATAGCTACCTTCAATAAACCCTTCCACTAATAACTTCTCAGATGTTAATTGTTGGAACATTAAAGCTTGTTCAAATTGTGGAATTTTCCCTTGGGTGATTGCCTCTGGCCCCTTACTACCGATAATACACGGTACTTCAACCATTGCATCATCAGGGAAGTTGGCAATTGCCCCGTTATTTTCAACAATCATAATCATTCTTTCATGCGTATTAAAAGCAATTGCACGTGCTAAATCTACAATAAAGGAAGCGTGACTATCGATATGGAAATTATTTTCTTTTGCTGTACCATTTCTAATAATATTTCTTGCTGTATCAAATACTTCTTTCTCACGGCCATCCATTACCTCATTAGCACGAGTATAATCTTTATTGGCGTGGGCCACCATATCCTCTGGGAATAAGTAGTATTGTAAATAGGTATTTGGCAAGAAGCGTGGTTCAACAGCAAATAAATCTTTAGCTTTTTTGTGCGTTTCTTGCCAAGAAGGATCTGTATGCTGGGTATCAATCTCCACTTGATTAAGATAGCCATTCTCCTTAACATAAGCTTTTACTTTTTCGGTGTAGTCAGTACCATCCTTACCGCGAATAGAAGTCCACCAACCAAAGTGGTTTAAACCAAAGTAATCGACTTCAAGGTCATCTGGTGTCATCCCTAAGATTTGTGACATCCGGCGTAATGTACCCACGGGCATATCACAGATATTCAATACTTTAGACGTTGGACGTAATACTCTACAAGCCTCAGCAACGATTGATGCAGGATTTGAATAGTTCAACATCCAGCAATCCGGTGCATATTCTTCCATCAAATCAATCAAGTCCATCATGCCACCAATAGAGCGCATTCCGTAAGCCATACCGCCTGGTCCACAGGTTTCTTGCCCCACTATATCGTGTTTTAACGGTATTTTCTCATCTAATTCACGCATAGCATATTTCCCAACCCGAATATGGGCCATACAGAAATCCATACCAGTAAAGGCAAGCTTTGGATCATCTGTATAAGCAAATTCAATTTCTGGTGCTTCTTCTTTTAGCATGATATCAATCGCTTCACCAAGAATGGCTTGACGCGCTTGATCATTGTCATATAAGTAAAGCCTTTCTAATGGAAATCGTTCAAGATTATCCACCAACATTCTCACAATACCTGGTGTAAATGTGCTTCCGCCACCTGCAATAACAACTGAAAATTTTTTCATCTTTATTCGCTCCTCATTTATGCCTATAATCATTCTATTTAATCTTCTGATTCGAATCCTAGCACTTGGTCGACTGCTTTTCTGACAGATCCAACTTGAACCCCGTACACAACCTGGACATTGTTCCCTTTCTTGACCACACCACTGGCTTGGGTTTCATTTTTCAAACCAGCTTCGTCAACTAAATCTGGATCTTTTAAAACGGTTCTTAATCTTGAATAACAGTTTGTCACAGATTCGATATTGTCCTTACCACCTAACAACTCAACAACAGTCAACCCTATACCCTCGCGATCATTATTTGAAGCAGTGGCTGTTTGCGTTTGTCCAGTAGATTTTTTCTCCATATAGTCTTGCTTAGAATAAAGTTTGGTTTCATTTCCATCATCTTCTCGACCAATCGTTTTTAGATTCATTAATTGAATTAATACTCTAAAGACAACAAAGTAAATAACAAAGAATACTAGGCCCACTAATATATACATTGGCCAACCTGTCTTTTGAATACCCAAAGGTACATTCATTAATAAGAAGTCTATAAAACCATTTGGACCAATCGAGCGTACGTTTAATACATTTAAAACTACCATACTTAAACCACTTAAAGCTGCATGTACAACATATAGAATTGGTGCAATAAACATGAATGAAAATTCAATAGGCTCTGTAACCCCTGCTACAAATGATGTAAAAGCTGCTGGGATTAGAATTGCTTTAGCTTGTTGTTTCTTCTCTGGTGTTGCTGTAACATACATCGCCAAACAAGCACCTATTAAACCAAACATTTTAGAAATACCACGCGCATCCCAAATCACACTTTGTGATAACTGTTGGATAGCCGGATCGACCATTTCAGCATAGTAAATATTTCTTGATCCTTCATAAACCACATCACCAATCGTTTCAATCCCACCCAATGATGTATAAAGGAATGGTGTATACACTAAATGGTGTAAACCTGTTGGAATTAATAAACGTTCTAATGCACCGTAAACGAAAATTCCAAAATTACCTGCTTGCTGAATCCATCCCCCTAAAGAATTAATCCCTGCTTGGAAGAATGGCCAGATAAAGGTCATACCAATTGCAAACATCACAACTATTGGAATCAACACAATAAAGGCAAACCGCGTACCACCATAAATATTAAAGGCATTATTAAATTCAATCTCAGCATATTTATTGAAAATAAGCGCAATGATTAAACCTAGCATAATCCCGGCAAATACACCCATATCTAATACTTGAACGCCTAACACCATTGTTTGTCCGCTACCTTGTAAGGCTTCAGGATCTACCAACATACCGCGCAAGTCCATAAAACGATTCATCGCATTGATAAAGACAAGAAAGGCTAACATTGCAGTGAAACCAGCTTCACCTTTTTTCTTGTTAGCTAAACCAACTGAAATTCCTACACAAAATATCAGTCCTAAGTTTTGTAGAATCGTTACCAGTGACCCTGTTAGGATACTACCAAAACTAGTTAAGACTGGGTTATCTAAAAATGGCATAGCGGCTAACAAGTTAGGATTTACCAGTATGTTGCCAATCGCAATTAATAAACCAGCAATCGGTAGAATTAAAACTGGAATAAACATCGCCTTGGAAAATCGCTGCATTACATCCATTAAATTTTGACTCTTGTTCATATTTCGAACCTCCTTTGAATAAAACTACTTTAACATTAAAACGCTTACAAATGTTTGCTCTTAGTATTTTTGAACATTTTTTCTTAAAAATGAAACATTTTCCATAAAAAAAGCGTCAACCCAATCAAAGGATAATGACGCTTTGCTTACTATTTAAACGATTCTTCAATGACATACTCCAAGTAAAGAAAGAGTAAAGAATAAAAGTGGGTTGAATATACATTATTACGATCTAAAAACTGGTTATCATCTACTATAAAAGCGATATCTGATTGCTTGGCCAACGTATTGTCAGAGGAATGCGTGAAAGAAATCACCCCTTTACCATGTTCTTTCGCAATCATGGCCTTATTATTGACCAGTGCTGTTTCCCCGCTTTTAGAAATACAGATAATGTTTGAAATACGATTTAGGTTGTTTAAGTATAATGTATTTGAATCAGCACCATTCGCGTAATAAACAAGTTCACCTTTCCCAAGCACCTTTTATAAAAATACTCACCTAAAATACCAGAATACCCCGTTCCAATTACGTATAAGGCACTTTTATTTGCTCGTATCATTTGTCTAAATTGTGCTAGTGCCTTTTCATTTTGTATGAAAATATTTCTCACATCTTCATTAATGCCCCTGACGTAGGTATCTAGGTCCTTATTTTCAACATTTACATCCTGTTTACTCAAGTGATATATCATATCCGTAAACCCTTCAAAACCTAACTTCTTACTTAAACGAAAAATCGTCGACTTTGATATATACGTCTCATCAGCTACTTTTTGAATAGTTAGCTGCTTAAGATTACTTTTATGTAACTTTAAATATTCTAAAACTGAATTTTCCATTTCTGAAAAAGATTTACCGGATGTAAAAAATTCGTTAACCATATATACCCCTTAGCTTTTTTAAAAAATTTCGGAATTTTCGTTGTCTTCATTATACATTTTACTATGCACTTAAACAAAATTTAGCAGACCGACTGCTTGTATCGTGTTATAACTGTAACGCCCGTACCGAGTACTTAGCGCTTATTCTAAGGATTTGAGAAGTCCCTTGTCCCTACTAGAGTAATACCTTGGCCTGCAATAGGCGAAAATACGTCAAATATGCCGCATTTACGGCTAAAAAAAGCCACCCTAGTTGGATGACTTTTTTACTCACTTGCTAGTCTTCATCTACCCAATGGTAAAGGAAGAACATGTAGCCCCAAAATTTCTTGATTTCTTTAAAGCCAGCTTGACGATTGGCTTGCCACCAAGTCACTTCCTCACCGGCAACATCATGATAGGTAGCGACGTATGTTAAATCAAACCCGTAATGGCGATTTTGCCGTTCGTAAATCATTTTTGTCCGCAGCATATGGTAGTCAGATGAAGTAATAATGGCTGAATCATAGCCCATTTCTTGCATCATCTTCAAGGTGTTTCGTGCGTTGGTATAGGTAGACGTAGCGTTCCCTTCGTTAATTAAAGCATCACTTGGTGCACCCGCTCCCACATAAAAATCTAGATTTGACTGGGTTAGTGGACTTACAATAATTTTTCCTGACCGTGAATAACCTGCTTCAAGCAAATCAACTGCTTCACCAGCCCGCTCACTAGCGCCTTCTGGTACAACAATAATATCCGATACTTTCGGTTCCTCATCAACAATGAGGTTACTGATGGTAATCACACATACTAACCCAACAGCGATACTCATGCCGGCAAAAAAGCCCGCAAGTCGAACAAGATTAATTCCTTTCATCTGCATTCCCCATTTTGATAAGCAATTTCCTTTTGTCTTATCTTACCACATGGAAATCATCGAATGAAAAGAAAGGAGTCATTTTCAAAAATCAAATATAATCGTATTATTGTGTTTCCTTGCAAGCGAAGCAACATCCCTTTGGATCAATTCAGTAAATTGATCTGCAAATTTAAACATATCGATTGGCTGTTGATTTAAGTCAGCGTTCTCGATATATGCTTTTAATCGTTTTTGTACTTGCTTCATTTCAAAATCAATCTCATCTGGATGCTCAGCACTCGCTACAGTATAGTAAAATTCATCTATCGGTAAGTCTTCACAGATGTCAATAATATTGAATAACCGTTCCTCATAGTTAATAAGTTTTGGAATATCACAGATTTCTGTAACTACCGGTAATATCACAATCCGCGCTTGCTCCAAGATATCCTCAACAATCGCAGTATCCCCCGGTTGAATAAAAATATATTCCACACCGGGTAAGTTTGGAACTTCAACATCTTCATAATGTGCAGCGATGACTTCATAGCCCGCCATAGAAAATTGTTCTACCGCCTGACGGCCAATCGCGTTCGTTGCACCGATAATAGCTACTTTATCCATTTTCTCCACCACAATTTCATTATAAAAATAAATGCCACGCACCAACTGTTACTGATCTTCATATCAATAAATGTACAATCATATTCTGTATTTCAACATATATTAAAACAACATCCCATAGAATGTATACTGACTAAAAATACAAAATAACAACAACATACTTTTGCGTTTTTTCTCTTCATAACCGTGAATGTAAAACGGATATTTGAAAAAGGTTATTCACACAAACATTGGCAAAACGAAATTACATGTTTTATTTAGAAATCTCCCTCAGTTTAGAATATAAAGATACAAATTTGCTCGCAATTATATATCATGTTGTGTTTCTTGATCAATTTATATTGCTAGATAAACTTTGTATCCCCTTACATTATAGTCCTAGATATAGCTCGAAAGAAAGGTTTTTTCTTATTTATACAATATTACTTGTCATATACTCATTTTTATAATCTATACGTAATTGAATCAGTACAATTATGTTTTCTAAGAAAAAATTGTGATATGTAGTGATTTTGCTGTTCAACCTATGATAGTAAAATTTTTCACCATTTCAAAAGTATCTGCGAAATTTATTTTCATTAAACGTGTCTCATCGATACCTAAATCATCAAAAACTTGTTGAGTTAAACCACCATTTATTATTGTAGTAATCCCCTTTATCGCCCACCTCATCCTTCATCACTGAAAAAATTAGCCCCTTATTAGCAATGGACAAAACTAAGGCATGATAATGAGAAGTAATCACTATTTCTGCTTGACCCAAAATACGCAACGCATTTTGCATCGGTAAATAATCTTTATCTGAATAATTGATTAAAATCAATTCAAGAATTCGCTCGTTCAAGAACTGTTCCAAATCATTTCCACTATTAATGATAGAAAGACAATAACTAAATCATGATAGCGCTTCATATCTCCTACAAAATTTTTATTCACATTCAATAGTTGTTAGCCCTCCCGCACAATATAGCGATCTGGATCGACCTAATTGTTAGTGTCATAGCTTGAATATCTAGATGAATGATAGGCAAGTCATCACGAATGAAAGTAACCTCATGAGACGTTGCCAATTGATCAACCCAGATTTTTGAATATATTTGGTCTCTCGCTGCCACCTTTAAGGACTTCATCCGCCCAAACATATTGGTAAAGAACGCTTTTCCCAAGTAAAAAGGTCCAAGCCTATTGCCAGTAAACACCCTCGGAGTACCCATTTGGTCTGCCAATAACATAGGTATGAAAAATCTTAAATAGCTTAGCCATTTGCCCTTCAGTCCACTCATCATTAAAGTAGCTGCCACTATTAACAAACAGCTTATCTACTCCACGTAAATGCACTTTTATCACATCCAAATTCTTCACACTACCAAGGATTTCAACAGTTATATAGGGAAAATGAGATTTCTCATCAAAATCATCCAAAAGCACTTCTACAACCTCAATATCATAATCAGCCAAATTCGCCGGACCATCAGGTAATCTTACAAATGTCGTTCTAAAGCCATACTTAATAATATCTTCAGTCGATTCATTTTTGACTCCACACGCATCACAAGCCCTAAGCTTGAATATAAGGATACCGATAATTGGGATATAAGTCAGTTTGCCTGAAGTTTCTTCACCAGAAACGTTGCATGCCGTTGCGATATCTTTAAGTGACCACGCATTGGTAGCAAAGTCTAATATCATCCGTTTAACGCGCTTATAAATAAAATAGTTATCACCGACTACCTCTGATTTAGCAGTGAAGTAGCTATCACATTCTCTACAGTGATAGCGTTGTTTTCGTAATTCAAGGTAGGCAGGTAACCCTGATATATTTGTTAGCGTGATTCTGGATTTTTTTAGCCCCATTCTTAACGATACTATTTCCTTGTTTAACACAGCCGCAGGCTGGACAATACTGAGGATTTACATCTAACCTGCCGAAATAGATCGGTGACTTTATATTCTTAACTGTTATTTCTTCAACTTTATCTTCAAAGGTTATATTTTCATCTTTCAATTGCAACGTGGTATTGATAACCTTATTCATACGGGAATCTCCTATTCTATCTATGATTGTGGTTAACTTTATGATAATAGAGATTCCTCTTATTTTGTAAAAAAATATAGAACTAATGACTTTTTGATATGCTCCCTCTAAAGCAGACACTTAATAAAATAAGTCTACTTTAGAGGGGATTTTTTTATGAATAGAAAAGTATATTCTGCAGATGTGTTAGAAAAATATATTCTGATGTTCATCAAAGATGGTATAAATTATCCAACTTTGGTAACAGAGTATGGGTTATCGATACATAATACAATATTCTATCAATATGATAATAAATATCGAAAGTATGGTTTAGAGGCTTTGAAACCTAGAAAATTAAATAATATATATTCTGAAGAATTTAAACAAGAGGTAGTTAATGCTTATTTAAACGATGAGGGATCTCTTCGAGATCTAACACTAAGATTCAATGTTCCTGCTGTAGCAACTGTAAGTTATTGGATAATGAAGTATACTGAGGGTAAAAGTAGTAAGAGTTACAGTACGAAACCCGAGTTGTACACTATGAAAATGAGAAAAACAACGACCAGTGAGCGAATAGAAATGGTCAAGGATTGTTTATCCAATAACTTATCATATATGCAAACAGCAAAAAAATATCAAGTATCTTATAATAACGTTTACTTATGGGTTCAAAAATATAAAAAACATGGAAGTGAAGGCCTAATAGATGGACGAGGACGCCGAAAACCTTCTACGATTCAAACTGAAACTGAACAGTTACGTACAGAAATAGCTACTTTAAAAGCTAAAAATGAGTACTTAAAAACAGAGAATGCGGTATTAAAAAAGCTCGAGGAGATAGAAAGAGGGTCGATATTAAAAGAGCACGATATGAAGCGGAATTTCAAACCATCTCCTGCCTAAAAGAAAAAGGATTCAAAATAACTCTTTTATGTCAGGTATTAGGGGTTAGTCGTGCTGGATATTATAAGTGGTTAAAACGAAAGCCGACGGCTGAGGAAATACGCTTAAATAATATCATGAAGACAATTATTGACGTGAATGAAGAAGTTAATGGTATATATGGATATAGGAAATGACGATTTATTTGAATCACTATTGTGAGGAGAAAGCTAATCATAAATGTGTATGCAGAGTAATGACTCATTTAGGTATAAAATCAGTTATTCGTAAGAAACGATACCACTATAAACCGCATAAACCACAAAATGTAGCTGAAAATGTGTTAAATCGCGAATTCAAAAAAACTTATAAAGCAAATGAAGTCCTGTTAACTGATGTAACAGAATTAAAATACAATAACCACTCTAAAGCCTATTTGAGTGCAGTTTTGGATTATGGTGAGAAGAAAATTATTGCGTGGAAATTAGGAATTTCCAATAACAACCACCTCGTAGCTGAAACATTTAAGCAAATTGAAGGTCAACTGTTACCAAATAAGACTTTGATACATAGTGATCGTGGTTATCAGTATACTTCCCATTGGTTCAAAGAATATATAAAGAGAAATGAGGTTATACAAAGTATGTCGAGACCAGGCTATTGTATTGATAACGGACCTATGGAAAGTTTCTGGGGCATCCTTAAGGATGATTGTTATAGAAGAAGACATTTTGAATATTTTGAAGATTTAGAGAGCGCCATTAATACTTACATTAACTTTTATAACTCGAAACGCGTTACTTTATCAATGGGATTACGGATTCCATTATAAGAAAAAGCCATGCATGAGAAATTCATACATGGCACACAAAAATTTGTTTATTTGCTTGTCTACTTGACAGGGGGCAGTTCATTTTTGAAGTCATCAGTCCTATATATTGTAGAGCCAAATTCCTAAGAATTTCCTACCAACACTATTTGATACAGAACTCTTTCTTCAAAAAAGTTATCAGCCCTATATACTATGGAACCATAATTTTCTGATACATTATCGATTATGAGCCTTTAGTTCTTTTCTAATATATTTACAATTTGTTTTGCAGCCGTACCATCTCCATAAGGATTGCTCGCATTGCTCATTGAATCATAAATCTGTTGATTTTCTAGAAGCTCTTTAAAAGTTTTATAAATTACTTCTTCATCTGTTCCAACTAATTTTAAAGTACCTGCTCGTATACCTTCAGGTCTTTCAGTAGTTTCCCTCATTACTAGTACTGGTACACCAAGTCCAGGGGCCTCTTCTTGGATACCCCCGCTATCAGTTAAAATTAAATAAGAACGCGCTATAAAGTTATGAAAATCAACAACTTCTAAAGGATCAATTATTTTAATTCTGTCCACTTGTCCTAAAATTTTCTCTGCAGCGTCCCTAACCATTGGATTCATATGGATAGGATAAATTGCTTTAACATCGGGTGTCTCATCTATAATTCGTTTAATAGCTTTAAACATATTTTCCATGGGCTTACCTAAGTTTTCTCTTCTGTGTGCAGTAATTAAAATTAGCCTACTATCTGATGCCCAATCCAAATAATCATGAGTATATGTATCGTTTACTGTAGTCTTTAAAGCATCGATAGCTGTATTTCCTGTTACATACACATCATCAGAATTTTTCCCTTCACTTAGAAGATTATCTTTTGCTGATATTGTCGGTGCAAAATGATATTTTGCAACTAATCCTACAGCTTGCCTATTAAACTCTTCGGGAAATGGAGAGTATATATTATTCGTCCGCAAACCTGCTTCAATATGACCTACTGGAATTTGTTTATAATAACAAGCTAATGAAGTTACAAATGTAGTAGATGTATCACCATGAACTAAAACAACATCAGGATTCTCTTTTTCCAAAACTATCTTAATACGGTCTAAAATATTGATAGTCACATCAAATAGTGATTGGTTATCTTTCATAATTTCTAAATTATAATCCGGTATAATATCAAATGTACTCAAAACTTGTTCCAACATCTCTTTATGTTGACCTGTAACACAAACAATCGTTTGAATTGACTTTCGCGCTTTTAATTCTTTTACCACAGGACTCATCTTAATGGCTTCCGGTCTGGTTCCAAATACTACCATTATTTTTTTCATTATTTTTGACCTCCATTTTTAAATTTTCCTTTTATTTTTAAACTTAGGATAAATGTAAGTATCAGTTCAGATAAAAATGGAGCAATTGCTGCACCATTTCCTTCAAAAAGTTTTATTAATACAAAATTCAAAAATATATTAATACAAATACTAATTTGAAATGCGTTGCTGTACTCTTTTTCAAAACCTGCTGCTAATAGAATTTGCACGCCCATAAAATTATTCACTATTGAAAATATCATCCATCCTAGTAAAGGAAATATCCAATAACTATAAATATAATACTCATTTCCGAAAACTAATTTTATTATTGATTCTGAAAATATAGCGATAGCTAATGCTACTATGATAAAAATGGGAACAATATATTTGGAATTTTTTTTCACTGATGACAGACCCTCAGTGAAAGATTTCTCCATTTTTTTGCTGGAGATAGGATACAGTATTTGGCTTATAGGTTGCCATACCATAAGTAGCGTCGTTGGGATCTTATTTATAGCTGAATAAATTCCAACTATACTACTAGAAGAAAATATTCCTAGAAAGGTAATTCCAATTGACCCGAATACTTTACTACTAAAGGAAGTAGTAAAGACATACCAACCGTCCCTCAATTCTTCAACAAGATTATCTATGTGTACTTTAACAAACTTTAGTTTAAATTTTGTCAAAGCCAGTAAAACCGACATAATCCCTCCAATAACAGGAGAAATTGAGTATAACAAACCATAAATTATTAAATCGTTTGGGCCTTTAACTAACAAAAATGTTAGTAATATTGATATTGACCTACCTGTTATATTAATTATAGAAATAAATTTCATTTGTTGTAATCCTTGAAACAACCAGTTATGCTGTAACGAATATCCTATCAATGAAATAAATAAAACCATAAATACCAAATTTTGAGTTTGATTATAGTCGGAAAAATATAAATATGTTATAAGAATAATCAAAGCAATTAGTAGCAAAAACTGTTTGATGATTACAATTGTAGAAAATAATCTATTTAAGCCTTCTTTGCTATTGTTTAGAGCAACTTTTCGAGTCGCTGATAGATTAAAACCATAATCTACCATAACAACCATGTAATTTATAATGTTTAATGCTATTGCAAAATCTCCGTACTGTTTAGCTCCTAAAACTCTAGTCACATAAGGTAACGTTATTAATGGTATTACAGTATTGAATATTTGGAGCATGTATAACCATATTCCATTATTAATATTACTATTTTTCAAAATTTTATTTAATTGATTCACTCCCTTTCTCTCCTTCTAAGTTCAACGTTAACTTCCTTCAAAACATTATCTATAATCTCATGAACATTTACTGAATCGTAGTATTTTTTTGCATTGGAACTAAATAAATTATAATTTTGTTCTACTAATAGTATAGATTTTTTAATTTGATTGACATTATCCTGTGAATAGATAGCTCCCATATTAAACTTTTCAATTGGGAATTTAAGTCCTGGAACATCATTTCCTATAACTGGAATGCCAAAAGAAGTATATTCAAACAATTTATTAGGAGCACAATAAAGTGCATTTAATTTTGAATAATTACTGTCAACTGGTTTATAAGAGAGTACACCGATAAAAGCATATTTAGTAATTCTTAAATGTTCGGGTGGATTAACGAAAGGGATGTATAAGTAATTTTCCTTTTGTAATTGCTCATAAGGATTTTTATTAGACATTAAAACAAATACGTAATCATCACCCAACTGATTTACAGCTTCAATTATATTATCTAACGGTCTCTCCTTACTCACTACGCCTTGATACAAGACAATTTTCCGATTAGATAATTTTGAAATTTCTATTTCAAAATCTCTTACTTCTTTTGTTTCAATTACATTTTCATATGGTTTATTGGGTAAAATAAATGGCAGTTTTTCTAGATTCCACCATATTTTTGAAATTTGAGATCGGTTATATTCTGCTTGTATGACTGCAAGTGCTGATTTTGCATATCTTTCTGTAGAAATTGTTAAAAAAGGTAATTTAGAAATGATACGGATTTTTTTACTCAATTCGTACATATGCAGAATATAATTTTTATTTAGTAATTCTTTCCCTAGATGTTTTATGGCATTATCCGAACAGACCCAAACTACAGTGTTATCATCATAGATTTTATTAATTTCTTTCCAAATTAATTTTCTTACTTTGAAAAGTCTTCTTATCTTTTTAGTAACTGAAATATCATGTGATAGCTCAGGTAAAATCTCAATATACTTTATATTTCTATTTAAACAAATTTCCTTAACTTCTTTAGTAATCTGGTTAGTTATTAATATAACTTCCACGTTTAAATCATCAAGAGTTTGTAAGACATTCATTGCAGGCGGGAATTGAGCTATCGGTCCTATTTCAACTAGTATATATTTCATTTATTATCTCCTAACTATATTAAATAAAAAATTATATTAATTATTCCAAAAAAATTTATATGGATAAATCGAATCCCATTCTGGTCTAATGGCATTTACTATCATTGTATACATAAAGAAAATAAAAATTATAGTGAACATTAAAGCCATTCGAAGATTTCTTTTCTTTACCAACTTTGTTACATTCGGAAGTAATAAAATTGACATTATCATGAAGTAATAGCTAACTCTAGTTAGTAAACTAAATCTAATTGCTAAAAAAGAGAGAGAAACGCCAATAAGGAGAATGTTTAGACTTTTATTAAATATATTGATATCTTCTGGACGCATTAGTTCCCTATTAACATATGAAGAATTGTACAGTAAATAAATTATTATAAATATTAGTAAATTAATAGAAAAATTTATGACACTAGCTAATTTAACGCCATCTTCGTAAAAACTACTACTCAAGTAATTCAAATATGTGGGAAATACAATCACTATTAACCTAAGCAGTAATGGCAAAAACAAAAAGATTAGTAAATTTAAGCTTGTGAAAATTAGGAGTGTAAATTTATTCAATTTAATTTTTGAAATAAACCATGCTATTATGAATATAATAGCACTTTGGTGAAAAGTGGTTGCTACCATAACAACTATTAAAAATTTAAAAAAGTCGTTTTTAAAAATAAACTGAATAGAGAATAAAAGTATCACTAAAGATAAGAAGGTTCTGGTTGTATTCATCGATGATGTAAAAAAATTTAGTCCAAAAAACAAAAATGTACTCATCCATATATTTTTTGAGTATCTATATACAATAATGCCAACCCCAGTAAATACAATTGCGCTTGTAGTTATTAATAACCATTGAGGATTATTAAATAATATTGCTAGAATTTTATTAAAAAATAAATAACCCGCCTCCATATCAAAAGATTCAAAGTTTAACGAAGCTGCAGTTGAAATTATTTTAAATGTCTGAATATAATTTTGTGTATCTGTACCTACACTATCTGAGCGAAAAGCAGATAGTATAAACAAAAATAGGAATAATACAATTGTAGTCAACCCTCTATTCATATTTTTCTCGAAATTTGAAAAAATTATACCGATTAGCAATATATATATCCCAATTGTGAAATGTAAAATCATAAAGTTTTCCCTTTTGTTTTTTGTAAGCTTACTATTTTCCCATATTCTTCAAGAGCGATAGTGCTTATTTTTTCCCATCCATAATTAACTTCTACAAACTTGGTTGCATTTGCCTTATACTCATCAATCTCTTCTTCTGTAGAATTGATTAAAACTTGTTTAATTTTACTAGAGATTTCTTTAGTATCAGCTTCAACTTTCCAACCGCATTTATTTTTTTCTACTTCATCTGCAAGGTTAGTACCTGGTGTTAATAGTGTAGGAATACCATAAGAAAGAGCTTCTAGAACAGTTGTAGGCAATCCTTCGTGTCTTGATAATAATATATTTATATCAGTATTTAAGAACATTTCTTCCTTTTCAATACCGTATATTGGTCCCATCATATTTACAATTTTATCTAATTTATTCTCTTTTATATATTTAGAAATTTTTTCTTCATTATTCTTCTTACCAGGACCATATATATTTATACTAATGAAATTATCCTCTAAATGTCTTTTGATTATATTCACAGATTCCAATAAATAATCTAACCCTTTATGGCTAATATCTAATCTTCCTATATAGTTAATATTTATTGGCTGATTATTTTTATTTTTAAAGTTTCGCTTATTACTTTTCTTTGGTATATCTATACCGTTTCCTAACACAAAATAATTACTACTCCATCCCGTAGAAGCTTCCGCCTCTCCACTAGATAGGTACTGAATTTTTTTTGCATTTTTAACAATGCTATTGAAAAATAGTTTATTACCAATTTGTTTTTTTATTTTATTTTGGTTTTGGGCAGTAACCGTTATAGATCCATGAGGCACGAGAATATAAGGAATCTCCTTTTTTATAATTTCTTTAATTAGATCATTTATCCTCCACTGGTATACTCCATGTATTATCACTATATCCGGCCTATCAAACGGAACAGATAACCCTTCAAGTGATTTAAGCTGCTTATTGTATGGGATATAATCAAAATTATAATTTTCGTTAATTTGTTTATCAGTAAGTTCTACATTCCTACTATAATTTAATAATGCTACATTTGTATTTTTAAGTCTATTTTGCTCCTCAACTATCTTAGGTATAACAACACTAGTTCCAGACTTTTTGTTAAAAGAAACAGCTGCTATGTGTAAAATGTTCAACTTATATTATCCTTTCTACAACAAAAAAATATCAATAAATGGCTATTGTCTTGTACTTTCTGCTTTTTCCCAAACCGGTTTCGCTTTTCCACTTAAAATATTTATTATACCATTCCATTGTGCTATTATCGTTATAACATAATAATGAATTAAATTTATATACCTATTATTGCTGCTATAAAATGGTTTAAATAAGCCTAAAATTAATATAGCAATATGAATTATAAAAGCGTAAAAATAAAATCGAGCATACAATGCCAAAAATACGTTTGAAATTAACAACAAAGCATGAGCTAACCACAATAAATTACGTGCGGTTCTATGTCCTAGATAAAAATAAGAAAACCAGCGAAATTTAAAAACGTTTAGTATTCTTATATCAGGTATAATATGCGACAGTAGTGCTCTGTTCATCCTAACCTTACGCCCATACTCATCCGAAATAGTCTCACCAGCTTTTTCATAAACTAATGCCTGATGATTAGCAATTGCTCTTTCTTTCTTAAGTGCAAAAAATAGAGGCATCATACTATCATGACTATTTATGGGATTGAAATCGTAATATTTATCATTTTTTATTGCATATAAAGCCCCATTGCCTGCAGTAATAGTCTGAATTCTACTTTCTATTTCTCTAACAGTTAAATCTAGTTTCCAATAAAAAGATTCATTTGAACTGGTTGTACTAGATTTTTCATTTATATATTGTAATTTTCCTGTTACATACGCGATATTATCTGATGTAAAACTAGACATTAGTTCAATAATAGCATCTTTATCAATCATAGAATTTGCATCTGTCATTACTAAGTATTCTGTTTGTACTCTTTTTTGTGCTTCATTTTGTGCGTTGGTCTTACCTTTATGCTCTTTGGATATATACAGTTCTAAAGGGAAATCAGGATTTTTTTTCTGATATTCTTCTACTATTCTATTGGTATTATCCGTACTATTATCCGATGCTATTAAAAACTTGATATTTTCTTTAGGATAATTCAACTCTTTTAGATTTATTAATTTATTTTCAATAACCTTTTCCTCATTGTGGGCAACTACCATGACAGTAACCGAAGGTTTATTTGAATAGTTTTTTTTATTATCTCGCTTAATTACTTTTCCTATCGCTAAAATTGATAAAGGATACCCTATGTTAGCCCAAAAAATTATAAACAAACTCATATAAAATATACTTCTCATATTTACTCCCTATTTGAATAATTTACTTAATAGAATATTTCTACTCATCCGCTCTATATGCAGGGAAGTAACTGGAATTATATGAATTCCCAGTCATTTTGCATAATTTCTGATATAAAGGTTCTTGCCATATCTTTTTACCTACATGGAAATCAAATGTTGTATTTTTCCCAAACTTCTTTTTAAAACTTAATAAGCTATCTTCTTCAGAAGATGTCTTGCCTCCACCATAATGAATTAGCTCAAAACCATTTCTCTTACCAAATTGAACTAAAGCGAATTTCAGTAGATAGGCCGGTGAAAATTCTATATATTCTGACAATGTTCCCGATAAATGAGTGTGTAGTACATTGTGGTATTTAAAATTTATATTCATTGCTATTAAAGTACCTTTAAAGTAGACTTTTACGACAACTATATTCTTTGACAATTTTTTAATCATATCATTAAAATAATTTTCTGAAAAAAAATAGCTATCATTGGCTTCATTTCGATCCATAGTAGAATAATATATTTTTTCAAAATCTTTTAACGAGGACGGTTCCTCAATTATTTCAAATGTAATATTGTTGTCTTTTAAAATTTTTCTAATAAGTTTTTTTGTAGATTTTGAAAATTCAGAAGTAAAAGGATCATCATAATTTAAATTAGTACCAACAGTTTTTCGATTAAAGGAAATTTCATAGATATCTTGGAAATCATGAGCATTTCTAACTATAGGATGGAAACGTACAAATTCAGAAACTATATTGTTTTCTATCGCATATTCTTTAAAACTTTTCTCATATCTTTTTAGTAACTCTTCCTTTTTCTCGGGTATGTTAATTTTTTCTATTACGGGCCCCCCATAACCATATGGAGTAATCAGGTCAAAATACTCTTCTATAGAGTCTAGTATATTCTCTGGGATTTTCCTTTTTAAAAAACGATTAGTTATCACCCCAATTTCATCTTCATATTTAAATTTTATAAATTCTTGGGTAGGTAATTTTTCATACAATTCTCCATACTCATCTTTAAAATATATATCAATCATCTATATTTCTCCTCATTAATATCCGTTCAACTTCAAATCCATGATTAAATATCCGTTCAACTTCAAATCCATGGTTATCGTAAAATTTCTTTGCTCCCATGTTAGCTTTTGATACAAAAAGCTCAATTTCATCTATCCCCTCTTTCTTTGCTTCTTCAGTAAGCATATTCATTAATTTACTACCCACACCTAATCGCCTAGCTTTTTCTGAAACGACTAACTGGTTAACATGATAAATAAAGCCATTTTTAGTAAAATACCAGAGAATGCCTATTATTTTGTCATCTCTTATTGCAGCTAATACTTTTGCTTTTTTTAGCATAATATATTCTACTAAAGACTTATATCTGGCTCTCACTTTAACTTCCTTGTCAAAATCATTTGGAAAACTGATTTCCCACGATTCCATCATCATAGAAATGATATAATCTTTCTGATCTATTAAATTTTCTACATTAAGATAATCGATTTTCGTTATTTCTTTCAATATCTAAACTCCTAATTTCTAATTCATCCCCATCAGCAATATCAGATTTTTTAAAAACTTTTATAAAAGTTTTTAAAATAATTTTCAGGTCTAAAAGAAAAGTGACATTATTAGCGTAAAAACTATCCAAAGCTAAACGCCTATTCCATTCTAAGTTATTTCTTCCGTTCACCTGAGACAAGCCAGTTAACCCTGGTTTAACATTATGCCTTTGTTTTTCCTTAATTGTGTAATAAGGCAGGTATCGAATTAATAGTGGTCTTGGACCTACAAAACTCATATTACCTATAAATATATTCCATAATTCTGGTAATTCATCAAGAGAGGTTCTTCTTAATTTTTTACCAAAACCTGTCAATCTTTTCGCATCTGGGAGCAATTGCCCAAGAGAATCTCTTTCATTTGTCATAGTTCGAAATTTATACATTTTAAAATTTTTTTCATTTTGCCCTGGTCGGTCTTGACTAAAAATTACAGGGCTGCCTAGTTTTATTTTTATAAGTAGGCTTATAAACAATAAAAGTGGTAGTAAAATTACTAGCAATAGTCCTGAAACCACTACATCTAAGATTCTCTTTATAACATTTTTATAAACACCCATTCTAACTCCATAATTCCTTTACTAATTTAATAACTTGGTTTTGTTGGTCTATTGTCATTTTTGTATCACTTGGCAAACAAATACCTGTTTCAAATAATGTTTCGCTAACATTATCACCATAGTATGAATAACCTTTGTACACAGGCTGTAAATGCATCGGCTTCCATATCGGTCTTGATTCTATATTTTCTTCATTTAGCCTATCAATTATCATTTGGGGGGTAACTCTTTTAGTTTTAATAATCATTGGGGATAGCCAATGATTTGAACGTTCATCGTCCTTGTCAACAAGCATAATAATTTCATCAATATCTTCAAAAGCATTTTTATATCTATTGAAAATATCATTTTTCTTTTGAATACGTTGTTCTAAAACCTTTAACTGACCACGTCCAACACCTGCAGATAAATTGCTTAAACGATAATTATATCCATAGTCTTTATGTTCATAATGTAATACTGGCTCGCGTGCTTGTGTTGCCCAATATTTTGCTTTAGCAATTCCTTCTGCATTTTCAGAAATTAGCATTCCACCACCAGAAGTAGTAATAATTTTATTTCCATTAAATGAGAAAATACCGTAATCTCCAAAAGTACCTGTCCATTGTCCATTTACAATCGTTCCTAAGCTTTCAGCCGCATCTTCAATTAAAGGTGTATCGTATTTATCACAAATTTTTTTAATTTTATCTATTTGTGCTGCTACACCATAAAGGTGCACAACAATTACTGCCTTAGGTTTATGATTTTGAAAAGCTTCTTCTAAGGCTTCTGGATCCATATTCCAAGTTTCATATTCAGAGTCAATAAAAACGGGTTCTGCACCTTGGTACATAATCGGATTTGCACTTGCGGCAAAGGTTAATGACTGACAAAAAACTTTATCCCCTTGACCTACTCCTACTGCTTTTAACGCTAAATGAATTGCTGCAGTACCAGAGTCTAATGCTAAACTATTACTAGTTCCTACCATTTCAGCTAATTCTTCTTCAAATCTATTCACATTATTACCCAGTGGTGCAATCCAATTGGTATCAAAAGCTTCGTTAACAAACTCACGTTCAAATCCTTCTTCACTCATATGAGGAGAAGATAGTAAGATTCTTTCTATCATATTTAATACTCCTTTTTAGGCTAATTATACTTCATCATTTATCGCTGAAAATTTGTTGCACTTTACTATAACTATCCACTGTACCTATATCGTAACGCTTACCTTTAAACATAATGGCTTTTACGTCAATGTGTTGAATTAAATATGGGATAAAGTTACCAGGTACATCTGGATTATTACCTTCATTCAAATATTCGTTAATTAAAGGAAGTGTGCTCTCCTTTAATACATAAAAAGTTGGTACACAGTGATGATACGTTGGATTATATGGTTTCTCAATAAATTTATTACTTTTCTATTTTCATCAACTTCAGGAACTTGAACAATTTCTCCACAATATGGTCTGTAATTTTTTCTCCCGCAACCTCTAATAACAGCTTACCCTTATCCTTTGATAATGGATATAAGCGAGTTGCATAACCAGCACCCCATAAAATTGCCTTCAATAAATAAGTTCCTCCACATCTACAAATCTTGCCCCATCTTCGGTCACACAGAAACTCACTTTATACTTATCTTTAATTTATGGATATTCTAAAGGATAAACTGCATCAATCTGAGTTTTAATCCGTTCTTTGTAAGTTGGATCCATTAAACTAATAACCACCCCACGGAATCCAGCACCACTTGGGCGAGCGCCATAGACACCTTCTGCATCTTTTAAAATTTCATAAATTGTCTTCATTTCAGCAATACCTGTTTCTTGTTGGTAGAAAGTGCTATTAGATAAGCTGTAGTAACTGCTAAAGATGAAAATAATCCACCGATAGAGAAGCTTTTACAGCACCATGGATATATGTACCCCAGAAACCTGGAATATATTCTATATCATGGTCATATGAAAAAATTTTCTTATGAGGGAAATTTAGACACTGAATTTGCACATACTGATTCTAACGTGGTTAATAAGCCAAATCTACATAATGATCTAAAGCCATTCCTGTTAGGCTTCCCCCATGACATAAAAAGAGGCGTCGATTGTACAGATGCTTAAAGATGACTTGACCGTTCTTAAATCATTTAATCTATCATATTCAACCATAAATGTTTCCATAAAGTGAGGTATAAACTCTCGACCTCCAATCCATTTTAGGTAATTCTTCATTATTATAGCAAACAAATATCACTTTTTAGGCTCAATTTTTATTTTTTACTAGATATTTGTTAAATTATTCTAAAATTTTTATCATATGAATAAAATAAGTCCGATTTAGTATATATATATCTATTTAATAAATGTTCAGAGGTGAGACCATTAGAAAATGGTAAACAATATGATATATTTGAACGTCGTGTAAAATAGATGAGTAGAGAGACAAAATCGACATAAAACCTATTCACTCACGAGATTGATTGTAAGTGAAGTTGCTCGTGATTCAAATTATAACTCAAACATCAACATTCTATCATAGATCCCGGATTCCTTGAGTAATTTGTCATACATACGAACTTATATCATCTTATTTTCCTCTACAAGCATAATCACCATACTAAAAAGCATCAAAACCATTCCTCTATTGGTTTTGATGCTTTTTTGGATTATCTTCTTTCAAATTCTCTAAGTACTTGTCCTAAATGATTTGTGGCAAGTAGATTCCCTGCTTGATTGCTTGGTATCAAGACGCGGTGGCTTGGTATCATAATAGCTATTGGATTACTTGTTACTGCACCAATCAAAGTATTTACTGATCCTCGCCCTTTAGTTTGTCTAGAATCAATTCTATCTAATAATTGCTCTAAGGTAATCGTTTCGCCATAAGGGATTTTTTGTAATTCGGTCCACACATCTTGCTGAAAGGCAGTCCCTTGAGGCCTTAATTGAAAATCGACTGTTTCAAGTGGTTGCTTTTTAAAGTATGCGTCTAACCATTTTACCACTTCATTGATAATCTTTGATTGCTCAAACTCTGCAATAGGTTCAATCTTTTCGAGATCAAATGTACCGCCAAAATTGGATTGATCCTCAAACCATGCGCCTAATAATCCATGGTCGTTTGCTAGTAATGTAATGATGCCTAATTCAGATTGATAAGGATATTTATATAACATGAGAGAACTCCTTTAAATATGATGGTTTATATTATAACAGAGTCCTAGTTGTTAGCGAGTAATTCCTTACTAGTATATATACCCGGTTGATAGGTTATACCGTTTAATAATTCAGTCATTTCATTAAAGGTATAGTGATCTTCTAAAATCATAATTTTGTCGTAGGACGCAATTAAATCCTTAAATTCCGCTAGTGACATATTAAAGTCTTCTCTACCATCGACGTTGGGTGAGTATAACCAGTATTTACCGAAGAACCGAACGAAGTAGTTATCGACTTCTTCTTTATTTGGTGTAACGATTAGGTATCGGTCATCATTTAAGGTCATATGATTTCCTGTTATGCTAGTGACTTCACCTGCAGCTGATGTTTGATAATTGACGTCGTTATATAACAATCCGCCTGATTCTGAAATAATCAATAAGACTGATGAGAATAACAAGAATATTGAAGTATATTGGCATAGTTTTTTTGTCTTGATGGATTTATAAGATTTAAAATTTCTATAATTGATTCGTTGTTCATAAAAAGCATAATCGATTTGTCTAGCAAGAAACATCCCCGCTAGGCCTAGCGCCATAATGACCATGCTTGATGCATACCTGTCAAACCCAGCGAGATACAAGGCTTCTTCTGTTGGCATGGAGAATAGAAACATCGCATATATGCCTATATAGTAGACAATTGCAATGATATTGATTAATGCTAATTGCCATAGGACAGGGTTCTTCCTGCCAATTCCCCAACGAATGATGATATAAACGCCAATCATCATCACATGAACCAGTAGAATACCTCGGGTGGAAACTGTGGATAGACTTGTGATAGTGTTAATGAATAAATCAGTAATTTGGTGAATAATTGTGCCATCTTTTGCTTGAAATATCTCTTGGTAAGAGGTCACTGAAACTTCATGTTTTGTCACATGGAAATTAGCCTTTACATGGATGTTCCAATGCCAAATAGGCATAAAGGATAAGACACTTGTCATTAGCACAACCAAGCTTGATTTGAATTTACCCCTCTCCCCTAAAAGCTGTCTGATACTTTCGTATAGGTAGTAAACCATGATAATTGCTGCAAAGAAAATAGCACTTGATTTGACTAAGGTTAAAGCAGAAACAACCAGTAAGGTATAGATACTCATGGCTTTTAGATTATGGCGCATATTATAAATGCCAGCAATCCCAGCTAATGCGAGTAAAGGCAATAAGAAATCAACGAGTAGGTTGTTCATACGAATAGCCTTATTGAAGTGGTTAAAAGCAGCGATGATATTAAATAACATAGCAAGAATAAGGATCCGACTAGAATCTCTGACTACTGAAAACATCGCGTAAATACAGGAGAGAATTAATGCAAACTGCCCTATCATTAAAACACTATCCGTATAACCTGCAAGATAGGTTGCAAAGTATACTAACAAAGATGACCCCATTGGATAAGAAGTATAAGCGATTAATGTATCACGTACATCCGGTAACCGCCCTTCGGTGTAAAGAAATTTAACGATGGTCGCTCAGTGAGAATAGTTATCATAATGATTTAAATGAATCTGCAAGAAAATATTAATAAACACACCATTAGGAAATAGTTACCAAAGCTAATTGGCGTCACTTTAAAGATTGCTGATTTAGATTTTCATCCACTGATATAAGATCCATATCGCATAGATAAAAATACATACTATAAGGAATAAAATGAAGGCTTTAACCCGTCAATATAAGCAGCAAAGTATAAATGGCACATTTCTATCAAATTGTCCTGTTCCTAAGACGAGTCCATCTGGATATTACTTTGCTAATTCAACCGGCTTCATCATATCGCTGCAAGAATTTGGGCCGTCAGAATCAATGGTAACAATCAAATCTATTTCGGGATAGTTAACCAATAAAGCCGCCATCGCTGTCTTTAATGCATCATCCTTGCCATGATTTTTAGGGTGTTGAATCACTTGTGCATTAAAATTTTTCTCTGTTTGATAAAACATATTTTGGTATTTATTTCCACTACTATCATTAATAATCAAGATAGATAAATCTTGATTATCCTCCCTAATATTAGCTAATAGTTAAATCAATTCTTTATCAAGTTCTAGTGTTGAGATAACAATTAATGGCTTAACCATAAGTAGGCTCCTTATACAACAACGACACGCATAAATGTAGTACGCATTCACTTGGATTGATAACACATCTATCGTTTTCCTTATTTAAATTTTTTTTGAATATTTTTTCAGATTGATTTTCTGAACAATTATATTCACCTTAATGCTCAATAGAATTCATTTCCGATGAATTTACTCATTCATTACTTAAGTTTTAATAAATACAAATATTATTTAATTTTGTTTATTTTTTGTTATGCTAATTTACTTTCGTAAATATTGCAAGATTTTTTACATGTTACTAGCCTTTAATACAAATACATTATATTATATAGGGGAGATATCTTTGTAGAAAGGAGTTTTCTAATTTTAAATTAGAAGTGATATATATGCGAGAACTTTTGACAAATAAACAAAGACGAGAAATCGAAGTATTAGAATTTTTGACTCATATTGGTACACCACAACAGGCGAAAGATATTGCAACCTACGCTAATATTAGTAACCGTATGGTGATGGAGACTATTCGTAATATTAATGATAATTATGATTTCATAGATATTTTTAAAGTAGACGATTTATATGGTATTCAATACAAAAACAACACTTCGATTGATAATCTGTATCGTGCAGTTTATAACTCAAATACCTATTTCACCATTGTTCAATATATCTTCTTCCATGATAAGGCTACTTTGGGAGAGCTTTCAAATATCCTTTTTGTCTCTGAATCAACAACTTACCGATCTATTCTAAAAATTAATAAAGTACTCACTGAAAAGTATGGTTTTTCCATTGACTCAGACCCTTATCAATTTAGTGGGGATGAACTAAATATACGCTTATTTATGCAACGTTTTTTCATAGAGTCTTCTGATATCTTACATTGGCCATTTCCAGACCATGATCGTAATTTTTATCAAAATTTACTCTTACATATGGCTTCATATACCCCATACAAATTAGATATCTATAGTTTACATTCACTATCTATTAGTGTAATTGTGAATGAAATTCGCTATGAATATGGCCATAAACATCCTCTACCAATTACACGATTGCAAGACTCTTTATCTGAAGCGATAGTTATCTACGATTTTGATTTAGACGAATTAAATAAAAAATTTGATTTAGACTTTGACAAAGAATATATTGAACAAATTTTAGGTTTGTTTATTGAACAAGATTTTAAATATGATTATGCAGAAATTGAAGCGCTCAGGAGTTCTGATGAACATATAGGAAACATTTTAAATTATCTTGAAGAAACGCTAGATAGATTAATTCACAAATTTAAGGTTCCCTTGCCAAATCGGGAGGCACTTTTACTGGAATTATACAATATTATTTTAATTGAAGGTCAAACAGTCTCTAAACCATTTATTTTACGTGACCATTTTTTGGAACACAACCAAATAATCCGTAATTATAATCCTGCTTTTTACGACGCGGTTTTTGAAGGTATGCAGAATTATTGTAAACTAGTTTTTGGTGATAATTATAATCCCCACGTACTTTACGCTACTGTTTACTCTGTTTTAAATTATTGGGAAGATTTATTTAATAATCTAACCAATAAAATGCCAGCTGCAAATATTCTTGTTTTGGCTAAAATTACTTGGGAAGGTTCTAAGCAAGCAGCAAATATCATTAAAGCCATTTTTGGGCCAAGAGTAAAAGTTGAAACTTGGGACAATTGGGATATATCAATACCACTATTAGCCGAAAGTCCTTATGATATTATTTGTAGCTCATTTTCTATTCCATCTATTCCCGGAAAGGAAATTTATACAATCACAAGTGAATCGTATCAGTATAATTTCCAGTCTTTGGAAAATATTATTAATAGAGTACGCTATCAAAAATTTAAGCAAGAAATGGCCTCGGACGAATAAGAAAGCAAAAGGAGTTGATTGAAATGTATTGTGTCAATCAACTCTTTCATTTTTATTTATAGCCTTCAATACCTTTTGTGCCCGTTGTCGGGTTTTACGATTGGGACTTTTCATCCGGCGGCGTGCACTAGCTAGATCCATTCTTTCTGCCATCCTTCTGCCTTCTTATATTTTTATTCCAACTATCTTAAATCGTAATGGTTATGATTTGAAATTATGTATTTATGTTACTGGCGGCCAATATGTCTGTCAACCTAGGATAAGAAAGGTTTAAAAAAGAAGCGAAAACACAAGTTGTTTGTCTCCTCTTCTAATAGATTACTATAAGACAGCTAAAAATATGATATAGTAGGATAAAAATGGACTAGGTAAATTTCTTTTACCACTACTTTTTATGCTTGAACTATCCTCTTACACTCCATCTATCTAACTATACTTTCATTTAAACCATCTGTACATCCTTAGTCGTATCAATATTTTCTCTTAAGGTTAAGACTCCATCATTCATTTCATAGACTTTATCGCATTGGTCTATTAAACGAAGATCGTGTGTAACCATGATGGTCGTTTTATTTTGTTGTTTAGTCATTTTGGCCAAGATATCCACCACATCCATCGCCCGTTTAGAGTCTAAGCTAGCTGTTGGTTCATCAGCAAAGATGATTGAAGGGTTATTATATAAGGCGCGTGCAATCGCAACACGCTGCTTTTCACCCCCAGAGATTTGCTCTGGAAATTTATTTTTTAATTTTTCAATACCTAGTAGTTGCAGTAAATCTAATTGGCTTTTCTCTTTTTTAGATAGTTTATCTACTAATTTTAATTGATCAGATACTTTGAGGAATGGAATAAGATTTGACGCTTGTAAGATAAATCCTACTTCTTCAAAACGAATGCGCGCCCGCTCTTTTTCTTTCTTTTCACTAAAGGGTTTGTCATTAATCATTACTCTACCTTGTGTTGGTTCCTGTAATCCGGCAGCAATACTTAAAAAGGTACTTTTTCCTGAACCAGATGGACCGATAATAGCAATAAATTCACCTTTCTCTGCTGTAAATGACGTTTCTTCAAGGGCCACAATTTCCGTATCCCCATCTTTAAATTTTTTCTGTACATTTTCAATTGTTAATACACTCATAATGACCTCCTAGGCGATTGCTCTTACTGGATCGACGTTCACTATTGTTTTCACTGAGAATAAAGCACCAATTAATGAACAAAGTAAAATCAAACCGCCAACTACTATAAAGAATAGCCAATTGATTTGGGTTGGCACCTGAGCTGGTAGGAAATAGATGCTCAAAATGGTCACCGCAACGCCTAATACTAGACCTATTAATGTAAGGATAAAGGTTTGTACAACCACAGAACGACCAATTGTGCCTGTTGAAATACCTTGAGCTTTCATCACGCCAAACACGTCAATTTTTTGAATAGTCAGTACATAAATAAAAATACCAATCACAACTGCTGCAATTAAAATTAAAAAGCCAATCATGAAAATAAATGTAAGTAACTGGGCGCTATATCCTGGTAAATTATTGATAAAATCTGCCGTTGACCATACTTCCAAATCGTCAGGTAGGTCTGTTGCTTCACCGCGTACGATAATAGCATTAATTATTTGATTATCCGCCTCTTGCCCTAATTCACCTTCAGACATTTGGTTACTATCTGATGCATTCGATGTATTCAATGAAGCATCTTGAATGTTTCTAAAAGCATTTTGTGTGATATGAACCATCGGCGCAATACTATATTTCGTATTTGTCGTTAATCCCACAACTTCAAACGCTTGTCCTTCAATCGTTACAGTAGCCCCTATTCCCAGGCCATATTGTTTAGTTAGACTATCGTCGATTAAAGCTTCATTATCAGCGTTCACCTGACGACCTTCAGTCACTTCAGGTGCAATAAAGTCATCAAAATTAATACCAAATAGGAAAATAGATAGTTGTTCATCGCTTTCGATATTATCTGAATTCATATTGGTTGGCATCTGTAGTATTGCAGCTTTATCTTCTGCATCAACCGCATCATAATCCTCTTCACTTATATTAGAGCGACTTATTGTCCCATCTGCTTCTTCTGTCAAGATGATTTGGTCAGCCTGCCACTGGTCAATCCCCATTCGATTCTCCATCGCTAGGCCATAAGCCAAACTAATTAAGAAAAAAACCAAAAAAGCAATCAAAAACATGACCCCAACAACCAAACTATACTTTTTCTTTGCATATAATATTTCTTTAATGGCTAAAAACATGCTTATTTGCTTCCTCTCTACCTGTTGAATCTAATTATTCACCTACATCAAATCAACTATTGATGTACGTCATATTTGATGACTGCTGTCTATAAAACGTATGCCTGTCCCTATATTTTAGTCCTATTAGTAGGTTTGCACAGTTGACACTCTAAACATCCTAAAAATAGGATAAAATAAGCGCCCATCCGCATTATTAAGACATTTTGCGGTCCTATTTATGTGTCATCTAACACTTTCTTGGCTTGGTAGATCAGGCGGGCCCGCTCAATGCTACTGGTATAATTTCTTTGAGTGAAGCAATTGTAATTCGCTTTTCTAACAGCATCGCCAATTCCATGGTAGATATAGGCAGATGTTAGGATGGGCAGTTGTGCCGCTTGGCTAAAATCTTTTAGAAAGGGTTCAATACTATAATAGTATTGGTCAGCAATCTGATAGAGATGCTCCCATAAATCAATCCAATTCTGAGGAATATTGCCACCCTTGTATGACAATTGTTTGATCATGGCTTCATCAACACCATAAAGATCAAGCAAGGTCTGTGGAAGATATATCCGTTGTCTTTCACGGTAATCTTCACCAACATCCCTTAAAATATTTGTTAACTGCATGCCAATACCTAAATCTATTGCTGCTTGACACATAGCTTGATTAATCTCAGTAGCTTCATCCACTAGTAGGGGTAATAACATTTCCCCTACTGACCCAGCAACATTTGAAGCGTAAGCAACCAAATCGGCCATATCGACTACTTTGTAGCCTAAAATATCCATTCGTTGTCCTTGGATCTGTTTCAACAAAGCATCAGTAGACACTTGATAGGTAGATATCGTATCTTTGAAGGCCAACCACCAAGCAAATGGTTCCTCTTCACTCGTTTCTATATTTAGAATTTGTGCTTCTAAATCATCTAACCTTCTCAAAGCTTCTTCTTGTGTGAGGTCTCCGCTATCTGCAATATCATCTACATAACGATTGTAGGTGTATAAAGCCGCAACACTTTCAAATGTCTCTTTTGGTAGTAAGCGGAAAGCTTGGTAAAAGCTCTTTGATGCTTCTGCCATCGTATTTTCAGAAGCTTTATAAGATGCGCTAAGCGAACGATTTCTTGCCATAATCTCCCTTTCCTCTCTAACTCTAACCCTCGTCATCTAACATCAACTCATCGGCACAAATTTTGCCACTCTCGATGACTATAGGAACCCCTGCACCTGGATGGGTGGAGGAACCTGTGAAATATAAACCCGACACATTTTCAGCTTTTGCTTGCGGTCTGAAGTGGTTACTTTGCATTAAAGTTGGTTGCAAACCAAAGGTAGCCCCGCGGTATGCATTATAGTGGGATTCAAAATCATTAGGCGTAAATACACGTTCTACTTCAATTTGACTTTCAAGGTCTTCTAATCCAGGTATACGCGCCAATGTCTCCAACGCTTTCTCTTTATAAAATTGCACTGTTGATTGGTCATAAGCATACTGTGCTGTGCCTAATTCTGAAACCGGCATCAGGAGATAGAAATTAGCTTTTCCTTCTGGTGCACGTGTTTCATCAACTTGAGAAGGTACGTGAAGGTATATTGATGGGTTGTCAATCAAACGTCCGTCAAAGATGCGTTCCATGTTATCGTCTAAATCTTCTGAGATGATAAAGTTATGGGTCTTCAAGTCTTTAAACGTACCATCTACGCCCCAGTAGAATATTAAACAAGAGCAAGAATAATCCATTTGATCTATCTTCTTGGCTGTATATTTACCTCGGTTTAAATCGCCATCTATTAAATGTTTCATCGTATATGGGAAATCAGCATTTGAAATGACTCTCTTACTAGGAATAAAGTGCTCTCCAACTTGTAGACCATTCACTTGTTGTTCATCGATTAAAATCTTATCCACTGGTGTATTATAATGAATGACACCACCTAATTCTTCAAACAATTCAGCAAAACCTTTAGCTACGGTGTGCATGCCACCTTTGACATAATGAATGCCGTATAATAGTTCAATCATCGGGATCATATTATAAAGCGAAGGTCCATTTTTAGGAGAAACGCCTATATAAAGTGTTTGAAAAGCCATTAACTGCTGAATATCTTTATTTGGAATAAATTTCGCCATCATATGTTCTGCACTATCAAATGTTTTTAATTTAAGTGCATTAATCAACATAGAAGGATTGTATATATCCGATTTATGTCTAAATGGTCGTCTAATGAAATGGTCCATAGCCACTTGATATCGTTGGTACATCTCTGCAAGGTATTGAAGAAAACCAAGTGCGGTTTGGGGATCTTTTGACTCCATTAAAGCCATTAAATCAGTCAAATCATTACTCACGCTATAGTGGCGGTAAGGCTCTCCTTTAAAATATACATCATACATCGGGGTTAGTTTCTGCATAGGAATGTAGTCTTCTGGGTCCCGACCAGTTAATGTAAATAACTCTCTATATGCTTCTGGCCACATGACAATCGTTGGACCTACATCAAAGGTATAGCCATCTATTGCCATCTGATTCATCTTACCGCCCGGCAACGATTCTTTTTCAAAGATTTCAACTTGGTACCCTGCATGCTGCAGGCGGATAGCTGCAGATAAACCACCTATCCCTGCCCCAATGATTGCGATTCTTTCTTTAGTCGTCATGTTATTGGTCCCCTTTTTATAGATCCATTTTATTATTTTATCACTTGATAAGTTTATTAATAACAGATTACCATTTAAGGTATGACTTATCAAGTATAGGAGAATTATGCATGGCTTTTTTGTGGAATCAAGCTATAATATTAAATAGAGAGGAGTTCATCTCATCATGTCCTTAAATGATTCTTCAAGCAGAAGTCGTATTATTGAAGTTGCACGAAATAAGTTTATGTCAAGTGGTTATAAGGCTACCTCTACCAGAATGATTGCGAAAGAAGTTGGGATTACACAACCAAACTTGTATTATCATTTTAAAAACAAGGAAAGTCTTTATCTTGGGGTTTTAGATGAAATAGGTGGGGAAGTATACACTGACTTATTAGCGATTGTTGAAAATGACCAACTTGACCTAACTGGTAAACTATTGCAGATGTCTTATTATCTACAAGATAACCAAGACATGGATATATATACTATGATGCAAGATCTAGAAGCAGACATTTCCATTGAAAGTAGACGCATCCTATACCAAATCTTTCAAGAAAGTTATAAACGGCCATTCATTTTATTATTTGATGATTACGAAAAGCAATTAAAACACCAGCTTACTGGAGAGAAAATCGCCACATATTTCTTTGTGACACTAGCCCCTTATATTTCTTCTAAACACATAATCAGCAAAACGATTGCTTTAGAGGAAATGATTGATTTATTTCTACACGGGATTATCTAATAGAGTAAGTTGTTTTTTTCCAGAATACCTCCCGACTATCGGGCCAAAAAAGAGTTGTTCTGAGAGGTTTTAACTTAGTTCAATAGTTAGTTGGGCTGTGGTGAATACAAGGAGGTCATATAGATGTTATCAATCATCACAACCGCTCTAAGCGTGTTTGCAATGGTTATTGTTTCTTTCATGCTATGGTTTTATTTTAAACCGTTCTTTATAGGTATATGGTATATATTCTTAGCCTTTGCTGTAGTATGCATGATCATAGGAGCAGTTAAGGAGTTCAATGCAGGGCGTTCTGCTAAAGACAAAGAATAGCAGGAGCAGGACCTGTAGCATTAACAATAATAACTATACTAAGGAGCTCAGCAGTTTATACTGCTGGGCTCTTTTTATTGTTTATAAGCCTTTATATGTCTGTATAAGCCTCTATATCCCTGTATAAGCCCCTGCTTGCCCTCTTGCACCTATGCCCTAATATGTTGAAATATGATATATATCATATAAGTATTTTTAAGGGGCATTATAGGTGTTTTAATAGCTTGTAAGGTATTATTTTTATGCTAGTTGACGTCTAAAAGCTCTTACACAGACTTATTTTGCCTCTAGTGAGAAATCAGGGAGGGATAATACCATTATTGAGCAACAATAGTATTAGGGCATAAAAAAAGCAGAGGTTAATATCCCCCTGCTATGCACTTTCAATTATTTTATTGTTAACCTTATATCTCGCTATTGAGAGTTTGCCTCTCCCTGACATCTTAGCCTCAAAAATATCAGTACCGTTACCGGTCAGTCCATCCAATCTATCAAGCAAAGATCGCTTATTAAGTTGGCGGATCTCACATATATCTGCATGTTTGATAAAGTCATCCGCATATACAAGCCATTTATTTACTTCTTTCACGAGGTAAGCGCTATGCTTACGCAAATGTAAAATGCTTTATTATTGATCAGCTCCTATACATATACCTCTCTGTAGACCCTGCAGGTATTGATTGTAATAGCGCTGCAATTAGCCCATTAGTAGCCTTGCTGAGACTGTATCATAAAGAGAGGGTAAAGATTTTGCTTTCAAATCTTTACCCTCTCTTTTATTTGTATTAGAAAAGCCAAAATGAACACTTTATCAGTTTTCATCTCTTAACGAATTGAATAATAACTAAGTTGTGTGTCCATTTAGCATTTCATTTATGTATCTTTATATAGGATTATTATTCTACTGATGCTAAGAAGTGGTAAACTGGTTGGCCACCGTCTACGATCTCAACTTCAATATCTTCGTTGGCTTCTTCGACAGCTTCAGCGATCAATTCAGCTGTTGCTTGGTCGGTTTCTTCACCAAAGATTAAAGTCACTAACTCTTTGTCTGTATCAATCATTTGATTAATCATGTTGATGGTTTCTTTGACTAAGTCAGCATCTTCAGAGACGATTTTACCGTCTATGATGCCCATAAAGTGATCTTTATGGATTTCTAAGCCGTCAACTGTTGTATCTCGAACAGCCACTGTGACTTGACCACTGGTTACGTTAGCCATTTCAGCAACCATTGCTGCTTTATTATCTTCTAATGTCCCATCAGGGTTGTAACCTAACATAGCTGTTAAACCTTGAGAGATATATTTAGTTTCAACGACGGCAGCTGGAGTTTCTGAAACTTCAACAGCTTGGTTAGCAGCCATAATGATATTCTTATTATTTGGTAAGATGATCACGTTATCTGCATTCGCTTTATTGATAGCATCTAAGATGTCATTTGTTGATGGGTTCATCGTTTGACCACCAGAGATGATTGATTTAACACCCAAATCTTTAAATAGGTTTTCAATCCCTTCACCGGCTGCAACAGCGATAATTGCTAGATTCGTACGCTCAGCTGCTGGTGCTGATTCAGTTTGGTTTGATCCTTTTCCATCTAAGATATCGTCATGTTGTAGACGCATGTTATCTACTTTAATTTTCACTAATGACCCAAATTTTTGGCCATAGTTCATGACTTCACCTGGTGTTTCTGTATGCACATGAACTTTTACAATCTCGTCATCAGATACAACCAATAATGAGTCACCGATACCATCTAAGTGGTTACGGAATGTGTCATAATCAAATTCATCAGTAACGGCTTCACCTTCACCAATTTTGACCATGATTTCAGTACAGTAACCAAATTGAATATCTTCTGATGCTACAGAATGAGAAGTATTGAAGAAGTTTTCTTGGTGGGCTAATTCTGTGACATTCGCTTTGTTTGGATCAGCTGATTTAACTGGAATAGATTCACCTGTTAATGATTCTAAGAAACCATGGTAGATATATACTAACCCTTGACCACCTGAATCGACAACGCCTACTTCTTTTAACACAGGTAGTAAGTTAGGTGTGTTTTCTAGTGACGTTTGTGCTTCTTCTAATACAGCAGTCATCACTTCAATGATGTCATCTGTTTCTTCAGCCTTTTGCATACCTGCTGCTGCTGAATCACGTGCTACTGTTAAAATAGTACCTTCTACGGGTTTCATAACAGCTTTTACCGCTGTATCAATACCGCGTTGGAAAGCATTCGCTAAATCTTGGGCTTCAATGGTTGTTTTACCTTCGATTGCCTTAGCGAAACCACGGAATAATTGGGATAAGATAACGCCTGAGTTACCGCGTGCCCCCATCAATAATCCCTTAGCTAAATCTTCTCCAACCTCACCAACGGTATCGGAATGTTGTTTAATTACTCGTTCGATACCTGATGTGTATGTTAAATTCATATTTGTTCCGGTATCACCATCTGGCACCGGGAAAACATTTAATGAATTCACGTATTCAGCATTCTCTGAAAGTCGGTTACCCCCAACTTCAAGCATAGATATGAACGCTTCAACGTCTAATACTGTTCTTTTCACCTAAAAATCCTCCTTGATTACCGCAACTAGTCTTCAATCACACGGACGCCTTGTACGTACACATTCACTACGTTTGCAGCAATACCTAATTGACGACCTAATTCGTATTTCACAGAACTTTGTACATTGCGACAAATTTCAGAAATTTTCGTACCGTAGTTGACGATAATATATACATCCACTACTACTAAATCGTTGTTATCTACTGAAACAAGTACCCCTTTGGTATAGTTTTCTTGTTTAAGAATTTCTTGGATACCGTCACGGATTTGATGCTTGCTTGCCATACCAACGACACCGTAGTTTTGTGTTGTTGCCATACCTACGACTGTTGCGATAGATTCATTTGTAATATCAATTTCACCGAAGTCTGTTTGCATTTTTAATGCCATAAAAATTGTCCTCCTTTTGAAGGGTTGTCTTGCTAGATTCATCTAAAACTTTATCGTTCTAAACAAATATAACTTCATTTATAACACTCATTTTACCACATACTAGGCTATTATACCTAAATATTTGACAAGTCGCAATCCCTTATAAAAGGCACAAAAAAAGCCGTGGTCTTCCCTCACTGGAAAACTACGACCTTAATTTTGATTTTTATTAGATTCAAAATCTCTTAATGACTCAAATAATTTGATTGATTTTTGATGTAAATCGGTAACAATTTCGATTTTAAAAATGTAACTAGCGCCTTCTTTGTAATCTGCTTTATGCCTATAGTCTTTCATTTCCTTTAATTCTCTAATTATTTTTTGTTTCTCTCTTAAAGTTAAATCCACATTATAGTTTATAATTTTATCTATCACGTCATTATGAGAATTATTTCCACCACCTACCGTGGAATATCCATGCAGCTCGTTTAATTGTTTAACTTTGTGAAAGCAAGCATAGTAATCATTATGAATAATCGTTCGTAATGCAGCCTCTCTATGTTTAGCATCGATATTAGAAAAGTTTTCTAATAGATAACTACTAAACGCTAAATGATTCTCCCATAGATACATATCTATTCACCAATTACAAAAATAAAGTTTTTCTGCTTTTGGCTAGCAAATTCATTTAACGCTTTAGAATAATTATAGATTTCAATGGCGTTATCTTCATTGGCTGTTAAGTCTACATATACATAATCATTTTCATCTTTATAAATATTTAAATGAAAAGGTAATGACTTATGTAAATTTTCTTGGATAAACCTTGAGACTTCTTCTTCAATAACTTGAGTATTAATAAAATCTGCATCAGCTTGTTGCGTAATATCTCTTTCTAAAGAATTTGAATAAAGCTGAACTCTAGAATCCGTATCTGACATATACGATGAAGAGTAGGATAATGACCCTGTCATAGCTAAAGTTTGCACTAATTTAGGTGTTTTAATTTTTGCTGACATCGGTACTCTCCTCCTATATTTCTATATTCTGGTTGAAAACAGTGAAAGAATACTCTGCAACTTGTTCATCTTCAACATACAAAATCACTTTATGCAGACCATCATTTTTAAAAATAACATTTGATAAACTAAAATCAAAACTTAAAGTTGAATTCTCACTATCAGAATTGTCTGCGGATACGCCACCTTCTAGAGCTCCAAGCAGGTAATCAGTATGATCAATAACCTCTAATTTTATATCAAATTTTCTTTGATTTGAGTTAACAAAAAAACTACAAGAAATTGCAAATGATATAGTAGTAGGTAAAAATGGCACTTGAAGTGCAACAATAGGATTCACAACATGTAATTCACCATTAATATTTTGTGTTTTTTCACTAGCTATTACTTTACCGTACATGAACTCACCCCTTATCTGTGACTATATAAATTATACTTGACTCTGTTCATTTAAACAATTAATAAAATTGTACATTCTTTACTCTATTAATGCTTAATTATGCACAAAAAAAGCCGTGGTCTTCCCTCATTGGAAAACTACGACCTTATTTGATTATAATCATAAATGGATTACGCGCGGGTAACTAAACCAGCTTTGATTGCGTGTGCAGAAACCCATACACGCTTTTTGTTACCATTTTCGTCGATGATACGAACTTTTTGTAAGTTTGCTTTAAATGTACGTTTTGTAGCATTCAATGCGTGTGAGCGGTTGTTACCTGAAGTCGCTTTACGTCCTGTGTAATAACATTCTTTAGCCATTGTCATAATCCTCCTCTACAAATTTTCATACCATAACATATTACTATATTTAACGTCATAAATCAAACTTATTTATGATTTTAATGATTATTGTACTTAATCTCGGGCTTGGATAGCGAGGATAAGACCATCACTGAAGGCAATTTTCATGGTATTTTGACCTGGTAGAAACTCATTTGAAATCAAGGCCAAAGGTATTGGCATTTGATAATTGTCTAGTGGATAGACAACATTTTCTAAACATAAGTCTTTAACTGGCGTCATCGCCACGAAAGACAAATATTTCATGTCTTTTAAACGATCAAGTTGATGTTGCCCTGGTCTTAAGAATGAAACAGCATTATTTTCTTCTACTAAGTGAACACGATCAATAATCGACGCAAACCGTTCTTGATAGATGAGCCATAAGTTAGATAACAAATGGTCTACCCTACCCCCTAGCATACCAAAGAGATGGTATTCAGCCTGTGGATATAAGTCTGCAACAGTGCCTAAAGCATGTTCAGTGTCCGTTTCATCTTTCATCGGTGGTAACTTTTCAATTTTTTTGGCCTTATGTTCAACTTGTTGAAGGACACTTTCTTCAATTGAATCAAAATCGCCTACCGCTAAGTCAATGGGGAAATTAAGGTCTAACAGCTGTTTAGCCCCTAAATCAACCCCAACAAAGGCGGTTTCCGCATCTTTATGGGCTACTTTTCGTCCTTCTACATAGGCTTTAAAATACGCTGGGTCAAAAGGTCCAGACCCGATAAGGTAAACTTGCATGGGTTCACTTCTTTCTAGGAGTGCTTGGTAAGATGGAAGACAGATAGATCTATTTGATTGCCATTCTTAAGGCATCAATTGGTTGTTTCACGTCGTCTTTATTGAAGATGTATGAACCTGCTACAAAGGCGTCTGCGCCGTTTTCTGCACAGATTCTAGCAGTCTCATCGTTAATGCCGCCATCTACTTCGATTAAGAATGTTGCGTCATTTTCCGCCCTAAAGGCACTTAACTCAACCATCTTATCAACCGTCGATTCGATAAATGATTGGCCGCCGAATCCAGGGTTTACGGTCATGACTAAAATCATGTCGACGTCTTTTAAAATTGGCGCAATGGCTGATACAGGTGTTGCTGGATTAATGGCCACACCAGCCTTCATACCGTGTTTATGAATGGTTTGGATTAAGCCGTGTAAGTGGCTAGTGGCCTCGTAATGAACCGTAAAGTAGTCTGCCCCCGCGTTAGCAAATGTTTCAACATGTGCTTCTGGGTTAGCTACCATTAAATGGCAATCTAAAGTCATTTTTGTATTTGGTCGTAAGGCTTCAACGACGCCAGCGCCAAAAGTTAGATTTGGCACAAAATGGCCGTCCATGACATCAATGTGAACCCAGTCAGCGCCAGCTTCTTCGATTCGATTTACTTCGTTAATAAATTTACCAAAATTTGCAGATAAAATAGATGGTGCAATATACATGTACATTCCTACTTTCTAATATTTGGGTTTTGCATTATCAATTTCTTGGAAGATTTGTAGGTAAGAGTCATAGCGACTTTGTGCGATCTCACCAGCTTCTAAGGCGGCTTTCACTGCACATTTAGGTTCTTGAATATGGGTGCAACCACGGAACTTACATTGGTCTTGAATGGCCCGCATTTCAGGAAAATAATTTGACAGTGAAACCTTATCCAACTGGTCGATATCGATACTAGAGAAACCTGGTGTATCCGCCACTTTCCCTTCAAATATATCATGTAATTCGGTATGGCGGGTAGTATGGCGACCGCGTCCGAGTGATGTTGAGATTTCGCCTGTTTCAATGTCTAAATCAGGCAATAGTCGATTTAATAAAGTCGATTTTCCAACACCCGATTGACCAACAACCACCATGGTTCGATTGGCAACAATGTCTTTTAATTGATTGAAGTCCTCTTCATTTAAATCAGTTGATAAGATTACTTGGTAACCAATTTGACGATACACCTTAATAAACTGGTCGATCCGGTTTTTATCCGCTTGACTAGCTTGGTCAGTTAAGTCCATTTTGGAAAAATATAAAATCGGTTCAATATTCTCTGACTCTAAATAAACTAAAAAACGGTCTAATAATTTTGGTTGAATCTGGGGTTCGATAACAGATGCTACCAATAAGGCCAGGTCCACATTAGCTACTGCCGGTCGAATCATTTGGCTATAGCGTGGTAAGATTTTCATCACGTAGCCCTCTTCGGTATTGTCGGCTTGAAATTCCACAAAATCGCCCACCAATGGTGTTGTTTGCGTATTTCTAAATTGGCCACGTGCCCGTGTAGTATAAATCACTTGGCTTTCTTTCTCTTCTACATAATAAAAACCAGACAAAGCCTTAATAATCTGGCCCGTGTATGTCGGCGCATTTGGTTGAATATAATCATCTTTTCTCTTCATGCTTTTGAAAAATACCTCCTTATTGATTGAATTGTATATAGTCTAAATAGATATAAAAATTTGTGTCTGCATACTTATGCCTTATTTTAACCTAAATTCTATATAAAAAACACTCCGACAATTTTTATTCATTTGAAAGGTCTTTAAAATGACAAAAATGGCGTAAACAAACTGTCTACGCCTTTCTCTTGATTGATTTATTGATTTAGCTAATCTTCTACATTTGAACTTTCACGTTGGCTAGATGATGAACTAGCACTCGATGATGAGCTTGACGCTGAAGAACTTGAGCTTGAACTGCTATTAGATGATGAACTTGATGATGAGCTATCATCGTCTTCGTCGTCATCATCGTCATTGGATGATGAGCTTGAGGATGAAGATGAAGATGAAGAGCTTGAACTTGATGAACTAGATACTGGTTCCGGTCCATCAGACATCACAATATATAATTCATCTCCTACTACAAATTCTGTACCTGGTGTAATCGATTGCGAAATCATAACGCCATCCGGTACCCAACCTGAATATTGAGAATCGAATGAAGCAACTAAACCATTTGAATCAGCATATTGTTGAATTGACGCTCTATTCCAACCAGATAAATCGGCCATCGTAAAGGTTTCAACACCCGCAGAAACAACAAAGTTAATAGTTGTCTCACCAGGTATGACTGCTTTACCTTGTTCGATAGATTGACTCAAGATGTCGCCTGCTTCAACTGAATCAGAGTAGTCTTCTTCTTGGGTGACGGTAAAGCCTAATGCCGTTAATTCTTCTTCAATTTTCGTAAATGGTTGACCAGTGTAATCCTTTAATTCATACGGCTCAGGACCTTGCGAAATATTGACGTCAACTTCCGTATCATGTTTCACTTCTGTGTTTGCTGAAGGACTTGAGTTAATCACACGACCAGCTTCGACTTCTTCATCGTATACTTCTGTTACATCTCCTAGAACTAAATCTAAGCTTTCTAAAGTTAAGGAGGCCTCTTGCTCTGTCATACCCGCCAAGTCAGGTACAGTAATATTGCGGCCTGCCATATAGTTATAACCTAGGAAAGCAATCAATAGGAGTCCAACGATGATTCCTGTAATAATGGCAAGTGGTTTACGACTTTTCGGCTGTTTATTACTAGGTTTGCCACCTTGTTTATTAGGTTTACTTGTTGGCTTGTTACCACCGTTCTTACCCGTACCATTACCACTAGGACTTGGGGACGGGTCTGCTTGTAAACCGCTAACACCAGCTACATCCGCAGCGCCTGCGCTTCCACCACCTGCAGCCGTTCCTGTACCCGCTAAGGCGGCTCCAGCTAAACCAGCGCTTGCAGACAAAACAGCCTTATCTGCAATATCATGTTCATCTGAATCATCTAAAACAGTATCTTCAGGATTTTCATCGGTTGTATCCGGTGTGGTATCGTCATCAACTGCTTTTTCGCCAGCTGCCATTAACTTTACTTCATCGGACTCCCCTAGACGCATTTGATTTTCGATATCTTCCTTAGCCATGACAATCGTTTCATTGGCCATGTTAGCTGGGATAAATACGGGCTCATTTTTCCGGTTGTCAGAAAAGACCGTTTCTAAGTCATCAATCATTTCTTGTGTAGTTTGATAACGAGCAGATGGTTCTTTAGCTGTTGCTTTGGCCACCACATTAATTAAACTTTGTGGGGCGTCTTCCCGGTAAGCTTCGATTGGTGGTAGTGGCTCTTGGAAATGTTTTAAGGCTATTGAGACTGCTGATTCACCGTCAAATGGTACCCGACCTGTCAGCATTTCAAATAGGACTACACCTAATGAGTAGATATCTGAAAGAGTAGTGGCCATTGAACCACGTGCTTGTTCTGGCGATAGATAATGGACTGAACCAATAATCGAATTGGTTTGGGTGATACTTGTTTCAGAAGTCACCATAGCAATCCCAAAGTCCATAATTTTAATTGTACCATCGTGGTTGACCATAATATTTTGTGGTTTCAAGTCACGGTGGACAATACCGATATTATGGGCAGCTTGAACACCTGATAAGATTTGAATCATCAAGTTTTGGATAATATCTACTGGAATTGGATGGTTTTCACGGATATAGGCTTTTAAGTCCATACCGTCCACATATTCCATCACGATAAACTTGCCTTCCTCATCTTCACCCACGTCAAATAAATTGACTACGTTTGGATGGTTCAACTCTGATACGGATAGGGCTTCACGCTCAAATCGTTTGGTGGCATCCATGGCATCTGTTTTCCCTACACGCAAGAATTTGATGGCAACATCACGCTCTAAAATGGGGTCGTAAGCAAGATATACATCTGCCATACCGCCTGAACCGATATGGTTAACGATTTTGTAGCGTTCATCAATGACTTGACCAGATCTCATTAGCATTCACCCCTTTCATTTTCGATTTCCTCATTATAAAATGTTTCTTCAATTGTCTCTTTTCTTTCTGTAAATGGTGGTTTTCTATGGGCAATCACCACCGAAATATTGTCTCGGCCTCCATGGTCATTGGCCACATCCACTAATTGGTCAGCTTTTGCTTCAATTGATAGACTTTCATCCGTCAAAATAGCCAAGGCTTCTGTTTCCTCAACCATATCAGTTAATCCGTCTGAACATAATAGTAAGGTATCATCTACTAAAAAGTCTACAACATTAATATCTACATCAACGTTAGCAGCAATACCCACTGCCCGAGTCACGATATTCTTTTGTGGGTGAACCTGCGCTTCTTCTTTAGAGATCATATCCATATCTAATAATTCTTGGACAAAAGAATGGTCTTTGGTAATTTGCTTTAGTTCATCCACTTGATGAATATAGATACGCGAATCCCCTACATGGGCTAAAACCACTTGTGCCAAGTCCTCTAATGGTACAGCTGCGACGATTGTTGTACCCATACCTGATAAATCATGGTATTGGTTGGCTTTTTCAAATATATGGGCATTGGCCGTCTTAATTTGATCAGTCAACCATTCAGAAATGATATTGGCGTCCGTCATGTTTTCAGTGCTTTCCCAAGCATTTCCTACATGATAAATAGCCATTTCTGAAGCCACGTCTCCCGCGTTGTGGCCACCCATCCCGTCACAAAGCAATAAGATTGCTGCTTGGTCTTGGTTATAAAAAACGCCTACTTGGTCTTGGTTTTGTTTTCGTTCGACACCGACATCAGTTTTGCTTGCGATTTCCATGTATGCTCACTTTCCTTCGCTAGTTTTTTTCAAAGCTGGCGATAAAGAAACCATCAGACATATAGGTATGCGGTAGGATTTCAATTGTTCCATCTGCACCTATTGATTGGTCTAGGTTATCTCGCCAATGTTTAAATGACTTCAATGTTAGGTCTGGATGTTGGTCTAAAATGGCTTTGACCACATCTTCATTTTCTTCTCTTGTAATTGTACATGTAGAGTAGGTGATCACGCCACCCTTTTTCAACAATGGTAATGCTTGGTTCATAATTGTCACTTGAATATCATGTAAAGCATCCAAATCTTGTAATGTTTTATGGTATTTGGTGTCAGGTTTACGGCGGAATAGGCCCACACCTGAACATGGTGCGTCGACTAGAATCTTATCAAAGCTTGTCGGTTCGCTACCATTTTCCCCAAAACGGTCTAATAAGGCAGTTGCATCTTGATGGAGAATTTCCACGTGGTCAGCTACCTGCATCCGGTCCACATTTTCTTGAATTAAAGGCAATTTATTTTCTGCTATATCACAGGCAATCACATGACCTGTTCGGCCAACTGCTTCAGCAATTTGCACAGTTTTTCCACCCGGTGCGGCACATGCATCTAGGACGACTTCGCCTGCTTGTGGGTTCAACGCTTCTACAGCTAGAAGTGCTGATTCATCTTGAATGGTCATTTCTCCGTTGATGAATAAAGATGAATGGGCTGGATTTCCCTTAGTTACCCGTAAGGCAAATGGCGTTAAAGGACTAGGCGCTACTGTAAAACCTTCTGCCTCTAATATCTCTTGATATTCGGTCATTTTTTCTGTGTTTAGGTTATTAAATTTATTGTTGGCCCGTACTGTAATAAATGGCGTTTGATTGAGTGAATTAGCCAATTTTTCGGCTTCATCTAAGCCAAAACGGTCCACAAAATAGTCTACCCATACAGGCGGTAATGAGGCCTCTAGGGTTAATTTCTCTCTTGGATCTTCTTTGGTTTGGATAAAATCGGCCATTGTTTCATAACGTCTGGTGAAATTCCGTAAGACCCCGTTAGCGAATTTAGCCAGGGTCTGATTTCCACGTTTGCGGACAATCCGTACCGCTTCGTCAACTACCGCATAATTTGGAATATTATCTAAATAATACATTTGGTAAGCCGAAACAATTAGTAAAGACCAAACCCATGATTTGACTTTATTGGGCTTGGCTACAAAATCACGGACAAAAGCATCCAATGTATAGTAGTTTTGCACAGACCCATAAACCAAGTTGGTATAGAGGTTACGGTCTGCTTCTGCTACAGCTTCTTCAGTTAACACCCGATTTACTTCTTGGTTGATGAAGTGGTTGTGGCGGATGATTTGATTAACTGACTCCATGGCTTGAAAACGAGCGGATAATTTTAGAGGTGTTTGATAGCCCCCACTATGGCCGCCATTTCGAGCATTTGACCCTGGTTCTACTTGATTATTCTCCATCTACATCGTCCTCCACTTGGTCAAAGCTATCGCCGACCGTTAAGTTGCCGGCCCCACCGTTAATGAAGGCTGCAACATCCATTTGTTTCTTACCAGCTGGTTGTAATTGTTCAATAGCTAGAACGGTTTTGTTGCCTGTTGCTACCCATAATTGAGCCGGTTTCTTTTGAATTTTGACGATTGTGCCTGGTTTTTCGTCAGTCGATTCTTCTTTGACTGGTGCTACCTGCCAAATTTTCCACCGCTGCCCGTCCACTTTTGTATGGGCAACTGGCCAAGAATTAAAGGCCCGGACTTGGTTGTCAATTTGCTGCGCTTCTTTACGCCAATCAATTTGTTCTTGTTGGCTGGTAATATTTGGGGAAAATGTCGCCTCTTCCTCAATTTGGGCTTGCGGTGTAATTTCACCGGCAAATAATTTAGGCAAGGTGTCCATCAACAAATCAGTCCCTGCAGTCGATAATTTATCGAACATAGTCGCAACGGTATCGTCACTTTCAATTGGGACTATCACTTGGGTTAAAATGTCCCCTGCATCCATTTTTTTCACCATTCGCATGATGGTCACGCCTGTTTCCTTGTCCCCGTTCCAAATAGCATAGTGGACTGGTGCGCCACCACGATACTTGGGTAGTAATGACGCATGGACGTTTATTGCACCATATTTTGGCGCCTCTAATATGCTCGTCGGTAAGAATTGACCAAAGGCTGCAGTGACGATTAAATCGATGTCCTCAGCTAATAAATCTTTAATTTCTTGGTCCCGGCCGATTTTTTCCGGTTGGTAAACTGGGATGTCGTGTTTTAAAGCCGCTTCTTTCACTGGCGATGGGGTTAATTTCCGTTTGCGCCCTACTGGACGGTCGGGCTGTGTCACAACTGCAACCACTTCATACTGGTCATTTTGCGCCACTAATGCGTCTAATATATTCACTGAAAATGCGGGTGTCCCCATAAATACAATTCTTTTCAATTGTGTCTCCTTTAAATAAATCCTGTGCTTTCTTCCTATTATACCATTATTTTAATCTGAGATTTTCGCTGATCAGTGTCAGGTTTAGATTGAAATGACTTGCTTTTTTTACATGAAGGTTTGTGGGTCTACGTCAATGGATACGTAAATTTTGTCTTTAGACCAATCTTGAGCCTTGTCTTGAATTTCTTGCAAAACAGCTTGGATGGCCTGGTTGCCTCGGTGCTGGTACAAGAGTTGGTAATAGTATTGATTATTAATTCTTGAAATGGTTGACTGAGCGGGACCAATCACCTTGGTTGAATGAATGTCAGCCTGCTGTAAAATTGCAGCCACCTTAGCAGCCGTCGCTTGCGTTGTATGGTCGTCAAAATTAGAAATAGTAAAGCGGACAGTGTAGTAATACGGCGAATACTGGTTGAGTTTTCGGTATTGCATTTCGGTTTGATAGAAACGGTCATAATCATGATCTTTAGCCAAGGTTAAGGCATAATGGTCCGGATTATATGTTTGAATCAAGACTTGCCCGTCTAGGTCCCCACGGCCTGCCCGTCCTGACATCTGAGTCAAGAGCTGGAAAGTCCGTTCAGCTGCCCTAAAATCTGGCAGATAGAGTGTAGTATCTGCATTGATAATGCCTACTAAAGTAATATTTGGAAAATCCAGCCCCTTGGCAATCATCTGGGTACCTAGTAAAATATCTGCTTTTTTATCAGCAATTTGCTTTAATATCCGTTCGTGACTCCCTTTACGCCGGGTGGTATCCATATCCATTCGGGCCACGGTTCTATTCGGGAACAGCTCATTAATTTCTTGTTCCACCTTTTCTGTCCCCGTACCAAATTCCCGTAAGTGGGTTTGACCACAATGTGGACAGCGTTGTGGCCGTGGTTGGTTAAAGCCACAATAATGACACTGCAACTGTTTGTCATGATAATGGTAAGTCAGTGATACATCACAATTTGGACATTGGAAGGTATAACCACAGTCTCGGCATTGCATGAAATTGGCGAAACCACGCCGATTTAACATCAAAGCAACCTGTTCGCCCCGGTCCATTGTAGCCTGCATTTGGTCACGTAATTGCCGTGAGAATTGATAGTAATTTTTATGTTTAAATTCTTCACGCATATCAATCATTTCAACAGGCGGTAGTGGCTTTTGATTTGACCGTTCGGGCATTTCAAGTAGTTGATAAACCCCATTTTGGGCTCGTGCTCTAGATTCTAGACTAGGGGTTGCTGATCCTAGGATAACGGGCGAATGGTGGTAAGCTGCCCGCCATTTGGCCACTTCACGTGCATGATAACGAGGATTATCTGACTGTTTGTAGGTAGATTCATGTTCTTCATCTAAAATAATCAAACCGATATTGTCTAATGGTGCAAATATAGATGACCGGGCCCCAACAGCTATTTTAGCTTGGCCATTTTTTAATTTGCGCCACTCATCAAAGTGTTCACCTGTTGATAATTGACTATGCAAGACCGCTACTTGGTTCCCGAAGCGACTTTTCAACCGGTTGACCATTTGCGGGGTTAAGGAAATTTCTGGTACCAGTAAAATGGCTTCTTTATCTTTATCTAAGGCTTCTTGAATCAGTTGCAGGTAGACCTCTGTCTTCCCTGATCCTGTTACCCCTTGTAGTAAGAAGACCCGGTCTTCATGTTCGTCCATGGCTTTTTTTACAGCATTAAAGGCAGCTTCTTGTTGGGCTTGTAAGGGTAACTTTTCTGATTTTTCAATCGCAATATCTGCATAGGGATCACGGTTAACTTGTTGGTCGTAAAGTTTTAACCAACCCTTTTCACTACCCGCTTTTAAGGTAGCTGTGTGCAAGTCAAATTCATCTCTTAGGTATTTAGCCGGTACTTTCTTACCGTCAAGCTCCATTAACACTTCCACCAAGGCAAGTTGCTTCTTAGCTGTTTTTCGGATGCTGGTGACTTCTTCCTCTAGTTGGTCAAAGTCCATCAGTGGTTGTACCCATTTTTCCGTTTTATAGCGTTTACGGTCTTCTACCCGATAGTCTATGGACAGGTGACCTTTGTTTTTAAGGGCTATCAACTCGGCGAGAATTCCCCTTTTTTCGGCTTCAGACCAGGCGATTTCACTGAGGTCATCAAAGTATTGCTGATGGTCCAGATAGGAAATTTCAGGGGTTGGCAGGAAGAACTTTTCATAATTTACCTTGAGCAAGTTAGGCAGCATGGTGTGATAGGCTTCAACTAAGAAACAAAAGTTTTGCTTGGCCATATCCTTACCTAATTGCAACATTTCCGCGTTTAAAACCGGTTCATCGTCTAAAAGTGCAGTGATTGGCTTCAATTTGCCTTCAAAATCGGCGGTAGCTTTAGCTGGGGAAATGACATAACCTAAGAGGTTTCGACTGCCAAATGGGACTTGTACCCGCATACCTGGTTGAATAATATCCACCATTTCTTCTGGGATTTGGTATTCAAAAGGATGGTCCGTCTGCATGGTGGGGACGTCCACAATCACTTCTATTACATTTGCCTCAACCATTCCAGTCGCCTCCTTCATCGTATTCATCTATCTATTGTATAGTAATTGGTTGGAATTTAACATTAATTGCCTATGACATACATTTTCGCTTTTGCTTTGTATATTTGTTCGTTAATTTATCCTTTTTGTAAATAGATACTGATTAATTTGAAATATTATATTTTATTTACGAACATTCAACTTTAAATCTATTTACTTGTTCGTTAATTTATCTTAAAATGAGAAAGAAGGAAATATTTTTATTTAAAGGGAGCACAACATGATTGGATTAGAAAAAGCCATTTTAGCAACTTATTTTCATACGCCAGCACATGGTCAACTGGCATACCAAGAAGATGCACTCATTACCATTAATCAAGATGGTGTGATCGATAGAATTGTACCGGCTGATGACGGTGATTACATCCCCCTCATTCAACTATTTGAAGAACGTGGCACTTTAATTCGTCTACCAGACGGTCAATACTTATTACCAGGTTTCATTGATACCCATATCCATGCACCTCAATGGCCACAGGCCGGGATTGCTTTAGACGCCCCATTAGATGTTTGGTTAAATGAACACACTTTTCCATTAGAAGCTAAATATAAAGACGTTGACTTCGCGAAAGAAGTTTACGCAGACTTAGTGGCGACCTTACTCGCTCGTGGCACCACTACTGCCCTTTATTTCGGGACTATTCACAAAGAATCATCTTTTGAATTGGTTAAGATTGCCGCAGAAAAAGGACAACGCGCCTTAGTTGGTAAAGTTGTCATGGACGATCCACAAGGTAACCCTGATTTCTACCGAGATGTGTCAACAGAAATCGCCTTAAAAGAAACCGAAGAATTCATCCAAGAAGTGAGATCCTTCGGGAAAGACGTCATCCAAGGCGTTTACCCTGTTGTCATGCCACGGTTTGCCCCGTCTTGTACTGATGAGGCCTTGGCAGGTTTAGGCGCATTAGCACAAAAATATGATACTCATGTCCATACCCACTGTAGTGAAGGCCAATGGGAACATGATTTTACTTATGAACGCTTTGGTAAAACTGACACAGAAGCGCTTAGAGACTTTGGTTTATTCGGCAAAAAATCAGTCATGGCCCATTCTAACTTTATCAATGACGATGATGCTGCGATTTTTGCAGAAAACCAAACAGCAGTTGCCCACTGCCCTATTTCTAACGTTTATTTTGCTAACAGTATTATTCCCATTAAACACCTAAAAGAATTAGACGTACAAGTTGGCTTAGGAACAGATATTTCCGGTGGCTTCTCACCGTCTCTATATGACGGGATTAAACAAGCTGTGATGAGCTCACGTCAATTAGAAGACGGTGTTGATACCCGTTTACCGCAAGCCAAACGTGGTGTGCCAGATTCTCGCATTTCTGTTGTAGAAGCCTTTTCTCTCGCTACACTTGGTGGTGGTGAAGCCCTTGACTTACCAATTGGTTTAATCAAAGAAGGCTATGCTGCTGATTTCCAAGTAATTGATACCACAGTCAAGGAAAATCGTATCCAAGGATTTGGTGTCTTTGAAGACCTAGGACAAACCTTTGAAAAGATCCTATATTTAGCTAACCAAGCCAATATCCAACAAGTATATGTTCAAGGTAAATTAGTATTTGAAAGATAATGTTCAATTGATAATTAGAGGTGTGCTCATTTTGATGGTCACATCTCTTTTTTCGTATATTTCAATAGCATAGTCACTTCGTCTGTCCAGATTGAATAAGCAAAAAAACCAAGCAACGGGAAGCTACTTGGCTTAATTGAAGTTTATGTTTGTCAAAACTATGACTAGTTTTGTGATAGTGAATCTGGGTCAATCACTAGGTCATTAGAAGCGATTTCTTCTAAAGCTTGACCCACAAATTTAGGTGATTGGTATTCACTTAACATTGGGTTTTTCTCAACTTGTAATTCAGTTGCGCGTTTTGCTGCAATTGATACTAATGAGTATTTTGAGTCGATGCGGTCTAATAATTTGTCAATTGATGGATAGATAATCATTATTTTTCGTCGCCTTCCTTTAAGTAATTTTCTACAATATCGTCGACAAAGCGGTCAGTCTTTAAATGCTCAGCATTTATGATGGTTTGAATTCGTTCAACTGCTGAGTCTACATTGTCATTTTCAACAACATAGTCGTATTGCGTAACCAATTGTAACTCTTCACGTGCTTGATGCATCCGTTTTTCAATGACTTCTGGCGCGTCGGTACCACGGTTAACTATTCTAGATTCTAACTCATGCATAGTAGGCGGTGCAAGAAAAATGAATACCCCATCTGGCATACGTCTTTTAACCTGCAATGCACCTTGAACCTCTATTTCAAGGAAAACATCCTTACCTTGGTCAGTCATTTCTTCAACGTATTGAAGGGGTGTTCCATAGTAGTTGCCTACATATTCAGCATACTCCAACAAACGTTCGTCTTCAATCATACCTTCGAATTGGTCGCGCGATACAAAGAAGTAATCTTTTCCATCTACTTCGCCCGGGCGCGGTTGTCGGGTTGTTGCAGAAACTGAATAATAAAACTGATCATGATTTGTATCAGTCTCGAACAGCGCTTGTCGCACTGTTCCCTTCCCCACTCCAGAGGGACCGGATAATACAACTAATAGTCCTTTCGATTTCATAGAACACCTTTCACCCTTCACATTTTGATATAGCATTAATAGTACCACAAATTTAAGTATTTTTCTCAAAGACCTGAAGATTTTCTTTAATGTTAGGATTAATTTTCAATTAGAATGATACCATATTTAAGCTTCTAAGTAAAAAGTGAACAGACGTTCGAAAAAAGACTTGCATACCGAACAGATGTTCTTTATAATATTAATTGTAAAGCGAACAGACGTTTGCTAAATCGAGTTACGTCAATTCGTATCCATCGTTTTGATTACTGTTAAATATAAGGAGGCATATCATGCAAAACCCATTATCTTATCAATCAATCCGTAGTCTATTCATCCCCGTTGATCCAATGTTGCTTGAAGCTGAACAAACTAGCCAGTCAAATATCCTTTCTTTCAATAGTGAAGAGCGCAAAGCGAAAAAGGAAAGCAACGTATTGACAACCATTATGCCAATCAAAGACATTATCAAACACATTAACTATTCAAACGAATTAGCTGAACCCCTATATATTACCGTTACCCGTCAAATCGGTTCTATCAACACCAAAGATATTTTATTTGGTATCTTTCGGTCAAAATATACAGATAAAGACATTGTCCTATTTGAAGACGTTGATAACGATGTGATGCGGATTATTAAAGTCGATGAAATCATGGCTGTTCGTTCTGTTTATGATGATTAAATTAATCATCGTTATCACCAACAATTTCATAACACCGCAAAAAACCAGCTAATCAGATAGCTGGTTTTTTATTTTACCTATTATAAAACTGGTGAGAACAATCTCGAGAACCCTTGGCGGAATTTCTTCCATTTTGTTTGGTTTTTAAAATAATCCATATCTACTTGTGTAGATTCTTTTAGGTCATTTTGAAAAATTTCTTCTAGTTGAGCAACAAGTTTACGGTCATATACAAAGGCATTGATTTCAAAATTCAAAGCAAAGCTTCGAATATCAAAGTTTGCTGTACCAACGCTAGCTATATGACCATCGACGCACAATGTTTTGGCATGTAAAAAACCATCGTCACGATATTTATGGATATGTACCCCAGACTTTAATAAGGATTTTACGTAGTATTCCGTTGCTCGATAAACTAATGGGTGGTCAGGTTTTGACGGAATCATGATATGTACTTCCACGCCTGATAAAGCCGCCATTTCAACTGCCTCAAATACGGCTTCATCCGGAATAAAATAAGGTGTTTGAATATAAATATATTCTTCAGCGATATTGATCATTTGTAGGTAGCCCATTTTTATTTGGTCAGATTCTTCGTCTGGACCTGATGAGACAATCTGCATAGCAGTGTCCCCAGTAATTTCGGGCTCTGGAAAGTATTCATGGTCAAAATCACTTGGTTTAGCTTTCTTAGAAGCAAACCAGTCTACCATAAAACGGCTTTGTAAGGTTTTGACGGCATCGCCTGTTAGACGAAAATGGGTATCACGCCAATAACCTAAAGGTCCTTTACCAATATATTCTTTGGCAACATTAAAGCCCCCTACGTAACCGACTAAACCATCGATTACTACAATCTTACGGTGATTACGCCAATTTAGGCGAAAATTAAAAATAAAGAAGGGACTTTTTGAGAAGAAACTTTCAAACTGTACCCCTGCCTCTTCCATGCGTTTGACTGATTTCTTACTTAGCCGACGACTACCTACTGCGTCAGCCATCAGCTTGACCTCTAATCCCGCTTTGGCTCGGTCAACTAAAGCGTCTACTACCCGCATGCCCACTTCATCATCAGTAAAGATGTAGTATTGGACATGCACAGAATCTGTTGCGGCATAAATATCTTCTACTAGTCTGTCCATTTTTTTTCGACCATCAATAAAGATTTCGACATGATTGTTTTCAGTCAAGATTGAATAGTCACTCTTAAACAAGACACGCATCATCTTTTGAATACCACGCGGATAATGGTCAACATTTTTCTGTTTACCCTTGTCATTTAGGTACTTATCTTTTAATCCGTTCAATCCATAAACTTCTTGGTTTCGGATCCTAAAGATATTTTGGTCGGAAATCTTTCGACCAACAAAGTAGTAAATGATAAACCCTACACCCGGTAGCAGTATAAGGACCAGTAGCCAAGCCCAAATAGTCGCCACAGGACGGTCTTGTCTAAGGACGGTAATAACTGCGGCGATGGTATTTAGCACGAAAAGAATTAAAATCCCATAAAAAATATATAAACCCATGTTTTCCCCTTTTTTAAAAGTAAAAGAGCAAACAAGGTGGCCAATTGAAAATGCCAAGGACTAGTTGTTTGCTCTTACTTACTATTTATTGTTACAACGTATGTTTAGACTGATTGACTTAATCATTCAATAAACGCGAACGTTCTTTGCGCGAAATATATGGCGTATTCTTTGGAATCCAATATTTCGATGATACGTTCAAGATGATTACTAGGATGATTAGGGCCAAGGCTAAGTTAGCCAAGAATGACCATAACATACTCATCGCATACGTACCATCAGCCACTTGACCAACATTTAGCACATATTGATTAAAGATAAATTTTAGGATGAAGAATGCGGCAAAAGTCATAATTGTCCCGGTAATCAGGTTTAGATATACACTAGACATACGGCGGTTGAATAACGTCCGCTGTAAGTTTCGAGCAAATTTACCTGATAACCCAACCATAGCTGTTTGGATTGCACTAGCCACTAGCACCATCCACTCTGTTTGTACATTCTCTACTTGTAAATATCCCACTACTGCACCAAGTACTGCTCCAGCGATAAAGCCCGCTGTTGATCCTCTTCTATATGAATAGAAAACCAATAGCGTTAATGAAATCGCTACGGTAATATTGTAACTTGTAATGGTTTCTGGGAAGATACTTTCAATTAATAAAGCCAGGATGACAAACAATAAGCCTTCAACCCAGACTACTAGTTTTTGTGACGCGTTCATGCCGGACCCCCTTAGTTTTGTTTCCCATTTTTCTTATCTTTTTTGTCAGGATGGTAGTTTGAAGCTTCCATAATGACTGGTAAAATCATCGGACGACGTTGTGTTTCACTATATAATTTCTTACTTAGTGCATCACGGATGTCACCTTTCAATTTAGACCATTCAAAGTTCTTGTCTTTAAGATTTTCCTCAGTCACTTCAACGACAACGTCTTTTGATTCATCTAATAAAGTTTCAGAAGCCTTCATATAGATGAAACCACGAGAAATAATTTCTGGACCAGATAAGATTTTACCTAGACGACGTGAAATAGTTAGGACAACTAAGAAAATACCATCTTCAGATAAGATACGGCGGTCGCGAAGAACAATGTTGCCAATATCTCCAACACCTGATCCATCAATCAATACATTTGAAGCTGGTACGGCACCACCGATATGGATATTGCCATCTTTATAGGTCAAGATATCCCCTTTGTCTAATAAGAAGACATTCTCTTCTGGAATACCTACCTCTGTTGCCAAGTGTTTGTGGGCAGACATTAGACGGTATTCACCTGAAATTGGGACCACATATTTGGGTTTCAATAAACTGATCATTAATTGTAAGTCTTTTGGACTCGCATGACCACTTGACGCATACGCTTGAGCTAATTCAACCACTTCACCGCCTGCACGGTAAACATCGTTTTTAGTTTCTGCTACCACCTTTTCCATATCATAAGAAGGTGTTGTCACAATAATGACCTTATCACCGTCTTTAATAGATACAGCTGTGTGGCGACTTGAGGCCATTTTTTGTAAGGTTGTTAATGGTTCACCAGATTTCCCAGTTTCTAGGAAAATAATTTCATGATCTTCAAAACGGCCAAGGTCTTTCAAGTTGGCAATCAAGTCTTTTGACGGAATCGATAGTTTGCCTAAGCGAATAGCTACGTCAATAATTTCTTCCAATTCAGTATCATCTAAGAAAACACGACGCCCCAGTTTACTTGCAACATCTAAAACTTGTTGAATACGCATTAAGTTTGAAGCCACCGCCGCAACGATAACACGACCTTTAGCATTACGCACTTCCTTCAACAAACCTTGTTCAATTTCAATTTCAGTGGCATTAGGTTTCATATTTTCTGCTGCATTGGAATCTGATAGTAAGGCGAATACACCGTCACGACCAATTTCAACAATACGAGAAAAGTCTGTTTTATATGCATCTGAAACTGTCATATCAAACTTGAAGTCACCTGTATAAACGATTGAACCCTCTGGGGCAGAGACTTCAATCCCTACTGATTCAGGTACAGAGTGGGTAGTTTTAAAGAATTTGATCACGACATTACCAAAATCGATTTCATTATCTTCTGAAATAATATGGAAGTCTTGATAATTCTTCAAGCCAATTTTCTTCGTTTGAATTTTCGCTAGTTCAATCGTTAATTCTGTACCAAATACGGGTACTTGAATATCTTTTAATAAATACGGTAAAGCACCAATAGCATCCGCATGGCCGTGGGTTAAAAATACCCCTGCTACACGGTCTTGGTTTTCTTTTAAGTATGTAAAGTCTGGAATCATCATATCGATTCCTAATAACTCATCTGGTGGGTATACAAGACCACAATCTAAGACATAGATTGCTTCGTCAACTTCGACTAGGTACATGTTTTTCCCGTTTTCACGGACACCACCTAGAGCGATGATATTAATATCACTCATATTATTGCCTCCTAATATATTTGGTTTATTTTTATAAAGTCTGGATGCACGCTAAATAGTTAGTGCAGCCTGTATCCAAGCTGACGCAAATTGTTAGTCAGGTTGGATATATTTTTCACTCAAAAAAAGTGCGGTGCAATGACGCTTCGCCACATTGCCCGCACATCGCTAGCTTAAGTATACCATAAACTAGATTAAATTATCAGCTACCATTTGTTCTGCAATCTGAATTGAATTCAATGCGGCACCCTTCCATAAGTTGTCAGAAACAACCCACATATGGAATCCACGTGGGAAGTCTAAATCTTTACGGATACGGCCAACAAATGTTTCAGTTTTCTTCTCAGCATTCACTGCTTGTGGGTAAAGTTGTTGGTTGATATCATCTTCCAATACAACACCAGGTGCGTCTCGTAAAACATTTTGGATATCTTCAAGTGTCACGTCATCATTATCTACTTCAAAGTAAACAGACTCTGAGTGACCGTAAACAACCGGTACACGTACACATGTAGCAGAAACATCAATTGTATCATCGCCTAAGATTTTTTTGGTTTCATTGGTCATTTTCATTTCTTCATAAGTATAGTGGTTGTCTTGGAATTTATCGATTTGCGGCAATACGTTGTAAGCCATTTGATAATGTTTCTCGTCCCCACCAACTGGCAAGATTCCTGGTTCTTGGATGTCATTGCCCGCTTCGATATCACGGTATTGTTGACGCATTTCTTCAATAGCTGTCGCCCCTGCACCTGATACCGCTTGGTAAGTAGACACAATCACACGGTCTAATCCAAAGGCATCACGGATTGGATTTAAAGCCACAACCATTTGGATTGTTGAACAGTTAGGGTTAGCTATCAAGCCATTATGATTTTTCAATGCTTGTGGGTTTACCTCTGGCACTACTAAAGGCGTATTTTCATCCATCCGGAAGGCAGAAGTATTATCAATTACAACTGCACCAGCATCAATGGCTGCTTGGCTAAATTCGATTGAACGGTCTCCACCAGCTGAGAAAAAGGCAATATCCACACCTTCAAAAGCATCTTTTGTCAATTCTTCAACAACATAGTTTTTATCGCCCACTGGTAATTCTTTCCCCGCTGAACGCGCTGATGCTAATAGTTTTACATTTTTCACTGGGAAATTTGCTTTTGCAACTAAGTGACGTAATTGTTCTCCAACTGCCCCTGTTGCCCCGACAATTGCTACATTATACTCTTTTGCCATAATTGATTCATCCTTTTGTTTATATTCGATATTATTCGCACTCGCTGTTTCATTTTATCAGAGCTTAGTCTTTTTCTCAATGAAAATGACAGGATTATGAAATAAAAATGAGAAAACACTCAATTAATATAGAATAATTATCTGTTAAACTTCTTCATTTTGCACAATCAACAATTTAATGGTATCCACCCTTACTTAGCCCATGTCATGAGAATAGGAAAAGTATCAGTATTTTGATTGATACACTTTTCTTAGAAGTTAATCTCTTAACATTCATGACTTCCATATAAATATTCCATACCATTAGCACATCAAAAGTTTCTCAAAACTATGTAAATATAGCTCAACCTCGCCGTCATTTTGTTTGAATGGCATCCTGAATAGTCGAATTTTTGTATTTCAGTTGATGGCATTTATTGATGATACTGAACCTACTTTTCTTTATCCCTATATAAAAAAGCATCCAGCTAGAAAACCGGATGCTCTCTTATATAAAATATCTGAATATTATTCAGCGTCTAAACCTTTCATCGTCAAGTTGATACGACCACGGTTGTCGATTTCTGTCACTTTTACGCGGACTTTTTCGTCCATTGACACTACGTCTTCCACATTATTGGTTCGTTCTTCTTGCAGTTGAGAAATGTGCACTAAACCATCTTTACCTTTAGCGATCTCAACAAAGGCACCAAATTTTTCAATGCGTTTGACAGTTCCTTCATACACTTCACCTGCTTGAACTTTCAAGGTCAATTCAGCAATAATTTCTTTAGCGCGTTTGATCATTGCCGCATTATCTGAAGCGATATTCACGCCACCCTCTTGATCGATATCAATTTTAACACCTGTTTCATCGATAATTTTGTTGATGGTGTCGCCACCTTTACCGATAACCACTTTAATGTCATCTGGATCAATTTGCATTTGCTCAATTTTTGGTGCATAAGGACTTAATTCAGCACGTGGCGCGTCAATTGCAGTTGCTAGGTGACCTAAGATTTCAACGCGCGCTTTATGGGCTTGGTCTAAAGCTTCACGTAGAATTTGTTCCGTGATCCCTTTAATCTTGATATCCATTTGTAGCGCAGTAATACCGTTTTCTGTACCGGCTACTTTAAAGTCCATGTCACCTAAGTGGTCTTCTAGACCCTGGATATCAGTTAAGACTGTATAGTTTTCTTCGTCTTCATCCATGATTAGACCCATAGCGATACCGGCAACTGGCGCTTTAATTGGCACACCTGCGTCCATAAGCGCTAAAGTACCCGCACAAATAGATGCTTGTGATGATGAACCGTTAGATTCTAATACTTCAGCAACTAAACGGATTGCATAAGGGAAGTCTTCTTCACTCGGCAATACTTCGTTTAAGGCACGGTAACCTAAAGCCCCATGACCAATTTCACGACGACCAGGCGAACCGTAACGGCCGGTTGAACCTACTGAGTATTGAGGGAAGTTGTAGTGGTGCATGAAACGTTGGGTAACATCACCAGATAAACCATCAATACGTTGTTCTTCAGATAAGGGTGCTAATGTCGCTACTGACAAGGCTTGGGTTTGTCCACGGGTGAATAAACCAGAACCGTGTGTACGTGGCAATAAGCCAACTTCTGAAGCTAATGGACGAATTTCGTCAATTTTACGACCATCAGGACGTACTTTATCATCAGTAATTAAACGACGAACTTCTTTATATTCTAATTGGTTCGCAATTTGACGGACTTGGTCCATTAATGTCGCAACATCTTCATGTTCTGCATATAATTTGCTGTAGTGGTCGATAATCGCTGCTTTAACCGCTTCGATATTTTCTTCACGTTCCAACTTGTCAAACGTTTGGATTGCTTCAACCATTTGTTGGTTGTATTGTGCTGTTACTTCAGCAACCAATACGTTATCTGGTGTATTTAATTGGACGTCCATCTTCTCTTGACCAACTTTTTCACGGATCTCGTCTTGGAAGTAGCATAATTCACGGATTGATGTATGTCCAAACATTAAGGCTTCAAGCATTTCTGTTTCAGATAATTCTGCAGCTGAAGACTCTACCATGTTGATGGCATCTTTAGAACCAGCAACAATTAACTCTAAATCAGATTGTGCTTGCTGTTCTACAGTTGGGTTAATCACCAAATCACCATTTACACGACCAACGTTCACCCCTGCAATTGGACCGTCAAAAGGAATATCTGAAATCGTTAAGGCTGCTGATGAACCAAACATTGCGGCCATTTCTGGTGAGCAGTCTGGGTCTACTGATAAAACAGTATTAATCACTTGAACTTCATTGGTGAACCCTTCGTCAAACATTGGACGGATTGGACGGTCAATCAAACGTGCTGTTAATGTTGCATGTTCGCTTGGGCGACCTTCACGTTTGATGTAACCACCAGGAATTTTACCTACTGAGTACATTTTTTCTTCATAGTTCACTTGTAATGGGAAGAAGTCTTGCCCTGGCTTAGCTTCTTTTGCCCCTACTACGGCAGTTAATACGACAGTATCTCCGTAACGAACCAATACCGCCGCATTGGCTTGTTTAGCTACCTGACCATATTCGATCGATAACGGGCGACCGGCCCAATTCATTTTAAACACTTGCTTTTCTTTCATGTTCTAACATGCTCCTTTATTCGCTTACTGCCAACAAGTTTGCTACTAAACAAATTTCTAAGATCAAGACTTGATACTCACAAATTTGCATAGTAGTGAACAACTGTTGGCGTTTTTATTCCATACTAGTTTATTTTCCTATAAAAAGGGTTAAAAATCAACAAAAGCGAGACACAAAAGTATCCCGCTTTAAGATCATATTTATAAGAATTAACGACGTAAGCCTAATGCTTGGATTAATTCACGGTAACGTTGAACATCTTTGTTACGTAAGTAAGCTAACAAATTACGACGGTGACCAACTTTTTTCATTAAACCACGGTAAGAATGGTGGTCTTTTTTGTGTGTGCGTGCATGTTCGTTAAGAGAGTTGATATCTTCAGTTAAGATAGCGATTTGTACCTCTGGGCTACCAGTATCTCCTTCGTGACGTGCAAATTGTTGGATTAATTCGTTTTTACGTTCTTTTGAAATTGCCATGTGACAACACCTCTTTCATAATATTCGCCGTAAACTGCGACAAGCGTTGGTGATTCAACTCGCGAAGTAAACGGTCATAAGACATTATACACACCATTAACTTAGAATGCAAATAAAATTCTAGCGATAATCATCCGTCTTTAGTCTCTTGCTTAATTTATAGAAGCTATATACAATAAGGTATATTATTAACATGGAGGCATTGAATGAAAAAAGACCCAATTAGACCCTATCTAATAGCTTCGGCTATTGCTGGCATCCCTTTTATATTTATTTGTTTAACTGCAATGATTGATATCGAATTCCTTACTAGCGTGGATCAAGTTATCGGTCAACACTTCTATCATTGGGGTAACGACATTTTCACGTACTTTATCCAAAACTTTACCCTATTAGGAAACGCCCAAGGTATCATCCCCACCGCTATCATTATTGGTGGCTTATTCTATTACATCAGTCGAAGATGGCAGGTCTTCATCTGGCCTATTTTTACCATCCTAGTAGGTGTTGGTCCTGCCGTAGACCTCATCAAATATATCGTTCAACGACCACGACCAAGCTACATCGCACATTTAATTGACCAAGGCGGCTATTCCTTTCCCTCTGGTCACTCAGCAGGTGCAGTGATGGTTTGGGGCAGCCTGGCCTTTCTCATCTGGCACTATTACGGCGACAAATATCCAAAATTAGCCCCATACCTAATTGGTTTCGTCACCTTTATGATGGTTGCATTAGGTGGCTCAAGACTATATTTGGGCGTCCACTATCCATCTGACGTCATTGCTGGTTGGTCCCTAGGTGGCGTTTGGCTAGGTCTATGTATTTGCTACTTCAAACTCTTTGTACCTAGCCAACCAAAATTGGCAAAAGAACCCGGAAAAGCTAAGCTGACAGAAAAATAACATATAAAGTAAAAGCAGACACGCTGATTTTAACCAATGTGTCTGCTTTTTATATTTTGTACTAACTTTATAAGGATAACATAGTTCCTTTTAATAACTAATTCACTCCATATCACCAGACATATCAATAAATTCAACTTTACCTTCTTTTTGGACTAAATTTACAAAGTTCATTACCGGTAAAGTTAATGCTGGAAATTCATTAGATTTCAATGTTATATCGCTAACCATATTTCGCACATACGGATATAGTATGGCTAATGCGTTTGATGATAACATCTGTTTAAATTCAGACATATTATCATTTTTTTCAAATTTAACATCATCTAATTCAAAGAAGCCTGAAATTGTTACTTCTAGAGCAAACGGCGCATTATCTTGGTTTTTATTAATTTCCACATTAATTTCAACTACTGCTCTAGTGTTGGCATAATAAATTTTTGCAGAAAAATTGGGATCTATGGCAATATTGCCTTCTTCATTTTCATACTCGTCATTTCGAGTATAATCAATATTATTCACAATATAGTTTTCAAATTTAATCGCTACCATTAGGCTGCCTCACTTATTTTTAAATCAGGTTGATAAATGTAATTTCCCACATTATTTTCGTACTCGAAATCTGCCCTGGCATCTTTAATATAATCTTCTGATACATCGATCTCATAGTATACATCAGTTTGAATCGGATTATCCCCCTCAATAAATCTTAAGCTTGTAGCCTGAACTTCCTTTAAAGATAATTTTGAATGGTCTAATACCCCATATAAATCCATAACCGCTAAAATATCATCCGGTGAAACCTTCCATGTCGCTATTTCTTCTGTAGAATATGGTATTTTCATTGGCATTTCACAGTTCCTCCTTCTCATATCGTTCTATACTCTTTATAATATCTTTATTTCGTATATTCATTTCAGTACCATTTGGAACAGTCAAGTTGATACCATATCGTTCTTTCGTATAACTCTCCCCCATGACAACATTTACATGATAATTGCGTTTCCGTAATTCATGTATGAAAAGTTCTACTGCAATTCCTGTTGTCAAAACTTCGGGTTTATTAGAGGTTTTTCCAAATTTTTTAAGGTGATTTACAATTGCCCTTTCATTGGATTGGGCATATGACAGAAACTGTTTTTTCAGAATTTCATGTCTCAAATCTAACACGTTGTTCTCATCAACTTTGCAAAATACAGAACATACTTGTATATTTTCAGCAGCGTGAAATTTCTTTGCAAACTTAAATGCTAGTTGAGGATCACCTAAGAATGTATAAAACCCATACCCAAAATTCCCAGGTTCATTTCTATAATTGCCATTCAAAAATCCAGAAATGGAAACATTTGGTCCAGATTTTCCTATAATTTTCTGTGCGTTTGAAATATCCGTACCATGAAATCCATGATATTCCTCAATACTCATCTTTTCACCTTTTATTTTTTCTGCTTATACCTGTATATTTTACCACATTAAATCATTACATAATAGCACCAGCTACTCACAAAATTTTAAAGACTCAATCTCTATATCGCATATTCTGAATTAAGTCATCGACTAACGTTGCAACTATTTCTTCATTTCTGCTTTTAATTCCATAATAATGTCACGAAGTTCAGCCGCTTTTTCGAAATTTAAGTCCTTGGCAGCTTGTTTCATTTCTAATTCCACATTCCGTAGAGCTTGTTCTCTGTCATCCCGTTTTAAAGCCCGTAATTGTTCTGTTAAGGAATTACTCATTTCTTCAGAATTCACGTGGGTAATCCGAATAGCATCACGAATTTCTTTCTTGATTGTTTGCGGTACAATCCCATGTTCCTTGTTATAAGCTTGTTGGATAGCACGTCGACGGGCCGTTTCATCCATGGCCCGGCGCATAGAGTCGGTGATCCCATCAGCATACATAATTACATGACCATTTTGATTACGAGCTGCCCGTCCAATGGTCTGGATAAGAGATCGCTCATTACGCAAGAAGCCTTCTTTGTCTGCATCTAATATCGTGACTAAGGATACTTCTGGCACATCAATCCCCTCACGCAGCAAGTTGATTCCGATCAATACATCGAACACGCCTAGACGTAAGTCACGAATAATTTCCGTACGCTCTAACGTCTTGATATCAGAATGCAGGTATTTTACCTTGATGCCCACTTCTTCCAGGTAGTCAGTCAAGTCTTCTGCCATTCGTTTCGTTAAAGTAGTAATAAATACCCGTTCTTCTCGTTCAATCCGGTCATTAATCTCACTAATAATGTCGTCAATTTGACCTTCAATTGGACGGACTTCCACAGTAGGATCAAGCAAGCCAGTTGGTCGGATGATTTGTTCGACAATATCTTCTTCCCCTGCTTTCTCAACTTCATAATCAGCTGGTGTTGCAGATACGAATAGGGTCTGGTTTAATTTTCCTTCAAACTCTTCTAATTTTAATGGTCGGTTATCCAAGGCTGAAGGTAAACGGAAACCATGGTCAATTAAAACTTGTTTTCTAGCCTTATCTCCATTATACATCCCACGCACCTGTGGCATTGTCATATGTGACTCATCTACCATTAATAAGAAATCTTCTGGGAAGAAATCGAGCAAAGTATATGGTGCTTCCCCAGGTTTACGCCCGTCCATATGACGAGAGTAGTTTTCGATCCCGTTACAGTAACCCATTTCAAGAAGCATTTCGATGTCATAGCGGGTACGTTGTTCTAGACGTTGCGCTTCAAGCAACTTCCCTTCATCATTCAACTCTTTCAAACGATCTTCTAATTCAGCCTCGATTGATTTAACTGATTTCTCTACTTGTTCATGGTCTACCACAAAGTGGGTCGCTGGATAAATGGGAAAATGTTCTACTTCAGAATGGACTTCACCTGTTAAAGCATCCACTTCACGGATGCGGTCGATTTCATCACCAAAAAACTCCACTCGAATCGATGAAGAATCATGAGATGATAAGAACACGTCGACAATATCCCCGCGTACACGGAAAGTCCCACGCTGGAAGTCGATATCATTTCGTTCATATTGATTTTCAACTAAACGACGCATAAAGGCATCGCGCGATAATGTTTGCCCTTGTCTAATTGATATCACATGGTCCCGGTACTCGACTGGGTTCACCAACCCATAAATACATGAAACTGAGGCAACAACAATTGTATCCCGTCGCTCCAAAATAGAAGACGTCGCCGAATGACGCAACTTATCAATTTCATCATTCACTGAAGCTGACTTTTCAATATAGGAGTCACTTGACGGCACATAAGCTTCCGGCTGGTAGTAGTCGTAGTAAGACACAAAATACTCCACCGCATTATTTGGGAAGAACTCTTTCAGCTCCCCATATAATTGCCCTGCCAAGGTTTTATTATGGGCTAAAACTAAGGTTGGCCGATTTGTCTGGGCAATCACATTCGCCATAGTGAATGTCTTACCCGTTCCTGTACCACCCAGTAGAACTTGCGCCTTATCGCCAGCCTCCACTTGTTCCACAATTCTTCTGATGGCTTCCGGTTGGTCACCACTTGGTTCATATTCCGAAACTAAATCAAATTGGTTTATCATCATGAACCTCTCTTCCTTTTAAAATACACAATTACATACCCTAATATTATACCATCTAAGTGATTAAAGCCGAAACCTTAGCCCTTGGAAAAAGGGGGTTCGCGACTTGGCTGACGGTCCAATTGAAACAGGTATCAGTTTTCAAAATCACCGGGGTGTTTCCCTTCCTAATCCCAATAAATTTTTGACCAAAATCCTTTTACATGAGACAGATCATATTCACAATGATAGCTATTAGCTCGCTATTTCCACCAAGTTTGATCTGCCCAAGACAATTTCCCTTATGAATACTTAGGACATTATCACTTATTAATAACAGGTTAGATAAGACTCATTAAATTTACCTTGACTTATCCCTTATTATTTCTGTATAATATTGTCTGTTAGTGACAAGTTCACTTTTATAATTTGACAGGAAAGTGGGTGTTTTTAATGCCAAATATTGAATCAGCAATCAAACGTGCTCGTCAAAACGAAACTGCTAACGCTCGTAACAGCGCGAAAATCGCTTCTGTACGTACAGCTGTTAAACGTTTTGAACAAGCTGCTGCAGAAAACGCAGACAACAAAGACGAATTATTCCGTAACGCTTCTAAAATGTTAGATCAAGCTGCTAGCAAAGGATTAATCCACGCTAACAAAGCTGCTCGTGAAAAAGCTCGCTTAGCTAAAAAAGCATAATCGACCTTGGTAAATGGTGTTACCAAAACCGATCATTATAAAAAGCAGGAAAATGACGTACGCATTTTCCTGCTTTTTTTGTTGCCTGTTTTTTCTCATATATATGTCTTAACTAGCTGCCTTACCTGAACAAAAGTCTAAAATAAACCACTCAATCCCAAGATGCTGGTCTACCTTCCCCTGTTTAATATCAAAGTCCAATTCAATCAACTTCATATAACCCACCATGAGTAAATTCGGCGAATAAGGATGAATCGATTGGCCAGCCATTTTAATCCTGTATGGATGAACGCCAATGGTTTCAGCCATTGATCCCTGGTCGTAACCCGCTTTCTTCAATTGGATAATTTGCGTATACAAGCGGAAGTTAGACTGGAGTAAACCTAGAATGGCAATGGGTTGATTTTTCTGTGCGATTAGTTCGCGGTATAACCTTAAAGCAGCAGCCGAATCTTGACGCATTATATAGTCCGTTAGATGAAAGATATTGTCATCCAATGACGGTGTCACCAACAAGTCAACATCTCGCTGGTTGATCCTTTTCTCATCCCCTACATATAAAATCAACTTGTCCATTTCACGAATGGACTGGGAGAGCTGGTAATTGGTTCGTTTCAAGAATAGGGCCATAGCTTCTCTGGTCATATCGACGCCTTCTGATGCCACGTACCGCTGCATATAGTCTTTCACTTGGGGTTCGGCCATGACAGAGGTATCCACAAATGTGGCCTTCTTCTTCAGTTGTTTCACAATTTTCTTCCGGCCATCTAAGGATTCATAATCTGCCACAATGACTAAAACCACACCATCAGCTGGATTATCCAGGTATTCGAGTAAGGACGCGTCATCCTGCTTGATGGCATTCTTCTTCTGTGACCCCGTTAAAAAAGCTGGTTGCCGCATTAAAATCAGCCTCGGTTCATTGAAAAATGAAATGGTGTTGGCTTCAACCATGACGTCCGCCAAACTGTCTTCTTCCATATCAAAGGACATGTAATTCATGGCATTGGCGTCTTCTTGTAAGTACTGGCTTTCAATGGCCGTTAAAAACCGGTTGATTAAGTAGGTTTCAGGCCCTTGTAGTACATATATGGGGTCAATTTGCCCGTTATTTAGCGCCTGTAATGCCTTTTGTAATTCCATAACCTACCTCCTAATTTGATTGCACACTGTCTATTTTAGCGGATTTGGGCCAATAAATATAGTGGACAGCGCCCATTGTATCCGTCCGATATATTTTTGTTTGATTGGCTTCTAAATCAGCCACCACCCGGTCAGCTGGATGGCCATACCGGTTGTCCTTACCCACTGAAATCCAAGCGATTTTTGGGTCAGTCCTCTCGATAAAGTCAGCTGGCGTTGAATGGTCTGATCCGTGGTGAGCAACTTTTAAAATATCGACCGGTAGACTCGGGAGGGCATTTTCTGCTGCCCCATCAATATCTCCTGTAAATAGAAAGTCATGAAGTCCTATTCTACCATATAAGACTAAAGAATCCGCATTTTCTCCTGCACCTGATTTATCCGGCGCTAAAACCTGTAAGTTGGTTTTTTGGTCAAGGGCCACCTGGTCTCCCGATTTGAGCCAGACGATATTCATTTTAGGATTCTTCCCCACCTCGATTGCTTCCTGCAAGGTAGTTAAGGATTCTGTGTCCGCGTCCATTCCGATTGGTAAATATAAGGTTTCGATTTTAAAGGCCTTGGCGATTTCACCGAATGATCCGATATGGTCGAAGTCTCCGTGAGTTAAAAACACCCCATCAATCGTCCTTGTCCCCGTTGCTTTAAGCGCTGGAATAATTTGCCTTTCAGCGACACTTTCACTGTCCCGTAATTGCCATGATTTGGATGGATCTTGGTCAGCTAAAAGTGTAGTGAAGTTGATTTTCCCCGCTAAATCGATTAAATAGACCTTTCTTTGGTAAGGCATTTCCAGGAAAAAGGTATCCCCCTGCCCAATCGCTAGCATGGCTACTTGCCCGTATCTGTGTAAATAAGGGTTCAAATACAGTAAAACTAAGCTAATCGCTAATAGTCCGTGCAAGCTTTTACTGACTTTCGCTTTGGAAAGATTCGCTAGATACATGAGTAAAGTGACCACAAAAAATACCAAGACTGCAATTTGTGGTCTACCAGTCACCCACTGAAACCAAGTCCATTTTTCAGCGAAAAGAGCTAGCATTTCTATTCCCTCAATCAAATAAGCTAATCCAGCTTGTAGCCAGGTGAAATAAGGGCCTAAGCCGGTGATTTGAATGAGTAAAATCAAAAGGAGTCCGGGAAATAAAAAGGTGGCGAATAGCCAGGAGTAGCCGTAATTTAAGATAAGGGACACCCAGGAGAATTCAAAGTAGGTCATGGTTAAAAAGGGAATGGTGACTAAACTACAGATGAAACTTTGCCAGATTTCGACTTGTAGAGAGTGCCGGCATTTGGCTTGGATAAATTTCCCGGTAAATAAAATGGTATAGGACAGGGCATAAGTTAACTGAAAGGACATGGTAAAGATAATGCGTGGATCTATCATTAGGAGTAAAATCATGGACCAGGAAGTGCCTACGAGTGATGAAGGTTGCCCGCCCCGCCGCTTCTGGAGGACGTTATAGGTATAGGCCACAAAGGACCGAATCATGCCGTAGGGCCAACCTAAAAAGACGGTATATAGGAGTAGGATGGCAATGGCGAAATAATCAAAAGATTCTACTGTGATGCCTAATCGAAGAAGGATTTTCTTGAAAAAAGTTAAGAAATACTGGACGTGAAAACCGGAAATCGAAAACAAATGAATCAGGCCAATCGCTTGATAAGCGTCTAACACCTCCCCTTCAAGTGCATCCATTTTATTGAAAAAGAGAGACAAAGTATAGGCTGATACGGTCGGATTTTGAATGGTCCCCAGCCAGTTGATTATGGCTTGTCTTTGGTTGGCTAACCAAAATTGCCAGTGATTCAAATGACCCATCACGTTGATGGCATCCGGTGACATAATCCAATAAATATCCTGCCGTTTTAGATAAGTCCGGTAGTTAAACAGGTGAAAATTTTGGTTTTCATCGGCCATTTCCAAAGTACCCGTAATTACAGCTCGAAATGATTGGTCTTTGTTTAACCATGCTTTTTGGTCCGCTTCTTCGCCCAGCATATAAAATACTTGCACCTTTTCATTCTGTCCGTCTAAACGCACGGTCCCTTGAAAAGACAAGAGGTTCCCTTCGACTTTTACATCAGTGATGGCTACGTCCATAACCAATTCTTCTTCTGATCCAGTTAGGATACTGTGTCGACCTGCTTCTTGATAGACAAAGTAAGTGCCGAGTAAACAATGTACAAACACTAGTTGTAGCAGAAATTTACCCTCTTTTAAAGCAAGCACACGGACCATAAATAAGCCATAACAAAGCCAGGCCCAAGGACTATTGGTCAGGGCTACAATGGCAAGTAGAAGTATACCTAAACTATGGAGGACTAACTTATATTGCATCTTAATTCACCGTGATTAAAGGTCGTAACTTCTCCATCGTTTTCTCCCCAATACCTGAAACTTGGTCTAAATCATCGACGGTTTCAAATAAACCGTTCGTCTCCCGGTAATTAATGATATCGGCTGCCCGCTTCTCCCCTATACCAGATAAAGTCTGTAGCATTGTAATATCTGCAGTATTAATATTGACCAGGTCCCCGCCACTTGTAGCGTCCCCAGAACTCTCGGATACAGCACTTTCTGTGACCTGGGAATCAGCAACCAATGCTTCAGTTGGAGGACTGACCTCTTCGCCAACTTTAGGGATATAAATCACCATTTGATCAGTCACTAATTGAGCTAAATTCACCTGACTTTGGTCAGCCTCTCCAGTTACCCCACCCGCCATTTCAACCACATCATGAACCCGCATACCCGGGGTCACTGGGACAACTTGCGGAACTTTGATAGCCCCTTTAATGTCTACATACCAGGTTTCATTGGCTGCGCTATTAGCGTTAGTTTCGGATTCTTCATTAGCTTCTTCTCTAGAGATTTCGCTTGCTATACCACTCACCGCACTTGATGAAACTACAGTATTTTTAGACAAACGTTCTTCTGTCGCTAACGAGTCAGATGTTACTTCGTCCGTTTCTGCCTCTACCACTAAGGCGTTATTTTGGCCTTGTCTGCCTTGAAATACCTGACTAAGTCCGTAAATGCCTAGTCCACTCACAGTCAAAAAGACAACAAAAATACCCAGCAAGTAGGATCTATACAAGAACCACACTTGTTTGATATTCATTTCTTTGATATCTAACTTAAATTGTCTTAGCCACGCTCGCAACTGATTCATTATGATCACCTCACCTATTATATACGGCAAGTTCAGTTAAAAGCGTTGGCTCATTTTCCAAAACTTTGAACATTTATTTTCTAATATAGGTCAATCAAAATAAGGAAATCTCATAAAATACACTTCTCACATATACGACCTTAGATAATGAGGGTATTTTCCTGTCTTTTGGAAATATCTCCTTTCGGTGAAAAAGCCACACAAAAAAAGACTTATGCATATCACATAAGTCTAAGCCAGGTATATTTTTATTTTTTTAACTATTTACTTGTATTTTGTTCACCTTCAAGCATCCTGCGTCCTTCTTCAACAGTAGTGTTTGGATCTTCAGGTGGCGTATTTCTTAATATTTCTGGGGCAGCTGTTAAATCAGGTTCACCACCTGCCATAATGGGGTCACTACTATAGTGGAATTTGTTCCCATCACGGGCAGTTTCTCCTTCGAGTGCTTGGGAGGCTTCTCCTTCTGAGAAATTGTAAAGTGTATGTGTAAACTCCTTACCTTGTTTTTGTAAGTCTTGAGTACCATGTGGTACAACTGGACCGTATTTTTCTTCCAATTCTTCACAAGCTTTTAAGAATTGAAGCTGGTGCTGCGTTTCACGAGCCATGAGGTAGCTTAGCATATCACGAACACCTTTATCCTCAGTTTGCAGGAAGTTACGTGATACTTGAAGGCGAGCCTGTGATTCACGGACAACATTGAAACGCATATCAGCGAGTAAATTACCGCTTGAGGTGATGAAATTTGCGCTCCACGGGTTTCCGTTAGAATCAGATAGCCCTGCACCAAGACCATTGACGAATGCATGTTGAGGGTCCATACCACCAAGTATTGCAGCAGTGGCTGGATCACTATTTCTCGCAAACTCTTCTATCGTATCAGTAGGAGCGTCACGTAACAGGTCATTGATCATGGTAGCTAACATTTCCATATGGCCTATTTCTTCCGTACCAGTGTCTAATAATAAATCTTTATATTTTTCATTGCCAACGGTGTTCCAACCTTGAAGCGTATAGGCTAACATTCCTGTAGTTTCTCCCCATTGACCCCCTAAAATCTCCTGTAAACGTCGTGCGAGAATAGGATTACTTTTCTCAGGTTTTGCATGATATTGTAATTTTGCTTTTCTAATGTACATGTGACAGTCCTCCTAATGTATTATAATGTCTTACGTCGCATTAATTTCTTCTAAATAAGGATTACATAGTCAATGGTAATGCACATATATTCATATTTCAAATGAAACGATTTCAAAAAATATTATAAAAGAGGCCTAGATTGACTTAATTGAGAACGTCTTTTATAACTGATATATTCATTTAGTATTGTTCTATCGTTCTATAACTTAAAAAATTTAACCATTTAATTCAGCGTATTTGGCTTTAATGGCTTCGTTGACATTTGGCGGCACAACGCCAGACACGTCCCCGTTAAACTTCGCCACTTCCTTAATAATAGAGCTTGAAACAAAACGATATTTCTCACTTGATAACAATAGAACTGTCTCGATATCTGGTGCTTGATGCTTGTTCATTAAGGCGATGTTGGTTTCTTGTTCAAAGTCACTACCGTTACGCAAACCGCGGATCAAAATACCGCAGTCCAATTCTCTAGCGAAATTCACTGTTAGGCCAGATTTTAAGTAGATCACTTCCACATTATCTAGGTGTTTAGTGGCTTCCTGAGCTAAAGCAAATTTCTCCTCGCCAGTAAATAAAGAGGTTTTGGTGGTATTTGTTGCGACAGCGACGTACACGTAGTCAAACATCTTGGCAGCCCGTTCAATCATGTCCACATGGCCCATTGTTAAAGGGTCAAAAGACCCGGCGTATAAGGCTCTTCCTTTTGTTGTCATCTAGTCTTCCTCCATTTGGTATACCAGGATTCTAGTGATTCCGTAAGTCACATCTTTGATCAGTTTGAGTGGTCCAAAGGCTTCTGGCAGTGTGTCTCGCTTGTCTAATTCACAAATTAAGCGGGCATCCGGTGCCAGCCAATTATCCGCTAAAAAGCCGTTGATCACATCTTCTAATTGTTGGCCTTTATAAGGTGGGTCCAAAAATACCAAGTCAAATTGCAGGTCTTTATCTGCTTGACGTAATTGTTGGATGGCTTTGCGGTTGTCCCCTGACTTCAAAACATATTGGTCCTCAATCCGCACAGCAGCCACGTTTTCCTTAATCGTCGCTTGTGCTTGCCGGTTCTTTTCAAAACCGTAAACGACTGCTGCCCCTCTTGAAATGGCTTCTATTCCAAGCGCCCCAGACCCCGCATAGAAGTCCAGAACTCTTGTGTCCTCATCAAAATAAGGACCAATAATATTAAATAATGATTCTTTGATTTTATCAGTAGTTGGTCGGGTATTATCCCCTGGAACCGCCTTTAAACGATGTTTCCCAAATTTTCCAGCTATGACGCGCATAGACTTGTCACCCCACGATTTAAAATTTGTCTATATTTTACCATAGCAAAGCCCTCCCACCTATAAGTGACCCTTTGAAAAAAGAATCCCCAAGATTAAGCTGTGCATTTTTCTGATTTGAACCTCATCAAAAAAGAACGCCGTGCTTAACCACGTGACGTCCTTTTCCAATCAATATTTAAAAGATTCTAGACCATATGACCTAGGAAATAAGGCAGTTGCTGGCGCCACCAAATCCAGTCATGAGACACATTTGGCCCCCATTCTGCGAACCATGCTGGGATATTTTTGTTCTCAAAAGCTTCACGCAACTTGTAGTAACCGGGTAGACCATCTGCCTCCCAGTCACCTAAACCGGTACAAATGACGATATCTGCTTGGCGCAAGTGGTCGATAAACCATGGATCGTTCAAGGTCCAAATATAGTCCACTGGAGAGTTGTAGTAAACGGCTAGGTCACCGCCGAAATCACCACCAAAGTAACGGACGTCGTAAACGCCTGATAAGGCAAGGGTTTTATTAAAGACATCCGGATGCTTCAATTGAAAATTCAGGGCATGGTAAGCACCCATTGAGCAACCTGTTGTCATCATTGGGTCAAACCAACCTGTATAGTGCTTGATGAATGGGATAGCTTCATCAATAACATAACGTTCGTAGGCATTGTGGGCTTCAGCTCGGTCATGTTGGGACTTGCCCTTGTGTAACCAAGATTCTTGGTCATGGGATGATAAGGTGAAGAATTGAACTTTTCCTTCTTCGATAAAATAATGTGCGGCTTCAATCATGCCGAAGTCCGCAAATTCATCTTTAGAACCACCAGATGACGGGAATACCACTACCGGAATACCTGCGTGCCCGTAGCGATTTAAGTACATTTCTTGATTTAAGTGACCTGAATAATGGTGTAAGAATTCTGCGTTCATGGGGTTTCCTCCAGTTTTGGGTAAAATGACAGTCAATGTAAAGCTAGCCTTCTTTATGTTGGTGGACGTAGTTGAAGATCTCTTCAACTTCCTTTTCTGTATCCGCTAAAATACCATAGAATTGGTTACCTTGTAAGGCCGCAAAAGCGTCTGGTAAACGTTTTGAGAAGACAAGACGGTCGCCGTAATGACTGCGTAGATCCGCTTCATCGTGAGCATAAGTATTTTGATCACGGTGGGTAATAGCCACGCAATAACGAGCAGAATCAGTTGGTGTTTCAAAAGGTTGACCGTCCACAATGCGGGCAAATTGACGGAATAAATCCACATGGTTGGCATAGTTATACATATCAATAGTATAACCACCGGCCACTCGGTTGTTGTATTCAACCACTAGGTAGTCGTCCCCATTTTCAAAGAATTCAATATGGAAGAACCGCTCCTTCATACCGAATTGTTTGACGATAGCTTGACCGTACGTCCGTAATTTTTCTGGAATTTCCTTTTGAATAATATAGCCGTAGTCTAATTGGTACTTTAATACCTCCAAAGTTGGGTCACGGTAATACAAGCTTGTTTCAAAGACGACATTCCCATTTTGATCGATCAAGCCGTCATAAGATAGTAATTTTGCATTTTCAATATAAGGCTCAAAGAAATAGGCCTCCTTCTCATCCCACTCTGCAACAAATTTATCCACTGCTTCTTGGTCTTTTAACTTGTATGTCCCTGAAGAACCAACACCTGAATTGGGTTTAGCCACTAAGGGTAGTCCAAATTCTTTTACAATTCGATTAACCGTAACCTTCTTATTGGCTACCTTACCAGGGACAGCTGGAACCCCTGCTTTAGCAAACAACTTCTTCATTTCAGACTTAAATTTAACCTTACGCAAATCTTTGGGCTTGTTGCCAGGAATATTAAACTGTTCACGAATCTCAGCTTCCAAATTCAACCAATACTCATTTTGCGACTCAATCCGGTCAATTTTCCCGTGCTTGAAAAATAAGTAAGCAACAGCTTTTTTCACTTCTTCAGTATTTTCTAAGTCGTTGACTTTGTAGTATTCAGTCAAATCATCTTTTAATGATTGTGGTAATTGGTCATAGGGTTCTTGACCGATGCCAAGAACGTTGAACCCTTGCTGTTTTAACCGGTTAGTAAATAATTGAAAATTCTCTGGATAAAAAGGTGATGTCACAATAAAATTCATGTACTTTCCTCCGCTCAAGGTCTTTTGCTTGTATTCTACATTAATTTTTGATTAGAATCTCTCTTTCATTATAAGCGGTAATGGGTGCAAAAGCAATTGCAGTTAAGTTATGGGAAACGCATTCATTCGCCCTTTTTAAGCACCACACAACGGGCGCTCTGTATCATTTGAACTTAATATGCTCATCGGTTAGAATGTAAAATGGAGGTGTTTTATGACACAAGAAGTTACTTTAAGATCTGCCCAAGCTGCAGACTATCCAGCATTACACGCATTAAACCGAGGCGCTTGGTTTCAATCAGACTATGAAGAATACCCGGAGGCAACTGATGCTTACGTTGACTTAAACTTAAACAACTCATTGAGTGATGCCTCAATGGTAACCGTTGCGGAAGTTGACGGCCAGATTGCTGGTGTTATTTTAGTATCCGCAGATTCAGAGCCTAAATACGGCCGGATGCTGATGCAATCCACTATCGAATCAGCTGCAACGATTCATGCTCAAGGTCCTGAAGTTGCCGACTATTTTTATAACCGGATGAAAATAGAAAGTGAATACGATGCAAAATTACTAGAAAATGCTAAAAAAGATGTAGCTTACGATGGCCGTATTGTGCTATTTATTATGGATCCAAATTTTCAAGGTCTAGGAATCGGCAGCAAATTATTCCAAGCCGCTAAAGATTATTTTGAAGCTAAAAATGTAGCAAATTATTACCTATTCACTGACTCTTCATGTAATTATCCTTTCTATGATTACAAAGGAATGCGTCGCGCTGGTAGTTTAAGATTTGATCAATCAGGTTTATTCGAACAATTTGATGGTTCAGAATCAACGGAACCATTCGAGTTTTTCATATATGACAATCAATAATCAAAAAATCATGGACATTCATCCATGATTTTTTTAAATTTAAACATCTCGTGTTTATTTATTCGGGCAGAAAGACTAGGCCATTAAAAAGCCGCTGGACCATACCACCCAGAGCCATAGTTGGATCATCCTTTGACATCGGCTCGTGCACTCTGAATGTCTCTAGTTTCAAGAACTTCGCTGTTAGCCTAACAGCGACTTCATCACTAACCCTAACTAATTCACATTTTATCCTCTTAAGCGGCTGATGGCTAGTTATCCCTTCCCGTGTTTAAATAAATACATTGCACATAACTTTTCCAAACTTAGTGTACTTTTGAAAATGTACACTAAGGTCTTTAATCAAAAGTATGATGCTCTCGATATCTCCTTTAATTATCAAAGTTAACAACACGTATAAGTTATGCACCTTCTATTAAACCCAAACTATTAGAAAAATCTACGAAACGAAGCGATCCGTGATTAATCAAAACTACTAGTAACTATCGAAATAACAGTGTTTTTAATGATGTACGATTATTCATTTCAAAATAAGTCTCAACATCCTTGATGGGCTTAATCTGAATACTAAATATACTTGGGTTAGTAATTCAGAAGTCAAGACTGGTGCTTGCCCAGCATCGCATCCTGATTTTAAAGCAATGATAGGCAAAGCTAAAGCCGAAGGCTTCTTATTCTATACATAAAGTAATAGTTACGCTGAACTACATAATGTAAAGAGTAAGCCTTCGGCTTAGTTTATTGAAGCATGTCTTCAAAGTATTGCGGATCTAAGTAGTAGATGGCTTTACGTTTGAAGGAGATGCGCTCTTCTTCTTTGAGGTCATGGATAACTCTTGAAGCTGTTTCTCTGGTGGTGCCGGCTACTGCTGCTAGCTCATTTATTGTTAGCGGGTATTGAATGATATTGCCATCTTTGTATGGCTTTGCCATGTCATATTGCCAGAGAGCTAGGACAAATTGTACCCTTTCATAGGCGCTAGACCTAGTTGTGACTTGCAATCTTTTTTCCAAAAAATTAAGGTTCTTGGTGATTTGACTGTACATATACCGCAGTTGGGCGATGTTGACGTGCAGAATTTCTTCCAAGATATCGTTAGGAATCAATAGAATATCAATGTCTGTGGTGGCTGTGGCATCGTAAGTGTATTCCTTTTTGCCAAAGACGGACCCATATGGAAAGAAGGTCTGCTTCTCGATAAAATCGATATAGGAGAAGTCGCCTTGGTAAGCCACACTTTCGAGCTTGACCAGTCCTTTCAACAGATAGTAGGAATGGGTGCGGGGATCAGATTGAAAGAATAGGACTTGTCCTTTATTGTACTGATGAAACCTTGCTTTGTTCTCCAACAAGTTCATTTGCTCAGTGGTAAAATTTTCAAAGAATGGCTCGTCCTCTAACGACTCCATATATAGTTCTAAATCTCTGTTTACCAAAGTTCATATCCTTTCTGTAACAATCTCATTCTATACCGTCATCTCTAAGCCTAGTAATCGAAAGGCTAGATTGAATTCGTTCAAGGCTAATTGAATATCAGTAGTCATAACTGGCGGATACTTGTCCACTTCCTGGCACAAAATATTGAGGTATTGGGCGATGTAATAGGGTTCGTCTGCCATATAAGCTTGGTAAATCGCTTGTTTGAATGATTCACTTACATCTCCTGTGTTACTTGATGCAGTTTCTCCCAATTCTGCAAGTAAGAGATGGTAAGTTTTTGTTATATGTAAGGCGGTTGCCCCTTTTTCATCTACCATGGTGTCAAAGTCTAGGTCGATGCCTGCTAATCGTTTTTGATTTAATAAGGCATAGATTAGGCTATTACTAGCTATTTTGGCGATTTGATCATCCGTGTTCAGGAAAGTAAAGTCCCTGCTTTTACCTCTTAATTCTGCTTCTAATTTCTCTAGCAGATCATGAATATCTTTAATTTCATGCTTCAAATTGAAGTAGCGTTTACCCAATACGGCCGTATAGCCAAGCGCGTCGTGGATAAATTCGGCAGCGTCCACGTCTGTATATTTGTCTAAAGAAGCGACAACTTGATTAAAATGCGTGGTTTGTTCATTACCCACGACGTATAAGTTAAGGTTGCTTTGATATTTTTTAGCGGTGTCCGTAGCGGAAACGATATCCCGCGCCAAATATAACGGCTGGCCATTTTTCAACAAACCTAATGGCAAGTCATATTGTTCTAATGAAAGGGTCACTGTTTCTTCGTCCGCTTCGGCAATCCCTTTAGCCACCATCTTATCAATCCAGGCTTCTGCTTGGTCTAAATAGGCAGACTCATACCGATTTAAATCAAAGTGTACGTTAAAACGGTTGTAAATGCCATCAAAGGCTTGATTACTCTGCTTGTAAATATCTGCTAGAATTTTAGCAGCAGCTGAATCTTCTTTAGCTAACTGCTGCCTAACGTAATATATTTGATCTTCTAACTCCGGATTGAGGTCTACTTCTTCGTGGAATTTCCGTAATAACCGAGTAAATGCTCTGAGTGGGCATTTTTCAATGGTGACCTCGTCGCCCCAAGTTTGTATGGCGAAAACAAGGAGCGTTAAGTAGTCACCGGTATCCCCTTTATGGTTAATTGTGACGGTCTTATATCCTGCGTATTGATAGATATTTTGTAAAGCATGCCCAGTAATTGTCGAGCGAATATGATTTAAACTCATGAGCTTTCCAATATTTGGACTCGACATATCAATGGTGACACAAGCTGGTTGTGGGTAATTTTGGTCCGTGATATCGGCATGATCTGCGTGATTTGCATGATTTAACCAATAAGTCTCTTTAAAGTGGTCGATCTTTTTAAGTCTTGTTTCATTCGATTGAAATTTTTTCTGATCTTGCATGGATGCATTTGTTCCTTTCACCAACTCACCATCTTTCTCCGTACATATTCATATTTCTTTCTATTAAGGAGAAGTGATAACAAAAGGCGGTGTGACATCAGCAGCGTGTCGCCTATTTTATTTATGGTCTAAATTATTAAGGTCTGATCATTCATGTCTAACTTTTATGGTCTGTCTTTGACGATAATGGTACCTGCTTCATTCTCTATTAAGTTGCTTAAGTTTTCAAGAGAAGTGATGATGGCTTTAGATGCCGGCTTGTCTTTGACGAAGGCTTGGGCTGCTTGAATTTTTGGTAGCATAGAGCCCGCTGCGAATTGGTCTTCTGCAATATATTGGTCTAATTCTTCAACGGTGACAGTATCTAATTTTTGTTGGTTGTTCTTATTGAAGTTGATGTAGACATTGTCTACCCCTGTTAGGACAACAAACATATCTGCGTCAAGGTCTTTGGCCAAGATTTGTGAAGCAAAGTCTTTATCAATAACCGCTTCTTTCCCTTCAAGCTGGCCATCTTTTTCAATAACTGGAATACCACCTCCACCAGCTGCGATGACCACGTGTCCGTGATTGACAGCGTCGCGGATTGACACTAATTCTTTAATAGCTACAGGTTTTGGTGAAGCCACTACTTTTCGCCAGCCACGCCCTGCATCTTCTACGAATGTGGCGCCTGATTTGGCCATTTCTGCTTTTGCTTCTTCTTCCGTGTAAAATGGTCCGATTGGTTTTGTTGGTTTGTCAAAGGCTGGGTCATTTTCGCCCACAATGACCTGAGTAACCATTGAAACTATAGACTTATCTAGCTTGCGTTTAGCTAATTCATTTTGCATGGCAGATTGTAACCAATAGCCAATAGACCCTTGTGTCATAGCTACTAAAGAATCTAGTGGAAAGGCTGGGTTCTTGTCAGAATCCGCTGCGATATTTTGTAATAATAAGTTCCCTACTTGGGGACCGTTTCCGTGGGTAATGATGAGTTTATCCCCATTTTCAATGAATTTGACTAAATGGGCAGCAGTTTCTCTAAGGGTTGCTTGTTGTCCTGCTGCACTCGGGTCATCTTTTAGAATGGCGTTACCACCTAAAGCTACAACGATCTTCTTACTTGTCATTATAGTACACTCCTTTTCAATACGCTATTCATTTTCTGATTTATAAACCTAATAATGCGAACGCTACCAACAACACGACTGACACTAGGAATACCCCGGCAATCAATTTTGCCATGAACTTCCACCAAGTGGTCAATTCAATACCGGCGATGGCTAAGGCACCCATGACAACACCTGACGTTGGGGTAATCAAGTTAACTAAGCCGGCTGCTGATTGGTAGGCAGTAACGATTAAACTTTCTGCAACACCGGCGAAATTACCTAGTGGCGCCATAATCCCCATGGTCGCTGCTGCTAGTCCTGATGTTGATGGAATCAGGAAGGACATTGGGATGTAGAAGATGTAAGTAATGGCGATAAAGATACCTGATGATAGATTGGCTAATAAAAGTTCGCCCCAGTGCAATACGGTGGCGGTGATTTGACCGTCATTCATGATGACTTGGATACCGCGGGCAACCGCACAAATTAAGGCTACGCTCAAAATGTCTTTGGTCCCGTCGATAAAGTCATTAATGAATTTTTCTTCTGGAATTTTCGCTACGAAACCGATGATGATAGACATTAAGAAGAATAACACGGTAATTTCACTTAGGTACCAAGAACCAAATGGTAGTAAAGATTGACCGATTAAATCACCTAGGATTGGTGTGCCCATTATCATTCCGTGGAAATCTTCAAAGAATGTCAAATTACTTGATAAATCGGTCCAAGGAATCAGCCCCATAATCATGATGACAAAGCCAAGGATAAATAATGTTAAGACGGATTTTTGGGTTGATGTGATGTCACCTAAGTCCTCTTTAACCTTGAATTTCTCTTTCTGTTCGTCCATTTGATCATAGATAAGAGAGTTTTTAGGATCTTCTAGGACCTTGCTGGCATAACGTGATACGTAGAAAGCCCCAATAATGTACATGATGACAAACATGATTACACGCGGTAAAATCCCCTCCCCTAAACCGATGCCGGCCATAGAAGAGGCAATACCAGTCGCAAATGGGTTAACAGTAGATGATAGAACGCCTAAACCAGACCCCACTAAAATTACTGCGACTGCAACTAGTGAGTCATAACCAACGGTCACCATTAAGGGTATCAGTAAAGCATAGAATGGAATTGTTTCTTCAGCCATCCCGTATGATGAACCCCCTAAGGCAAAAATGAACATCAATATCCAAATAAGGCGAGTCATGTTATTCTTGTTATTTTGGATAACCGCATTAATTCCCGCGTCAATGGCCCCTGTTTGAGTAACCACATTCAAAAAGCCCCCTAATACCAGAATGAATAGGGAAATTTCAATTGCTCCTTGGGTTAAATCGTTTCCAATCATGCCGATAAAAGGTGCACTCAATACTTGCCAAATCCCTTGTGGCACTTGGTCTATGGTATAGTAAGTCCCTGCAATAAAACTACCATCTGCTGTGGTATCGTATTGCCCTGCTGGCACAATCCAAGTTAAGACTGCGATAATCGCTGTAATGATCATCAAAATGGTAAAAGAATTGGGCATTTTAAATTTCTTACCGGTTTTCTTATTATCTTTCTGATTATTTTCCTGGATTGCATCTGAATCGATATGGCCTTGTTTGATTTGTTCTTCAGCCATTTTTCTTCCTCCTTCTAAAAAATGTAAAAATGGATACCAAATAAAAAGCAGGCCAGCAAAGCTTTTATATTAAAAAGTCTGCTTGCCTGCTTATAGAAATCTATGTATTTTGTCGAATCAATGCTAATGAACACATAGAATGACTAAGTTGCTTCCAAAGTTTTTAATGCATCTTACACTCGGATAAATTAAACTTTTGGAATAAATAAGTGACCGTTAGTTGCTGCCATAATGGCTTTGATTGAATGCATCCGGTTTTCAGCTTGTTCGAATTGACGCGCTTGTTCGCTACGAAATACATCATCAGTCACTTCCATTTCACTGTAGCCAAATTGGTCTAGAATATTCTGACCGTATTTAGTTTCAGCATCGTGAAAGGCTGGTAAACAGTGTAGGAAGATATAGTCGCCTTTAATTCCGTCCACCAACTCCTTGTTAATTTGGTATGGATATAATAAGTTAACACGTTCTTCAAACTTATCTTCTTCACCCATTGATACCCAAACGTCTGTATACAAGGCATCTGCATCGCGGACAGCTGCTTTAATGTCTTCTGTCACTTCTAATTTAGCGCCAGATTCTTTAGCATATTTCTCCGCTAAATCAACCACTGATTGATCTGGGAATAATTCTTTTGGTGCTGCGATGGTGATGTTTACCCCAAGTAAGGCACCTGTTACAAATAATGAATTGGCCATGTTGTTACGACCGTCACCACAGTAAACCAATTTGCGGCCTTCTAATTCACCAAACTCTTCTTTCAAAGTCATGAAATCAGCGATCATTTGAGTTGGATGCCATTCGTCTGTTAAACCGTTCCAAACCGGGACACCAGCATATTTTCCTAGACCTTCAACAACTTCTTGGCTAAAACCTCTAAATTCAATCCCGTCAAACATTGAACCTAGAACTTTAGCTGTATCTTCAACAGATTCTTTCTTCCCTAATTGAATATCATTAGCGCCTAAGAATTCAGGTGCTGCCCCTAAATCGTTGGCTGCCACAGTAAAGGCTGAACGTGTACGAGTAGATGTTTTTTCAAATAGTAAGGCGATGTTTTGCCCTTTTAAATATTCATGTGGAATACCGCGCTTCTTCAAGTCTTTTAAGTGGATAGAAAAGTCGATTAAGTAATTTAATTCTTCCTTTGTAAAATCAATTTCTTTTAAAAAGTTACGTCCTTGAAACATATGTTTCCCTCCTATTAGTTGATTGGCGGATTATTTTTCAGGTAAATCTTCACGGTAGAATGGCATTGACATGCAGCGGGGACCTCCACGACCGCGAACCAATTCACTTCCGCGTAATTTATGCAATTCAATTCCTGCATCTTCTAACTTTTTGTTGGTTACTGTATTGCGGTCATAGACTACAACAACACCAGGTGCAATTGCTAGGGTATTTGAACCGTCGTTCCATTGTTCACGGGCTGCGGCAACGATGTCGTCACCACCGGTACGAATCAAGGTCACTTGTTCAACATCTAATGCATTGGCTAGCACATGCTCCAAAGTATCTTCCGTCAAGTCGATATTAACTTGGCCATCTTCACCTTTAGTAATTTCATAGACCTTCAAGCCTGATTCAATTTCTGGATGAATAGTAAATTTGTCGTAGTCAATCATGGTAAAGACTGTATCTAGATGCATGAACTTACGATTTGATGCAATAACAAAGCCTAAAACGCGGGTGAACTCAGTTTGTTCGAAAATATTTTTCGCTAATTTCTCTACTGAACGTGCATCAGTTCGTTGTGAAATACCAATTGCTAGGGTGTCTTTAGATAAAACTAATTCGTCCCCACCTTCAATACGAGTGGTCTCGTTGCGGTCGTAATATAAAGGAACTGCGCCGCCACCATAAACTGGATGGTGTTCGAAAATGTATTTACCGTAAATAGTTTCGCGATTACGGGTTTCTGAATACATACGGTTTAAGGAAACACCATTACCCATAGTTGCAAACGGGTCGCGCGTGAAATATAGATTTGGCATTGGGTCTACTAAAAGCGGGTAGTCCGTTTCGATTTCATCCGCTAGGTTTTTACCCTCACAAATATCTAACTCAGTCTTTTTGAAGCCTTCCATTGTTTTCAAGACCATCTCAAATGTATCTTCAATCGCTAACAAGTAGTCGCGGATAGCCTCTCTAGCCGCTTGACTGGCAACATCCGCCTCGTCCAACCATTGATCTACAAATGTTTCTCTTACATCCGCATGGTCAATGGCTTCAGCCATTAATTTCTCTAGGTACAATACCTCAACCCCGTTATCTGAAAGGATCTCTGCAAACGCATCGTGCTCGCGTTGTGCCTCTTCCAAATAAGGAATATCATCGAAAAGTAATCGATCAAGATAGTCTGGCATTAAATTTTCTAATTCCTTACCAGGTCGATGTAGCATAACTTTCTTCAATTGACCAATTTCTGAAGTAACATGAATTGGGTTGTTCATCTTATTGCCTCCTATAGTTTATTTGTTTTTCTTTATACTTTTATTATAAATATTTATAAAAACGCTTACATGATATCCTTGGTGTAGCTCGTGTGAAATTCTTAGGATTTCAAATGTGACGAATATCACATTATCTTTCGTGAAGGCCCAGAATTAGCTCGTTTTGACCTTCAATTGTCAAATTAAGTGCAACGATTCATTAAAAAATAACTCATAAGGGGTTTTCCGATTTAGACATTTCCGTGGTCGCGTGGTTAAATTATTCGCCCATTCTTGAATTTGACTATCGAAAATACCTGAAATATTTTCACCTTTGGGTGAATATTCTCGTAATAAACCATTAGTATTTTCGTTTGAACCACGTAGCCATGGAACATGTGGATCTGGAAAATGCACTTTAGTGCCATTTAACTCTAGCGTTATTCGACTAAGTTGGGAGAAATCTTTTCCTCTATCGGGTGTAACGGTTTTACATTTACCTTCTCCAACATTTCTTAGTAGATTGATCATACAATCAATCACATTTTTAGAGATTTTCTTTTCAACCTTACCAAGTAGGGAATAACGAGATTTACGATCGACTAGAGTTACAATACAAGCCCTACCAGTTTTACCGGCTACAGTATCTGCTTCCCAATGACCAATCTCAAGGCGCTCATTGGCAGCAGATGGCCGTTCATGAATCGTATTCGAAATTAGTATTTTTCCACGACGCTCTTGATAATTTTTTGTGTGCCGTGTTTTACTTCGATGTCTTAACTTACGAATGGCACCTTTATTGCCGTGAGAGAGATTCGGTTCATCAAAATCTCCGCGATATATTGCACGATAAATCGTATTATAACTAAGCGCTTGCTGATTTATTTCCAGTCTCATTCGGGCACTAATCTCCTCTGGAGACCATTGTTCTTCCAAAAAGAGTCGTTTTACCCGAGAATGAATTTCTGTATCTAGAAGTATGCGTTTATGACCACACTTTCTAGTCTTTCTTTGCTGATACTTTTCTTGTGCTTTTGAGGGAGAATAACTTTTTTCTTGAATAGTATTTCGCTTTAGTTCTCTTAAAATTGTTGATTTTGCACGATTTAGTTGCTTAGAAATATATCCTAAAGACTTACCTTGCTCATGCAGTAGGAATATTATTTCGCGTTCATTAATGGTAAGATGACAATATGGATTCATAGTTTTCTTCCTTTCTGTAGTTGGTGGTACATCTATTTTAAAGGAAAACTATGGTTCTTTTTTTGAAATTTTTATGTGTTGCACTTAAATTGTAAATTCGTCCCATAAAAATAGACCCCCAAAAGTTAGATTTTTGGTCTAACTTTTGGGGGCCTCTACATTATTCTCTTACGGTTTTATTCCACACTTTAATTATATTCCTAGAATTTCTAAAAAGTTATTACTTTTAGTTTTTCATGAATAACGAATATTCTTTTTTACTAACTAATTTACAAATAAAACCACTCTATTAATTCCCCTTATTAATTCTATTTTTTGATAGAGTTCACTTTAACTCGATGCAAATAATAATTCATCTAGATCAAATATTTCAATATATTTATGCGTATGTTGTTTAATTAAACCTTTATCCTCTAACAAAGAGAACTTCCGACTTATTGTTTCGGGTGTTGTACCCAAATAAGAAGCTAGCTCTTTTTTTGACATTGGTAATGTCACATAAGTATGATTTTCCTCATCTTCAACATATTCTGCTAGAAAATTAATAATACGAGACTCTACCTGCTCCATACCAACCTGCATCGTCTGCTTTTCTGATACCTGTAAACGTTTCGTAACATCTGAAAGTATTCGTCTCATAATTTCTGGGTAAGCGTCTAGATAGTTATCCATATCTTTTTTATGGATTCTACATATGCTTACTTCTGATATTGCTTCAGCATAATTAGAATGGTAACTGTCAGTTTGAAAAATAGCCACTTCGCCCATAAAATCACCAGGATTTAGTATGCGTACCGTTTGTTCCCGACCGGATTCATTTAAGTTATAAATACGTACACGCCCATTATTTACGATATATAGTGTGTCATCTTTATCACCATTTCCAAATAACAACGCATTCTTTGCATAATGTACTTCATGCGCTGATTGTGCAATTAAACTCATTTGTTCTTCGTTTAGATGGTTAAAAATTGGTACTAACCGTATACAATCTACATGACTATGGTGATGATGGTGTGCCATACAACTTTCCTCCTAATTAATCGTTATCTATATAATCATCGTCTTCTAACGCATCCTTATTAACAAAGGCTTGAAGTTGCCAAATATTTACATCTAAATAATCTTTATAACTAATTAGTAAATCCTCTAATGCATCATCTGCTTCTTCTTGAGCTAAACGCAATGCACGAACGGTAAATTCACGATTAGTTCTAAAATCTTCTACTAACTGTAACACCATTTCTTCAGCAGAATAATATTTTTCAGACGGATCTTCAGAAATTATTGTAAATTCCTGAAATTCAACAGTTGTTGATGCTGGCTTAAATCCTGAAGCTAGTAAACGTTCTGCAATTTTATCAAACCATATTTCATTCTCATTATACAGTTTTTCAAATAACTCATGCAATGAATAGAAATTTGCCCCTTTTACATACCAGTGATATTGATGTAATTTTACATGTAAGGTATGAATATTAGCCAGTACATGGTCTGTAACAGCTGCAGCATTAATCTTTGTATGGTGTATATGTTCTTTATAGGCTTGTTCAGCAGCTAATTTTTCTTGTCTTTCATTTACTGTTGTCATTTTATATACCTTCCTTCACTTTTGAACTAATAACGGAATATCCTAAGTTTTCAATAGCGTTTTCAATTGTACTCAAATTGACTTGTTCTTCATCAAAATCCACTTTTACCTTACTTGCATTGAACAGCACTTTTACAGAGTCCTTTTCTACACCAGCAGTTTGCTTTAACCCACTTTCAATTTTTTGTAAACATGATGGACAAGTTAATGTTTCTAATTTCAATGTTGCTTTAGTCATATCTATCACTCCTTTAAATAAATTATATAAGGTATTTTTTAAAAAATAATTGACACGGATCAATTATTTTAATTGATATCCTCTTAATCTCATTGCATTTAAAATAACGACCAAAATACTTGCCTCATGAACTAACATACCAATTGACATAGACATCCATTCACTGAATATTAAACTAAAGAGTAATATTATCACCACACCAACAGCAACAAGAATATTTTGTCGCATATTCGCATATGTCCCTTTAGCTAAACCTAAAGCATGGGGGAGACGATTAAAATTGGAATTCATCAAAACAATATCTGAACTTTCAATGGCTACATCTGTTCCATTTCCCATAGCTATCCCTACTTCTGCAGTAGCTAAAGAGGGACTATCGTTCACACCATCACCAATAAAAGCAACAATTTCACCATTAGACTGTCTTTCTTTTAGAAATGCTTGCTTGTCCTCAGGCAGCATATCGCCATGGGCCTCGGTTAATCCTAGCTCTTTTTTAACTAAATTAACTGTACCTTGATTATCCCCTGATAATACAATGAGATTTTTAACACCAAGTGATTTTAATCTTTGTAGGTCTTGTTTAACACCTGGTCGAACCTGGTCACGGATCCCCATTAAAATCATTAACTGATGATCAACTGCTGTTAATACAATTGAACTACCGTCTCTTTCTAATGTATCTAATTTTTTAAGCACATCAGCAGATAGTGGTATCCTTTCTTGTTCCATTAAGTTTTTATTCCCTACTGCAACGATGTGTCCATCAACGTGAGCAATTATGCCCCCTCCTTTTATAACCTGTGTACGCTCTACAGGTCGTAGTTTATATTGCGCTAACTTATTCGTAATAGCGACTGCTAAGGGATGATCAGATTCCCTTTCAACCGAGAATAATAGAGACAAATCCTCCTCTTGATTATTTCCATAGTAAACAAATTCACCCACTTCAGGCTTTCCTTCAGTTAAGGTACCTGTTTTATCAAATAGGACTGTATCTACATTCGCAAAATGACTCATCACTTCAGAACCTTTAAACAAAATACCATTCTTTGCACCATTTCCTATACCCGCCACGTTTGAAACAGGTACACCAATGACCAAGGCTCCTGGACAACCAAGTACTAATACAGTAACTGCTAGTGCCGTATCTTTAGTTAGTACCCAAACTAATAGCCCAATGATAAGTACCACAGGTGTATACCAACGAGAGAACTGGTCAATAAATCGTTCAGCTTCTGATTTAGAATCTTGTGCTTCTTCTACTAATTCAATAATTCGACCAAATGTAGAATCCCCTCCAACTCTATCAGCGACTATTTGAATAGTCCCATTATCCATAATGGTACCGGCAAATACTTCGTCACCTTTCTCTTTCTTTAGAGGTAAAGATTCGCCGGTGATATTAGCCTCATTTACATGTCCCTTTCCAGTAGTTACCCTACCATCTACTGGAATCTTAGCCCCAGTTTTTACTAAGAGAATATCTCCTTCCACTACTTCATCAATATTTACTTCTTCAAATTGTCCCTCCTGCAACTGCTTAAAAGCAGTCTCTGGAGCCATTTCCGTCAACTCTTTAATAGCAGATCGTGTTTGCTTAAGTGTACGCTGTTCTAAATATGAGCCAAATAGAAATAAAAAAGTAACAATAGCTGACTCTTCATAATTTTGGATAAAGAAAGCGCCAATAACCGCTATCGTTACTAAAACATCAATACTCACTACTTTTACTTTTATAGCCTGAAAAGCCTGTATCGCAATTGGCAAAACACCCAATATGGATGCAATGATAAAAGCACTATTAAAGATAACCGTATTAGTAAAAATGAAATGTGCAATAAAACCTATCATAATAAGTAAACCACTAATAACCGTAATATGATTTTTATGTTTCAAAATAGTCTGTTGCATATAAATCCCTCCTATACTTTTGTACAACTACAGTGTATTCATTTTTGAGAGATATAAAATTGATGCGCATCAATTTTATAAACACAATATAAAAAAGTTAAGATTTTTATTTTAGTCATTTTTCCAAAACTAATTATTATCCTAGAAACAGAGATGAAAATTATACTTGAATAAGAGTTTACTATTTATGGTTGATTGAATCTTTTTTATTTTTTTCGATTTTTAAAGATAAATACATCTCCTACAAAAAAGTCTTACACACTTAATAAGACCGTCTAAATTCTGTATATCATAAAGGATGGTCTGAAGAGTTTTATGCACTTGGTAGCTTTGTTCATCCTATTAACTACTTTAGATATTGAATTAATATCTTTATAGATAGCCCAAATTTACCGCAAAAAAAAAGAGGATTTACGTAGCTTGAATCTCAACCCGAAAACTGAACACTCAAAAAAGAGTGTTGTAAGTTTTCGGGTTATTTTTATGCAAAATTTTCGGTATACTCTATTTGAGTTATACAGAAGGGAATGGACAGGATGAGTAAAAAGATATATAGCCAAGCTGAGATTCAAGCTTTAAGAAACAATCCTAATGTGAAAAGTGTGACAGAGAAAAGTATTACCTATTCATCAGAATGCAAAATAAAGGCCATTAAACAAAGCAAACAAGGCATGAAATCCACTCAGATATTTGAACTTGCTGGACTTCCTTCTCATTTAATCGGAAAAGGAAAATCCGATCAATCGCTATCACGTTGGAAAAGATTATATAAAGATCACGGAGAAGATGTATTGTTACAAGAGGCGCTAGACAAAGCAAATGCCCGTATAGCCTATCTAGAGGGGAATCTTGAACTAGTTAAAAAATTAGAACTGCACGAGAGGAGCGTGAAAAACGACAAAAGAAACGACTTAAGTAAACAAGAACGCTTTAGATTAATTAACCAAATTATTCGTGAGAATCAACTTGCTGGGATGGTGAATCATTTATGCGACCTTGCAGGGGTAAGTAAAAGCGGCTACTATTACTGGCTAAATAGTAGCGATAAACGTGCTGAGCGTGTTCGAAATGATTGGGAAGATTTCCAATTGTTATATAGAATTTTTCTGGATAAGAAGAAGTGTGGGATTGATGAAATAAAAATGGCGTTAGAAACTGAATACGATGTAGTAATGAATCATAAAAAAATCAGAAGAATTTTGCGCAAGAATAACATCATATCATCAATACGATCAGCGAAACCATACCGTAAAATGATGAAGGCAACCCAGGAAAATGCTACCAAGAAAAACCTTGTCAATCGTCAGTTTGATCAAGGTATCCCGTACAAAGTATTTCTCTCAGATATCACTTATCTTCCTTATGGAAGTGGACAATGGGCCTATCTTTCAGCGGTTAAGGATGGTGCTACCGGCGAAATTGTTGCACATCACTTCTCAACTAGCTTAAAAATGAATTTAGTTTATGAAACGCTAGATAAATTAAATAATGTGATTAAGGATATGCCAGTAATGGAAAGGTATATCCACTCAGATCAAGGGGTTCATTATACCTACCCTGTTTTCCAGGAAAAAGTTCAGAATATGGGGCTAATTCAGTCTATGTCGAGGCGCGGTAACTGTTGGGACAATGCACCTATGGAATCATTCTTTGGTCATATGAAGGACGTTGTATTATCTGAAAAAACAGAAACACTACAAGATCTTTGGTATGCAGTTGAAGATTATATTGAATTTTACAACAATCGTCTCTATCAGAAAAAATTAAAAAAGATGACCCCGACAGCTTATCGGGGTCATCTTTTGTGGGTAGCGTAACTCTCTTTTTTATTTGTTCAGTTTAACGGTAGGGTTTCAACCTCTTCTTTTACTATTTTTTTAAAATGATTTGGTGGATTGTATCAGTTAAAAGTTTCTTTGTGAATTGTCCTGTTCTAAGTAAAAAGGCAAAATTTGCTACATTTTCTTTGATCATTTCATATTCTTCCTTATCAATTTTCGCAACTATTGTATCTGCTTCCTCTAGTGAATCAACGATAAAACCTAATTGATGGTCTTTGATTAATTGCGCATTGGATAAATTTCTTGAAACGATAACAGGAATCCCTGCTGCTAAATAGGTACCCAATTTATATGAGTTACACAAAGCAAAATATTCCTGAATATCGGGATTTTCTGTCCAAACTAACCCAAACCCTCCTTCAGACAAATGGTGAACTAACTTAGTATCTGAATACCATCCTAAATAAGTTACTTTTTCATTCAAGTTTTCCTCTACAGGATTTGAATATACCTTAAGTGGCGTCTCTCCAGACCAATCTTTTACAAAATCAAATTTTTCTGCATTTCCAGCAAAATGAATTTCTTGTTTAAAAGTTGTTTTGGCTAAATCATATGCTATTGGATGATCCCACATATGTTGAATAATGATATTTTGAACAGTTAATCCTTCTTCAATAAGACGATTTTTCATATTTTCTGACGGTACAATCAAACAATCAACTTGATTAAAAAGTTCAATATAATCGTTCATTAAATAATAATTAGATTTAAACTGTAAAGGAATCACATCGTGCAAATAAATAGCAATTTTTATATGCCAATAATTTTTTAATTTATTTACTAAGGCTTGTTCAAATGCTAACGAGTTCCATGTGGGCAGTTGTAGAATAACAATATCTTCTGCAGAGACGGAAGCAATAATGCCATCTAGACGTGTTGATAGTTCACTAGGACTGTCCACAGTTATGGGATAGTTATAAATGCCTAGCTCATTAACACCCAACTCTCTAGCTATTTGAGCCGTCATATTTTGCGATATCATTGCAGTCGAATCACTTGATTGGCCGTATAAATTTGTAATATGTGCGCGCATGTCTACCTCCTCTAAAATAACATCACAAGAATTCTAAGTAGTCCGAAAATCACCGATCCACCAATTATGATAGACATTAATGTCCCAATGGTATTCTTTGGTTTCTTTTTATTTGATTTATGATTTCTATCACGTTCAGCTTTCATTTGCTGACCAATTCTTGTTTGAAATAGGTCTTTACTTTTATTAGACATCAAAATATCCCTCAATCTCTCTAAATATTTTAACATAATCTCTTTTTGATACTGAATTCGCTGCTAGTTTTTGACTAACAAGCAACTTACTATGAATCTCAGGATTCTCAATACTCATTTTTAATAATTGAACCATTTCATCAAGTTGCATACGTTGGAATATAAGATTCGGATACATGAACTTTTGATTATGCGTTGTTTCATCAAAACTCACTATAACCATTTGATAATCAAAAGCAGATCGAACTGCATTCACTATTTCATTACCATAATTTAAATCTAAGAGCCAACCTACTTTTTCATATAAATTTCTGATTTTCTGCATGCTAGCGTTGGGATATAATTGAACATTTTCATAACGATTCAAGTTGGTTAATTTGGTGGACATCTCTGTTAGGGCTACTACATGGATTTTTAACTGAGGTAGTCTTTGAACTATCTCTTCTAAATGTAAAATTTGATCCGAATTTGTCGCAATGATTGCTTCATTTATCAGGTGATCATTCTTTTTAAATGTATAAATGTATCCCAAATCATAGATAGGAATATCACTGTCACTTGAAACAAGTGCCTTAAGATGATCAGCGTATAATTTATCTGTCACAACAATCTGTTTGGTACTCGTAGAACCATTTAAAATAAGCTGCATATTACCAGGTATTTCATCTCTCGTATCTTCTTGCCAAATTAGGGTACTTTCTTTAGTTTCCTTACTATGTAACACAACTAAGAAAGGCAATGCTAATGTATTATAGATGATATTTGAAAGGTCTACGTTGTGCGATTGTAGCGTATAAATGATAAAATCTATTTCTGTTTGGAATAATTGTAGTCCATATTCCTCCATTAAGATATAGGTCTTGGTGTGATGGTTATAAATAATTTTTTCACGACCTTTATTATCGAAATAAGTAGTCGTCACCATACGTTGATCCCTTGTTAAAACTGTCTGTTTATAACGTATGCCTTGTTTATTATAACCATCTATCCACCGTATATTTCCTTGCTCATCAAGCCATTCTACACGTCCTATAACCCTATCTTCACTTATTTTTGCAAAATGAATCTGTCCTCTTTTTTTATGATAGTCTACAATTTCACCTAACTGATTTGTCGCTGATATTTCCCAAAACTCTGGTACTGCAAGTTCATTAAAATAAAGTGGTTCACCATCTAACGGATTATCTAGCCAGAGTTGATAAATACTTTGTACATCATCAGGCAAAAAACCATCATCTTGGCAAACAAAGGTAGGATAGGAAAAGCCTGCTTTTATTAATGATTGGTGAAAATCTTTACTTTGTGAACTATAATCATTTAATAAATTAATCATCTAAAAGCTCCTTTACTAGGTTTTCCCACTTTTCTTGTACTTGATCTTCTAAAAATTTTTCTGCTAAAGCATAAGATACTTGTTGCATTTGTTGAATATCCTTTTGGTAAAACCGCACCAATGCATCTGATAAATGTTGAATGTGTTTTTCATTATTAAAAATATCATCAAATGGTAAAAGATAGCCATTTTCTCCATCGTTGATGAAAGTAATATTCCCATAGCGAACATCGAAACCTATTATTGGTAATCCAGAACCCACAGCCTCCATAAGGGTGAGCCCAAAGCCTTCACTTGTTGAAGCACTCAAATACAATTCATACTGCTTATATATATATTTTAAGTCAGCATGTCCTTTCAATTGAATGTAATCTGAAGCATCTAATTCTTCAATTAATTTTAGCAGTTTTTGCTTGCTACCCCCTTCACCATAAATATCAAATGTTAATTGTGGTAGTGTTTCTTTTGCTTTTGCAACTGCTTTAATTAACCAATCAATATGTTTTTCTTCAGCTAATCTAGAGGCCGTTAAGATTGCGTATGGGCTACGATGATCAGTCGGCTTCACTAATTCTCCTAAAGCACCTACTGGAATAGTAAAGATCTTAGACATCGGCTTGTTGTCTCGTGCAAAATGTGTGTTTAAGAGATTTTTTTGTGTTTCGGTTGCTGTAATGAAAAAGTCCATAGCTTGACGATTAGTGAATTGATACTCATAATAGTTATTCCACAATAAGTGTTTATCCGTGGAGCTTGATTCACTAAAATGCTCTGCATGCACAACTGTCCCAACCTTTGCAGTGCCTTTATTTTCAAGAATCGCTTGTGCAATATTCGTTGCCCGGTCTATGATGATAATATCATTGGCAGTAAGATTTAGTTGACGAATAAAATAGCCGATGAATTTTTCTTTACTATCAAAAATTTGATTGTGGGTTAAGAAAATCGACCCTGATTCATCAATAATTTCTTCTAACGCCGTCGTACCATCTTGGTTAAAAAATCTGCGTTGATATACAGTTGCTTTTTTCTCATGTGGTAGGTAATACTCAGAAAATACTCTTGTAAATGAATAATAGTCTTTTCTTGTTAAAATACCATTTTGAACAAATTCTACCCTTTGTAGAAAGTCGTCTTCTTCATTAGAGAGATAACCTGTACAATAATTTTGTTCCCCAGAAAAATACCACCGATATATTTTTCCATTACGTTCTTCATTAATAATAGGTTGACGTATAGTTTGTTTGAAATCATTAATTGTATAGGTTGTGGCTGCAATCGGGATATCTGAAAAATATTGATAAAGCCAAATAACTTCATCATCTTGAAAGCCGATATTCTCAGATAGATGTTGGATGTTCTCTCCGGTAAACATATCCGTAAAAATAAATTTTGCAGGTATTTTAGCACGATTTAGTAATTTTGCACGGTAAGCTTGTGCATATTCAACACCACTACTTGCCCAACCTAAACCTTTGTTAATGTTATAAATTGTCATCTAATCTCTCCTATGAGAATTGTATTATCCATTCACCTTTCTGATTTCTTTCAAAATAAGATAAGGCTAAATATTTTACCATGTTAGTATATATATTCTCTTTCATTTTTTTAAAAGCACAAGTTGCTTCTTTTTCATATTCTGTCATAACATTTCTTTGGGCTACTTGGCGACTGGTTACAATCTTCTTATATTGTTCCATGTAATCCACTTGCTCTATCCAACCTTCATCTATTGATTTTAAGACCGCTTTCTGTAAAAAGACCGCTAGTAAATCTGGATCCGTAATTTCCAACTGCTTAGTATGTAATTGATCTGCGAAAATTTGATGCAACAGTTGTTTCACTTCATCTAAATTCATCAAATCTATTTGGTTAATTTCCTGTGGTAGTTGATAGGATAGATGGTCAAATATATACCGTTTTAATCTTTTTTTTGTTAAAGGATGGTTATTTCTCAGAAAAATATCAAAAGCTTCATCAACTTTAGTCCGGATCATTTCAAAGGATAATTTCTTATCTCCGTTGATAATTTGGCTTCGGTCCTGATAAATAATTTCTCTTTGTATACGTAAACTCTCATCAAATTCCATAGACATATGTCTGTTAGATCTTCCGGCTGAGTCACTTGCATCCTGGGCTAAATCAAAAATTCTTATCATTTTCTTTTGACTCAAAGGGCGATTACCTTGGTTATACCTATCAATATTTAACTGTTGATCACTCCATTTAGTAATTAATTGGTCTTCTAATGAGCCAAAAAATTTACTTTTTCCTGGATCCCCCTGTCTCCCAGAACGTCCTCTCAGTTGTAAATCTATTCTTTTACTTTCCATCCGTTCTGTCCCAATAACATATAAGCCGCCAATTTCGGCAACTTTATTTCCTAACTTAATATCAGTTCCTCTACCGGCGATTGAAGTCCCGATAGTCACTGCACCCAGCTGTCCAGCTTCCTTGATAATCATTGCTTCCTTGGGTAAGTTATAAGCATTTAATACATTATGTGGAATGCCAATACTTAATAAAATATCTGAATACAGTTTAGACATACCAACTGAACCTGTAGCTAATAGAATTGGCTGGCCAGTAGCATGAACACTATTTACTAAATCGATTACAGCAGTTACCTTTTCTTCCAAAGTCATAAAGAATTGATCAGGTTCATCAATTCTTGCTACCGGTTTATTAGTTGGCACAACGGTCACATTTAACCCATAGGTTTCTTGAAATTCTGCTTCCGCAACTTTTGCAGTACCACTCATTCCAGCAATTTTTGGAAATCTTTTAAATAGATTTTGATAAGTAATAGAAGCCATAGCTCGTTGGTTAGCTGTTAATTCAACCTCTTCTTTAGCTTCAAGCGCTTGGTGGTACCCAGACTGTAATTTTGTACCTTCCATTATACGTCCGGTTTGATCATTTAATAACTTTACTTCCCCTTTAGAAACAATATAGTTACGATTTTTTTCATATAAAAAATTAGCTCTTAAGGCTAAGAATACATGACGGTTTAGCTCTATATTTTTGGGGTCAAATAAATTATCTATTTTAAAATATCTTTCACAAGCTATTATGCCTTTTTTAGTTAGCCAAACATTGTCCCTATCTTCATCAAATTGATAGTCAATATATTCATCTAATGTCCGAATAAACTGGTCGGTGATAACATATAAATTTGATTGCACACGTGGCATTCCTGAAATAACTAGAGGTGTTTGCGCGCCATCCAATAACACTTCATCTATCTCATCTATAATGACATAATCTATATTTCTTAGATATTGGTCATCTTTACTAGCTGCCAAGTTTTCAAATAAATAATCAAACCCATAGCCCGCATGCGTCGTATAAATAATATCTGCATCATAAATCGCCTTTTTTTCTAAGGCGGTCAATTTATTGTCTTTACCAGAATCTTCTATAGCATTTGAAACAGATAAACCTAACCATTGAAAAACAGGACTCATTTCTTCATAATCACGTTTACTCAAGTAATCATTCGTCGTCACAATCATAGCTCCAGCACCATTTAAAGCATTTAGATACAAGGGAAGAGTTGCTGTTAAGGTTTTCCCTTCTCCTGTTTTCATTTCGGCGATTTCTCCTTTATGGAGAACGATTCCACCGAGTACCTGTACATCATAGGGATAGTAACCTAAAACTCTCTTATCAGCTTCTCGTACAACTGCAAAAGCTTCAGGCAATAAATCATCTAAGCTTTCTCCTGCCACTAGTCGCTCTTTAAATTGTGCTGTCTTAGCTTGTAATTCACCATCACTTAAGTCTGCCATCTCTTTAGCCAAGTGATTAATTTGCTTTAAAATAGCGACATACTTCCTATGAACGGGTTGATTTAATCGCATTTTTTCACCTACCTTCACACTGTTTTATCCTAACAACCTTTACCTATATCCAAAGGCATATAAGTACGTTTATAGAGAGGTAACATCAAATCATCTCTATCTGCTTGTCCATTTGTTAGAGAATATAGGTTTGGTGTTATTCCTTCTTCTTTTAAATCCTTCACAATTTGCCAGATATTTATATTTTTCTTTTCAACGAATAATAAATTTACTAGTTCCAATGATGGAAATTCTTTCACAATCTCTTTGATTTCTTTTGTAATACATGTTTCACGATACTTAATAGCGGTTGTTAATAGAGAAATAGCTTGGTCCGAAAATCTACTATCTTCAATCTCAGTTATCACTCTGCCTGTAACAGGCTCTCTACCAGTTATCTGTATATTTAAAACATCTTTATTTAAATCAATATGTTGAAGGGTATTTCGCCATAACTTTGCATTGACTAGCGTCTGAATTTTCTTATCTTCTTCATAAAGAACTAATTCTCTAAATATAAAATTATCCAGTCCAGCATTAATGAGCGTAACCTTATAAAATAAACATTGAGATGGTATAGAAAATTCAATTTGATTCAAATCAAAAAATATTTCTTGAATTAGATTATGATGATAGTTATAAAATGCTATCTTGATCTTTAACTTTCCTTCAACATTATTTGAAACTACAGCTTGTAAAGCATAGTGATTACCTGGTACCAAAGTCGGTAATTGAATTGGTTCGCGTGTTTCTTGATAATGAACCCGTGAGGACCATTCGTGAATAACCTTTCCAGAAGGCATTAAAGTATTTTCCCAATACAGTAATTCTGAGTCGGTGCTATAGCGAATTTGGCTACCATATAAAAAATCTTCTTGTCTTAATTGTCCCCACTTAATAATATTGATTGGTTTCCAGTTAGACATAATTCACCTCCCATTTATCCAATACTTGTATTTAACCTTTTCAATTGTGCGAAAAACCATTGGTTGATACCAGGACTATTGTCATTATGTCGACCTACTAATCCTTTACTAATAATGTTGATGTCTTTTTCGCTGAGATAGTTTAATAAATCAAAATATGCCTGGCTGTCGTAATCATCCTGCATCATATAAGCTATGGCAATGGTGCTATCTTCTGGAAATTTCGCTTTTTCTAAATATGGTACAATTTTATTGTTTAACTTTTCGTAACGATCTTCCCCTTGGTCAATAAATTCATTGACCAAATCTAATGAAGTTTCAAAGGCTTCTGGTCGGTGTAAAGGTACGTTTCTTGCAATATCACCTAAATTAATTAATGGCTTACCCACTACGATTGCACGAGCTTCTAATCTAGCGCCATAATAAATAGCACCGTAAGTACCCATTGATAAACCAGAAACAACCAATTGTTTAGTAGAGAATGATAACAAATCTAAATAAGTTTGAATGACATTCTCAATTTTTTGCTCATATTCTACTGAACCTATATAGAAACGCCCACCTTCCAAACGTGGGTCACTAATTAATAGGAATGGTTTACCTAAATTCTTCATCATCCAATAGCCTTCAAAACCTTCCGCAGTTCGATAGCCAGAGAAATAAACATTTAATGGCGGTTGTAGGTCTCCTGGATTAAAGTAATAAAAGAATTCTTTTCGCTGGCTATCCCGACCAACTTGCCCACCTAACAACATTTCACCATATTGTTCGCGAGATTTCCGATAATGAAGCGGACCAACTTTAACAATACCTTGTCCTTTTACCTCAATAGATACTGCTAAATAGGTAAACTTTTCAACATTCACATTGATATAATGTTCCATTTCTATTTGTGTAAAAGTACGACGTGTTACTTCGCCTGCTGAGTCAATAAAATGCAAAACTAATCTCAAATCTATTTGATTATCAGCATCATACTCTAACCATAAATCAGTAGTTGCATCACTTCCTAATCCTATGTTGTAGTTCCAATAAAGCAATTGAACGTAGTCACTTTGATTAATTTCACTAATTTCAACATAGTTATTACCATTGTAGTAAATATTAAAATTATCGACATGGTTTACCACAGTATTTTTCACATGCAATTTCGTACCATTTTGTCCGATAAAAAAATCTTTTTTTACTGTAGCAATTACACTTGTAATATCCTGCATATCAATGTAATGCACGAATAAATATTTAAATATAGGGAAATGATCAATGAAAGTATCAGAAAGTTCCTGATTTACTAAAATGGTGTAGGGTTCTATATATTGCTGAAGATAAGAAAAATCAAAGTTTGTGCTCAATTCAGAAATTATAACGGTATCAAATGATGCTAATTTTTCCTGGTGATCCTCTTCTTCATTATCTTCATTTGCGTTTAAAACAGCATAAAGCTTCTCTTGTTGCGCATCCACATCATCACAAGCATCGATATAATACCAAATTAAACCATCTTCATTCCGTGATTCCCAACGCTCTCTACCAATTTGTAAAATATGTAGCTTTTTCTCCATCTATTCAATCTCCAAGTATTTTGCCCATTTTTTCACTAGTTGTTCACTATTGTTTTCTGCAATCTTTTCTATCGCAAAAACCAAAGAACGATTCCAATTTTTCAACGTATCCAGATAATAATGAATGGCTAGTGGTAGGTCTTCAATAGACTGAATAATATAACCATTTTCTGCATGTTTTACATACGTTGTTTCTCTTTGGTTGATTTGAGGGATTCCTGCACTAATGCTCGCAATTTGAGTATAAAGATGTGGGTTTTCACTTAGATCAATTACTAATCTAACAGTAGAAAATGAGGAAATGACTGTCAACTCTTCTCTTACTTGTCTGAACACAAAATATTCTTCATCTTCTATTTCAATATTCAGTGCATTTATCTTTTCATTAAACGATTCTTCGCTGATGAATCTATTATTTAAATTTTTCATAAATTGTACTATCTCAGAATTTTGGTCATTCTGTTCGTTATAGCTAGCAAATATCACTCGAATATTTTTATTACGTTGAATTTCTTTGAACATCAATTCTCCAATTTTATATATTAAGTCCTTTTGAATGTTATCGATATTTACCCATATATTTAATTCTTTAACTTCTTGACTAACACCTAAATTCAATCGACTATCATATGGCGAAATAATAGCAGTAGGTACTTGATCAGTTAATGGGACTACATTTTTTAAAATATTGTCAGAATCGGCAACAAAAAAATCAACACTTTTAATATTCTCATAATCTATATAAGCATCATCATTATTTCTTTCAGAAAAAAATGACATAACTTTTTTTCCTGGTATTTCATTATCTAAAAAGTATCGATTATGTTCTTTACTAGCAGCTATGACGACTACGTCTTCTGCTGTAAATTCTTTGATTTTTATTTTCAAAACTGCTTCAATGAGTGAGGTTTTAGAAGTAAAAAATCGTTGTTTTAATTTGGCTTGTATCTTAGCATTTTCAGATATTTCAAAAGTACCCTCTTCTACAAAATATATAAATTGTTTTTCACCTAATAAATTTAGGAAAGTAGTAGATATGTGTTCACCTTGTTCATATAATTGGATACTAGATATAAACCCCCTATCGTCAATAACATATCTATTATGAATAAGGCTTTCTTCAAAATGATCAATCCATAACACATTCCCTGCTTCATTAAAGTAAATTTTTGCATACATGGCATTAGCGCTCATCGCTACAACAACGTATGGTGTAGTGATAAATTGAATATCCTTAGGCCAATTTAATTCCTTATAATTAAAAGGTTGTATGTTACTCAATTTATCTTGTTCAATCCCTTGTAACTGATCAAAAAGAGACCAACATGAAATATTTAATAATTGTTGTCGATTTAAAAAGGTTCTTAAGTTTGGTAGATAATTTAATACTAATAACTCAGTTGACAATGATTGAGCAGCAAACATTCTACTTTGATTCACAGTATCATCAAATTCAATTTCTTTAGAAAGATATTGCCAAGCTAGCGATAATTTTTCTTGATACCATGCTGGTATAAAGTAATACATCTCATACTCCTTTCTACAAGATTGACGCATATTGCTCTCTTATATACACAGTTTGAATCTCTTGAATAATTGTAACCACTATTGATACTAAAATAACAACATTAGCAACCAAGGTACTTACTTCACTTAACGAAGGTTCTAATAATCCAATAATCCAAGGTACGGTCGTTGCTATAGTCAGCCAAGTTGCGCCGACAAACGCCATTCTACCCACCTTTTTTGTTAGATAATCGTAAGTAGGTTTTCCACTAGGTACATTAGCAATATAATCTCCAGATTTTTGAAAATTCTCAGCTAGATCTCTAGGACTAATATTGACGAAAGCAAAACCTATACCTAATCCAAAGATCAAACAAGCATAAGTAATTACACCCAATGGATCACTCATCTGTAGGTGTAAAATTAAATATTGTAATACTTTATTATTGGGAATGATAAGCGTGAGAGCTTGAAATAAATATTGCGGTAAGCTCATTACTGTCAAGGCATACATAATGGGCAATCCCCCAGCAGGATTAAGCTTTATAGGTAAATAAGAGTCATTTGCAAACTGACCGCTAAGTGTTATACGGTGTAAAGGAACGCGTTGTTCAGACAATTCAACAAGTATTGAGGTAATAAATATAAAAACTATCCAACAACCCAAAAATAGTAGAAACCGTAGTTGCACTTCAGAAAACATTGTACTATCTATATAAAATAGTTCTTTTATAAAATCAACCCATTTAAGAATAATACCCGCTAAAATAATAATTGTTGTATTACCGAATCCAAATAATGCATTTTTATTACCTAGCCATATAAGAAAAAAAGTACCTGAAACTGAAAATAAACAAGTAACCATTAAGACTAACCAATAATTATTTAAAAAACTTATTTGTTGATTAAATTGCACATTTGATAAAATACCAAGACTTTGAATAATAGCAATAATCAGTGTAAGTATATTTTTCCATCTATCTACTATCCTACTTGGCATTTTACGCTCGTCAATGAAATCACCTAGAGTGATAAAACGCCATAAAATCATCATAGACATGTATGGACCAATACCTAAAAGAAAAATAGAAAGATTGGCTATATCTCCTCCTGTAGCCATACTAATTGTTTCAAAAAATTGAGAATTATTTACTGACTGTTCTACATCTACTAAAGGTAATGGAATATTCCTTCCTATAATAAAGATGGTTAAAATGATTAAAGTAAAAGTTATTCGAGTACTTAGCATACTTTGATTGATTGTGTGTCTTTTATTATTCATTAAAAACTTCCTCTATAGAATATTTGCTCACCCTTTACTTTCTTTAATTATTAAAAAGAAAATAACTCATTGTATATTTTACAGGAAATTATTCGAAATCGAATGTCATTTTCTCGTTTGAAATACTTTGAAATGAAATCACCTTTATTATTTTACTCAAGTAATTTATATTGGCTCTTCGTCAAATAGGACTGATGATAACTTTTCCAAGTAATCATTTGATTGCTTGGTTTTTTATTTATCATTTATTTCCATTATTCATTGTGCTTAATATTTACTTTCTATATCCAAGCAGCCCTTAGGCTGCTTGCGCAATAGGTAGTTCATTTAAGTAGAGCTTGTTTGTCAGTAATATTCTTGTTCTAAAGTTTTGAAAGTTTCGATAGCCGTAAGCAATACGTTTGAGTACTTTAATTTTATTGTTTAGACCTCCAATACGTCCGTTCGTTAAATCCTTATATTTGAAAGTATTGCCAATAAAGCGCTGTAGTTTTATAAACGTGCGTAATACTCGTTTAAGTCCATTAGGGATTATAGATAGCTTCGCATGTGCAAGCTGGGTTAGAAATCCTTCAGAATCGTTCTCCTGACGTGCTTCCCGTAAGTTGTGTACAATGTTATAGGATGCTTTCAACATCGGATTCTTATCTAATAAATATTCGACAATACCACCGGTATTTGTGAGCCAAGCAAATAGCTTGAAGGATTGATAATGCCATGTCTCTAGGCTTTCTCATGGTATCAATAATAGCCGCCAGTAGTTCTTATATTTATTGTAAAGTCTATGATTTGGATTTCTGAACTCGTTCATCACGGCTACACTCAATTTATTTAATTCTCGATTGAAGGCTTGCACTAAGTGGAAACGATCAATAATAATTTTTGCATTAGGAAAAAGCTCTTGAACAACGTCCATATATGGCGTATACATGTCCATCATCACAATTTTAATACGTTGTCTTGTCTTCATGGATAAGCAAGGAAATAATCACGTAAATGTACTTTTCTTCGATCACTGAATATATCTACAATCTGTGAGCTTATGTCATCGATAAAAATAAAGCTCATATTTTCTTCGGTATTCTTCACGCCTTTGAATTCATCAAAAGCAATATGTTCAGGCAACGGATCAAATATGCTAGGTTTAAGCTTATCACCAACGCCGTCAATCACGCGCTGTACAGTATGATCGGAAATACTGCATGTTTTAGTGTCAATGATTTTGTTGCTAAGTCCATAACCATGCGCTTTACACGCTTTGAAATGAAGCAGTTTTCACCCACAATATTTGATTTTTCCGTAAAATAACTTGCGCATACTTTGCAGTAATAACGTTGTTTCCGTAGTAATAGATAAGCAGGAAGGCCAGAAACTTTTGTCAGTGTAATTCTTGATGTTTTAGCGCCATTTTTAACGACATTATGCCCTTCTTTTACACAGCCGCAGGCTGGACAATACTGAGGATTTACATCTAACTTGCCGAAATAGATCAGTGACTTTATATTCTTAACTGTCACTTCTTCAATTTTATCTTCGAAGATTATATTTTCATCTTTCAATTGCAACGTTCGGGAATCTCCTATTCTATGGTTGTGGTTAACTTTATGATAATGGAGATTCCTCTTTTTTTGTAAAAAAATGTAGAACCAATGACTTTTTTTGAAGTCATCAGTCCTATTTGACAAAGAGCCAAAATGATAATTCATCACAGTAAAAAAGTGCTAGAGACTATCTTTAAATATTCTCTAGCACTTTTAATATACTCAAGCAGTTTTTATCATTTTCAATATTTGAAACTAAAAAACTTCACGGTAATAATTTATTTTTCATCTTTTTTCTTTTTAGTAAATAAACCACCCAATCCGAGTGCTGTTAATAATGCACCAATATTTGAAAAACTATTAAACATTGATCCAGTATTCGGTAACATTCCACTCGTATCAAGTAAGTCATCAGCTTCATTTTCTGCACGATGGATTTCAGATTCAATCGCTTCTTCAAGTGATTCGGATGCACTCATTGAAGTTAATTCAGACGTAGACAATGATTCTGAAGGGGCTTCAGAAATTGACTCAGACTCACTCACTGATGTGCTTGTCGATGGCAACTCAGACGCACTTACTGATGCAGATTCAGATGCACTTACTGATGTTGACTCAGATGCAGATTCAGATGCGCTTACTGATGCTGACTCAGATGCGCTTGTTGATGCTGATTCAGATGCGCTTGTTGATGCTGACTCAGATGCGCTTACTGATGCTGAAGCACTTACTGATGCAGATTCATACGCAGACTCAGATGCACTTACTGATGCTGACTCAGATGCGCTTGTTGATGCTGAAGCACTTACTGATGCAGATTCAGACGCAGACTCAGATGCACTTACTGATCCTGACTCAGATGCGCTTGTTGATGCTGATTCAGATGCGCTTACTGATGCTGACTCAGATGCGCTTGTTGATGCTGACTCAGATGCGCTTACTGATGCTGAAGCACTTACTGATGCAGATTCAGATGCTGACTCAGATGCGCTTACTGATGCTGATTCAGACGAACTTGTTGATGCTGAAGCTGAATCTGAAGCACTTACTGATGCTGATTCAGATGCGCTTGTTGATGCTGACTCAGATGCAGACTCAGATGCACTTGTTGATGCTGATTCAGACGCTGACTCAGATGCACTTACTGATGCTGACTCAGACGCACTTGTTGATGCTGAAGCTGAATCTGAAGCACTTACTGAAGCAGATTCAGATGAGCTTACTGACGCTGACTCAGATGCACTTACTGATCCTGACTCAGACGCGCTTGTTGATGCTGATTCAGATGCAGATTCAGATGCACTTACTGACGCTGACTCAGATGCACTTACTGACGCTGACTCAGATGCACTTACTGATCCTGACTCAGACGCACTTGTTGATGCTGACTCAGATGCGCTTACTGATGCTGATTCAGACGCACTTGTTGATGCTGAAGCTGAATCTGAAGCACTTACTGAAGCAGATTCAGATGAGCTTACTGACGCTGACTCAGATGCACTTACTGATCCTGACTCAGACGCGCTTGTTGATGCTGATTCAGATGCAGATTCAGATGCACTTACTGACGCTGACTCAGATGCGCTTGTTGATGCTGACTCAGATGCGCTTACTGATGCTGATTCAGATGCACTTACTGATGCTGACTCAGACGCACTTGTTGATGCTGAAGCTGAATCTGAAGCACTTACTGAAGCAGATTCAGATGAGCTTACTGACGCTGACTCAGATGCACTTACTGATGCTGACTCAGATGCACTTACTGATCCTGACTCAGACGCACTTGTTGATGCTGAAGCTGAATCTGAAGCACTTACTGATCCTGACTCAGATGCACTTACTGACGCTGACTCAGATGCACTTACTGATGCTGACTCAGACGCACTTGTTGATGCTGAAGCTGAATCTGAAGCACTTACTGATCCTGACTCAGATGCACTTACTGACGCTGACTCAGATGCACTTGTTGATGCTGACTCAGATGCGCTTGTTGATGCTGACTCAGATGCACTTGTTGATGCTGATTCAGATGCACTTACTGATGCTGATTCAGACGCTGACTCAGATGCACTTACTGATGCTGACTCAGACGCACTTGTTGATGCTGAAGCTGAATCTGAAGCACTTACTGATCCTGACTCAGATGCACTTACTGACGCTGACTCAGATGCACTTGTTGATGCTGACTCAGATGCGCTTGTTGATGCTGACTCAGATGCACTTGTTGATGCTGATTCAGATGCACTTACTGATGCTGATTCAGACGCTGACTCAGATGCACTTGTTGATGCTGAAGCTGAATCTGAAGCACTTACTGATGTTGATTCAGATGCGCTTGTTGATGCTGACTCAGATGCACTTGTTGATGCTGATTCAGATGCAGATTCAGATGCACTTGTTGATGCTGACTCAGATGCACTTACTGATGCTGACTCAGACGCACTTGTTGATGCTGAAGCTGAATCTGAAGCACTTACTGAAGCAGATTCAGATGCGCTTACTGATGCTGACTCAGATGCACTTACTGATGCTGATTCAGATACACTTGTTGATGCTGACTCAGATGCAGATTCAGATGAGCTTGCTGACGCTGACTCAGATGCACTTGTTGATGCTGATTCAGACGCTGACTCAGATGCACTTACTGATGCTGACTCAGACGCACTTGTTGATGCTGAAGCTGAATCTGAAGCACTTACTGAAGCAGATTCAGATGAGCTTACTGACGCTGACTCAGATGCACTTACTGATCCTGACTCAGACGCACTTACTGATGCTGACTCAGACGCACTTACTGATGCTGACTCAGACGCACTTGTTGATGCTGAAGCTGAATCTGAAGCACTTACTGAAGCAGATTCAGATACACTTGTTGATGCTGACTCTGATGCAGATTCAGATGAGCTTGCTGACGCTGACTCAGATGCGCTTGTTGATGCTGACTCAGATGCACTTACTGATGCTGACTCAGACGCACTTGTTGATGCTGAAGCTGAATCTGAAGCACTTACTGAAGCAGATTCAGATGCGCTTACTGATGCTGACTCAGATGCACTTACTGATGCTGATTCAGATACACTTGTTGATGCTGACTCAGATGCAGATTCAGATGAGCTTGCTGACGCTGACTCAGATGCACTTACTGATCCTGACTCAGATGCACTTACTGACGCTGACTCAGATGCACTTGTTGATGCTGACTCAGATGCACTTGTTGATGCTGATTCAGATGCACTTACTGATGCTGACTCAGACGCACTTGTTGATGCTGACTCAGACGCACTTGTTGATGCTGAAGCTGAATCTGAAGCACTTACTGAAGCAGATTCAGATGAGCTTACTGACGCTGACTCAGATGCACTTACTGATCCTGACTCAGACGCAGACTCAGATGCACTTACTGATGCTGACTCAGATGCACTTACTGATCCTGACTCAGACGCAGACTCAGATGCACTTACTGATGCTGACTCAGACGCACTTGTTGATGCTGAAGCTGAATCTGAAGCACTTACTGAAGCAGATTCAGATGCACTTACTGATGCTGATTCAGATGCGCTTACTGATGCTGAAGCTGAATCTGAAGCACTTACTGAAGCAGATTCAGATACACTTGTTGATGCTGACTCAGACGCACTTGTTGATGCTGAAGCTGAATCTGAAGCACTTACTGAAGCAGATTCAGATGAGCTTACTGACGCTGACTCAGATGCACTTACTGATGCTGACTCAGACGCACTTGTTGATGCTGAAGCTGAATCTGAAGCACTTACTGAAGCAGATTCAGATGAGCTTACTGACGCTGACTCAGATGCACTTACTGATGCTGACTCAGACGCACTTGTTGATGCTGAAGCTGAATCTGAAGCACTTACTGAAGCAGATTCAGATGAGCTTACTGACGCTGACTCAGATGCACTTACTGATCCTGACTCAGACGCGCTTGTTGATGCTGATTCAGATGCAGATTCAGATGCACTTACTGACGCTGACTCAGATGCACTTACTGACGCTGACTCAGATGCACTTACTGATCCTGACTCAGACGCACTTGTTGATGCTGACTCAGATGCGCTTACTGATGCTGATTCAGACGCACTTGTTGATGCTGAAGCTGAATCTGAAGCACTTACTGAAGCAGATTCAGATGAGCTTACTGACGCTGACTCAGATGCACTTACTGATCCTGACTCAGACGCGCTTGTTGATGCTGATTCAGATGCAGATTCAGATGCACTTACTGACGCTGACTCAGATGCGCTTGTTGATGCTGACTCAGATGCGCTTACTGATGCTGATTCAGATGCACTTACTGATGCTGACTCAGACGCACTTGTTGATGCTGAAGCTGAATCTGAAGCACTTACTGAAGCAGATTCAGATGAGCTTACTGATGCTGATTCAGACGCTGACTCAGATGCACTTACTGATGCTGACTCAGACGCACTTGTTGATGCTGACTCAGATGCGCTTACTGATGCTGATTCAGACGCACTTGTTGATGCTGATTCAGATGCACTTACTGATGCTGACTCAGACGCACTTGTTGATGCTGAAGCTGAATCTGAAGCACTTACTGATCCTGACTCAGATGCACTTACTGACGCTGACTCAGATGCACTTGTTGATGCTGACTCAGATGCGCTTGTTGATGCTGACTCAGATGCACTTGTTGATGCTGATTCAGATGAGCTTACTGACGCTGACTCAGATGCACTTACTGATCCTGACTCAGACGCAGACTCAGATGCACTTACTGATGCTGACTCAGATGCACTTACTGATGCTGACTCAGACGCACTTGTTGATGCTGAAGCTGAATCTGAAGCACTTACTGAAGCAGATTCAGATGCACTTACTGATGCTGACTCAGATGCAGATTCAGATGCACTTACTGATGCTGATTCAGATGCGCTTACTGATGCTGAAGCTGAATCTGAAGCACTTACTGAAGCAGATTCAGATACACTTGTTGATGCTGACTCAGACGCACTTGTTGATGCTGAAGCTGAATCTGAAGCACTTACTGAAGCAGATTCAGATGAGCTTACTGACGCTGACTCAGATGCACTTACTGATGCTGACTCAGACGCACTTGTTGATGCTGAAGCTGAATCTGAAGCACTTACTGAAGCAGATTCAGATGAGCTTACTGACGCTGACTCAGATGCACTTACTGATGCTGACTCAGACGCACTTGTTGATGCTGAAGCTGAATCTGAAGCACTTACTGAAGCAGATTCAGATGAGCTTACTGACGCTGACTCAGATGCACTTACTGATCCTGACTCAGACGCGCTTGTTGATGCTGATTCAGATGCAGATTCAGATGCACTTACTGACGCTGACTCAGATGCACTTACTGACGCTGACTCAGATGCACTTACTGATCCTGACTCAGACGCACTTGTTGATGCTGACTCAGATGCGCTTACTGATGCTGATTCAGATGCACTTACTGATGCTGATTCAGACGCTGACTCAGATGCACTTACTGATGCTGACTCAGACGCGCTTGTTGATGCTGATTCAGATGCAGATTCAGATGCACTTACTGACGCTGACTCAGATGCGCTTGTTGATGCTGACTCAGATGCGCTTACTGATGCTGATTCAGATGCACTTACTGATGCTGACTCAGACGCACTTGTTGATGCTGAAGCTGAATCTGAAGCACTTACTGAAGCAGATTCAGATGAGCTTACTGATGCTGATTCAGACGCTGACTCAGATGCACTTACTGATGCTGACTCAGACGCACTTGTTGATGCTGACTCAGATGCGCTTACTGATGCTGATTCAGACGCACTTGTTGATGCTGATTCAGATGCACTTACTGATGCTGATTCAGACGCTGACTCAGATGCACTTACTGATGCTGACTCAGACGCACTTGTTGATGCTGACTCAGATGCGCTTACTGATGCTGATTCAGACGCACTTGTTGATGCTGAAGCTGAATCTGAAGCACTTACTGAAGCAGATTCAGATGCGCTTACTGACGCTGACTCAGATGCACTTACTGATGCTGATTCAGACGCACTTGTTGATGCTGAAGCTGAATCTGAAGCACTTACTGATGCAGATTCAGACGCAGACTCAGATGCACTTACTGATCCTGACTCAGATGCGCTTGTTGATGCTGAAGCTGAATCTGAAGCACTTACTGATGTTGATTCAGATGCGCTTGTTGATGCTGACTCAGATGCACTTGTTGATGCTGATTCAGATGCAGATTCAGATGCACTTGTTGATGCTGATTCAGATGCGCTTACTGATGCTGACTCAGATGCGCTTGTTGATGCTGATTCAGATGCGCTTGTTGATGCTGACTCAGATGCGCTTGTTGATGCTGAAGCACTTACTGATGCAGATTCAGACGCAGACTCAGATGCACTTACTGATCCTGACTCAGATGCGCTTGTTGATGCTGACTCAGATGCACTTGTTGATGCTGACTCAGATGCGCTTGTTGATGCTGAAGCTGAATCTGAAGCACTTACTGATGTTGATTCAGATGCGCTTGTTGATGCTGACTCAGATGCACTTGTTGATGCTGATTCAGATGCAGATTCAGATGCACTTGTTGATGCTGATTCAGATGCACTTGTTGATGCTGACTCAGATGCACTTACTGACGCTGACTCAGATGCGCTTGTTGATGCTGAAGCACTTACTGATGCAGATTCAGACGCAGACTCAGATGCACTTACTGATCCTGACTCAGATGCGCTTGTTGATGCTGATTCAGATGCGCTTACTGATGCTGACTCAGATGCGCTTGTTGATGCTGACTCAGATGCGCTTACTGATCCTGACTCAGATGCAGATTCAGATGCACTTACTGACGCTGACTCAGAAGCACTTACTGATGCTGATTCAGACGCAGACTCAGATGCACTTACTGATGCTGACTCAGATGCGCTTACTGATGCTGAAGCTGAATCTGAAGCACTTACTGATGCTGATTCAGACGCACTTGTTGATGCTGATTCAGATGCACTTACTGATCCTGACTCAGACGCGCTTGTTGATGCTGATTCAGATGCGCTTGTTGATGCTGACTCAGATGCACTTACTGATGCTGATTCAGACGCTGACTCAGATGCACTTACTGATCCTGACTCAGATGCACTTACTGATGCTGACTCAGACGCACTTGTTGATGCTGACTCAGATGCGCTTACTGATGCTGATCCAGACGCACTTGTTGATGCTGAAGCTGAATCTGAAGCACTTACTGATGCTGATTCAGATGCACTTACTGATCCTGACTCAGACGCACTTGTTGATGCCGAAGCACTTACTGATGCAGATTCAGACGCACTTGTTGATGATGATTCAGATGCACTTACTGATGCTGATTCAGATGCTGACTCAGAATTTGGATTTCTATCTGGTTGTGCATTTTTAATGTAATGCGTGCTCCGAGCACCATTTGGTGCAGGCTCCTGTCCAATTCCAAAGTTATACAATTGCCCTTTTGTAATACCCAATTCTGTCAACGTAGCTGTCTTCGTAACTTTTCCATAGTTCATTGTTAAAACGTTGCTAGCAGAATCGAAAGATATAGTTACAGTATTCCATCCCTGTCCCCTAAATCCACTAAAAGAATTTGTAGCGTAGTCAAAAATTGTTCCGGAATTTTTAGCGCCAATCATACTAGTTGTTCCCGATGCATCATTTTTAACAGCGACTGCATATCCTCTTTTAGAAGCATCACCTTTTAAGGTTGTAGCATTTGAATCAATATTTGACATAGGAGACCTATTAGTGTCTAATTTGAACCCAGAAACACCTGGCATCCCTTTGTCTCCTATGATACCTCCATTTTGTATAATGCCTTCAGGATCCCCTTGGTAAAACATAAATTGCCATCCACCAGGAGCTTGAGTTGTCCCTATATCTGCATTTGCAATATCAAAAGAAATATCAAAATCTGATGTAAAATCATACTTTGATGGCGCTTGTAGTAGTCCTGGATTAACGCCATCTATATGTAGTCCTGGATAACCTTCACTATAATTTCTTATAATTTCCCAATTTCCATATCTTAGAAAATCTTCAACGTTAGTATAACTCCGATTCGTATTGCTAGTGTCTGTAACAAGAGCTGCAAGTGTAGAAAGGCGAGATATAAAACTATCATTGGTTGTAGCCATCATGGTCTGGATATTACTTAAATCTCCACTACCTAATTCTGTAACCATAACTTCTTCAATAGCCTTATCTAATTGACGCAACTCTTCTTTAGAGTAGTTCAAATCCTTTATGACAACAACATTATCTTCTTTATAGTTATCAGTGTTTGCTATTACTTTCTCTATTATCTTATCTACGTTGCCTTGATTAATGTCACCAGAATTAATAATTTCATTAAATTCTTCATCAGACATGATTTGATCTTTCACATTTTGGGCTTTTTGACTTTCTATGTCGTCATTAATTTGCCCAGAATGTTCATCACTCACTCCGTCTAATTCTAAATCATTTTGAGTTATAGCACCATCTTGTACTGTTAGATCATTTTCGGTACTTTCACTATTAACTCTCTCTAATTCACTTTCATTTTTACTGTTACTCAGTTCACTATTACTTACATCATTAGCTACGTCTCCTAATAAGTTATCATCCGATGATTCACTTTCAATTGCTGAAGTACTTGCACTAATTGATTCACTTTCACTTACTGAAGTTCTTGTACTAATTGATTCACTTTCACTTACTGAAGCGCTTGTACTAATTGATTCACTTTCACTTACTGAAGTGCTTATACTAATTGATTCACTTTCACTTACTGAAGTGCTTATACTAATTGATTCACTTTCACTTACTGAAGTGCTTATACTAATTGATTCACTTTCAGTCGCTAAAGCACTATCAGTGACTGTTTCATTAATATCACTTTGCACATCAGATGTTAATTCTTCTTTATTTTCTTGCTCATTAATTTCGCTGGCCAGGTTCTCTTCGATGGAGGTAATAGATTCTGATGATTGTAATAACATAGAGTCTGCTGTTACTAATATATCCCTACTAGATTCTACTTCATGTGAAATTTCATCAGCATGCATAACAGGGGTATAGATAGTACCAATCCCAAATACCGCTCCTGCACCTATAGTCCCCGAGAGCATACGTTTATATTTATTATCCTCTAATTGAAAGGTATCTGCATCCTTTAACAAGGTATCTGCATCCTTTAACTCGGTATCTTGTTCTACCGATGAAAATAACTTCAATAAGCCAAAGCGGCTAACACAGGTTTTTACCCAGTTTTTACCACTTTTATGCATTTTAACTCTTGATTTTCTTTCTGTCTCAAAAAAATCTCCATGTCTAAACTTATTCCAATTCATACTTTCTTCCTCCAAAAAATAACATAACAGTATACATATAGTGCATAATATAATTATTAATATATTAAAAGAAAAAAATTGGAAAAGCATTTTCTATTTTATGTTTAATAAACATGTTTTTGAATTCTGAAAAAAGAGATTAGTAAACAATTAACTCAAAAACTAGAATATATCATCAATTTAAAATTGATAAAGAGAAAAACGGTGCTGAAATGATTTTTCTTCAGCACCGTTTTTATTATATATATCGTATTAGAACGCTTATTTGATTTACTCCAAGCTTTAATGCAACAAGCATTTTATATTTCAGTATTTTATAGATTCTATCTAAATCTTTCATTGTAAGAACATCATCATGATAGGTATCATATAATTTATGCTATCTACCCTATCGATGTTCAACCAAAGTTTACAATGGCCAGCCCTGTGTAATAAATCGTAGACAATCTGGTAAGTGCTTAGACCAATACGCTTCTGAATGTTCGTCCCCATGGAAAATATTCAAGGATACATTCTCTGGCGCCACACCTGCCTGAATCACCTGTTGGCTATATTTAATGGCATCCGTAATATAAGCTTGTTCAGTATATGGACCAATAATCATCTCATCCACTTCATCGCCTTCTTCAGTACCACATTCAATATAAATTCGTTGATCTTTTGGCAAGCTAATTCGCTGGATATAGCGGTCAAAGTCTTGTGCTACTGCCCAATTCGTCAAGGAGAAAATACCCAACCGGCCGACTTGGTCTTTATAGGCTGCACCCAAATAAGTAGAAATAGTTGCCCCAAAAGACGAGCCTATTATGGCTGTATGGGCTGCATCTGACATCGTTCGATAATGCTGGTCCACAAAGTTTTTGACGATGGTCATCACAAATTCAGAGAACTCTGCTCCTCTTCCGCCTTCTCCGGTTAGTTGTGGATCGTAAGCATCCTTTATAGACCACGGCAAATATTCTAAGGTACGCAACTCCTCGCCATTATCAATACCTACAATAATCATGCTTGGTAAATCTGGATTTCGCTTAACCGCGTGAATTGTTTTCCAAGAATGTTTCGAAAAAGCTTCCTTAGAATGGAACACATTCTGCCCGTCATGCATATAAACCACGGGATAATGCTTGTCCGGATGAGCTTCATAGTCCTTGGGTAAGAGGACACGAATTCGCCGCTTAGCCAAGGTATAAGGCACATCTAAAATATGTTCTTTAAGTTCCAAATAGAAAAATGGGGCAAACTCCATCCTGACTCTCCTCCAACTATTGAAAAAGGACCCTGGGCACATTCAATCCCAAGGTCCCTTCAAACTTTCATTTACTATATATTTGATTATATATTAAGCATACCGTTCATTCAAACGATCTTTATCATCCGAATCCTTCTTGGCCATCAAGTCTGCCGCATAGGCATCAAAAGCCGTTGCATAATCCATCGCCATCGCCTGTCTAGGTGACACATCAACTCGACGTACGAAATGAAGCTTCTCCAAATTCTTCTGAATATGGTTAGCTTCCTCAATATCAGTATAGACAATTGCATACTTCATCTTGCGCGATACATAATAAACAAAACCGTACTTTTGTAACTGTTTGACTTTTTTATTCGAATACATCCACACAATCAATGCTTGTCGTGATTGTGCTTGGTCATAAATACTCATATCATCGACTTCCTTTAATCACTAGCTTTAATCTCATTATAACAGGAATTCATCTGCCAGTAACCCTTAAACCTCTTTATAGGAAAATAACGGACCTATCATTGTTGGTCCGTTATTCTCCCTTATTATATTATTCCAAGACTAATAGTAAGTCCCCCGAATTTACTTGATCGCCGTTGGCAACAAGTAATTCTTTCACAACAGCCTTACGCGGTGCTTTCAAAGTAGTTTCCATCTTCATGGCTTCAGAAATCAACAGTAATTGACCTTCTTCAATTTCATCACCTTGTTGTACCTGAACATCAAGGATGGTTCCTGGCATTGTCGCTGCAATATGGTTGGTATTGCCGTGATCAGCCTTACGACGAACAGCAGCCGTCGTTTTGGCATTGGCGTCGCGTACAATAATTTCACGAGATTGTCCGTTTAATTCAAAGAAGACAATTCGTTGACCAGTTTCATCAAGTTCACCAATTTGGATTAAGCGGATGTATAAGACTTTACCCTTTTGAATTTCAACATTCACAGTTTCACCAGTCTTCATACCATAGAAGAAGCTTGGTGTTGGGATGATTGAAACGTCAGAATAGCGTTCAAGTTTATGACGGTAGTCTACAAAAACATCAGGATACATAATGTAAGATAAGACGTCTTGGTCGTCTACATCTTCATCACCTAATTTAGCAATCAATTCTTGACGAGTAGCTTCAAAATCAATTGGTGCTAAGTGTTCACCTGGACGATCAGTTGAAGCCTCTTCACCTTTTAAGATGATGTCAGATACATCTTGCGGGAATCCACCTTCTGGTTGACCGATTTTACCTTTAAATAAATCGATAACAGATTGAGGGAAGTCGTATTTTTTCCCTTCTGCGAAGAATTTATCAATTGTTAGGTCATTTTGAACCATAAATAAGGCCATATCACCAACAACTTTAGATGAAGGGGTAACTTTAACGATATCACCAAACAAGAGGTTTACATCATGATACATTTGTTTTACTTCGTCCCAACGACTACCCAAACCAACAGATTTCGCTTGTTGTTGTAAGTTTGTATATTGACCACCAGGCATCTCTGTATTGTAGATTTCAGTTTCTGGACCCTCTAAACCTGAAGTGAATTCATCGTAGTAAGAACGCACACCTAACCAGTATTGGTTAATTTTCTCTGCATTTTGTACGTGGATATTTGGTTTACGGTCGTTATACTCCATCGCATAATATAGTGATTGCATAGATGGTTGTGAAGTTGTTGAAGCAAAGGCAGAAGATGCCACATCAACAATATCCACACCAGCACGAGATGCTTCAGTGTAAGTTAAGATACCGTTACCTGCAGTATCATGCGTGTGTAAATGAATTGGCACATCGATATGGTCTTTCAATTCTGAAATTAAAGCATAAGCAGCTTGAGGTTTTAATAAACCAGCCATATCTTTCACTGCAATAATATCTGCGCCCATTGCTTGTAACTCTTTAGCCAACTTCACATAGTAGTCTAGAGAATATTTAGTACGCTCTGGATTTAAGATATCACCTGTATAACACATTGTCGCTTCAGCGATCTTACCAGCATCTTTCACATATTGAATTGGTTTTTCAATTTGTTTAGTCCAGTTTAATGAGTCAAACACACGGAAGACGTCAATTCCTGAAGCAGCAGCCTGGTCGATAAAGGCTTTCAACGTGTTATCTGGGTATGAAGTGTAACCTACCGCATTTGAACCACGGAATAACATTTGTAGCAAGGTATTTGGCATTGCTTCACGCAACTGCTCTAGACGGCTCCAAGGGTTTTCAGTTAAGAAACGGAAGGCTGCATCAAATGTCGCCCCACCCCAAACTTCCATAGAGAATAGGTTTGGCAAAGCATCTTCCATAACTTTAGCTGGTTTCACCATGTCACGCGTACGCATACGAGTCGCAATCAACGATTGGTGTGCATCGCGCATTGTCGTATCCGTTAATAATAAATCTTTTGAATTTTTAATAAAGTCTTGAACACCCTTAACACCATCACGGTCTAAAATTTGTTTAGCCGATAGGCCATTACGGTCCACCAACTCAATTTTAGGGGTTGGGATGGTTTCGAATTGCCCTTTTTCATTTTCAATACCCGGGAAGCCATTTACAGAAATGTCTCCAATATATTGTAAGACTTTGTTCCCACGGTCGCGGTTACGTTCTTTAGGGAAGTTGAACAATTCAGGCGTATTGTCGATAAATACAGTGTTTGCAGTACCATCTTGGAAAACAGGATGGTTTACAACGTTACGCAAGAACGGAATATTGTTCTTAACACCACGCACACGATACTCTCTTAAGGCACGGTCTGTTTTTGCTACCGTATCTTCGAAATCTGTACCATAAGTGATTAACTTAGCGATCATTGAGTCAAAGTACGGACTAACAACTGTATTTTGGAAACCATTACCCGCATCTAAACGGACACCAAAACCGCCTGGAGAACGGTAAGTATTGATTTTACCTGTATCTGGGAAGAAGTTGTTATTTGGATCCTCTGTAGTTACACGACATTGGATTGCAAAACCATTTAATGGTAAGTCTTCTTGTGCTGGTAAACCAATTTCACTTAAGCTTTCACCTGCAGCAACACGGATTTGTGTTTGCACAATGTCCACACCAGTGATTTGCTCTGTAATTGTATGTTCTACTTGGACACGAGGGTTTACTTCGATAAAGTAGAAGTCATCGCCATCTAACAAGAACTCAACAGTTCCAGCATTAGCGTAGTCCACTGAATCTAAGAAGTCACGGGCAGAATTACAGATACGGTTACGTAATTCCATTGACATGTTTACAGTTGGGGCAACCTCAACCACTTTTTGGTGACGACGTTGAACTGAACAGTCACGTTCCCATAAATGCATAGTATTTCCTTGCTCATCAGCCATGATTTGAACTTCGATATGTTTAGGTCCTTCAACGTATTTTTCAACGTAGGCTTCACCTGAACCAAAAGCTTTAGTCGCTTCAGAAACCGCTAGACGGTATTGTTCTGCTACTTCATCTTCTGAACGTACCACACGCATTCCACGTCCACCACCACCTAGGGCAGCTTTGATGATAATTGGGTAACCAGCAGTCTTCCCAAATTCAACCACTTCTTCAAGACTTTCAACTGGTCCATCAGAACCTGGAATCAACGGAATATTCGCTTTTTTAGCAGCTTCACGAGCTTTTACTTTATCCCCAAACATATCTAAAATTTCGTGTGAAGGACCGATAAACTTGATGCCCTCTTCCTCACAACGACGCGCAAATTCAGTATTTTCAGACAGGAAGCCGTAACCAGGGTGAATCGCGTCAGCATTCACATCTTTAGCAATTTGAATAATTGACTCGATATCTAAATAAGCCTCAACAGCTTTTTTATCCTTAGACAATAAATAAGACTCATCCGCCTTGAAACGGTGAACTGATCCTTCATCCTCTTGTGAATAAACTGCGACAGTATTAATGCCTAGTTCATAACACGCTCGGAAAATACGAATTGCGATTTCCCCACGGTTCGCAACTAACACTTTATTAATCATTTATAGTAACTCCCTCTCTTACGCCTATAACAAGTTGACGCTTGTTTACACTTGCCAATTGTATCATAGTTTGCCATATTTTGAACAATTTTGATATAGAAAAATGAAAGAAATCTCATTTTTCTATCATAATTAACAGTAGTTAGCGCTTTACTTTTCAACAATAGGATATTTTTGTTCTTTTGTACTTCATAATCATTTAGCCTACGGCTAAAAAGAAAGTTTTTTCTTCTATAATGATTTAGTAATTAATCCTTCGGCTCACACTTTCCTATCATTGCCTTAGGTGCAGTGGGACCCCTCAGGCATAGTTAGGTTCGAATCTCCAGAGAGGACTGTATCTCAGATTAAGTTGCAGCTGAGGTTGTCAGCCACTGCCTTAATCTTCCAATGTTCCTCTCTTGGCATCGCCTCTCGCACCCTAAAAGTCTAATGGCTAGTCTGACGATTCAATCTGTAAGGGCTGAAGCCCGTAACGGATTGATATGGGTCAAGCCGTTCTCTACCACTGCGAAGGCATGATAGGAAGTTCCAGCCCCGGCATTCGAGTACTTAAAAATCCTCGTAAAATATGTTTATATTTGATCCAAATTACTTTTGATACCGTTCAAAATATATAGTTAATTGATTTAAGGCCCCCCATTTCTTAATCTGCAAATTGTGAAAAATTACTATCCAACTATGAGAAAAACATTGTTGCTAACTAAAAATAATTCATAAAAAAAGAAGCTGAGTTTTACCCCAACTTCTCTTAAATATTATTGGTCTTCTATTTTTTTCATTTCATCGGCAACGAATTGAACGTCTGTACCCACAATGACATGTAGGTGGTTTTTGTCTAAGACATTGACGCCCGGAACACCAAGACCTTTGATTCTTGCTTGATCGACTTGGTCAACATCATCTAATTCAAAACGTAGTCGTGTTGCACAATTATAGTAACTACGGATATTTTCTTGCCCGCCAACAGCATCATAAATAACATGGGCCATTTGCGCATATTTACTGTTGCTAGTTGAAGATGCAGTTGTCTTTTTACCAGAAGAGGTTTCATCTTCAGAATCTGTAATTGCAGCTTCAGTTACAGCATTCTCGCCGCGTCCTGGTGTGGCAAAGTCAAATTTACGAATAGCAAGGTCAAATACAAAGTAATAAACAGCGAACATCACTAAACCTAGAACTAACAGCATTAATGGTTGGTTAGCTATCGGCACATTCAAGCTTAATGCAAAGTCAACTAACCCTGCTGAAAACCCAAATCCAGCGGTCCAGTGGAAGGTTGCTGCGACAAACATTGAAACCCCTGTTAGGAAGGCGTGAACCAAGTATAATCCTGGCGCTGCAAACATAAATGAGAATTCTAGTGGTTCAGTAATTCCTGTAAAGAATGAAGCGAAAGCACCAGCAATCATAGTACCAGCTGCAATTTTCTTAGCTTTAGATTCTGCATTCTTATACATAGCCAAAGCTGCGCCAGGTAAACCAAACATCATGATTGGGAAGAAGCCGGCTTGATACATACCAGTAACCCCTTTAACCCCCTCAGATGCCCAGAAGTTTCCAATATCATTAATACCGATTAAGTCAAACCAGAATACTGAGTTTAGCGCATGGTGTAAACCGGTTGGAATCAGTAATTTGTTGAAGAAACCGTAAATACCAGCACCTAGCGCGCCAAGGCCTGAGATGAAAGTACCGAATGCTACTAAAGCGTCATAAGCTACTGGCCAAACTAAGTACAGCAGTAAGGATATGATTAACATAGCGCCTGCTGTTAAGATTGGAATCAACCGTCTACCTGAGAAGAATGCGAGCGCTGTTGGCAATTTAGTACCTGAATAGCGGTTATATAAGGCTGCCGATACTGAACCAGAAATAATGGCCATAAAGACATTTTGTGTTGCGCCGAAAGCCATTGGTACTTCTTCAACTGGCATGTTGAGTAAGACACTTAAACCATCTGTTGATAATAGGTTTGTTACAATTAGGTAACCGACTAAACCAGATAGCCCGGCAGCCCCATTAGCATCTTTTGATAAACCTGTAGCAATACCGACTGAAAATAGAATCGGTAAATTATTGATAATGGCAGTCCCTGCTTGAATCAGGAATACAGCCACTTGGTTAGACCCCTCACCAGAAAGTCCAGCTGGATCAATCCAATAACCTATCCCCATTAATAATGAAGCAACAGGTAAAATCGATACCGGTAACATGATCGATTTCCCTAAATTTTGTAAATAATTTTTCATATTATCTTATCCTCCCTTTTGATAAAGACAATTTTTTATATTTTTTGATGACGTTTTAACGATTAACGGACTGAGCCATACGAAAATAAGTATGACGTTTACCCCGCACCGCCAAACTCAAAGCGGTGATATTTTCTGGATCAGGCATCCGACCGTAGGCACCATCACCAATGTGGTGACAGTCTACGCCAACACGTTTATTGGATAAACCTATCGCCTCGATCACCGAAGCTTGGGCAGACTCTTGACTAGTCCCAATCGTCGCCATCACCAATCCACCGCGTGCATGCACACCTTTCGTGACCATCTGGTTTTCAAGCTCATTCACCCCAGGCACCGTATTGACAGCTGGGATTAAGACCCCATCAGCACCTTCATCCATAAAACCAAGTAAGGCTTCCTCATTGACGATACTTTCAGTAAGCCCAGCACCGTGCATTTTACCCGCAAGGACTAGCCCTGAAAAATGTGCTTTCGTCACCTTAACAGCCTCACGGATTGCCGACATGGTTACACCAGTTGCTGGATTCCCCGTCAGTAGAATCATATCTACCCCTAATTCGTCTGCTGCTTCTAGACTTTCTTTTGAAACTAAACGTCCTGGATTCAATTTCACACGGGTTTCAAGCAAATCTTGACGCTCATCAACAGGTTCTAGATTAATGGCAATTGGTCGACCAATCAGTCGCTTCAATTCTTGAATAATCCCTTTTGACCCAGAAAATTCTTCCAAGCCAGGAATTTCTGGATTAAAGATATCCAATTCATTTAATACAATGATATCTGCACCAAAAGTCGCCATTACTTCTGGATTTGATAATCCTTGAATCAATGGTGGAGACGTCACCACTGTTTCAGCAACAATTGTCCGTCCTTCACTGGCAAAAATGGCTTGCTTCAATTGGCTAGCATCCATCTGATTGATTTCACTGGCACTAGCCGAAATTAAACGTTTCATTTCATCTCTCCTCCCTTTGCAAAAGGCTAGCTCTCCAACAACTAACCGATTACATTCCTATCTGAATATTATATCAGTATTGATAGCTATTACGGAACCTATAACAAAAAGAAACTGGATTTGTATACCTAACTTCTTTGTTAATTTTATTCTTCTCGACCTAAATTTAGCAGATTTCTTAGCTATATAGGTTAGTTTTACCGCCAAACACAGCTTGTACACCATTTTGTACTTCAAGTACAGCTTTTGTACCTAAGCCTTTTAGGCACCATTATCAAAAATCCCCATTAGGAATGGTATTAAGGCCTTGAGAGATAGACTCCTACATCCTTAACATCGTTCTCTTAATGTATATCAGAATAATGAACGAATTTCGGTTGATAAAGCTTAACAGCACCAGCCAAATGTATTAGAAACCCTTATTGACAATCGCTTTTAGAATTTACTTTTGCATTTACTTAATTTGCAATTTTATCCGTAATTGTAAAAAAAGCAGACCTTTTAAAAGATCTGCTCTTAGAGATGATGTTATTTTTCATTTTTAGCCAGACTAATTTGATGAGCTTGCTTCTTTTTCATCTGGAGACTACGTCGCCACGAGCGATCAGAGGCAATGACGGATAAGGCGATACCTGTCATCATACTCGTTACAAGAAGGCTAGACCCTCCATAAGACATGAAGGGGAAAGTAACGCCTGTTAAGGGAATTAATCCTAATACCCCACCCAAGTTTACAAAAGCTTGAATTAAAAAGTATGAACCAACACCAACAAGGACGGTTTGGTCATATATACGGCGCATTTTAATGGCTTTGTGGAAGATATAAACCACTAGTGCAAAGTACAAAACAAGTACAAGCATCACGCCCCACAAACCAAATTCCTCTCCAATAATTGCCATAATAAAATCATTATGCGCTTCAGGCAAGTAACCAAGTTTTTGGATAGAGTTTCCTGCACCCCGGCCAAGGATGCCACCATTTGATAAAGCATAATAGCCATAAACTAATTGCAATCCTGTATCCTGTGCATCCGCGAATGGATTAATAAAAGAGGTAAAGCGGGCAATCTGATAATTATCTATATGCGATAAATCAAATAGATTCAAGATAATAACAACTGAAATATATACAACAATTGCTGCTAGAACTGATTTAGTCAGCCATTTCAGTGTTAGGCCAGAATTTAATAGGAGGATTACAAATAACGACCCAAGAATGAGTACACCACCTACATCTGGGAAGAAGAATACGAGCGCTAACCAAATACCAATAGCTGCAGCCTCTTTTTTGTATTGAGCAATCAATTTAAATGGACTATTTACTTCAGCAATCGTGTTCTGAACCTCATCCTTCGCTAAGAAATTAGCGACTAATAGAACTAAGGCTGGTTTTGCAAACTCTACTGGCTGAATGGAGAAGGCACCAACCCCAATCCAACCTTGAGCCCCATTAATGGTTTCCCCAAATATGAAGGTAAAAACTAATAGGACCGTGACCCCTACATACATTAACTTTTGAAAACGTTGATGTCGCAATATTTCTGGCTTGATAATATAAATTAGAAAGATAGCGATGATACCAGCAACCGCAAAGAGGCCCTGTCTCTCTAAATAATAGTATGTCACTTGACCTGATGATGTCGCTAGATAAGATGATGCAGTTGTCACCATCAATAATCCAATTGTCAGCAGCAAGCCATATAATATCAAAATCTTCCCATCTAAATCTTCACAATGGGCAATGACGCGTTTAAACCAGGATGGTCCTTCATGATTTCTTTCTTTTTTAGCTTGCTTACGCGCATTTTTAGATTGTTTTTTTGCTTTCTCTTTATCTAATGCATTTGATTTTTTTTGTTTTTCCTTATTTGCTTGGGCTTTTTTTCTTTTAGATTCTGTTGGCACAATAGCCCTCCTTTATGGATTTTGTATGATGTTATACATCCGTTGATACTAGAAATAAGTAGTGGTATGGACAGCCATTACTCAGTTATCCATTATAGCATAATCGGCCCATACATTAGCGGAATCCTATTACAATTTATTGAAAAATCAAACATGATTTATTGGTCAACCTACTATGTAATCTTCTCTGTAAAAAATAACCATAAAAAAGACGCAGACAAATCGTCTACGTCTTAAAAAGTATTTATGTACGCTATAGCGCATTAATCAAATTAACCTAAGTTCTTTTTCTTAGCTGCTTTTGCACGTTCAGCTTCGTTTAAGATTGATTTACGTAAACGAATGCTTTCTGGTGTTACTTCACAGTACTCATCTTCATTCATGAATTCTAATGATTCTTCAAGTGTCAGTAGTTTCGGTGCTTTGATTGAAGCTGTTTGGTCTTTGTTTGAAGAACGAACATTAGTTAAGTTTTTAGAACGGATAATGTTTACAACAATATCTTTTTCACGTGTACTTTCACCAACAATCATACCCCCGTATACTTGTGTACCTGGGTTAACAAAGATTGTACCACGGTCCTCAACTTGCATGATACCGTAAGTAGTTGCTTTACCAGTATCTGTTGATACTAAGGCACCGTTACGACGACCACCGATTTGTTCGTTGATGTATGGTGCATAGTGGTCAAATGTATGGTTCAAGATACCGTAACCATGTGTTAATGACATGAAGTAAGTTGTGAAACCAATCATACCACGAGCTGGTACGTGGTAAGTTAAACGAGTTGTACCTAGACCTGTAGAGATCATGTCTACCATATTACCACGACGTTGGTTTAAGGCGTCGATAATTGAACCTTGGTATTCTTCAGGTGTATCGATTTGAACTAACTCAAACGGTTCAGATTTCACACCATCGATGTTACGGATGATAACTTCTGGTCGAGATACTTGTAACTCGTAACCTTCACGACGCATGTTTTCAATCAAGATAGATAAGTGAAGCTCACCACGACCTGAAACAACCCATGCATCCGGAGATTCTGTATTGTCTACACGTAATGAAACGTCAGTATGTAATTCGTAACGTAAACGTTCTTCTAGTTTACGAGAAGTTACGTGTTTACCTTCTTGGCCTGCGAATGGTGAATCGTTTGTTAAGAAAGTCATTTGTAGTGTTGGTTCATCAATACGTAATGGCTCTAAAGCCTCTTTGATGTTTGAATCTACAACTGTTTCCCCAACGAAAATATCTTCCATACCAGAAACGGCAATAAGTTCTCCGGCCTTCGCTTCGTTAATTTCAACACGTTCTAAACCTAAGAAACCGAATAATTTTGTTACACGGAAGTTTTTCTCAGTTCCGTCAAGTTTCATTAAGGTAACTTGGTCACCTACACGGATAGTACCGCGGAATACACGACCAATACCGATACGACCAACGTAGTCGTTATAGTCTAGTAATGAGACTTGGAATTGTAAACCTTCTTCAGAGTTATCAACTGGTGCTGGGATTTCTTCAAGAATTGTATCGAAGATTGGATTCATTGTTTCTAATTGGTCAGCTGGATCGTCAGAAAGACTTGAAGTACCACTTAAAGCTGAAGCGTATACTACTGGGAAGTCTAACATTTCATCATCTGCACCTAATTCGATAAACAGGTCTAATACTTCGTCTACAACTTCTGATGGACGAGCTGATGGTTTATCAATTTTGTTTACAACAACGATTGGTGTTAAGTTCGCTTCGAACGCTTTTTTCAATACAAAACGCGTTTGCGGCATTGTACCTTCATAAGCATCTACAACTAAAACTACACCGTCTACCATTGTCATGATACGCTCAACTTCACCACCGAAGTCCGCATGTCCTGGAGTATCCATGATGTTAATGTGGTGACCCTTGTAGTTTACAGCTGTATTCTTAGCTAGGATGGTGATACCACGTTCTTTCTCGATATCGTTAGAGTCCATTGCTCGCTCATCAATTTTTGTACGTTCATCTAAAGTATCTGATTGTTCCAACAATTGGTTAACCAAAGTAGTTTTACCGTGGTCAACGTGGGCAATGATTGCAACATTACGAATATCTTCACGTTTTGCCATTTTTAAAAATTCCTCCATTTATATAACAAATACAAAATTTGTATCAATTATTTGTCAAGTTTATGAAACCGTTTTACCCTAAAACCCCTAGTTATAAACTTTAACAAAGTTTCTCGTAATAAAACCGCCATAATATCGTATCACTTATCAATTGAAATTACTAGTTTTTTCGATTATGTCGACCAAATAAATCACAAAGTACAAGCCCCTCTTGATATGAAAAGTACAATGCTTGCTTATCTTGGTCCCTTCAAATTTTCAATCATTCGTCGGTATGCTGATGGGTAGGCTGCTAAAACCCGATTTCGGTTCAATAAATCAACCGGTTCGCCAGTAAATTGTGACACTTGAATGCCCACTTCGTTTGTCAAGACTTGGCCGGCAGCAATGTCCCAGGGCTGCAGCCTTGGTGATACGTAAGCGGCAATTTCACCCTTCAACAAGGCGATGATTTCAATTCCTGCTGACCCATAAATGCGAAGACCCATAGATTCTTTGACTAGTTCTTGTATTTTATAAGCGTCAGTCATGACCATGCCCCCATTGACCGCGATCAAGGAGTCTTTTAGGATTTTGTCCTTGAATGGTGGTTGAAAGACTTGACCGTTTCGTTTAATGCCTTGACCAGCGATGGCTTCAAAGTAGTCGTCATTCATCACGTCGTACACGACACCTAGCTTTCCAAGGCCATCCTCGTAGTAAGCAACCATGATGGCAAAGTGATTTTGTTGTAGGACAAAATTGGCTGTGCCGTCGATGGGATCAACGATCCATACACCGCCAGCCAGATTGGACGGGGTGTCACCCATTTTCTCCTCACCGATATAACGGTCGTCTGGAAAGTTCTCTGCAATCTTGTTTCTAAATAGTAATTCAACTTCTTTATCTACGTTGGTAACGAGATCTTTTCGGTTGGATTTACTTTCTATTTCGATTTCACTATTCAATTGGTCGTGGATATAGGTTGTTGCTTCTTCAATCCACGCTTTCACCAATGCTGCCCGCGCTTCTAACATCTATTAACATGCCTCCTACTTTACTTACAACACTTTATCTTTTCGCCCTTATGGCATTGAAATGGATTTTGTTTCTAAATTTTTAGCTTTTTTGATCGTGCCATAAAGTTGGTAGCCAGAAATCTTTTCAAAGCTATTGCCTAATTGTTTTTCTTCCATTTTGCTTGGCACAACTTGCTTAAAAGACTTATATCTACTCAACAATTCTTCGCGGTTGATGCTTGATTCATAAGCTTGTTCCAAGCCATTCCACATTTTTACTACAATCGCCATTTCTTCACTCGTCCAATCTAAATCGATCGGATATTGATAATTGTTAGACATCGTATTCCTCCGCTTTCGTTTTCATATTTATTATAGCGGAAAATATGTAAAAGAGATAACTTAGCCATCATTTTTCCAAGTTTTCGTTGCACTTTAATGCTGGTACCCTATTAATTAGCCAATTTGCTCCAACCGCACTCAGTTTAAAAAGCAAGAGCGCAATCATTAAAATCTACTTCGTTTCATATGGTTGTTCGCTATCTTATATTGCAAAATCCGTAACATTTGAATTGCTATTGCTTATATTTTTAACGTCATTTAAAATAAAATCATTATGTTATGAATGGGGAGAAGTATATTGGATATTAGAAAAAGTTTAAAATTATTCCTAGCCTTTGGTAGTGCTTTAGTACTTGCTTCTTGCGGTAATAGGAGTAGTGATAATGAATCAACAGGCCAAGTAGATACTGACGAAACTCGGTCATATTCTGTTGGGGTTGTTGGAGATGTAACTGCTGAAATTTGGGAAGACGTTGCAACAAGATTAGAAGATCAAGGCATCAATCTAGAAGTAGTAACCTTTTCTGAATACTCACAACCAAATCGTGCTTTAGAAGATGGGGAATTAGACTTAAATGCCTTCCAACATATTTCATTCTTAAGTGCTTATGCTAAGGACCTTGGTGACTCACAAATCACGCCAATTGCTTATACGATTGTATCACCTATGTATATTTTTGCAGTTCCTGAAATCACTGACGTCGAATCCATCCCTGACGGTGTAACTGTTGCGGTACCTAACTCTGCTACGAATGCAGAGCGCGCTTTCTTAGGCTTACAAGATATTGGTTTAATCAAGTTAGATGAGGAAGCTGGTTTTGCGCCAACTAAAGCGGATGTTGTAGAAAATACTAAAAACATTGAAATTGTCGAAATGGACCCATCTCAAATCGCTCGTTCATTAGGTGACGCTGATTTGATTACGATTGGTGGCGATATGCTGATGGATGCTGGTTTAGATCCAGAAGATGCTATTTATACCGATACAGATGATGCTTCAAATATTGACCCTGTGAAGAAAAATATCATTGCAACCACAAAAGATAAGCTTGATAATCCTGATATTCAAGCTATTATAGATGCTTATCAATCTGATGAAACTAAAGCTAAAATTGAAGAAATTTCAGGTGGTTCATCAATTCCTATTTGGACAGCTGAAGATGATCCTCAAGCAGACTATGAAAAAGAATTAGCTAAGAACTAATAGCAAGCAATACATACAGCAAAAAGGCTTGTGGCGCATGCGCCACAAGCCTTTTTTATAAATATATTTAAAGATATGATCTTGTGGCATCATCGCTTTTGGTTCGTTCAATTGTACTTAAGTAGTGAAACCTGTTTTGTCTGTAAAGTCATCTTTACCAGCTTCCATTAATTGATTTCCTAAATTTGTTTTGAATTTTATAAGTATTATTCCACCTGACTTCATAAGATGATAACATAAAAGAAATCGCTTTAATCGTTTATATAGTTCTATTTGGATCCCTCCAACATTTGACTGAAATTGATTTTAACCGTATTTACACTCGAGTACTGCAAATAATTCAAAAATAACCCCGCGTAAGTCAAACTTACACGGGGTTTTCTCGTCTCAATATTCAAGTTATTGCTTATTGAGATGGACTACATGTGAATTGGCATACCCAATAACCCTTCAGCGGCATCCATTACAGCTTCTGATAATGTAGGATGACCGTGGATTGTTAAGGCAATGTCTTCTGCGTTCATGCCTGCTTCGATTGCTAAACCAACTTCAGCCATAACGTCTGAAGCGGAGATACCAACCATTTGCGCGCCAACTAATACGTCATCTTCTTTAGTCGCTACTAAACGGATGAAACCTTGGCCAGCGTTTAATGATAATGCACGACCGTTACCCGCTAGTGGGAATTTCACAGTTTTCACGTCTAAACCTTGATCTTTAGCTTCTTTTTCAGTTAAACCGTAAGAAGCTAATTCAGGTGTAGTGTAAGCTACCGATGGCATCACTTTGTAGTCGATAGCTGCTGGTTTACCTGATATTGCTTCTGCAGCAATCTTACCTTCGTAAGATGCTTTATGTGCTAAAGCAGCACCAGGAGTAATATCACCGATTGCAAAGAAGTTTTTCACTGAGGTACGACCTTGGTTGTCAACTTTCACTAAACCACGTTCAGTTAATTCAATCCCAATTGCTTCTAAACCTAAATCAGCTGTATTCGCACGACGACCAACAGATACTAATACATAGTCAGCAGTGATTTCTTTAGCTTCACCTTTAACTTCGTATTTAACTGTTACTGAGTCACCGTTGTCTACAGCTTCTTTCGCCATAGCGTTGACAGTTGTTTCAATACCGATGTTCTTCATTTCTTTTTCCACAACTTTTACCATATCTTTTTCAAATGTTGGTAATAATTGAGGAGAGCCTTCTAAGATTGTTACCTTAGAGCCTAGATTAGCGTAAGCCATACCTAATTCAGATCCGATAACCCCACCACCGATAACAACTAAGCTTTCAGGAACTTCTTCAAAGTTTAAAGCGCCTGTTGAATCTACAACACGGCCACCAAATTTGAATCCAGGGATTTGGATTGGTGTAGAACCTGTTGCAACGATTGCGTTGTTGAATGAGTATAATTGGTGAGTATCATCGTCACCCATTACAGTAAATTCATTTTCGTTGTTGAAGTATGCTTCACCACGGATGATTTCAACTTTGTTCTTTTTAAGTAACATTTCAACACCAGAAGTTAAAGTATTTACTACTGTATTGTTCTTCCAGTATTGTGTTTGCGCGAAGTCTAATTTAACGTCACCAGAAGTTACACCAAAGACAGCGTCGCCGCCTTTAGCGTTGTGGTAAGCATGACCAGCTTGGATCAAGGCTTTAGATGGAATACATCCAACGTTTAAGCAGACACCACCGATGAACTCACGTTCAACGATAGCTACTTTTTGGCCCAATTGCGCGGCACGGATGGCAGCTACATAGCCACCAGGTCCAGAACCAACAACAACTGTATCTAATTCAATTGCGAATGCGCCTACTACCATTCTAAAATCATCCTTCCATTAATAATAATTCAGGGTCAGCCATTAAACGAGCGATTTCATTAAGCGCTTGTTGACCAGTTGCGCCATCAACGATACGGTGGTCAAAAGTTAATGATAGTTTCAATACGCGACCAGCAACAACTTCACCATCAGCGTTAACTACTGGTTCAGATTTGATTGCACCAAAACCTAAGATTGCTGTTTCTGGGTAGTTTAAGATTGGTGTAAAGAATTCTCCACCAACAGAACCGATGTTAGAAATAGAAATTGTACCATCAGCCATATCTGGTCCTTTAAGTTCGCCAGCATGTGCCTTAGCAGCATTTTCGTTGATGATATCAGCAATATCAAACATTGAACGCGTATCTGCATTCTTGATGTTTGGTACGTATAAACCAGCATCTGTATCTGTTGCGATACCAATGTTGTAGTAATGTTTGTGTACAAACTCTTGACTTGCATCGTCGATTGACGCGTTTAATTGAGGGTATTTCTTAACTGCAGCAATTAAAGCTTTCACTGCGTATGGTAAGAATGTCAATTTAGTACCACGTTCAGCCGCAATGCTCTTGAACTTCTTACGGTGATCCCATAATTTAGAAACTTCAACGTCTTTGAACAATGTAACAGATGGTGCTGTATGGTTAGCAGTATCCATTGCTTTAGCGATTGCTTTACGCATTGGTGTCATCTTGATACGTTCTACGCGGTCTGAGTTGTCAGCAACTGCGGCAGCTTTCTTAGCTGGTTTAGCTGCTGGTGCTTCTGTTGTCGCTGCAGCTTGTGCAGTTTCAGTAGCAGGTGCTTCAGGAGCAGTAGCTGCTGCGCCGTTAAAGTTGGCAACGTCTTCACGTAAGACACGACCATTTTTACCAGTACCAGCAACAGCTGTAATGTCAACACCTTGCTCCCGAGCAAATTGTCGTACAGAAGGCATTGCTAATACGCGTTTGTTAGGGTCTGAAGCAACTGGTACGTTACCAGCTGATGCGTTTGTAGATATGCCAGCTGCTGGATCTACTGCTTTAGTTTCTTGTGCAGGTGATTCTGGAGTAGAGACTGGTGCTGATGCTTCTGAGTTATGACCAGGTGCATCGATTTCAGCTAATACATCACCAACGTTAGCAACTGTTCCAGCTTCAACTAAGATACGAACGATCTTACCTGTTACAGGGGAAGCTACTTCTTCAACTGATTTATCGTTTTGGATTTCAACTAATGAATCTTCTTCATTTACTTCGTCGCCTTCAGCAACCAACCAAGAAACGATTTCACCTTCAGCCATACCTTCACCTACGTCTGGTAAAGTGAATTGGTATACGCCGCCACCTGTTGCAGGTGCAGCTGGTGCTTCCGCTTCTTTTGCAGTTGCTTCTGCTTCTTTTGCAGGCGCTGATGCGGCTGCGTTGTCTTCTAATCCATCACCTTCAAAAGTGATTAATGGTGTACCAACAATGGCAACATCACCTTCACTGTAATGTAATTCAGTTACTTTACCTGAAACTGGTGAGTAAATTTCTTCTACTGATTTATCGTTTTGGATTTCAACGATTGGATCTTCTTCGTTGACTTGGTCGCCTACAGCTACTAGCCATGAAACGATTTCGCCTTCCGCCATACCTTCGCCGACATCTGGTAAATTAAATACAAAGGCCATATTTGTTATTCATCCCTTCTAATTTGAGCTTAAAGTTTATATTTTAACAAGTAATAAAGGGGGCTTTGACATTAGTGTCACGCCCTTAATTGCTATTTACCTGTAATTTCGTTAGCAGCTGCAACAATGTCAGTTGCATTTGGTAACCAAGTATTTTCAGCCATACCAAATGGGAAAACTGTATCTGGCGCAGCTATAACTTTAATAGGTTCTTCTAGAGATAGAATGCTACGTTGAGAAATTTCTGAAGCTACTTTATCAGCAACACCTGCTTGACGTTGTGCTTCTTGTACGATTACTACGCGACCAGTTTTTTCAACTGATTTTGTAATTGTTTCCATATCCAATGGAGAAACTGTACGTAAGTCAACGATTTCAGCAGAAACGCCATTTTTAGCTAATTCTTCAGCCGCTTTGATTGCTTCACGAACCATGTAACCGTAAGCGATAATTGTTACATCAGAACCTTCTTGAACTAGGTTAGCTTTACCGATTTCTAATTCGTATTGTTCTTCAGGCACTTCTTCACGGAATGAACGGTAAAGTTTCATATGCTCTAAGAATAATACTGGGTCGTTATCACGAATAGCAGCTGTTAATAAACCTTTTGCATCGCGTGGGTTTGATGGAATAACAACTTTCAATCCAGGTGTCTGTGCCATTAAACCTTCTAATGAGTCCGCATGCATTTCTGGTGTATGCACACCACCACCAAATGGTGAACGGATAGTGATAGGTAAGTTACGAGTTTGGCCCATACGGAAACGTGTACGGTTCATTTGACCAGCAATTGAGTCAAATACTTCAAATACGAATCCAAAGAATTGGATTTCCATTACTGGGCGGAAGCCGTGTAATGCCATACCAATTGCCATACCACCGATAGCTGATTCAGATAATGGTGTATCGCTTAAACGTTCTTCGCCATATTTGTCAAATAAACCTTTAGTCGCACGGAAAACACCACCGTTTTTACCAACGTCTTCACCAAAAATATATACTTTTTCATCGCGAGCCATTTCTTGGTCTAGCGCTTCAGCGATCGCTTCGATCATTGTTAAGTTAGCCATAATTATTTAGCCTCCTTCACTGAATATGCTTCAATTTGTTCTTGAATATTTTGTCCAGGCACTTCGAACATGTTTTCTAAGAATTGAGTAACTGTTTGTTTAGGTGCCATGTCAGCTTCTTTAGCAGCTTCTTTGATTTCTTCACGAACTTGTTCTACATATTCATTTTCGATTTCTTCAGACCATAGACCTTTACCTTCTAAGAATGCACGCATACGGATTAACGGCTCACGTTTAGTCCAGCTGTCGATGTCTTCTTGCGTACGGTAGATCTTAGGATCATCACCTGAAGTAGAATGAGCGCCTAAACGGTTTGTAACTGTTTCAATTAAAACAGGACCGTTACCAGCTAATGCCCATTCACGTGCTTGTTTAGATACTGCGTAAACTGCTAAAGCATCGTTACCATCTACTTGAACTCCTGGGATACCTACAGATACAGCTTTTTGTGCTAAAGTTTCAGCAGCTGTTTGTTTGTAACGTGGTGTTGAAATCGCAAAACCGTTGTTTTGGATAAAGAATACGATTGGTGCTTTATAACGTGAAGCATAGTTCATACCTTCGTATACGTCACCTTGAGATGAACCACCGTCACCTGTATATGTAAATGTTACAGCTTTATCACCATTTAATTTTTGTGCGCGAGCAGAACCCATCGCTTGGATGTATTGTGCACCAATGATAATTTGTGGTGGCAATGCATTTAGATCAGCTGGGTAGTTATTACCTTCAACATGTCCACGAGACCATAAGAATGCTTGAGAGATTTTTAAACCGTGAGCGATTAATTGAGGGATATCACGATATCCTGGGAACAACCAGTCATCTTTTGTAAATGCATAAGAACTTGCCATTTGAGAAGCTTCTTGACCTAAAGTAGGTGCGTAGAAACCTAAACGACCTTGTTTTGCCAATGCCATTGAGCGTTCATGGAGTGTACGTGAGAAAACCATACGTTTCATTAACTCAACTAATTCTTCATCTGATAGATCAGGCATGATGTCAGGGTTAACAACATTTCCATCTTCATCTAAAATTTGAACCATTTGAAATTGAGCACTGATAGTATCTAGCTGCGCTTCATAATCCACTGGTAATTTAGCCATTTGTAACACATTCCTCTCTTTTATAAAAATTACACATACTACCGTTAATCTGTGTTATTTTATTTACCTTACTGATTTACTTTATCAAATCATGCGAGCCTTTTCAATCTTTTTGCAATTTTTGCAACAAATTCTATTATAATACAGAAACCGTAATCGGAAACCCCTTCCATTGTTAGTTTTATAGTAATCTTTATCTTTTACTACTACCAAGCCTTTTTCACCTAAATAGAAAATAGACAATTTCATAGGTGTTTTTAAACTGTACTAGTCGTTTTTAAACTTCTGTTCCATCTCGTGAATCAGTTTACATAGTATCGGATTTTTGCATTCAAAGTCTTTTTATGAGAAGATATATCAGTTATGATAGAAGAAAAGGAGTTGTTCAGATGATTACTATGGAAGACATTGTTCGCGAAGGACATCCTACCTTACGAAAGAAAGCTGAAAAAATTACTTTCCCAGTTTCTGATGAAATTCGTCAGTTAGCTGATGATATGATGGAATTTTTGCGCAATAGCCAAGATGAAGAATTAGCTGAGAAATATGGTTTACGTGGTGGTGTTGGGATTGCTGCGCCACAATTAGATGTATCTATTCAAATGACTGCCCTATTAGTGCCAGACTTGATGGATCCAGAAAATGCCGAGCCATTATTAAATGGTGTATTCTTAAACCCACGCGTTGTCAGCCATTCTGTTGAAGGTGTTTGTCTTCGTGAAGGTGAAGGTTGTTTATCTGTTGACCGCGACGTACCAGGTTATGTCCCTCGTCACGCCCGCATCACAGTTACTTATAACGATATTGACGGTAACGAATATAAGAAACGTTTCTCTGGCTACCCAGCTATCGTATTGCAACATGAAATTGACCATTTAAATGGGATCATGTTCTACGACCACATCAGTGAAGAAACACCATTCGCCCTTGACGAGCATACCCACTTGTTGGGCGACGAATAATTGAGAATTATTTACCTATATATGAAAAAAATGATGCTGGATTTCAATTCCGGCATCATTTTTTTGCGTTATTTGAGTTCGTCTTGTATACGGGCTAACAATTCAACTGCTACACCGATTTTACTTTGTCTTTCTAAAGGTCGTTCACTATCTTTAGTGATTAAAGTCACTTGGTTGTCATCTGTATTGAAGCCAATTATTTGGTCTGAAACGTCATTAGCGACAATCATGTCGACCCCTTTTTTCACTAATTTGTTGCGACCATATTCAATCACCTTTTGAGTTTCAGCTGCAAAACCCACTGTATAATGGCCTTCTTTAGGCAAACTAGCTAAAATATCAGGATTTTCGGCCAATTGAATGGTCAACCCATCCTGATTAGATAGCTGGTCTTTTTTCATTTTTTGATCAGCTGGATGGGCAGATCGGTAGTCAGATACAGCGGCAGACATGATTACAATATCCTTGTCTGTGACATGTTTGTGCATGGTGTCATACAATTCTTGAGCTGATTCGACGGTGACCACTTCTATGCCGGGTAGAACAGGCAGATTTTTAGCGTGGTCAGTGCGGACTAGAGTCACTTGTCCGCCAGCAAGCGCGGCGGCATTGGCGATAGCCAAACCCATTTTGCCAGAAGAACGGTTGGTCAAGAACCGGACGGGGTCTAATTTCTCGGTAGTCCCGCCGGCTGATACCAGTAGTTTATGCCCGGTTAAATCAAGAGTTTGACCCTGCTTATCGATGGCAATATAGGCTAATAGGGCTTGGAATACAGCTTCAGGCGCTGGCATCCGGCCCTTTCCTTCATAGCCCTCTGCTAAGAATCCGGTATCTGGTTCTACCACAAAATGGCCGTCTAAACGGAGTTGGCTGACGTTACGTTGAGTAGCCTGGTTAGTCCACATTTTCTCGTTCATAGCGGGTACAAATAAGAGTGGCGATTTCAAGGCCAACATCATGGACAAAGCTTCGTTATCCGCAATGCCATTGGCAAATTTCCCAATTGTATTGGCGGTTGCTGGCATAATAATAGCGTAGTCAGTCCAATCGGCTAAAGCGATATGGGCCACGGTATCCGGGCTGTGGACACCTTCAACTAATGGTGGATATTTGGTTAGGACTTCAAAGGTATATGGTGTGACAAATTGCTTGGCAGATGGTGTCAAGGCAACGCGCACATTAGCCCCTGCTTTAATGAGGGTACGGACAAAATCTGGGATTTTATACGCTGCGATGCCACCTGTGACAACGACTGTTAAATTTAATCCTTTAAGCATGGTCTCCTACACTTTCCAATTGACTTATTCTCTAGTTAAAATACCCACAACTGTTGCCTTCATATCCGCTACAGTCGACACACGGTTGTGGCGTACTTCAGCAGTTTGGATTTCTTTGATGGCATTTGGATAATCGCGGTTTCCTGCAGATTTAATGTTGGCTACCAATTCATCGTCAGTCGCATTTTCAACATCTTGTCCAATAGATGTCAAAACAGCTTGCGGGAACTTGTATGGGCTAGCTGTTGACACAACAACGCTCGGTCCACTTAGGACATCTTTGGCTTTCAATTTTTGTAGACTCGCTGATGCAACACCAGTATGCGGATCCATTAAATAGTCGTATTCTTGGTATACGCGGTCAATTTCAGCTTTAGTTTGGTCCTCGTCGGCAAATTCGCCAAGGAAGGATGCAAATTTCTCGCTCACGTCAGCTGGGAATTCGTACCGCCCTTTTTCATCTAAGTCATTCATCAAGCCCACCAATTGGGCCACGTCATCCCCTAAAGCGTGGAATAACATCCGTTCGAAGTTGCTTGAAACCAAAATATCCATAGACGGTGAAATAGTTAACTTGAACTCACGGTTTTTGTCGTAAACACCTGTGTTGAAGAAGTCGTATAAGACAGTATTATCGTTAGAAGCACAAACCAATTTACCAACTGGTAGACCTAATTTTTGTGCATAGTAACCAGCTAAGATGTCCCCGAAGTTTCCTGTTGGGACCACAAAGTTGACCGGACTGCCCGCTTCAATTTCTTCATGTTTCACTAATTGGGCATATGCGTAGAAGTAGTACACCACTTGCGGAATTAAGCGCCCGATATTCATTGAGTTAGCTGATGAGAATTGGATGTTTTCTGCCGCTAAATCAGCGCGTAAAGCTTCATCGTTAAATAAGCGTTTCACTTCTGTTTGCGCATCATCAAAGTTCCCTTCAATCGCCACCACAAAGGTATTGTCCCCTTTTTGGGTTACCATTTGTTTTTCTTGAATAGTAGAAACGCCACCTTGCGGATAGAAAACAATGATCTTTGTACCTGGTACATCTGCAAATCCAGCCATTGCTGCCTTACCAGTGTCGCCTGAAGTAGCTGTCAAAATAGCAATCTCTTTGTCGTTGGCATTCATTTCTGCTGATTTTTTCATTAAATGCGGTAAGATTTGTAGCGCTAGGTCTTTAAAGGCAATCGTTGGACCGTGGAATAATTCTAAATAGTAGTCATCCCCAACTTTTGCTAATGGCGCAATTACATCCGTATCGAATTTTTCATCGTAAGCACCATCAATACAAGCTTTTAAATCTGCTTCTGAAAAGTCATCAAAAAAGATAGACATAACAAAATAAGCCAATTCTTGGTAGGTCATCTCTTTTAATTCAGACCAATCAAGGTCAACGCTAGGCCATTCTGTTGGGACGTAAAGCCCGCCATCAGTTGCTAATCCTTGAATAATGGCTTGTGAAGCTGTCACGATATTATCCTGGTTACGTGTACTTTTAAATTGCATCATATTCCTCCTAAGCGACTCGTTTTACCCTTTTTATCCATACCAGTCACTCTTTATATTTGCTTCATTTTACCACAGAAGGTCCCTTTATGGCAGTGTGGGCTACTTTTTCTCATAATTCTCTTATTAGACAATCCAAATGAATTATTGCATGTTTATAGCTTAAAATAGATTTTATTACTCATATATGTTAACATTAAGTGTGTTTCTAAATTTTTAAATTGTAGGAAACGTAAATACAAACGTATATACTCAGGAGGTATTCGAATGAAATTTACAGCTCAAAAACGTGATGGCGCTGGTACTTCAGCAGCTAAACAATTACGTAAAGAAGACTTAGTTCCCGGCGTTGTGTACGCAAGTGATATGGAGCCAACTAACATCTCATTGTCAGTATCTGATGTAGAACAAATTCGTCGTGAATTAGGTCTTAACTCAGTATTTGATTTAGAGTTAGATGGTAAGACACATACAGTTTACGTACGTGAAATTTCACAATCAGCGTTAAAACCAACTATCTACAACATTTCTTTACAAGCAATCAAAAAAGGTCAAAAACTTGAAATGCCATTATCTATCGTTATTGTTAACGAAGATGCTTTAGCAGATCAAGAAGGTGTAGCTTCTACGACAACACTTGAAATTAACGTTGTTGCTGACCCAGCAACTGCGCCAGATTCAGTTGAAGTAGACGTTACAGGCTTAGCTATTGGTGACTCAGTAACTGCTGGTGACTTAAAACTTGCTAGCGATATTGAATTAGTAACAGATGCTGAAGAGGTTGTTGTAGCTATTTCTGCGCCAGTTGAAGAGCCAGAAGAAGTTGACCCAGATGCAGAGGTTGCTGAACCAGAATTAATCGATGAAAAAGAAGGCCAAATTGTAGAAGATACTGAAAACTAATACTTTTTCAATTCCTTTCATTACATAAGAACCGGAGTGATTTATTTCACTCTGGTTTTTTGTTTTCTTTAAAAATTAGAAATTATTCGGCTTTCACTTTACCTGTCATGCCCTTAAATCCTGCGAGGCCAAGCCCTTAGCCTTTGTCTAAGGGCTTGGCTGACTATCCTACTTCACTGCGTCGGCATGCCAGGTAAGTTTCAGCCTATATTGGGAATGCTATTCAAAAAACAGTACTTGAAATTTTTTTCAACTGTAGATCATTTTGAAAAATCTAGTTTATTTTGGATAATTACGGGGTTACATGAAACGTTGCCTTATTCTGCACTCCCTAAGGATATTCTTTCAAGTCATTCTACCGTCAATATGTTAATTCGATTGAATAATTCTATCCATTCGCTCCCAAAAACAGGGTCAAACCACACGT